>NZ_JBEZXY010000023.1:1427-2849 GCF_040638245.1 Streptomyces sp. NPDC026659 | reverse complement strand
ACACAGTGGACGCGAGCAACTGAGGACAAGCCCTCGGCCTATTAGTACCAGTCAACTCCACCCGTTACCGGGCTTCCATATCTGGCCTATCAACCCAGTCGTCTACTGGGAGCCTTACCCTCTCAAGGAGGTGGGAATACTCATCTCGAAGCAGGCTTCCCGCTTAGATGCTTTCAGCGGTTATCCCTCCCGAACGTAGCCAACCAGCCATGCCCTTGGCAGGACAACTGGCACACCAGAGGTTCGTCCGTCCCGGTCCTCTCGTACTAGGGACAGCCCTTCTCAATATTCCTACGCGCACAGCGGATAGGGACCGAACTGTCTCACGACGTTCTAAACCCAGCTCGCGTACCGCTTTAATGGGCGAACAGCCCAACCCTTGGGACCGACTCCAGCCCCAGGATGCGACGAGCCGACATCGAGGTGCCAAACCATCCCGTCGATATGGACTCTTGGGGAAGATCAGCCTGTTATCCCCGGGGTACCTTTTATCCGTTGAGCGACGGCGCTTCCACAAGCCACCGCCGGATCACTAGTCCCGACTTTCGTCCCTGCTCGACCCGTCGGTCTCACAGTCAAGCTCCCTTGTGCACTTACACTCAACACCTGATTGCCAACCAGGCTGAGGGAACCTTTGGGCGCCTCCGTTACTCTTTAGGAGGCAACCGCCCCAGTTAAACTACCCATCAGACACTGTCCCTGATCCGGATCACGGACCGAGGTTAGACATCCAGCACGACCAGACTGGTATTTCAACGACGACTCCCACGACACTGGCGTGCCGCTTTCAAAGTCTCCCAGCTATCCTACACAAGCCGAACCGAACACCAATATCAAACTGTAGTAAAGGTCCCGGGGTCTTTCCGTCCTGCTGCGCGAAACGAGCATCTTTACTCGTAGTGCAATTTCACCGGGCCTATGGTTGAGACAGTCGAGAAGTCGTTACGCCATTCGTGCAGGTCGGAACTTACCCGACAAGGAATTTCGCTACCTTAGGATGGTTATAGTTACCACCGCCGTTTACTGGCGCTTAAGTTCTCAGCTTCGCCTGGACGAATCCAAGCTAACCGGTCCCCTTAACGTTCCAGCACCGGGCAGGCGTCAGTCCGTATACATCGCCTTACGGCTTCGCACGGACCTGTGTTTTTAGTAAACAGTCGCTTCTCGCTGGTCTCTGCGGCCACACCCAGCTCACCGAGTAAATCGGATCACCGGACATGGCCCCCCTTCTCCCGAAGTTACGGGGGCATTTTGCCGAGTTCCTTAACCATAGTTCACCCGAACGCCTCGGTATTCTCTACCTGACCACCTGAGTCGGTTTAGGGTACGGGCCGCCATGAAACTCGCTAGAGGCTTTTCTCGACAGCATAGGATCATCCACTTCACCACAATCGGCTCGGCATCAGGTCTCAGACTATGTGC
>NZ_JBEZXY010000023.1:0-1331 GCF_040638245.1 Streptomyces sp. NPDC026659 | reverse complement strand
CATGCTGCAATGACACGACTTCGGCGGTACGCTTGAGCCCCGCTACATTGTCGGCGCGGAATCACTAGACCAGTGAGCTATTACGCACTCTTTCAAGGGTGGCTGCTTCTAAGCCAACCTCCTGGTTGTCTGTGCGACTCCACATCCTTTCCCACTTAGCGTACGCTTAGGGGCCTTAGTCGATGCTCTGGGCTGTTTCCCTCTCGACCATGGAGCTTATCCCCCACAGTCTCACTGCCGTGCTCTCACTTACCGGCATTCGGAGTTTGGCTAAGGTCAGTAACCCGGTAGGGCCCATCGCCTATCCAGTGCTCTACCTCCGGCAAGAAACACACGACGCTGCACCTAAATGCATTTCGGGGAGAACCAGCTATCACGGAGTTTGATTGGCCTTTCACCCCTAACCACAGGTCATCCCCCAGGTTTTCAACCCTGGTGGGTTCGGTCCTCCACGAAGTCTTACCTCCGCTTCAACCTGCCCATGGCTAGATCACTCCGCTTCGGGTCTTGAGCGTGCTACTGAATCGCCCTGTTCGGACTCGCTTTCGCTACGGCTTCCCCACACGGGTTAACCTCGCAACACACCGCAAACTCGCAGGCTCATTCTTCAAAAGGCACGCAGTCACGAGAAGCACCGAAGTGCTTCCGACGCTCCCACGGCTTGTAGGCACACGGTTTCAGGTACTATTTCACTCCGCTCCCGCGGTACTTTTCACCATTCCCTCACGGTACTATCCGCTATCGGTCACCAGGGAATATTTAGGCTTAGCGGGTGGTCCCGCCAGATTCACACGGGATTTCTCGGGCCCCGTGCTACTTGGGTGTCTCTCAAACGAGCCGCTGATGTTTCGACTACGGGGGTCTTACCCTCTACGCCGGACCTTTCGCATGTCCTTCGCCTACATCAACGGTTTCTGACTCGTCCTACGGCCGGCAGACCGTAGAAGAGAGATCCCACAACCCCGTATGCGCAACCCCTGCCGGGTCTCACACGCATACGGTTTGGCCTCATCCGGTTTCGCTCGCCACTACTCCCGGAATCACGGTTGTTTTCTCTTCCTGAGGGTACTGAGATGTTTCACTTCCCCTCGTTCCCTCCACACTGCCTATGTGTTCAGCAGCGGGTGACAGCCCATGACGACTGCCGGGTTTCCCCATTCGGAAACCCCCGGATCAAAGCCTGGTTGACGGCTCCCCGGGGACTATCGTGGCCTCCCACGTCCTTCATCGGTTCCTGGTGCCAAGGCATCCACCGTGCGCCCTTAAAAACTTGGCCACAGATGCTCGCGTCCACTGTGCAGTTCTCAAACAACGACCAGCCACCCATCACC
>NZ_JBEZXY010000022.1:889-2936 GCF_040638245.1 Streptomyces sp. NPDC026659 | reverse complement strand
CCTTCCAGTTCCACACCCGCAGGATCGAGACCGATTTCGTCATGGCAACGCCAATCAGCAACGACTGTTTGCCCGCCAGTTGTTGTGCCACGCGGTTGGGAATGTAATTCAGCTCCGCCATCGCCGCTTCCACTTTTTCCCGCGTTTTCGCAGAAACGTGGCTGGCCTGGTTCACCACGCGGGAAACGGTCTGATAAGAGACACCGGCATACTCTGCGACATCGTATAACGTTACTGGTTTCACATTCACCACCCTGAATTGACTCTCTTCCGGGCGCTATCATGCCATACCGCGAAAGGTTTTGCGCCATTCGATGGTGTCCGGGATCTCGACGCTCTCCCTTATGCGACTCCTGCATTAGGAAATTAATACGACTCACTATAGGGGAATTGTGAGCGGATAACAATTCCCCTGTAGAAATAATTTTGTTTAACTTTAATAAGGAGATATACCATGGGCAGCAGCCATCACCATCATCACCACAGCCAGGATCCGGGGGACGAAAACCTCTATTTCCAGTCGATGAGGCGCACGCTCTTCACCCCCGAGCACGAGCAGTTCCGGGAGACCGCCCGTGCCTACTACCTCAGGGAGTGCGTGCCCCACGCGGAGGAATGGGAGCAGGCCGGAATCGTCAGCCGCGAGGCCTGGAGCGCGGCCGGTGCGGCCGGTCTCATCGGGTGGGAATTCCCCGAGGAGTTCGGCGGACAGGGCATCCGCGACTTCCGCTACAACGCCATCATGGCCGAGGAGATGGCGGCCACCGGCACGGTGGGCATCGGCCTCGGGCTCCAGAACGACGTCCTGCCCTCCTACCTGTCGCACCTCACCGGGGAGCAGCAACACCGCTGGCTCCCCGGGATCGTCTCCGGGCGGACCATCTGCGCACTGGCCCTGTCCGAGCCGGACGCCGGGTCGGACCTGGCGGCGATGCGCACCACCGCCCGCCGCGAGGGCGACCACTATGTGCTCAGCGGCCAGAAGACCTTCATCACCAACGGCATCCTCGCCGACTTCGTGATCGTCGCCTGCAAGACCGACCCGGACGCCCGCCACAAGGGCATCAGCCTGCTGGTCGTCGAGCGCGGGATGCCCGGCTTCGAGCGCGGCCGCCGGCTGGACAAGGTCGGCCTCAAGGCGCAGGACACCGCGGAGCTCTTCTTCCACGACGTACGGGTGCCGGCGGCGAACCTCCTCGGCGCGGAGGGCCGCGGCTTCGCGTACATGATGGAGAACCTGCCCACCGCGCGGATCGCCATCGCGGTGAGCGCGCTGGGCGGCGCACAGCGCGCCTTCGAGCTGGCGCTGGAGTACGCCAAGACCCGCACGGCGTTCGGGCAGCCCATCGGCACCTTCCAGGCCAACCGCTTCGCGCTGGCCGACATGCGGGCCAAGCTCGACGCGGCACGCACCTATGTCGACGGCTGCATCATGGCGCTCGTCGAGGGCCATCTCACGGCGGTCGACGCCGCCGCGGCGAAGTACTGGACCACCGAGACCGCCTGGCAGATCATCGACCGCTGCGTCCAGCTGTTCGGCGGATACGGATACATCAACGAGTACGAGATCGCGCGCATCTGGCGCGACAACCGCATTGAGCGGATCTTCGGCGGCACCTCGGAGATCATGCAGGAGATCGTGGGGCGCTCGCTGGGGCTGACATCGGCGACCGTGAGGAAGCAGGAATGACATTTAAGTAAGTACTCGAGTCTGGTAAAGAAACCGCTGCTGCGAAATTTGAACGCCAGCACATGGACTCGTCTACTAGCGCAGCTTAATTAACCTAGGCTGCTGCCACCGCTGAGCAATAACTAGCATAACCCCTTGGGGCCTCTAAACGGGTCTTGAGGGGTTTTTTGCTGAAACCTCAGGCATTTGAGAAGCACACGGTCACACTGCTTCCGGTAGTCAATAAACCGGTAAACCAGCAATAGACATAAGCGGCTATTTAACGACCCTGCCCTGAACCGACGACAAGCTGACGACCGGGTCTCCGCAAGTGGCACTTTTCGGGGAAATGTGCGCGGTTCCCCTTTTTGTTTATTT
>NZ_JBEZXY010000022.1:0-879 GCF_040638245.1 Streptomyces sp. NPDC026659 | reverse complement strand
CTAATACATTCAAATATGTATCCGCTCATGAATTAATTCTTAGAAAAACTCATCGAGCATCAAATGAAACTGCAATTTATTCATATCAGGATTATCAATACCATATTTTTGAAAAAGCCGTTTCTGTAATGAAGGAGAAAACTCACCGAGGCAGTTCCATAGGATGGCAAGATCCTGGTATCGGTCTGCGATTCCGACTCGTCCAACATCAATACAACCTATTAATTTCCCCTCGTCAAAAATAAGGTTATCAAGTGAGAAATCACCATGAGTGACGACTGAATCCGGTGAGAATGGCAAAAGTTTATGCATTTCTTTCCAGACTTGTTCAACAGGCCAGCCATTACGCTCGTCATCAAAATCACTCGCATCAACCAAACCGTTATTCATTCGTGATTGCGCCTGAGCGAGACGAAATACGCGGTCGCTGTTAAAAGGACAATTACAAACAGGAATCGAATGCAACCGGCGCAGGAACACTGCCAGCGCATCAACAATATTTTCACCTGAATCAGGATATTCTTCTAATACCTGGAATGCTGTTTTCCCGGGGATCGCAGTGGTGAGTAACCATGCATCATCAGGAGTACGGATAAAATGCTTGATGGTCGGAAGAGGCATAAATTCCGTCAGCCAGTTTAGTCTGACCATCTCATCTGTAACATCATTGGCAACGCTACCTTTGCCATGTTTCAGAAACAACTCTGGCGCATCGGGCTTCCCATACAATCGATAGATTGTCGCACCTGATTGCCCGACATTATCGCGAGCCCATTTATACCCATATAAATCAGCATCCATGTTGGAATTTAATCGCGGCCTAGAGCAAGACGTTTCCCGTTGAATATGGCTCATACTCTTCCTTTTTCAATATTATTG
>NZ_JBEZXY010000021.1:0-29061 GCF_040638245.1 Streptomyces sp. NPDC026659 | reverse complement strand
CAGTTCGCGGAGTACCAGCCCTTCACCCCGATCGTCGAGACGCTGCGCGGCCTGCTGGCGGGCTCAGCACACCCTCAGGAGCCTCACATGAACACCAAGCGCCCCAGGATTCCCACCGAGGTCGCCTGCCACGTCCTCTCGCACTTCGGCCGCGGCGGCTACCCGGCGGGGGACTGGACCGAGTCCCTGATCAGCCTCATCGACCGGGCCGACATGGCCAACCGGGCGAAGCTCTGCAGCACCTTCCCCGACTACGGCGACGCGATCCTCCTCGCCAAGTACGACGAGAACGGCATCGCCTACCTCCAGGCCATCGCCGGCGGGCAGGTGGCCGCGTGAGCACCGCAGGGGACCGCCTCAAGGCGCAGGGCATGGGCGAAGCAGACGACGCCACCGACAACGAATGGAAGTCGGAGTGCGACGACGGCATAGCCGAGATGGCCCGGCGGCGCATCCCCTTCCAGGCCCACGACCTCGTCGACGCAGGCCTCGTCCGGGAACCGGCCAACCACCACCAGTGGGGCCCCCGATTCGCCTACGCGGCCCGCCGCGGCGTCATCCGCGAAGTCGCCGCCACCAAGTCCAAACGCACCACGTCCCGCTCCTCCCGCCTCGTCACCTGGATCGGTGCCGCATGAACCCCACCCTGCAGACCGCACTCGCCGGGTTCGGCGCCTTCAGCGCCCTCAGCTACGGGGCCCTCGCCGTCTGGATCTGCGCCGTCACCGCCACCAAGAGGCGCGGCCACCGCACCCCCATCACCGAAGCCGAGATCCGTGCCGTCGACTTCGACGCCGAACTCGCCAAGCTCACCAAGGAGACCGGCCGATGAGCGCCTCCAAGAAAAAGGGCACGGCAGCCGAGACGGCCGTCGTCAACTTCCTCCGTGCCATCGGGTTCACCCAGGCCGAGCGCCGGACCCTGAATGGCACCCATGATCGCGGTGACATCGCCGGCCTGCCGGGCATCGTTATCGAGGTCAAGAACTGCTCCCGTCAGGAACTGGCCGCCTGGCTCGACGAAGCCGAGCGGGAGCGTGCGAACGATGGTGCGTCCCTCGGAGCCGTCTGGCACAAGCGCCGCGGTAAGGGCAACCCTGGCGACTGGTTCGTCACGATGTCCGGCCTGCAGTTCGGCTACCTGCTCCGCGAGCACATGGAAATGTCTCCGCTGGACACGGAGAGCGGTGAAGCGGCGTGACCTTCACCCTGCCCCCGCGGGTCCCGAACGGCTGGACCTTGCTCGACGTCTGCTGCAAGCAGGGCATGGCCTCCTACGGCTACTACCTCGCCGGGTTCGACGTCATCGGTGTGGACCGGGAGCCGCAGTCCCGCTACCCGTTCCCGTTCATCCAGGCCGACCTCCGCGACCTCGACCCCGCCTGGATACGAGAGAACTTCGACGCCTCCGCGTGGTCGCCGCCGTGCTGGGCCCACTCCGACCTCGCGCACCGCACAGGCCTGGAGTACGAGGACTTCATCCCCGAGGCCCGCGCGATCGCCGAGGCGACCGGCCTGCCGTTCGTGATCGAGAACGTCGAGGGAGCGCCCCTGAAGAACCCGATCACCCTGTGCGGAACGATGTTCGACGGGCTCCGCGTCAGCCGGCACCGCATCTTCGAGTCGAACCTCGCGCTGTACGCGCCGCGGCCGTGCCCGAAGCGGCACCCGCTGCACTACACCCGCGACAAGCGGAAAGCGCACTACGGGCAGCTCGATCAGTGGACCTCGTTCGTCCAAGTCACCGGTGGCGGTAACTGCTCGAAGGCCGCGGCTGAGGACGCGATGGGCGTGCCGTCCGGGTGGATGACGAAGGACGGCCTGAACCAGGGCGTGCCGCCCGCGTACACCCGCTGGATCGGCCAGCAGCTCGCCGACCACCTGGCCACGGTGGTGGTGGCCGCATGAGCGAGCAGCCCGTCGTCATCACCGGTATCCGCCCCGGCCTCCACATCAGCGGCCTCGACCGCGGCCAGATCCCCACCGCCGACTGGCTGTGCACCTGCGGCCACCACCAACGCGCCCGCGGCGAAGACGGCGTCCGCCAGCTGTGCGCCGAAGTCCGCGTCGGCCACTGCCCCCACACCACACCAGCCAAGGAGGCGGCGTGACCTTCACCCAGCCCGCCGGCACCGTCACCGAACACGAGACCGGAGCCGGCGCCCACATCGCCCAGATGATCCGCCAGCTCGTCATCGACACCGCCAACAACGCACCCCGCTCCCGCCAGCGCCGAATCGGCCCCAGCGAGGTCGGCAACCCCTGCTCCCGCGCCCTCGCCTACAAGGCGAGCGACTGGCCCGAAGTCCCCGGCGCCGACCGGGACCCCTGGGCAAGCATCCAGGGCACCGCAGTCCACGCCTGGATGGCGGAGCTGTTCGAGAAGCGCGACCCCAAGGGGGAGCGCTACCTCGTCGAGAAGCGGGTCACCGTCCGCCAGGGCTACACCTACGACTCCACCATCGCCGGCTCCGCCGACCTGTACGACCGCGCAACCGGCACCGTCTACGACTGGAAGATCACCGGCGTCACCTCGCTGCGCAAGTACCGCAGCCAGGGCCCCGGCGACCAGTACCGCATCCAAGCCAACCTGTACGGGCTCGGCATGGAGAACGCAGGCGAGAAGCCGCAGCGCGTCGCCATCGTCTTCCTCCCCAGGCACCACGTCCTCGAGCCCTACGTGTGGGTCGACGACTACCGCCGTGACGTCGCCGAGCAGGCCATCGCCCGCCTCGACGCCATACGCGAACTCGTCCTCAAGCTCGACCCCGAGAAGAACCCCGAGCGCTGGGCGATGTTCCCCACCGACCCCAAAGCCCGCTGCGTGTTCTGCCCCTGGCACAAGCCCGGCAGCACCGACCTCAGTCAGGGCTGCCCCGGGATCCCCAAGACCTCCTGAACCGCACCGCGGCCCAGGACGCACCAGCCCGCACGGCAACCCAGCCAACGGGACAACGCACACCAAGGAGACACATCGTGTCGATGTTCAACCAGCCCACCGCCGGCGGCGGCTTCCTCAAGCCGGCCGAGATGAACGGGCACCTCGTCCTGTTCACCGTCGTCCACGAGATCGGCAAGCGCTACGACCAACTGCGCAACGAGGAGATCGACCAGGCCGTCGTCGACGTCGTCGACCTCGAAGGCGACAACGAACTGCGCGAGCGGGTCAACGTCACCCACAAGGGCATCGTCTCCCGCCTCGCCACCGGCGCCACCTTCGTCCTCGGCCGCATCGGACAGGTCTCCACCAAGTCCGGCTTCCAGGCCTGGGCGCTGCTGCCCTTCAACGAGGGAACCGACGACGCCAAGGCCGAGGCATGGGTCAACGCCCACAAGCCGACCTTCACCCAGGCTGCCGCCCCCACGCAGACGCCGGCCGCCGCAGCGCCCGCTCCGACACCGGCCGCACAGCCCCCGGTCAACACCACCACCGGAGAGATCGCAGGCGGCGTCGACCTCAGCGACCCCGCCGTCCAGGCCCTCCTCGCCCAGGTGCAGGGCGGCCAGGCCACGGCCCCCGCCGCGGCGCCGCAGGCCGGCGGCCAACCCCCGTTCTGATCCACCCCGCTCGACCGCCCGCCCGGAACCAGCCGGCGCCCCGGAGTGCAACGCCCGGGGCGGGCACGAAGCCAGCTTTCCGCTTCAAGTCCGCCAAGGAGACACAGTGAGCCCCGACTTCAGCACCCTCGAGGTGGCCCTCGCCTGGCACCAGGCCGGCGCCAGCGTCGTCCGGGCTGCCATCGACGGCACCAAGCGGCCGGACGGGGCATGGAAGCAGTACCAGACCCAGCGCCCCACCGAGCAGGTGATCCGCTCCTGGTTCGAAGGCGGCCACCCCGGCCTCGGCATCATCCTCGGCTCCGTCTCCGGCAACCTGGAGATGCTCGAATTCGAAGGCCGCGCCGTCACCGAAGGACAGCACGAAGAGTTCGACGAGATCGCCGAAGCCTCCGGTCTCGGCGACGTGTGGCAGCGCATCAAGGACGGCTACTGCGAGCAGACCCCGACCGGCGGCTACCACCTCATCTACCGCGTCGCCGGCGGCCCCGTCCTCGGCAACACCAAGCTGGCCCGCCGCCCCGCCACCACCGAGGAACTCGCGGCCAAGCCCGGCGAGAAGGTCAAGGTGCTCATCGAGACCCGCGGTGAAGGCGGATTCGTCGTCACTGCCCCCTCGCACGGTCCTGTGCACCCCAGTGGCCAGCCGTGGCAGCTGCTCGCCGGCCACCCGAAGAACGTCGCCGAGATCACCGCGAGCGAGCGTGACGCCCTGTTCACCATCGCCCGCATGCTCGACCAGATGCCCGCCATCCCCGACGTCCCGGCGCAGACCCGCACCGAAGCCGTCGGCACACCGGACGTCGGCGGGGTGAAGCCGGGCGACGACTACGAGCAGCGCACCGACTGGGCCGACATCCTCACCCCGCGCGGCTGGCAGCTCATCGGCCAGCACGGTGACACCCGCTACTGGAAGCGGCCCGGAAAGACCGACCCGGGACCGTCCGCCACCACCGGCCACAGCAGCGACCGAGACCGCCTGTTCGTCTTCACCACCTCCACTGAGTTCGAAGCCGAACGCCCGTACACCAAGTTCGGTGCCTACGCCCTCCTCGAGCACGGCGGCGACCACAGCACTGCCGCCAAGGAACTGCGCCGCCGCGGCTACGGCAGCGCCCCCACCGCACCCACCGGCCGGCCGCAGCTGCGCGTCGTCAACGGCTTCACCCAGCCCATGACCGGCATGCCGCCCGTCGACGGCACCAACGCCCTCCAGATCGACACACAGCCGCGCCCCACCGCATCCAGCGGCACCTGGCCCGAGTCCTACACCGACGACGGCAACGCCCTCCTCTTCGTCGACATCTACGGCGAGCAGATGCGCTACGTGCCCCAGCGCGGCATGTGGCTCACCTGGGAAGACCACCGCTGGACCTGGGACGAAGGCGGCCTCGCCATCGAACGCGCCCGCGACATGATCCGCACCCTCGACCCCTACGTCTTCGATGACGAGGCCGAGCAGAAGCGCGCCCACAAGCACAAGGCCACCAGCCTCAGCCGCGCCTCCCTCAACGCCGCCGTCCAGCTCGCCCGCTCCGACCAGCGAGTCGTCGCCCCCGCCGCACAGCTCGACGCCACCGCCACCCACCTGAACACCCCCGGCGGCATCGTCGACCTCGTCACCGGCGAGATGCACCCCTCCGACCCTGACGCCCTGCACACACGGTCCACCACCGTCGCGCCCGACTTCGAAGCCGACGCCCCACGCTGGCGGACCTTCCTCGCCGACACCTTCGGCGAGGACACCGAACTCGCCTCCTTCGTGCAGCGCCTCGCCGGCTACTCCGCCAGCGGCGACACCCGCTTCCACGTCCTGCCCTTCCTTCACGGCCCCGGCGGCAACGGCAAGACCGTCTTCCTTGACGTGCTACGCATCCTGCTCGGCGACTACGCGGCCACCGCACCCAACACCTTCCTCATGGTCGGCCAGCAGCAGCACGAGACCGAAGTCGCCCGCCTCGCCGGGCTGCGCCTCGTCGTCGTCTCCGAGGTCAACCAGGACGCCCGCTTCGACGAAGCGAAGATGAAGCTGCTCACCGGCGGCGACGCCCTCACCGCACGGTTCATGCGCCAGGACCACTTCACCTTCGAGCCGACCCACCACCTGTGGCTGATGGGCAACCACCTGCCCGCGGTCAAGGCCGGCGGCGACTCGTTCTGGCGACGCCTGCGCCTGGTGCCGTTCACTCGCACCGTCCCCGAAGAGAAGAAGATCGACGGGCTCGCCCGGATCCTCGCCAACGAGGAAGGCCCGGCGATCCTCGCCTGGATGATCCGCGGCGCCGTCGACGCCTTCGCCGCCAAGCTCCGCGAACCGTCCGCCGTCATGGCGTTCACCGAGTCCTACGCCGAGGAAGAGGACGCGCTCGCACGGTTCATGGAGGACTGCTGCCACGTCAGCGGCAGCCCCCACGTCACCACCGTCACCTCAAAGCTGCGCAACGCCTACGAGGAGTGGTGCCGTGCCGAAGGCGAGATCCCCCTCAAGCCGCAGGTGCTCGGCCGGGAGTTGAGAACTCGGTTCGGCATCGACCAGAAGCGCAGCAACGGCCGCCGCCTGTATGTCGGCGTCGCCCTCATCGCCAACGACGTCGACGACGAAGGGGAGCGGTGACAGTGACCGCAGTGACCGTCCAGTGCCCGATGAAAAACCCCATCGGTCACTGCGTGGTATGCAGTCTGACCTGCAATGGTCGCGAATCAGTGACCGCAGTGACCGATAATTCCCTGTTCCACAGTCATACGCGCGCATGCGCACGCGCATTTCGGCTCATAGGCAAACAACGGTCACTGCGGTCACTGCCCAAGGCATCCCCGCAGGTCAAGGGTCGAATCAAGGCAGTGACCGATCGGGCACTGTCCACATGCTGGAACTCTGCACTACAGCGGGTGATGACCCGTGACTAAGAAGCCGCCGGGGTGGCTCGACCTATCCGCGCCCCTCACCAACAAGGTGCGCACCCAGCTCTGCCCCCGCTGCCGGCAGCCCATCCTGCGCGCCCTCGTCGGCCACGTTGCCGCCCTCGACACCCGCGCCGACCCCAAACCCCTCACGCCCCTCGAGGAACTCGCCGCCCGCCTCCAAGGCCGCTGGACCTACTGCCTCCGCATCCATCCCGCACTACCGCCCCGACTCCTCAACCGCAGCCCCGAACACATCCGTGCCGGCCGCTGCACCCACCTCGTTGTCGCCGACCACCACTGCACACGGACACCGGCACCCGCCGACCCCCACACAGCACCCGAACCAGACCGACTCTTCTGAAAGGACCAGGCGATGAAGCCCCGCCCGAAGAACTCGAAGATCCCGCACGGACACCCGGCCTGCGCCGACTACGGCTGCAAGCGCGAAGAGTGCCTGAGCGCCCGACGCCGCGCCCAGAAGGAACGTGAATACCTGCGCACCGTCGGCCGCCCCTGCCGACCCAGCACCGACCGCACCGCCCAGCACATCGCCAGGCTGCGTACCGCCGGAATGTCAGACGCCGCGATCCGCGCCACCGCCGGCATCGGCTACGACCCCTTCTACAACGCCGCGCGCCCCGGAGGCATCACCACCCGGGCGACGGAAGCGAGGATCCTGGCTGTACCGATGCCCGCGGTCGCCGAGGGGACCGTGAACTGCGCCCGCATCAACGGCCGCGGCACCCTGCTCCGTCTTCAGGCGCTGATGGCCGTCGGCTGGCCGCAGGCCGTCATCGCGCAGCGGATGGACAACGACAGCACCTGGACGTCGCTGTCGCAGGTGATGCGGCGCCTCACTCTGGGCGGCCAGTACGTGACCTTGGGCATGGCCATCAGCGTCCAGCGGGTCTACGAGCAGTTGTGGAACCAGGACCCGCTGCAGCACGGGGTCTCACCTCTGGCCGTGCGCCGCGCCAAGTCGAAGGCCAAGGCCGGGAAGTGGCCGATGCCGATGGCTCTCGACGACGACGCCCTCGACGACCCGCGCAACGGACGGCTCATCAACCCCTCACCGTCGAAGCCCCGCCTCAACGCCGCCTGACCCGGGCGCCTGGCCGTGCGGTACCGCCCCGTCCGGGCAGACACCGCCCCCGTGCACCCACCACCGAGCCTGACCGCCGCACACCCCACCACCGCCACAAGGAGCACACCATGACCAGCACGCCGCCCCTCGACCTCGACGCCATCCAGGCCCGCGCCAACGCCGCCAACAAGGGGCCGTGGTTCGCCACCAAGGACGGCGTCGACGGAAACGTCCCGCTTGTCTTCGTTAACCGCACCTCGCCGAAGGGCGTCACGTACTCCAGCGTCCTGTGGAACGCCGACTGGGCGACCGAAGCCGACGCCGAGTTCACCGCCCACGCCCGCGAGGACGTGTCCGCGCTGCTCGCCGAAGTCCACCGCCTCCGCGCCGAGCTGGAGCAGGCCGCATCCGCCGTACAGCGGGGACTGGACGTGCTCCGCGTCTGGCGCGACGAGCGAGAGATCGGTCCGGAGGCTGCACGCCTGCTGTACGAGGTCGGGGCCGAGTTGACTGAGGCCGCCGCCGAGGAGACGCACGTCGTCGCCGACGACAGCGACGACCCCGAGCACGTACCCAACCCGCCTTACGACCTGCCCGACGGCGACTGGCAGTGAGGCAAACCCCCGCCGTCCTGCCGTCGTCCGGCGCCTGACCACCACACCACCACCAACGCACCCAAGGAGACCCGCCCCGTGAAGAGCCCCGTCCCGTACTTCGGCGGCAAACAGACCATCGCCCCTTGGATCACGTCGCTGCTGCCCGACTGCGGGCACTACGTCGAGCCCTACTGCGGCAGCCTGTCCGTGCTGCTCGCCAAGCGGCCCTCACCGATGGAGACCGTCAACGACCTCGACGGCGAGCTCATGACCTTCTGGCGCGTCCTCCGGGACCGGCCCGACGACCTGATCCGCGCCTGCGCCCTCACCCCGCACGGCCGCGCCGAGATGCTCGCCGCCCACGAGCCGGCCACGGACGAGCTGGAACAGGCCCGCCGCGTCTGGGTGCGGCTCTCCCAGTCCCTCGGCGGCCAGCTCCGCAAGAACGGATGGCGGCACTACGTCAACCCCAGTGGTTCATGGACCGGGATGCCCGGCTACCTGGACGGCTACGTCGATCGGATGGCCGCGGTCGCCGAGCGCCTGCACCGGGTTTCGCTGGAGTGCATGCCCGCCCTCGACGTGATCGGCAAGTACGGGCGGCACGCCGAGGTGCTGCTGTACGTGGACCCGCCGTACCTGGGTGCGACCCGAGAGGCGACGACCCGGTACCGGCACGAGATGAAGACCGAGCAGGAGCACCGCGACCTCGCGGCCGCGCTCGCCGACTGCCGGGCCGCAGTTGTCCTGTCCGGCTACGACAGCCCGTTGTACGACGAACTCTACGACGGCTGGCACCGGTACGCGAAGGCTGCGATGACCGGCAACGCCAAGGGTGACAAGGCGCGTACCGAGGTCCTGTGGTCGAACCGCCAGCTCGGCAGCCAGCTCGACCTCCTCAGCCTGGACGCCTCCGCGTGAGCCGGCCCCGCACGACGACGGCCCTGGAAGGAGCATCGTGAGCGCCGACGCCTACCTGATCATCACCTGCGAGCACCCCGGCTGCGAGTTCCCCGAAGGGCACTGGTCGGTCCGGTTCGAGCCCCACACCCACACCGAGTTGCGGCGCCTGCTGAAGGAGCACCGCGGCTGGACCCGGAAGCGGCGTGACGGCCGGCTCGTCGACCTCTGCCCCGAGCACGCGTGACCCGCACGACGACGGCGCCCGCTCCTGCTCGTAACAGGAGCGCGCGCCGCCTGCCCCGACCTTCTCACACCCCTGGAGCCCCGATGAACCAGCCCGACGACACCTGCCGCCCCGTTGAGATCGACGGCGAGACGATCCGCGTCCGAGGTGCGGCCGAGATGAGCAACGAGAGCCGCGCCATGCTCGCCGAGGTGGTCGGCGCAGCGAAGCGCAAGTACGCCGCCGAGCACCCGCCGACCGTGGTCACCGACCCCGAACGCCGCGAGCGGTACGCCGCCGCCCTGTACGCCACGCTGGAGGTCTCCCCGACCCGGCACCCGTGGGAGACGCTCAGCCCGCTCCGCCGCGCTGTCTGGTATGTCCGCGCGGACGCGGCCATGAAGCTGGCCGACGAGGAGCGCACCGCCGTGCCCGCGGTGCAGTCGCCCGCCGACCGGGCAGCCGAGGTGGAACAGCTCCGTGCGGACGTGGAGCACTGGCAGCGGATGTACAACGCCGAGCACGCCCGCCACGTCGAGGTCGTGGGTGCTCTCGTCACCGACCGGGCCGCGATACTCCGCGAGTTCCTGTCCCAGCTCGACGAGCGGCTCCTCGGCTGCTGCGAGGAGTGCAACGCCTGCGCGGCCATCGCCCGGGACCTTGCCGCCGAATTCCCTGAGGACGACAAGGAGCGTCGGCTGGCTGGCGAGCAGCCCACACCCGACGAGGCGGCGTCTTGCCCTGGCTTCCCGGAACGCTGCCCCAACCTCCGCACCGTTGAGCCGAACCCGCCCGAGCACTACGGCGGGATCCGCTGCGGCTGCGGAGACACCCAGCCACCTGCCTGACCGCCAACCTGCCGGGGGTCGCGCCCACGACCCCACGGCGGGCCACTACGGGCCCTCACACGGCCTCACAGCCCGCGCGGGCAGTCCCGGAGGGTCCAACCCCTCACAGAGCCCCACAGGCCCCGCCACGCCAATCCAGCACCGAGGAGACACCATGACCCCAGCCGACGAGATCACCGTCGCACTGGCCACCGCCGCCGAACGACTCCGCACCGCCCGCTTCACCGGCGCCATGACCACGACCCCGACCGGCGCCGCCCTGCTGCGAATTCGCGGACCCCTCGCCGACTGGCTCGGCTGCCTCGCCACCCTCGACCCCACCGAACGCGGCAGCGACACCTGCGGCTGGTGCGGCAACAACCACCCCGAGATCGTCACCCGCGCCTTCAACACCCCTGCCTGACCAGCCAACAGAGGAGCCAGTCATGACCAACCCGACCATCACCGACCTCCGCCGCGAACTGGAGAAAGCCCGACTCGCGCTGATCGACGCGCAGTCCCACCTCTCCGCCCACGCCCAGATGAACGCCGCACTGCACTGCGCCACCGAGGTCTTCTACTCCCCGCTCCACGCCAAGGTCACCGCCGCCATCGCCGGGATCGAACACGCCCTCGCCCGCACCGACCGACCGCTACCCACCCTCGACAGCCACTCCAGCGACGGCGTGTGGGCCGCGCTCGCCGCCGACCTCGACCGCTGCCAGCACGGCCGCCATCAGGGCGACGACTGCGGAGACTGCGGCGGCCGGTCCCGCGGCAACCACCACCTCCGCCCCGGCACCGTCATCGGCTACGGCCTGCGCGGCGACCACATCGTCATGCCCGACCGCGACCACAAGCACGACCCCGCCGCCTGGCGCGCCCAGCCGTAGCCCGCACCCCGCCCACCACCAGGAGCAGTCGTGACCGACACCCCGACCCCTACCCCCGGCCAGATCTGGCAGGACAACGACAAGCGCAGCTACGGCCGCCGACTCCGCATCATCGCCATCGACGACACCCACGCCACCTGCGAACTCGTCACCCCGCGCGACGCCGGCCACCAGAAGGCCAAGCCCGGCCGCCGCACCCGCATCCGCCTCGACCGGTTCCGGCCCACCACCACCGGCTACCGGTACATCAGCGGAGACCAGCAGTGACCGCGACCCTCTACGCCTGGTGCTTCGACCACGGCATGCTGCACCGCTTCGCCGGCGACCCCTGGTGCACCGCCCGCTGGGTCGCCTTCACCGCCACTACCGAGACGGACGCTCGCGACGCCAAGCAGCACGCCTACGGCGACGCCCAGTTCCTCCACGAACTCCCCACCCAGCAGCAGCTCGACGTCATTGAGATCCGCAGGGCGCGACCGTGACCGCCGGCCAGCTCACTCCCGACTGGGGCCCGAACTGGCGCGACGACCCCGATGCCCTCGACCGGCTGTGTCAGCGCGGCGCCGAGGCCCTGTACGGCCACCAGGCGCTCGCCGCCCAGCAAACCCGCCACATCGAAACGATCACGCCCGACCGGAGGTACCTATGACCCGCCCCCCGATCCGCTGGCAGCCCGACGACGGCAGCGCCGCGATCCTCGCCGCCTACGGACGCCGCGGCGAACGCCCCGGCAACGTCATCCGCCGCGCCCTGCTCCTCCTCGCCCGCGCCGACGGCGTCCTCAACGGGCGTGGCCGGTTCGTGCCACCGCAGGGGAGGCGGCCGTGAGGGAACTCACCGCCCGGCAGCGCGAAGTGCTCCTCCTCGCCGCCAACGGCAACAGCAACGCGGACATCGCCGTCTGGCGCGGCGTCACCCCGGCCTCAGTCCGCGAGATCCTCACCGCCGCCTACCGCCGGCTCGGCGCCCGAGACCGCGCCCAAGCCGTCGCCATCGCACTCGCCGTCGGCGAACTCGGCGTGCATCAAATTCACATCCCCGACCAGCAACGAGAGGCAGCAGCGTGAACGACTACGCCCGCGAGCCGGTCGCTGCAGCCTCCCCGCCACCGCCATCAGGCGGACGAACCGTTTCTTCGATCACCTTGCGCCGCGGCGACTTCACCCCGGCCACCGAGCCAGCAGCACGAGCCAGCTCCGCTCGTAACTGATCGAACGCCACCGGACCTGACAGCTCCCGCATCCTGCGACTTCTGCCCATGCAGCACCAACGACCCACCGCACCGCCCGTAACCGCAATACCGCCGAACGGAGCACGCCGATGTACCTCGACGACGCCGACACCGTCCCCTGCGCCGTATGCGACAAGCCCGCCCGTGAGCGAGTCCACCGCGGATGCCGGGAACGCATGGCCGAGGCGCTGGGTGAACTTCCGCAGTTGTACCGGCAGCTGGCCGTCGCGCTCCTCCCCAGCCGGCGCGGTGACGGGCCCGTGGTCTCCGGTACGCCCGGCAGCAGCATGCCGCCCAACGAGGACGCCCTCGACCTCCGTTCCCGCGGCGGCATCGAAGGAGTTGTCGGCGGCTGGGCCCGCGACCTCTGCGACCGCGAGCGCTGGGACATCCCCGCCTACCAGTCCGTGCAGGCCGTCGTCGACTGGGCGTGCACCGTCCTGCTCGCCAACCTCGGCGTCATCTGCGACGAACACCCCGCCGTGAAGGAGATCGCGCACGAACTGGCGAAGGTCACCGCGCAGGCGCGCGGTCTCGTCACCGGCGAGAAGCAGCCCCGAAAGATCGGCGTCTCCTGCCCCTGCGGACGCACCCTGAAGATCACCATAGACACGGCTGGCGTCCGCTGCCCCGCCTGCTCCGCGCAGTACGGGCACAGCGAAGCGCTCCGGCTGCCCCTCGCCGAGAGGCGAAGTGCGGCATGATGAGGCGCCTCACCTCGGGGGGAATCCATGGACGAGAAGAGTCGTAGAGAGGCAGCCCTAGGCTTTCTCATCTGCGTTGCGCCCATCACCGCCATCGCGCTCTGGGTAGCCAGTACAGGGCCAACCGCCGAGCCGCCCGCATACACGACACCCAGCGAGTCAGCCATCACCTGGACGCCAACTCCACAGGTGATCGCCCCTGAAGACCTGACCCCGGCCGAACAGGACTGCGGAGACGGCACCCAAGGAACATTCGCTGAGTGCTGGCAGCGAGCTCGCGACCAAGCCATCGAACGGCTAGGGACGGGTTGGGCCAACCCATCAACTCCCGTGGCGATACCGTCGCTCGCACCTCCCGCCCTGACCGTCTGCGCAGATGGCAGCATCAGCCACTCCACTGGGAGCGGCACCTGCTCCTGGCATGGCGGGATCCGCTGAACGCCGAAGGGCCCCGACCGCAACCCGCGGTCGGGGCCCTTCGGCCCGCTAGGGCCAGAACAGTTTGACCTGCTCAACAGAAGGCCGCTGGGTCGGCACTTCTGGCGGCATGACGGTGTAACCCAACAGGCGCAACACCTCGGCGGCAGCCTCAGGCGCGTCCCGAACGGCAGACATCAGTTGGATCTCCCGCCAGCTCTTCAGGTGATCATCGATCACGGTCCGCCAAGCCGGCGCCGTGTCGATGGCGAACTCCCGCTTCAGAAACAGAAGCACGTCCTCAAGCGACGGCCGCATCCGATGCCCACCCACCGGCAAGTGCATCTCCGACAGCCGCGGAAGCTTCCTACGGCGGAAGCCCTGCTTCGGCCGCCCCGCATCCGCTAGGCGCAACAGGTACGCCATCTCATCCCGATGCGCGTGCACCTGGATGTGAGCACCAGGAGGCTCCTTGCTACGCCGGACGTACTCAAAGCGGATCAACGGATCCGAGATCCCGGCGTAGTGGACATGGATGTCTGCTTGGTCCGTTGCCAGGAACGTGCTGCTGCCGTCCCAGCAGCAGTAGTACCGGATCATGAGGCTGATCACCGGTTCTTTGTTCACAAAGACCGGGATCCGCTGCACCTTCTCATCCGCCGACATCGGCGACACCCGCACTCGCCGGCCCATGTTCAGAGCAGCAAAACGCGGGGCGTCCTCACCCAGGACCCCCCGCGTCAATGCAGTCAGATCATCGGCGAACGTGGTCGCCAACTCATCGAGCTTAGACGTCTCCTCGGCTGTCACCGTCGAGAAGGTAGTCGATGCCCTCGATGGTGTGCCAGACGTCCAGTTCGTCCATCGACAGGCTGTACACGTCGGCCCGGTCGCGCAGTTCCTCATAGGTCATACCGACCTCGGCGAGCAGCCTGTTCCGCTGCTCGCGCAACTGCTCCGATGTCTTGTGAATCACCGTGGTCATAGCGAACCCCCAGTCCGTAGCTGCCGCCAGTCAAGCATTGCCCACTGACATCCAGTTGGGCGGCCCGTCGATACAGCATCCTTGCGAGTGACGCCCACAGTCCAGATACCCGCTCACGATCGAGCGAAAGCGCAGGTGGGAGCGTCAATGTAGCCTCACTGAGAGACTCCAGCCGCATTACTCCGACTGAGGTCTGCCCAAGCCGTCCGGCTACGCGGCTTCCTCCACCGCCGCCGGTTCGACCGGCCGCCGTCCGGCGAGCACCTGCCGGATCCAGCCCGCAGACAGGCCCATCCGCGCGGCCAGCTCTTCGATCGGCACCCCGCGCCGGCGCGCCGCCCGGATCGCCCAATCCCGCCGAGCCCGCCACCGCTCCCGCGCCACTCGGCCCGCCACCGTGCGGTGCAGTACCACTGCGGTGTGCAGCAGCAACCGGCCCACCGCGTCATCCCACCTACGAGCCACGTCATCCCCCTCGCGTTGAATGCCACCCCGCTGACAGACCACGGTCAGGGGAGTGGCGCGGGCTCGCAAGGGCGCAAACGGCGAAGCCCCGCCCGTGCACAACAGGCGGGGCTGATGGGGTCAGAAGTCACTCCGACGGTCGCATCTCCGTCAGCTCGTACAGCGACGGCAGCTCGGGCATCGGCACCCGCAGCGCCCGGCCCAGCATCGCGCGGGCCACGATCTCCCACTCCGCCTGCGGGCGGCCGGCCGGGCGGACGAACAGCAGGCTGCCGTCGGGTCGGTCTCGGTCACGCAAGTTCTTCGTCGGTGAAGAGACCTGAAGCCAGCTTGTGCGCCCGCCGGGCCTCCCGCGCCCGCCGCTCGGCTTCCTGCCTTGGTACCCCCTCAGACAAGAGCTTGCGCAGGGTTTGTACCTGAACCGCTCGTGCGGCAACACCCACGCCGCGACGGCGTCGAGCTTCAAGCGAGATACGCAGCGCTTTGGCTCGCTGCTCGGCCTTGAACTCCGCGGACCCGATCCGATTGCGCCGAGGTCGCGTCAGCGTGGCGGACAGTGCTGCGGCCTGAATGAGTTGCACTGGATCGCGAGACTCGAAGGTGAACCATTCGCCGTGCGAGCGAAGGCTGGCGAAGTGGCGGTGCAGGTAAGTCTCCAACTGGTGGCCACCAGGACATTGCCACAATACGGAGAGTGGTACCGGTGACATGCGCTGGATGATCCCGAAGCGCTCAGCCAGGTTCGCCGTGCGTCCGATCTTCACCGTGTTGCTGCCGGGCGCGCCAAGGACGTAGACGACCTCTTCGGGCATTCGTTCCCCTCCCAGTTCTGTCAAGATGATGAAGGGCCCGCTCACCTCATCTGAGCGGGCCCTTCGGTTACGGCCGTTCCCCTTCGATCTGCCAGTAGCCCGGCGTGTAGACGTCCTCCCAGACCTCGATGGGGCCATCCTCATCGTGGAAGACGTTGACCAGGACGAGCACCGGGACGGCGGCGTTCGGAGGCGCCTGCACACCCAGCATGTCCAGCTCGTCTTGAGAGGCGAGACGAGCAGTTCGCCGCTCTGGGGACCGAGTGATCTCCCTGCCGGTGCGCTCCGTGTAGAGCTCCTGCCAGAAGCGCTCGGACGGGCCCGGCTCCAGCAGTTCGGGAACAGAGCCGAGCGCTCGCGGGTGGATGCACGACATGGCTACGACGGTCGGCTTCCCGCCGCGGAGGTACGTCCGTGTGCGCAGGACGACCTCGTCGTGTGGGTCGACGCCGAGGTGGCCGGCGAGTGTCGGGTCCGCAAGGGAGACGAGTCGGGCCCGGTGGTTCGCAGATGACTCGCCGGGCGCGAACGCGTTGCCCGTGGTCTCCAGCCTCTTCAGCCGGGCCGCTCCGGTGGCGGCGACTCGCGGCTGCTCGGCGACGACGGTTCCTACGCCTGCCTTGGAGTAGGTGAGCCCTTCGCTCCTGAGTAGCGCGAAGGCCTTGTTCACAGTGCCGGGGCTCGCTCCGAACTGTTCGCCGACCTGGCGCATTGACGGCAGGCTCTCGCCCGGGCGCAGGGCGCCATCATCAATCAACTGGCGCAGGTAGGCGGCGATCTCGGTGTGCGGGGTCCCGCGAGGGGGCGTCGGCATCCAGGTCTCCTTCGTGTAGCGGTCGGGTGTAGTGCTTCGCAGAGTAGCCGCATCGGTGTCCCGAGGCTTCTCGTGTCGGGGTTGCGCGTAGCCTACTGTAGTGCTTCACTGAAGCCGTGCCAAGCAAAAGGCCCCACCGGCGGTAGCGCGCCGAAGGGGCCGTGGCCAGCCGTCCCTACAGAGCAGGGAGCTAGCTCATGCAGAACACCGTACAGGGTGTCACCAACATCGACCCCTCCCCGGCGCTGAAGCCGGGCTACCGTCTCGTCCCCGCCCTGATCGGCACCCGAACGAGCGCGCACGTCGCGCCGATCGCCTGCCCGACATGGTGCGTCGAGAACCACCTCGCCGCCCCGACGATGTTCGAGGACATCACGCACACCTCGGCGTCGGAGGACGTGGGGATCTCCTCGTTCCTGAAGCCGAACGGCGACCTGCTGATGTACGCGATGCTGCAGGCCGACCCGGCGGCGTCGGACCCGCGGCTGCGACAGGCGCACATCGGTATCGAGACCGGCGGCCTGCCCGACTACCACACGCCGGAGATGGCCGAGAGGTTCGCGGACGACCTGATCCGGTTCGCGCTCCAGCTGCGAGGCCTGGCCCGTACCGCTCGCCTGCACAACGCGGCGGCCGAGGTCGAGGCGGTCGTCGCATGAGCCCCGCCGACGTCGCCGCCCACGTGGCCGCGCAGGGTCCGGTCCGCACCGCCCGGCCGGCCCGCCCGCAGCGCACCGTACTGGCGAGCTTCCCCGCAGGCGCTCCGCGCGGCCAGTGGCCGGCCGAGTCGTTCGCCGCCCAGCAGCGTCGCGACGGCATCCCGGCCCGGGTCGTCATGGACCTCAACGCCGACGCGTTCCTGGTCATCTCGGAGCGGGCGTCATGAGCGAGCGGGAGCGTCTGCAGCAGTTGCAGGCGACGGCGCAGGAGATCGTGGCCGGTCTGCCCGCGTGGGACGGCGAGTCGCCGGCGGTGCTGGTGACGATCCTCGACCCGGTCACCCGGCAGCGTCTCGGTCACTGGCACGTGCCGGCCACCGCGAAGCCCCAGCCGCAGCCCGGTCCCTGCCGGCTCCGCGTGGTGCGGGACGCATCGTGAGCGACGAGCAGCGCGCCGAGATGCACCGCCGCCTCGCCGAACTCAACCGGCAGAGCAGCAACCGGCCCAAGTAGGGCCCCTGATCCGCCGCGGCCGGCGCCACCCACGCCCATGCCGGCCGCGGCACCAACCCCCATCCCCTTTGATCCCGAGAGGATCCGTGATTCGTCATGTCCATCCAGGACCGCGCCCGCCTGATCGCCGCCTACATCAACGCCGACCCGGAGCAGCGGCGGCTGATCCGCGACCACGCGGAGGCCGTCGACTCCGTCACCCCGCTCGGCCCGCGCCTCGTCGACGAGCTCGACGGCCTCCGCCTCCCGGCCGCCGCGTGAGGGTCGAGCCGCCGCCCGAGGACGAGGACGACGAGGCCCGCTCCTTCGCCTGGGAGTGGGGCGACCTCGACGAGGACCCCGACTGAGACCCCCCAATCCCAGCCCCGGAGGTGCCCGATCGACTCGGGCCCGAGGCACGCACCACCACCCGCCACTGACCACCAAGCCGAATCCAACCCGAGAGGAGCCCGCCGTGGGCCTGTCCGACCGTGTCACCACCGAGGAACTCCGTGCCGAGGCCAAGCAGGTGGAGGACCTCATCGCCTCCGAGAAGGCGATGGATGCCGTCCGGCCGCCGAGCCCCCACCTGTACGCCGACACCAACCTGGCCAGCTACGAGCACAGGCTCAAGGAGATCAAGCAGGAGCTGAAGCGCCGCTGATTGGCTGCCCGATCCGCCCGTCACGCACGGGCGGTGAGGGGAGCCGGGACAGTCCCAGCCCAGAGAGGAACCCAGCATGGCCCGCACCGAAGGCAAGACCCGCGCCGAGCGCCGCGCCAACGTCCAGGCGCTTCGCGAGGCGGACGCCGCCCTCCACGCCAACCAGCGCCGGGAGGAGGCCGCCGGCATCCGCGAGGAGACGCCGGAGTACCAGCGGCTGAACGGCGCCGCGAACAAGGCCGCCGCCAAGGTGTCCCGCTGGCGCGGAGGCAACCGCTGATGCCCCTGTTCGGCGAGACCGGCAAGCCCTGTCAGGCGTGCGGTCACCCCACCACCCCGGAGGACCCGGCCGTTCGGACCCGCGACGGCAAGGCCCGCATTCATAAGTCCCACACCACCGACCCCAAGAGCGGGCTGTACGGCGACCGTAAGCCCGGGCTGTTCCGCCGCTGATCGTTGGCCTCGGTCCGCGTCTCGCACGCGGGCCCTGGCCATTGATCAGCAACCCCCACCATCCGTCCCGACCCCGAAGAGGTCGCCATGCTCCGCATCATCGCCGTCGCCCTGCTGGGGCTCTACCTGATCGCGATCGGTCTCTGGCCGCCGGCCGCGGCCCCGATCGCCGCCGCCCTCACCGGCGCTGCCGTCCTCATCGGCCTGATCCCCGGGCCGGCCTGGCTGCTGCTCGGCGGCATCGCCTGGCTGAAGAACCGGCCCGCCCCCGCCGTCCCGACCGCCGACTGACCCGAAAGGAACCGATCACCGTGAGCAGCTGGTTCGAGGAGCGCCGCGCCGACAAGGCCGCCGCCGCTGAGCAGCAGCGCCTGACCGAGGAGCACCGGGCCAAGCTGCGCCGCACCGAGCGCCGCCAGGACCGCGAGGAGCAGCGGCAGGAGAAAGCGCAGAGGCGCCGTGACCGCGCCCAGCGGCGGCAGGCCCGCGTCGCCCGACGGGAGAAGGCGCTCACCCCGGGCAACGTGTACCGCAAGGGCACCCTCGGCCTCGTCGCCGCATCCGCGCTCGCCTCCCTCCCCGCACAGATCATCCACTTCGTCTCGATCTACTGGATGCTGTTCCCGATCGGCCCCGCCGTGGAGGGCGCCGCCTGGGTGATGGCCGCCGGCGTCGCCTACGCCGACGAGCGGAAGCTCCCCGTCTGGGTCCGGTGGCTGCTGCGCATCCTGTCGCTCGCCGCCGCCGGATTCGCAGCCAACATCAACTATCAGTACGGGCTCAGCCTCACCGACCACGGCATCAGCCCCGACAACGCCCGCATTGCCGGCCTCGGTCTCGCCGCGGTCACCCTCGGCGGCCCCCTGTTCTTCGAAGTCCGACAGTGGGTGCTCACCCTGACCGCCGCAGCCACCGACCCGAAGAAGCGCGCCGAGGAGAAGGCCCGCGCGAAGCACGAGAAGGACCGCCGCCGGACGTTCAAGGACGTCGCCAAGCGCCAGACGCAGCTGCTGCTCGCCGCCCCCTTCGGCACCCTCAAGCCCGAGGACGCCTGGGCCCGCGCGTGGTGGGACGTCGAGGGTGCACCGCTCGGTGTGACCGCCAGCGTCATCGCCGACCGGCTCGACGCCGAGGCCGACGTGTCCGCTGTCCTCGCCCACGCCGAGCAGTCCCCGGAGCGGGTCGCGGTCGAACTCCTCCTCGCCGACCTGTTCGGCCCCAACGGTGGCGAGGGAGGCGCGTCCGGAACCTCTACCGGCAAGCCCGACGGCGGGCCGCGCGGAGGCACCCCCAAGACCCGTACAGCCCTTGGGGGTAAAGGGAAAGGCCCCGATTCGAGTACGGCCGACACGGAGCCGCAGAAGCCCCTCGCCGAGGCCGATCTGGAAGCTGTGAGGAAGCTCGCCGAAGCACTCGGCGGAGCAGACCGGCTGTCCGCCCGCAACGTCCGCGAAGCCGTCGGCTGCCGCAACGACTACGCCATCCGACTGCGCGACGCCGTCCGCGCCGAGAAGAAGGACTGACCCCCGCCATGGCCATGCCGCTGCCCGAGAACCGGGCCACCCTGACCCTCGTCCCGCCGCCCGCCGCGACCCCCGTCTTCAAGGACGAGCCTGCCGGCCGGAAGCCGATCGATTCGGTGCGCAAGGTCGCCGAGCGCACCAACCGCGTCGCCCAGCTGGCCCTGCTGCCGCACACCTTCCGCGGCTACCGGCAGCTCGGCAGGCTGTGGCTGGAGCGGTACCGCGACGACTACCCGCAGATGATCGCCTCCGCCGACCGGGCCATCCGTGAAGCCGACGGCGACGTCACCCAGGAGGCCCGGCTCAAGGAGCACCGCGCCAACCTCCGCGCCGAGTACAAGCGGCACCGCCTCACCTACACCGGCAAGTCCGCGGGCGTCGTCGCCGCCGTCACCGGGGGCGGCATGTTCGGGCTCGCCACTGGCAGCCTATGGATCGACGTCCTCGCCGGGCTCGGTGCCTGGGGCCTCGGCGCGTTCCATGGCCGCGACCGCAGTCAGCCCGGGGCGGAGGAGGTGCTCGGCCTGCCCGCCGAGGAGACCGTCCGCGCCCACGGCTCGGTCACGCTCGATGATCTGCCCGAGGGGGCCCGGCCGTTCCCGCTCCGCCGTGCCGAGACGCCGCAGCAGGCCGCGGTGTGCGTGCTCCTCGCGATGGTCGCCGAGGGCGTGCCCGTCGTCGAGGTGTGGGACATGGAGCGGCAGCCGTGGGGCTGGCAGTGCAAGGTCCGCGTCGACCAGGGCACTCCCGAGGTCATCATCGCCAAGGCTGGCGGGCTGGAGACCCGCTTCGACCTGCCGACCAACGGTGTTCGCCCGCAGCCCATGGTTGAGCGTCGGGCCTGCGCGATCCTCCGCCTGGTCGACGGCAACCCGTTCGCCACCGCACCCGGCCTGCCTTACCGGGCGCCGAAGTCCGTCAGCATCACGGACAGGTCCCGGCTCGGAACCTCGGTCGGTGGCGACCCGCTGGAGGCGGCGTTCGCTGGCGTCATGGGCCTGCTGGTTGCCGCATCCGGCGGCGGCAAGACCGGCATGTTGCAGGCCATCGGCGAGATCACCACCGCCTGCTACGACAACATCACCATCGACCTCGACCCGCACGGCGACGGCCTGGAAGACCTGCACGACGCCGTCCGGATCACCGCGCGCAGTCACGAGCAGATCGAGGCCGTGCTGCTGTTCCTGCTGATGCTGTCCAAGGGCCGGGCCCGGCTGCGGGCCAAGCTCGGCATGGGCAAGAAGTGGCAGATCAGCAAGCAGCACCCGCACATCACGGTGATCTTCGATGAGTTCCCGAAGGGTTCGGAGTTGGCGAAGCGGCTCGCCTTCGAGCTTCTCCTCGTCGGCCGCAAGGAGGCCGTCACGCTGATCATCGCCTCGCAGGGCGGCACCAAGCTGTACCTCGGCGAGAACATCGCCCAGATGATCGCGCTCAAGGCGGTCGGCCCGTGCAAGGTCGGCGACACCCGGGCCGTCTTCGGCGACGGCGCGGTCGCCGAGGGCTGGCTGCCGCACAAGCTGTCCCCGGCCACCGACACCGACCCCAAGGACGCCGGCCACATCTTCATCCAGGGCGTGCCCGGCATGGCCGACGAGCCCATCGAGTACGCGATCCACCCCACGCCGTCCGACACGCTGCGAAAGCTCGCGGCCGAGCGGCGCGAAGACGGCCTCATCGACCCCGACCAGGACTCGCTGCGGGCCATGGCCGACGTCGACCTGCCCGACATCGGGATGCCGCTGCCGAAGCTCCTCACCTGGGAGCAGCTGTGCCGCCTGTGCGACGCCGAACTGCCCGAGGGAGCTGCGGCCGAGGGAGCGGCCCGGGTGACCGTCGAGGACGCAGTCGCCGTGATGGAGAAGGCGGGCGTCGACCGGATGAAGACCGAGGCCCTGCTGCTGGCCCTCCGTGACTACGACGACGCCTATACGGCCTGGACCGTCGACGGCCTGAAGGCCCGCATGAAGGACGCCGGCGCGGGGTCGCCGGAGACGCTCGGCCGGATCGGTGATGAGCAGAACCCGCGCGGCTACAAGCTCGCCCGGCTCACCCACCTGCTGTGACCGTTACGCGAAGTATGTACCCCTGATCAGGGCCTGCTCAGCCCTGATCAGACCGCAAACCCGCAGGTCACAGCCGCTCAACCCGCTGCTCACGACCTGCTCACCCGCTGATCTGAGCAGCCCCCTGATCAGACCCTTGAGCAGCCATGACCTGCGCAAACGCCCGCTGAGCAGACCTGAGCAGCGGGAACAAACCACCACACATCAGACAGGAGATCACCCATGGCGAAGACCTACCGACGAGGCGACGAGAAGCGGTTCGCACGCGACATCCAGCTCGGCAAGTCGTACTACATCGTCTACAAGATCGCCCAGAACCTCGCGCCCTACGAGGACCCCGAGCTCTACAGCGAGATCAGGTTCACCGGCCGGCTGCCGTTCACCAACACCCCCTGCACCGAGTACGGCTCCGACGCCGCCACCATCCTCCGCGGCTACGGCCCCATCTACGACACTCCGCCCCGCGGCATGCGCAACATCGCCGACCTGGCCGCCAGCGTCGGAGCACCCCTCGGCGACAACTACGAGGGAGTCCTCGACGCCGCCGAGATCCGCGGCCTGATGAAGCGTGTCGCCGACAGCAGTGACCCCCGGAAGCGCGAGCGCCTCGGCTCCGGCCGCTGGTAGCCCCACCACCCACCCATCCAGAACAGACAGGAGACCGCTGTGCCCGACTACAGCAACCCGAACACCAAACTCACCGGCAGCCGGTACGTGTGGAGCGCGACGCTCACGAGCAGGCCCCTGCGATCCGGATCCAACCCGGCGCAAGACCGCACCGGCAACTACAGCCCGCCGCCCGGCGCCACCGTCGGCACCCTCCTCGACGGCATCCGCACCCTGCACGCGCGGGAGAACAGCATCCCCGTCGAAAGCGTCGTCCTCGTGCGCTACACGCTGCGCGAGAAGTAAATCCGCCGGGGCGCCCCCTCATGCCTGGACAGCTCCAGGGGCGCCCCGCCACCCATCCACACGTCACCGCGCAGAGAGCAGACCCACATGACCACGATCACCGCCCCCACGACAAGCCCGCCCCGCTCCCGGCCCCCGACGTTCGACGAGCGGCTGAAGCTCGCGGCCCTCGACGTCGACGCCCGGATCA
Organism: Streptomyces sp. NPDC026659; assembly: GCF_040638245.1. Taxonomy (NCBI): domain Bacteria; kingdom Bacillati; phylum Actinomycetota; class Actinomycetes; order Kitasatosporales; family Streptomycetaceae; genus Streptomyces; species Streptomyces sp. NPDC026659. The sequence continues at coordinate 5,687 of NZ_JBEZXY010000021.1, read as the reverse complement.
CCACCACCCCGCTGGACCTCGCCGACGTCATCCGTCTGCCCGTCGACACCCCGCCGCCGACCGCCCCCAACCCGTACCGGACGCCGATCGCCGCACTCCTGCACCGGGCCGCCGTCCGCATCCAGACCGACGGGTGGGCGACCGGCGCCTGCCGCGACCAGGCCGGCCAGCGGTGCGCCATCGGCGCCATCCGCCGCGAGGCCGCCAGCCGCAGCCAGGCCGACGACGCCAGCGCCCTCCTCCTCGACGTCATCCGCAGGGAGTTCGGTGGCGACACCGTCCCCTCGTGGAACGACTCCCAGAACAGCCCGCGGCCCGTGATCCTCGCCCTCGGCCGCGCCGCCGACCTTGCCAGCAGCCGCAACCTCTAAGGAGACCCGCATGGGCATCAGCATCAGCCACGGAGCGCGCGGCCCCCGCTCCGCCACCACCATCGCCAACCTCGGCCAGCACCTCGCCCACGTCCTCAATGCCAGCGAGTGGAGGGAACTCGCCCCCCTGTTCGACGGCACCCTGGACGACATCGCCAGCATCTCGCCCCGCCAGGCCGGCCGCATCGGCGACCTCCTCCACAAGGCCGCCCGGCACCGCATCATGCCCACCGGCTGGGGCCACCTCGCTGCCGAAATCGGCACCGCCGCTCACCGTGCCGCCCGAGCCGGGCAGAACTGGGAATGGATGTGAGACTGCTGAGGTAGTTGAGGGCTTGACAGATCAGCAGGAGCGAAGCCAAGATCTGCTCAGATAGCCTTCGTGCGCTTTGAGCCCCACCACACTGGTGGGGCTCTCGCCATTCCAGGGGGAGGTGAACGATGCCCCCCGGCTACGTCTCCGCATCGGATGCCGCCTACTACGCGGGCGTGCCCGTCGGCACCATCTGGCGGTGGGCTAGCGAAGGCCGCATCAGCAAGACCGGCAAGGGTAAGACCGCCGGCTACTGCGTGTGGGATCTCCCCAAGGCCCGGCGTGACGAGTACACGCGCGAGTTGCTGGAGCCCGGCACCGCGCCGCCACTGCCAGCCGGAGCCCGCGCCGCCTGATCGCCCCGTCGTCCGCTCTTCGTCCCGGGCAGCGGGGCTCGAACTGCGCCACGCGGCGCCCACTCGAAGGAGGCCCGCGTGGCTGACGCGCTCACGAACACCGCAGAAAACCGGGCACTGGACTGGATCCTCGGTGGCAGCCCGACAGCCCCCACAACGCCGCTCAAGGTCGCGCTGGTGACCGCCAACGGCGACGACGCGACCGCGGGCACCGAGGTCACCGGCGGCGGCTACGCGCGACAGACGCTGTCTGTCAGCGCGGCCGTCAGCGGCGCCACCTCGAACAGTGCGGACCTCGTATGGACGAACATGCCGGCAGGCACGGTCGTCGGGGTCGAGGTGTGGGACTCGGCCGGCGCCCCGGTGCGGCTCTGGTACGGGCCGCTCACCGCCTCCCGCACTGTCGCCGCCGGCGACGAGCTCCGGCTGGTCGCCGGTGCGCTGACGTTCGCGCTCACATAGGGAGGCACCCGTGCCTGCCCTCAGCGGCCTGGTCGACAACTTCAACGACGGCGTCATCGGCTCGAACTGGGGGAACAGCTACGGCGGCGTCACCGAGACTGGGGGCCGGGCCCGCGTCCCTTGCACCACCACCCGGGCCGGCTACCAGACCGGCTACAGCTGGACGCTCGGCGGCTCCTCCCTGTACGCGAAGGTCGTCACCGTGCCGGCTCCGTCGACGGCCACCACCGCCACAGCGAGCGTCTGGGTGGACGCCCCGGACGTTGCCACCTCCGGCAACCGCGTCGGCTTCACCATCAAGGCAGTGGCCGGGACGCTGCGCATGCACTCCGATCTCGGCGGCACCGACCCGTCTGCTGTCGAGATCGCTTACAGCCCGACCACGCACGCCTTCCTCAGGCTTCGCGAGGACGGCGTCAACGTCTACTGGGACACCTCACCAGACGGGGCGACGTGGACGAACCGGCGCACGCTCGCCAGCCCGGTCTGGATCGCCGCGTCCACCGAGCAGTGCGCCGTCGAACTCACCGCCTACCGCGATGCCGGCACTGCCGACTTCGCGGAGTTCGACCTCGTAAACACGCTGGCCAACGGCGCCGTGTGGACCGGCTCCGCCTCGCTCACCGCCGATAGCAACCTCACCTCTGCCGCCCGCCTGTCCGCCCGCCCGGGCGGCGACCTGACCGCCGAAGTCACCATGACGGCCACCGGCAGGCTGTCCGCCCGCGGGGCCGCCGTTCTGGCTGTCGACTCCGAACTGGTCGCGGATGCCGACAGCTCATCGATCCCGGAGGTGGCCTCGATGACTGCCGGAACCCAGGATCTACTGATCGAGCAGGGCTCGACGTTCGTCCAGACGTACACGGTGGTCGAGCCTGCCAACTGGGTGTGGGACGGGTGGACGGCCCGCGCACAGATCCGCTCGGCCCCTGCCGACAGCGGCGAACTCCTCCTCGATCTCACCCCGTACCTGACCGTGATGGGTCCCGCGGTCCGCCTGGCGATCCCCGCCAGCGTCACCGGAACCCTGACCCGGAACGGCGTTTGGGATTTGGAGATGGCCCTGGGAACGACGGTGGTGCGGATCCTTCAGGGCCGCGTCACCGCCTCGCTGGAGGTGACCCGGTGAGGATCGCAGTCACGGGCGAGACCGAACCCGACGCGATCGACGTGGCCGGCGGACGCCCGGCCACCGTCATCGAAGTCGACACCACCATTTCGGCGGGCGGCGTCAACTCGGTCAACGGGCAGACCGGCACGGTCACGCTCGACGCGGACGATGTCGGTGCGGACCCAGCCGGGGCCGCCACCGCGGCGGTCACCGCGCACGCGGGCTCCACCGACCCGCACGGCGACCGTGCCTACGCCGACAGCAGCAAGCTCGCCAAGAGCGCGAACCTCGGCGACCTCGGCAGCGTGGGGGCAGCCCGCACGAACCTCGGCCTCGGCGGGGCCGCAGTCCTCAATGTCGGCACCACCGCAGGCACCGTCGCCAGCGGGGCCGACAGCCGACTCAGCGACGCACGGACCCCGACCGCGCACGCTGCGAGCCACGCCTCCGGCGGCAGTGACCCTGTCACCCCCGCGGCGATCGGCGCACTCACCCAGACCACCGGTGACGGCCGCTACCTGCTTGCCGCCGCCCGGGCCGCAGCGAACGGGGTTGCCAGCCTCGACGCCAGCACGAAAGTGCCGGTCGCGCAGATCCCCGATCTGTCCGCCACCTACACCACCGTCGCCGCCTACGGCAACGTCTGGGCCCCTGTGGACCAGGGCCTGATCGCCTGGACGTTCGACCCGGCCTGCTGCAGCACGACAGGCACCACGCTCGCTGCGGGCTTCATCTACCTGATCGAGATCGTGCTCCGGCAGGCCGCCACCATCAGCAAGATCAACGCGGTCATCGGGACCGCCGGGGCCACGCTCACAGCCAACCAGTGCCTCGCCGGGCTGTACGACACCACCGGAACACGCCGCGGCATCACAGCCGACATGTCGACAACGTGGACCACCGCAGGCAACAAGGCGATGCCGCTGACCGCGTCCTACTCCGCAGCGGCCGGGAAGTACTACCTGGCCCTGCTGTTCAACGGCACCACCTCGCCGACGTTCGCCTGCGGATCCACGCTCGGCGCGACCTTCACGCCCGGCAACGCCAACCTCGCGGCTGGCAGCTACCGCTTCTGCCGGAGCGCCGCCGGACAGACCAGCCTGCCCACCAGCATCACCCTGTCCGGCTACACCCCCGACGCCAACAACGTGTGGCTCGGCGCCAGCTAGGAGACCGCCATGCCGACGAGCATCACCGAGGGCAAGGACTGGTCCCTCGAACGGTTCAAGCGCCACCAGCCCAACACCGTCACCGACGTCGGGCCCGGTGAAGGCACCTATGCGCGCCTGTTCCGGCCCGAGCACAAAGGCATCTGGTGGACGGCCATCGAGATTCACAAGCCCTACGTCGCCAAGTACAAGCTCAAGTCGACGAAGACCCGGGCCATGTACGACGAGGTCCACGTCGAGGACGCCCGCCAGTCCGACGAGCACCTCTTCCACCGGGACCTCGTCATCGTCGGCGACGTCCTGGAGCACATGCCCCGCGAAGACGCCGTCGCTCTGTTGTCCAAGGCGGAGGCGGCCGGCTGCTGGAACATCCTCGTGTCGCTGCCGATCGTCGAAGCCCCGCAGGGCGAGGTCGACGGCAACCCGCACGAGGCCCACGTCCACCACTGGGACGCCGACGACATGGACCAGGTGCTCGCCGAACTCGGCGGGCGGACTGAGTCCATGCGCGGCCACACGCTCGGCGTGTGGTGGTGGAGCCGACGTACCTGACCCCGACACGGAAGGCCCGCGCCCATGGCCCGCTACCTCGTCACCTACACCGACAGTGGCTCCGAAACCATCGAAGCCGACAACATCGAACCCTCCGGCAGGCAGTACGTCGGATGGTCCGGGGACGGATCGGCCGTCGCCTACATCCCAGCCGTCAACGTCCTCAGCATCGTGCGCCAGAAGGACGAGGCGGTGACTGACTGATGTCGCGGTTGAAGAAGACCGATGGACCGCGCGGCGCTGTGATCGAGATCGTCGAGAAGGGCCGTGCCACGAGCGACGCCACCATCGGAGACAGCGTCATCGTTCCGAACGACATCCGCATCAACGGGCAGTCCCTGCTCGCCTCCGCCGACGACCCCGTCATCCTGCACGAGGTCAGCACGCGGGCGGACGAACTCGTGCGCGTCACGCTCACCCTGCTCGCCCGGCGCGTATCCATTCGCGCGGAGAACGACCCCGAAGGCTCGTGAGCGGCGGATGGCAGGGCTCGAATCGCAAGGCACGGCTGCCGTCGAACTGGCGGCAGATCAGGGCCCGCGTGCTGGCCCGTGATCCGGTCTGCAAGATCTGCAACGTGCGGCCCAGTACTCACTGCGACCACGTCCAGGCCAAGACCGACGACCACGCAGAGGACCGGCTGCAAGGCGTGTGCGCCACCTGCCACGGCCTCAAGTCCAGCCGGGAGGGCAACGCTGTACCACGGCCGGCCAGCGGGCGCAGGCGCCCACCCGAGCAGCACCCAGGACTCACCGGGTAGACGGTAGGTAGCCCGCGCCACGGGAAGGGTGATCACTGTGGCAGCACGAGGACGAGGATCACGCAGCAGCCGAGGCAACGCCGAGACACTGAGGCGGTACTGGACCAGCGGAGCCGGCGCAGCCAAGATCCGATGGGGAACGCCAGGCGACTGGTCCCGCTGCACCAAGCAGCTGCACAAGTACATGGGAGCCAGGGCCAAGGGCTACTGCCAGCTCCTCCACATCAGGGCCACAGGCATGGCCACCAGCACGCACGCCAAGGCCATACGAGGGGTCACTGCCAGGCGACGGTAGGGCGGCCGGCCACGGGGCCAGGGCACCGAGGGAGGCACGCATGGACGTCTCCCAAGTGCGGCAGCGTGTGCAGGCCATAGCCGACGCAGCACCGGACTTCGAGGACCAACACAATCTGGAAGATCATCTCTTCGCTGACGTGCTTGCCAGCATCGCGATCACGTCGACTGATGATCACGCCAGGGCACTGGCCGGCGCCGCCTTGAAGGCCCGCGAGATCAACTTCGAGCGGGCGGCCTGCGCTTGATCAACCCGGGGGGTGATCCCCCTCCCCCCGATCCCTGAAGATCGCGGGGAG
>NZ_JBEZXY010000020.1:0-31911 GCF_040638245.1 Streptomyces sp. NPDC026659 | reverse complement strand
CGGTTACATTCCGAACCCGGAAGCTAAGCCTCACAGCGCCGATGGTACTGCAGGGGGGACCCTGTGGGAGAGTAGGACGCCGCCGAACTCCTTTTGATAGGGCTGGTCCCTGAACTTCGGTTCAGGGACCAGCCCTTTTTTGTTTTGCTTCACTTTACGTTCACATTGCCCGCGAAGCATGGGGCCCATGGCTACCGCTGAAATGCTCAGGGCCGCCGGCGTGGGCGCCGGTCACGAGGTCGTCGTACCGGCCTTCGGGAACGCGGAGATCGCCGAGGCCGTGACCCGGGCGGGCGCGGTGCCGGCCTTCGCCGACATAGACCCCGTCACCTACTGCCTGGACGCCGCTGCCGTGGAGGCGGCGGTAACTCCGCGCACCGCGGCCCTCGTTGTCGTGCATCGCTTCGGACGGCAGGCGGACACCGGGGCGTTGGGGGAGGTCGCCGCGCGGCACGGGCTGTTCGTGCTGGAGCACGGCGAGTCCGAGACGCCGTACGACGAACCGGCCTCCCGTCGGGAGCGGGCCGCGTATCTCGACGCGCGGCTCAAGGGGGTGCGCACTCCCGCCGGGGGGGACGGGCATACCTATCAGCAGTACGTGGTGCGGGTGCCGGGCAACGGGAGGCCGGACCGGGACGCGTTCGCGCGTGCCTTGCGGGCCAGGGGAGTTGACTGCCGGGTGCCCGTGCGGACGCCCGTCCACCGGATGCCCGGATTCCGGCGCTGTGTGTCGCTGCCGGAGACCGAGCGGGCCGCCGACGAGACGCTGGCGCTGCCCGTGGAGGCCGCGCTGACGAAGCGGGACATGCACCGGATCGCTGCCGCCTGCAACGCACTTGGGGGACTTCTTCAGCCCGCTTGATGATCGGGCCCGAACGGATTTGGGAACCCGTGCGTGTTCGGGGTACGATCTTCTTGTCGCCGCGAGGGAAGCCTCGAAAGCGACAAGGCCCCTATAGCTCAGTCGGCAGAGCGTCTCCATGGTAAGGAGAAGGTCAACGGTTCGATTCCGTTTGGGGGCTCAGCCAGAAAGACCCCGCCCATTCGGGCGGGGTCTTTTTCATGTCCAGGGGCCGGTGGCCCCGGGCCTCAGTCCTGCTGAAGGCCCGGAACCCGCATGGCCAGGATGGCCATGTCGTCGGACGGGGCGTCGGAGGCGAAGCGCTCCACGGCGCGCAGGATGCGGGCGGCCACCGCGCCCGCGGTGAGCCCCGTGCACGTGGTGAGGACGTCGGCGAGACCGTCGTCGCCCAACATGCGGGTGCCCTCGCGGCGTTCGGTGACGCCGTCCGTGACGCACAGCAGCACGTCGCCGGGGTCGAGGGTGACCGTCTCCTCGTACAGCTCGAGGTCCTCGATCACGCCGAGCAGGGGCTGGGGTTCGGCGGCGGTCTCGACCGTGCCGTCCTGACGCAGGCGCAGCGGGAGCGGGTGGCCCGCGCAGACCACCTTCATCTCGGCGCCGCCGTTGGCCTGAGGGCGCAACTCGCCGTAGAGCAGGGTGAGGAAGCGGCTGCGGTCGCCCTCGTCGAGGATCGCGGAGTTCAGCCGCTGCAGGACTGCCGGGCCGCTGAGGCCCTCGCGGGCCAGCAGGCGCAGGGCGTGGCGAGCGAGGCCGGTGACGGCGGCCGCGTTGGGGCCGGTGCCGCAGACGTCGCCGATGGCGAAGCCGTAGGCGCCGTCGCCGATCGGGAAGAGGTCGTAGAAGTCGCCGCCGACCTCGTTGCCCTCGCCGGCCGCGCGGTAGATGACGTCGACCTCGACGCCGTCGATGTGCGGCAGGCCCGGGGGGAGCAGGCTGCGCTGGAGGGACTGGCTGATGGCCGTGCGCTCCGAGTACAGGCGGGCGTTGTCCAGGGCGAGCGCGGCGCGGCGGGAGAGGTCCTCGGCCAGCTCCAGGATCTCCTGGCGGAAGTGTTCGTCCGCGGGCTTGCCGAGGGTCAGCATGCCGATGACGCGGTTGCGGGCGACCAGCGGGAGGACCACGGTCTCGCCGCCGACGGCGGAGGCCGTCGCCAGGGTGGGGCCGATGCTCGCCGTGAGCTGCTGGGCGGGACCGCCGGCCAGGCCGAGGCTGCGCATGGAGCTGCGCAGGGCAGCCTGGTGGGCGACCTCGCCGGGCAGCGGCCAGACCTGGGCGCCGGGCGTCAGGACCGGCTCGGGCGGGGGGATCTTCGACAGCAGGGACTTGATGCCGTCGATGAGTTCCTCGTCCTCGTGGAGGACGTACGACAGATACGGGTCGGAGGCCGGGTCGGCGATCGTGTAGACCGCGCACCAGGTGGCCAGGGTCGGCACCGTCATCTGGGCCATGAGGGCCAGCGTCTGGTCGCGGTCGAGGGTGCCCGCCAGGAGGTCGGACGCCTCGACCAGGAAGCTCAGCGAGCCCCGGCGCAGCCGCTCCAGTTCGCCGAGGCGGGCCGATTCGACGGCCAGGGCGATGCGGTCGGCGGCGAACTGCAGGCGCAGCGCCTCCTCGTTGGAGTAGCGCCCGGGGCCCTCGGCGGCGACGCCCAGGGAGCCGGTGAGGCGGCCCTCGACCTTGAGCGGCACGGTGACGACCGAGCGCATTCCGGTGCCGGCGAGGAGGGGCACCGCGCCGGGTACGGCGGTCAGGTCCTCGTGGACGGCGGGCATCCGCGCCGAGCCGTAGCGGCCGGGGCCCGCCTCGACGGGGACGCGGGCGAAGCGCTGGCGGGCGGAGGGCAGGCCGGTGGAGGCGCGGACCTCCAGCTCGGTCTCGTCGTCGGTGGCGAGCAGCAGGAAGGCGGAGTCGCCGTCGAGCATGTCGCGGGCGCGCTCGACCGTGCGCTGGAGGAGGCCGTCGAGGTCGTCCGGGGCGGGGGAGCCGATGAAGACCTCGAAGGGGTCGGCGCTCGGCCCTTCGGCGCCGCCCTGGTCGCCCGCGGGCACGCGGGAGGGGGTCTGGAGGACGGCGCGCTCGTGGTCGCGGACCAGGAGGCAGACGGTGGAGGGCTCGCCGCCGGTGTCGCGGACTCTGAGGTGGGAGGCGTAGACGGGGGTGACGCGGCCGTCGGCGCGGCGGACGCCGTAGCTGCCCTCCCAGCGGGAGAGCTGGAGTGCCTCGGCGATGCCGGTGCCGGTGCCGGGGGTGTGCGGCCAGGCAGCGAGGTCGGTGAGGGGCTTGCCGACGACCTCGTCGGCCGCGTAGCCGAAGAGTTCCTCGGCGTCCTCGTTCCAGGCGCTGACCGAGCCCTTGCGGTCGATCTGGAGGACGGCGACGCGGACCCGGCCGTCGGCGGTCGGCAGCAGATCGATGGGCAGGGCGGGCCCGGCGGTCCGGGTGCCGAGCGCGCGTTCGGGCAGGTCGAGCTGGAACCAGACGTTCTTGTGGGTGGAGGTGTACTCCACGCCCCAGCGGGAGGCGAGGGCCGCGCAGAGCTGGAGGCCGCGGCCGCCCTCGCGGTCGGGGCTGCCCATGACCGCGTGCGCGCTCTGCAGCGGGACCTCGCGCTCGGGGTAGCGGTCGGAGACCTCGATGCGTACGCCGGGTTCGGTGCGCAGGCACAGGACCTCGGCCTCGGTGCCCGCGTGGACGACGGCGTTGGTCACCAGTTCGCTGGTGAGGACCACGGCGTCGTCGACGATGTCGGCGAAGCCCCAGCCCTGGAGGGTGTCGCGGACGAAGGACCGGGCGGTCGCGACCGAACGCCCCACGGGCTCGAAGCTGGCGGCCGCGCGCGCGGTGATCACAGAACTCCCTGACCTGTCGTCTACGTGCAAGGCGATGGGGCCGGCCGGCTCGCGCCGCTGTCGCGGCATCGGCTCGCCCGTCGGCCGTTGCTCGGGGGGCTGTTCCCCCGGGATCGCTCCGGTCATGCTCCGCGGCCGCCCCTCCGATAACCGCTCTTCGTCGTCTCGGCGTTCGGGCCGGCCGGGCCGGTGCGGCTGGACAGCCCCGTGCAAGGTTACTTACCTTCGCCGTCCGAGCGGATGCCGGTCACCGGTGTTTACCCCCCAGGGTGTGCGGACGATGTGCGAAGCTGCCGAACTGTTATGGCCTGGTTCGGCCGGGGTGAAACACTGGGCAGGATTTTGATGAAGGTCCGGCCGCACCCCGCGTGTGTTCCATGAGCGGTGGGCAGCAGCCCCTGGTGCGGCCGGAACTTCGCGGACAGCGGTATCGGCAGAAGTACCGGGCGGTCCTGCGGGCCGGGCGGTGACTTGTACGCGGAAGCAATCCGGTGCGCCGGCCGGCGGCGCACCGGGCCGGCGCCGCCGGGCACGGCAGTGACGGTCTACCCCTCCGGGAGGGACACAGTGGAGTCTGGCGCAGCGACGCGGGGCACGAAGACGCGCGCGAAGGGCGGACCGTCCGCGCGGAGGGGCGGGGGCACCACCGTCGTGGACACGGCTGCCCTGAACCGGTTGCTGTCGGCTCTGGAGGCCATGCGGGACGGCAACTTCCGCAAGCGGCTCACGGTGTCCGGCGACGGGGTGATGTCGGAGATCGCGGCGGTCTTCAACGAGGTCGCCGACCGCAATCTGCATCTGACCGGTGAGTTGTCCCGGGTACGGCGCATGGTCGGCCGTGAGGGAAAGCTGACGGAGCGGCTGGAGACGGGCGCCTGCGAGGGCTCGTGGGCGGCCGCCGTGGAGAACTCCAACGCGCTGGTCGACGAGCTGGTGTGGCCGGTCTCGGAGGTCAGCCGGGTGCTGACGGCGGTCGCGGAGGGCGATCTGTCGCCGCGCATGGATCTGCGCACCGAGGCGCCGGACGGGACCGGGCATCCGCTGCGGGGCGAGTTCCTGAAGGTGGGCCGGACCGTCAACAACCTGGTGGACCAGCTCTCCACGTTCACCGACGAGGTGACGCGGGTCGCCATCGAGGTCGGCACCGAGGGCAAGCTCGGCGGGCAGGCCAAGGTGCGGGGCATGTCGGGTTCCTGGAAGGACCTGACGGAGTCCGTCAACACCATGGCGAACCGGCTGACCGCGCAGGTGCGCGACATCGCCCTGGTGACGACGGCGGTCGCGAGCGGTGATCTCTCGCGCAAGGTCACCGTGCAGGTGGCCGGCGAGATGCTGGAGCTGAAGAACACCGTCAACACGATGGTGGAGCAGCTGTCGTCCTTCTCCTCCGAGGTGACGCGTGTCGCCCGTGAGGTGGGCACGGAGGGCATCCTGGGCGGCCAGGCGCAGGTGCCCGGGGTGGCCGGGGTGTGGAAGGAGCTGACCGACTCCGTCAACACGATGGCCGGGAACCTCACCGCCCAGGTGCGCGGGATCTCCCAGGTGACGACGGCGGTCGCGAACGGTGACCTGTCCCAGAAGGTGACCGTGCCCGCGCGCGGTGAGGTCGCGCAGCTCGCCGAGACGATCAACCAGATGACCGAGACGCTGCGGATCTTCGCGGACGAGGTCACGCGCGTGGCCAACGAGGTCGGCGCCGAGGGACGGCTCGGCGGCCAGGCCAATGTGCCGGGCGCGGCGGGCACCTGGAAGGACCTGACGGACTCGGTCAACACGGTCTTCCGGAACCTGACCACGCAGGTGCGGGACATCGCGGCCGTGACGACCGCCGTGGCGAACGGCGATCTGTCGCAGAAGGTCACGGTGGACGTGGCCGGCGAGATGCTGGAGCTGAAGAACACCGTCAACGGCATGGTGGACCAGCTGTCGGCGTTCGGTGCCGAGGTGACCCGGGTCGCGCGGGAGATCGGGGTCGAGGGCGAGCTGGGCGGTCAGGCCCAGGTGTCCGGCGCGGCCGGTACCTGGAAGGACCTGACGGACTCCGTCAACACCGCGTTCCGCAACCTGACCGGTCAGGTGCGCAACATCGCCCAGGTGACCACGGCGGTGGCCAACGGCGACCTCTCGCAGAAGGTCACCGTCGACGTCTCCGGCGAGATGCTCAAGCTGAAGAACACCGTGAACACCATGGTGGACCAGCTCTCCAGCTTCGCCGACCAGGTGACGCGGATGGCCCGTGACGTGGGCACCGAGGGACGGCTCGGCGGCCAGGCCCGGGTGGACGGCGTCTCGGGCACCTGGAAGGAGTTGACGGACTCCGTCAACCTCATGGCCAACAACCTGACCATGCAAGTGCGCAACATCTCCCAGGTGACGACGGCCGTGGCGCGCGGCGATCTGTCGCAGAAGATCGGCGTGGACGCGCGCGGCGAGATCCTGGAGCTGAAGAACACCATCAACACGATGGTGGACCAGCTCTCCGCCTTCGCCGACCAGGTCACCCGGGTCGCCCGTGACGTGGGCACCGAGGGGCGGCTCGGCGGTCAGGCGCAGGTGCCGGGCGTGGCCGGGGTGTGGCGGGACCTCACCGAGTCGGTGAACGGCATGGCCGGCAACCTGACCGGCCAGGTGCGCAACATCGCGCAGGTCGCGACGGCGGTGGCGCGCGGTGACCTCTCCCAGAAGATCACCGTGGACGCGCGCGGGGAGATCCTGGAGCTGAAGAACACGCTGAACACGATGGTGGACCAGCTGTCGTCGTTCGCGCAGGAGGTCACGCGCGTCGCCCGTGAGGTGGGCACGGAGGGCATCCTCGGCGGCCAGGCCGAGGTCCAGGGTGTCTCGGGCACCTGGAAGGACCTCACGCAGTCCGTGAACTTCATGGCGAACAACCTGACGATCCAGGTGCGCAACATCGCCGAGGTGACGACGGCGGTGGCCAAGGGCGACCTGTCGAAGAAGATCACTGTCGACGCCAAGGGCGAGATCCTCGAACTCGTCACCACGGTCAACACGATGGTCGACCAGCTGTCGTCGTTCGCCGAGCAGGTGACCCGGGTGGCCCGTGAGGTGGGCACCGAGGGCATCCTGGGCGGCCAGGCGCATGTGCCGGGTGTCACGGGCATCTGGAAGGACCTGAGCAACAACGTCAACCTGATGGCCAACAACCTGACCATGCAGGTGCGGAACATCTCGCAGGTCGCCTCGGCGGTGGCCAACGGCGACCTGACCCGTCAGGTGACCATCGAGGCGCGCGGTGAGGTGGCGCAGCTCGCGGACACCATCAACATCATGGTGAAGACGCTGAGTTCGTTCGCGGACCAGGTGACCAAGGTGGCCCGCGAGGTGGGTACGGACGGCATCCTGGGCGGTCAGGCGCACGTTCCCGGTGTGGCGGGCACGTGGAAGGACCTCACCGAGTCGGTGAACGGGATGGCGTCCAACCTCACCGGCCAGGTGCGCAACATCGCCATGGTGACCACGGCCATCGCCAAGGGCGATCTGACCAAGAAGATCGACATCGACGCCCGGGGCGAGATCCTGGAGCTGAAGACGACGATCAACACGATGGTGGACCAGCTGTCGTCGTTCGCCCAGGAGGTCACCCGGGTCGCCCGCGAGGTGGGCACCGAGGGCATCCTCGGCGGCCAGGCGCGCGTGCGGGACGTGGACGGCACCTGGCGCGACCTGACCGAGTCGGTGAACGAGATGGCCGGGAACCTGACCCGGCAGGTGCGCGCGATCGCGAAGGTCGCCACGGCCGTGACGCGCGGCGATCTGAACCTGAAGATCGACGTGGACGCCTCCGGCGAGATCCAGGTGCTCCAGGACTCGATCAACAAGATGATCGCCAACCTGCGCGACACCACGATCGTCAACAACGAACAGGACTGGCTCAAGGGCAACCTGGCCCGGATCTCCGCGCTGATGCAGGGCCGCCGGGACCTGAAGGACGTGGCCTCGCTCATCATGAGCGAGCTGACGCCGGTGGTCTCCGCGCAGCACGGCGCGTTCTTCCTGGCGATGCCACTGATGGAGGGGCAGGACGCCGGAGGTGAGTCCGAGGACGGGTACGAGCTGCGTCTGCTGGGCTCGTACGGCTGCACGACGGGGGCGATGCCGACGTCGTTCCGGCCCGGTGAGGGGCTGATCGGCGCGGTGGCGCAGGAGAAGCACACGCTGCTCGTCGAGCCTCCGGCGGGCTATCTCAAGATCACGTCGGGGCTCGGTGAGGCGCGGCCCGCGCAGCTGATCGTGCTGCCGGTGGTCTTCGAGGGCAACGTGCTCGGGGTGATCGAGCTGGCGTCGTTCACCAAGTTCACCCACATCCAGCGGGACTTCCTCAACCAGATCGCGGAGATGATCGCGACCAGCGTCAACACCATCTCGGTCAACACCAAGACCGAGCAGCTGTTGGCCCAGTCGCAGGAGCTGACCGAGCAACTGCGCGAGCGGTCGGCCGAGTTGGAGAACCGGCAGAAGGCGCTCCAGTCGTCCAACGCCGAACTGGAGGAGAAGGCCGAGCTGTTGGCCCGGCAGAACCGCGACATCGAGGTCAAGAACACCGAGATCGAGGAGGCGCGGCAGGTCCTGGAGGAGCGGGCCGAGCAGCTCGCGGTGTCGATGCGGTACAAGAGCGAGTTCCTCGCCAACATGTCGCACGAGCTGCGTACACCGCTCAACTCCCTGCTGATCCTTGCCAAGTTGCTCGCCGACAACGCGGAGAGCAACCTCTCCCCGAAGCAGGTGGAGTTCGCCGAGACCATCCACGGCGCGGGCTCGGACCTGCTCCAGCTGATCAACGACATCCTCGATCTGTCGAAGGTCGAGGCGGGCAAGATGGACGTCTCGCCGACGCGGATCGCGCTGGTCCAGCTGGTGGACTACGTGGAGGCGACCTTCCGGCCGCTGACGGCGGAGAAGGGCCTGGACCTGTCGGTGCGGGTCTCCCCGGAGCTGCCCGCGACCCTGCACACCGACGAGCAGCGGCTGCTCCAGGTGCTGCGCAACCTGCTGTCCAACGCGGTGAAGTTCACCGACTCGGGCTCGGTGGAACTGGTGATCCGGCCCGCCGGGACGGACGTACCGCAGTCCATCCGGGAGCAGTTGCTGGAGGCGGGGTCGCTGACCGATCCGGACGCGCCGCTGATCGCGTTCTCGGTGACCGACACCGGCATCGGGATCGCCGCGAGCAAGATGCGGGTGATCTTCGAGGCGTTCAAGCAGGCCGACGGCACGACCAGCCGCAAGTACGGCGGCACCGGGCTCGGTCTTTCGATCTCCCGCGAGATCGCCCAGCTGCTCGGCGGCGAGATTTACGCGCAGAGCGAGCCGGGCCGCGGCTCGACGTTCACGCTGTACCTGCCGCTGCACCTGAACGGCCTTCCGCCGCAGGGCTATTACCAGCAGTCCGTGCCGCAGCTGGAGGCCGGCGAGCTGGTCGCCGCCTCCGAGGCGCGGGTGTCCTCGCAGCTGTCGGCGGCGGAGACCGAGACCCCGGCCGAGGTGAAGTCGTACCGGGAGACGCAGAACGGGCCCGCCGCGCTCTTCCGGCGGCGCCGTCGCGCCACGGCGCCCGAGCCCCGGCTCGAGCTCTCGCAGGCGCCCTCGGAGCAGCGGGAGGGCGAGGTACGGCCGGAGGCCGCCGTGCGGTTCGGCGGCGAGAAGGTGCTGATCGTCGACGACGACGTGCGCAACGTGTTCGCGCTCACCAGCGTCCTCGAGCAGCACGGACTGGCGGTGCTGTACGCCGAGAACGGCCGTGAGGGCATCGAGGTGCTGGAGCAGCACGACGACGTGGTGGTCGTGCTGATGGACATCATGATGCCGGAGATGGACGGCTACGCGACCACCACGGCGATCCGCAGGATGCCGCAGTTCGCGGGGCTGCCCATCATCGCGCTCACCGCCAAGGCGATGAAGGGCGACCGGGAGAAGGCGCTTCAGTCGGGCGCCTCCGACTACGTCACCAAGCCGGTGGACCCCGACAGTCTGCTGAGCGTCATGCGACAGTGGATGCGGCCGGAGTCCAACGGCGGCTGAGAGCCGGGGCGATCCGGCGGCCGGGGCCGGAGTGACAGGGCCGCGCGCCCCGGTGACGGTGTGACAGAACGGGATGTGACCGAGGACTCACCTCCCCGGCAGGTGTCGGAATCCCGGATTCCGGGAACGTTCCGGGCCCGGCCCGCGTTTCCGCTCCGTGCACAGTGACATCACGGTGACAGGGTGTGGCGACGGGCGGGGTGCGGCTACGATGACCGGCACAAGGACGGGCGGCGAAAGGGAGTCGTCCCCTGGGGCGGCGCCCGGTGTACCGCCGGGGCGAGGAGGGCGGGCCATGGTGCAGAAGGCCAAGATCCTCCTGGTCGATGACCGGCCGGAGAATCTGCTGGCGCTGGAGGCCATCCTCTCGGCGCTCGATCAGACGCTGGTGCGGGCATCGTCCGGGGAGGAAGCGCTCAAAGCACTGCTCACGGACGATTTCGCGGTCATTCTGCTGGACGTTCAGATGCCGGGCATGGACGGTTTCGAGACCGCCGCGCACATCAAGCGGCGGGAGCGGACACGGGACATCCCGATCATCTTCCTGACCGCGATCAACCACGGCCCCCACCACACCTTCCGGGGGTACGCGGCGGGCGCGGTGGACTACATCTCCAAGCCGTTCGACCCCTGGGTGCTGCGCGCCAAGGTGTCCGTGTTCGTCGACCTGTACATGAAGAACTGTCAGCTGCGCGAGCAGGCGTCGCTGCTGCGGCTCCAGTTGGAGGGCGGCGGCAAGGGCGCGGTCGGCGGCAAGGAGCCCGCCGGGCTGCTCGCGGAGCTGTCCGCGCGACTCGCGGCCGTCGAGGAGCAGGCCGAGGCGCTCTCCAAGCAGCTGGACGAGGAGTCGGCGGACGCGGCGGCGGTCGCCACGGCCGCCCATCTGGAGCGCAAGCTCACCGGACTGCGGCGCGCGCTGGACGCGCTCGAGCCGGGCGCGGACGGCGGGGGCGCGCCGCTGCCGCCGCAGAACTGACGTGCCGGGAGCCGGCGCCCGCCCCGGGCGACCGGCCATGAGGCCACGTCAGTTCCGTGCCCTGGCAAGGGCGACACGAACGGGTGAAGCCCTGGGCACACGTGTCCGCTGTCGTCCTCACCGGTAACCTCACACCCATGGCCTCACGTCCCTCCGCAGCCAAGAAGCAGCCCGCCGGAAAGGCGGCCGCTCCCGCGAAGGCTCCGGCGAGGAAGGCCCCCGCGAAGAAGGCCCCGGCCAAGAAGGCGGCCGCCAAGAAGGCCCCGGCGCGCAAGCCCGCGCCGGCGAAGCCCGCACCCAGCCCCACCGGGGGCGTGTACCGGCTCGTGCGCGCCCTCTGGCTGGGGCTCGCGCACGCGGTCGGCGCCGTCTTCCGGGGCATAGGGCAGGGTGCGAAGAACCTGGACCCGGCCCACCGCAAGGACGGCGTGGCACTCCTGCTGTTCGCCTTCGCGCTGATCGTGGCCGCCGGGACCTGGGCCGATCTGCGCGGCCCGGTCGGCGACCTGGTGGAGATCCTGGTCACCGGCGCCTTCGGCCGCCTCGACCTGCTGGTCCCGATCCTGCTCGCGGTGATCGCCGTACGGTTCATCCGGCATCCGCAGCAGCAGGAGGCCAACGGGCGGATCGTGATCGGCCTGTCCGCGCTCGTCATCGGCGTCCTCGGCCAGGTCCACATCGCCTGCGGCTCGCCCGCCCGCAGCGACGGGATGCGGGCCATAAGGGACGCGGGCGGCCTCATCGGCTGGGCCGCGGCGACCCCGCTGACGTACACCATGACCGCCGTGCTCGCCGTGCCGCTGCTGGTGCTGCTCACCGTGTTCGGGCTGCTCGTCGTCACCGCGACCCCGGTCAACGCCGTTCCGCAGCGCCTGCGCGCGCTCGGGGTGCGCCTGGGCATCGTCCACGACTACGCGGACGACGGCACGGAGGACGCCGACGCCTACGAGGACGACTGGCGCGAAAGCGCCCCCGGGCGCCCCCGGACCCGCCGGGGTGCCCCTGCGGAGCACGACCCGGGCAGCGCCGAGGAGGACGCCCTCGCGCGCCGCCGGAGCCGCCCCCGGCGCTCCGCCGTGCCCCAGCCCGACGGGAAGCGGCCGATGGACGCGGTGGATGTCGCCGCCGCGGCCGCCGCCGCTCTCGACGGGGCCGTGCTGCACGGGATGCCGCCCTCCCCGGTGGTCGCCGACCTCACCCAGGGCGTGAGCGTGGGCGACCGCGAGGAGACGACGCCGGTGCCGACGCCGTCGCCGGTGCCGGGCGCCCGGCCGCGACGGGACACCTCCTCGGGTTCCGGCAGCTCCTCGGGTTCCGGCAGTGTCCCCGACCTCACCAAGGCGGCCCCGCCCGCGCCCCGCGAGATGCCCGCGCGCGCCGAACAGCTCCAGCTCGCCGGGGACATCACCTACGCGCTGCCCTCCCTCGACCTGCTCACCCGGGGCGGCCCCGGCAAGGCGCGCAGCGCGGCCAACGACGCGATCGTGGCCTCGCTGCGCACGGTGTTCAGCGAGTTCAAGGTGGATGCCGACGTCACCGGCTTCACCCGGGGCCCGACGGTCACCCGCTACGAGGTCCAGCTCGGCCCCGCCGTGAAGGTCGAGCGGATCACCGCGCTCACCAAGAACATCGCGTACGCCGTCGCCAGCCCGGACGTGCGGATCATCAGCCCGATCCCCGGCAAGTCGGCGGTCGGCATCGAGATCCCCAACACCGACCGGGAGATGGTCAACCTCGGCGACGTGCTGCGCCTCGCGGAGTCCGCCGAGGACGACGACCCGATGCTGGTCGCCTTCGGCAAGGACGTCGAGGGCGGGTACGTGATGCACTCGCTGGCCAAGATGCCGCACATGCTGGTCGCCGGTGCGACCGGCTCCGGCAAGTCGTCCTGCATCAACTGCCTGATCACCTCGATCATGATGCGCGCGACCCCCGACGACGTGCGGATGATCCTGGTCGACCCCAAGCGCGTCGAGCTGACCGCCTACGAGGGCATCCCGCACCTGATCACGCCGATCATCACCAACCCCAAGCGGGCCGCCGAGGCCCTCCAGTGGGTCGTGCGCGAGATGGACCTGCGCTACGACGACCTCGCCGCCTACGGCTACCGGCACATCGACGACTTCAACCGCGCGGTGCGCGAGGGCAAGGTCACGTCGCCGCCCGGCAGCGAGCGCGAGCTGCAGCCGTACCCGTATCTGCTGGTGATCGTGGACGAGCTGGCCGACCTCATGATGGTCGCCCCGCGCGACGTCGAGGACTCGATCGTGCGCATCACCCAGCTCGCCCGCGCGGCAGGCATCCACCTGGTGCTCGCCACGCAGCGGCCCTCCGTGGACGTGGTCACCGGTCTCATCAAGGCCAACGTGCCCTCCCGGCTGGCCTTCGCGACCTCCTCGCTGGCGGACTCCCGCGTCATCCTCGACCAGCCCGGCGCCGAGAAGCTCATCGGCAAGGGCGACGGCCTCTTCCTCCCCATGGGCGCCAACAAGCCGACCCGTATGCAGGGCGCGTTCGTGACCGAGGAAGAGGTCGCGGTCGTCGTCCAGCACTGCAAGGACCAGATGGCGCCGGTCTTCCGGGACGACGTCACCGTGGGCACCAAGCAGAAGAAGGAGATCGACGAGGACATCGGCGACGACCTCGACCTGCTCTGCCAGGCGGCCGAGCTGGTCGTCTCCACGCAGTTCGGCTCCACCTCCATGCTCCAGCGCAAGCTGCGCGTGGGCTTCGCCAAGGCGGGCCGGCTGATGGATCTCATGGAGTCCCGGAACATCGTGGGTCCGAGCGAGGGTTCGAAGGCACGTGACGTTCTCGTGAAACCCGACGAACTGGACGGAGTGCTCGCCGTCATCCGCGGGGAGTCCGAGGGTTAACACGCCGAAGGAGAACAGGCCACCCGGCGTGTCGTTGTTGCGCCGGGTGGCGGCATCACCGTGATCCACCCGTTAGATCTCGATGAGCAACCGTTTCCCTTCGCAGTACGTCAAGTTGAGCGAGATGCGGGGTAGAGGTTTCCTTCGGGGGCCGACTCCCCCGTCCCGCCGTCGGGCCGAGCGGCCATTCCGATGGCGTACAAAGTCCCGTCGCCCGCTTGCCCCACCCTTTCGCACCCCGCCTAGACTGAACCTCCAGCACAGGTGGCTCACACGCTCGAAAGGCGCCCCCGTGTCCATCGGCAGCAACTCCCCCGAAGACGAGCGTCCGTTCCACGACGTACCCGACGAAGAGCGTCCCTCCGTCGGTCATGCCCTCAAGAAGGCGCGCCTCGCCGCCGGTCTGACGGTGAGCGACGTCAGCGACGTCACGCGCGTCCGTCTCGCCATCGTGCACGCCATAGAAGCCGACGACTTCGCGCCCTGTGGCGGCGACGTGTACGCCCGTGGGCACATTCGCACACTGGCCCGCGCCGTGCACCTCGACCCCGCGCCACTGGTCGAGCAGTTCGACGCCGAGCACGGCGGCCGCCCCGCGCCCACTCCGGCCGCGCCGCTTTTCGAGGCCGAGCGCATCCGACCCGAACGGCGGGGGCCCAACTGGACGGCCGCCATGGTCGCCGCGATCGTCGTCGTGATCGGTTTCGTCGGCTTCACCGCCTTCAAGGGCGACGGCGACGGCGCCGACACGCAGGCGACCGACGCCAGCCCCTCGCCCACCGTCACCAAGTCCCCGACCGCCACGCCGACCACGGCCAAGCCCGTCGTCCCGAAGTCCGACCCGTCCGACAGCGCCATCGCCGCCGCCCCCCAGGACAAGGTGACCGTCCAGGTCAGCGCGGTCGACGGGCGCAGCTGGATCTCCGCCAAGGACCACAACGGCCGGATGCTCTTCGACGGGCTGCTCGGCAAGGGCCAGTCCAAGACCTTCCAGGACAGCTCCAAGATCAACCTGATCCTCGGCGACGCCGGGGCGATCCAGCTGTACGTCAACGGCAAGAAGATCGACGCCGACTTCCGGCCGGGCGCCGTGGAGCGCCTGACCTACACCAAGGGCGACCCCGAGGTGGGATGACTTCTCCGGGGGTGACCCCGGGGTGAGCGGTGTACCGACGGGGTTGGCCGGGAGCGGCCAACCCCGTCGACATAGGGTGCCGGTCAGACAAAGTAGTCTTGAGCCCATGCCTGAACGCCGTACCGTCGCACTCGTCACTCTCGGCTGCGCCCGTAACGAGGTGGACTCGGAGGAGCTCGCAGGCCGCTTGGAGGCGGACGGCTGGCAGCTCGTCGAGGACGCCGCGGACGCGGACGTCGCCGTCGTCAACACCTGTGGATTCGTCGAAGCCGCCAAGAAGGACTCCGTCGACGCCCTCCTGGAGGCCAACGACCTCAAGGACCATGGCAGAACCCAGGCCGTCGTGGCCGTGGGCTGCATGGCCGAGCGGTACGGCAAGGAACTGGCCGAGGCGCTGCCCGAGGCCGACGGCGTGCTCGGCTTCGACGACTACTCCGACATCTCCGACCGGCTGCAGACCATCCTGTCCGGCGGCATCCACGCCGCCCACACCCCGCGCGACCGCCGCAAGCTGCTGCCGATCAGCCCGGCCGAACGCCAGGAGTCCGCGGCCTCCGTCGCCCTGCCGGGGCACGCCCCCGTCGACCTCCCGGACGGCATCGCGCCCTCCTCGGGACCGCGCGCGCCCCTGCGCCGCCGCCTGGACGGCTCCCCGGTCGCCTCGGTCAAGCTGGCCTCCGGCTGCGACCGGCGCTGTTCCTTCTGCGCCATCCCGTCCTTCCGGGGCTCCTTCATCTCCCGCCGCCCCAGCGACGTCCTGAACGAGACGCGCTGGCTGGCCGAGCAGGGCGTCAAGGAGATCATGCTGGTCTCCGAGAACAACACCTCCTACGGCAAGGACCTGGGCGACATCCGCCTCCTGGAGTCCCTGCTGCCCGAGCTGGCCGACGTGGACGGCATCGAGCGGGTGCGCGTCAGCTACCTCCAGCCGGCCGAGATGCGGCCCGGCCTGATCGACGTGCTGACCTCCACCCCGAAGGTCGTCCCGTACTTCGACCTGTCCTTCCAGCACTCCGCGCCGAACGTGCTGCGCTCCATGCGCCGCTTCGGCGACACCGACCGCTTCCTGGAACTGCTGGACACCATCCGCTCCAAGGCGCCCCAGGCCGGTGTGCGCTCCAACTTCATCGTCGGCTTCCCCGGCGAGACCGAGTCCGACCTCGCCGAGCTGGAGCGCTTCCTGACCGGCGCCCGCCTGGACGCCATCGGCGTCTTCGGCTACTCCGACGAGGACGGCACCGAGGCCGCGACCTACGACGGCAAGCTCGACGAGGACGTGGTGGCCGAGCGCCTCGCACGCGTCTCGCGGCTCGCCGAGGAACTGGTCTCGCAGCGCGCCGAGGAGCGCCTCGGGGAGACCGTGCACGTCCTGGTGGAGTCCGTCGACGGCGAGGACGGCTCGTACGGCCGCGCCGCGCACCAGGCGCCGGAGACGGACGGCCAGGTGCTGCTCACGAGCGGCGAGGGCCTGAGCGTCGGACGTATCGTCGAGGCCAAGGTGGTCGGCACGGAGGGTGTCGACCTGGTGGCCGAGCCGCTTCCGGGCTCGTCGGTGTGTAGCGAGGAGGCGGCCAGATGACCGGAGTCCCGGCATCCGCCTCGGGCGGCTCCCCGGGCGCGCGCAGCGCTTCGGACCGGGCCGCCGACGGTGTTCCGGAGGTCTCCGGCCCCGCCCTCGCGCCGGACGCGCGGCCCCTGCGCGGCGGCAAGCTCACGGCGGCCGCCGTCAACCAGGCCAGCGTCTGGAACGTGGCCAATCTGCTGACCATGCTCCGGCTGGTCCTGGTGCCCGGCTTCGTGGTCCTGATGCTGGAGGACGGCGGCTACGACCCGGCCTGGCGCTCGCTCGCCTGGGCGGCCTTCGCCATCGCCATGATCACCGATCTCTTCGACGGTCATCTGGCGCGCACCTACAACCTGGTCACCGACTTCGGCAAGATCGCCGACCCGATAGCCGACAAGGCGATCATGGGCGCGGCGCTCATCTGCCTGTCGTCCCTGGGCGATCTGCCCTGGTGGGTCACGGCGGTCATCCTCGGCCGGGAACTCGGCATCACCCTGATGCGTTTCGTGGTCATCCGGTACGGCGTGATCCCCGCCAGCCGGGGCGGCAAGCTCAAGACGCTCACCCAGGGCATCGCCGTCGGGATGTACGTGCTGGCGCTGACCGGCTGGCTGGCCACCCTGCGGTTCTGGGTGATGGCCGCCGCGGTGATCCTCACCGTGGTCACCGGGCTCGACTATGTGAGACAGGCCATCGTGCTACGCCGCCGGGGAATCGCCGAACGCGCGGCGGCGTTGGAGGAACAGGAAGCGTGACGACCACGGCCACCGAATTGGTCCGACTACTGACAGCGAGCGGAGAGACGCTCGCGGTCGCCGAGTCGCTGACCGGTGGCCTGGTCGCCGCGGAGATCACGGCGGTACCCGGGGCGTCCCGGGTCTTCCGTGGTTCGGTCACCGCCTACGCCACCGAGCTCAAGCACCGGCTCCTCGGTGTCGACGCCGCTCTCCTCGAGCGTCGCGGGGCGGTGGACCCGCAGGTCGCGGCCCAGATGGCCGCAGGGGTGCGCCAGGCCCTCGGGGCCGACTGGGGCATCGCCACCACGGGCGTCGCCGGCCCCGATCCGCAGGACGGGAACCCGGTGGGAACGGTCTTCGTCGCCATCGCCGGACCGGCCGGAAAGCGCCTTGATCCCGCCCCCGGCGGAAAAGTGGAGGCCCTGCGGTTGAACGGCAGCCGTGCGGAAATTCGTAGGGAGAGTGTACGGAGCGTACTCGCCCTGCTTCTACGGGAGCTTGCGGGCGAACAGACCGGAAATGAGCGGGCACAGGATACGGAACGGAACGGGGGGTTTTGATGTTTGCAGCCCTGAGTGAACACGACATCGCTCCCCGCACGGCCGCGGCGCGAGGCGGTACGGTGGGGCGAGAAGGATGCGGCTACGCGGTCCGAGGAGGGAGCCACCGATGATTCTGCTCCGTCGCCTGCTGGGTGACGTGCTGCGTCGGCAGCGCCAGCGCCAGGGCCGTACTCTGCGCGAAGTCTCCTCGTCCGCCCGAGTCTCACTCGGCTATCTCTCCGAGGTGGAGCGGGGGCAGAAGGAGGCTTCCTCCGAGCTGCTCTCCGCCATCTGCGACGCGCTGGACGTACGGATGTCGGAACTCATGCGGGAAGTGAGCGACGAGCTCGCCCTCGCCGAGCTGGCCCAGTCCGCCGCGGTCACCGACGCCGTCCCGGCGCCGGTCCGTCCGATGCTGGGTTCCGTCTCGGTGACCGGTGTGCCACCGGAACGGGTGACCATCAAGGCACCGGCCGAGGCGGTCGGCGTGGCCGCCGCGTGAGCGTCACGCGCGCGGCCTGACAGCCCCCATACGTGTGAAGCCCCGGCAGGGGCTTCCCAGGGAGATCCTGGTGAGGCCCGGCCGGGGCTTTCGCGTGTCCGGGTCTGTGCGTGTGCGCCGGCTTTCCGGGTGTGCGCGCCCGTTCGCGTGCCTCGGCTTTCCGGGGGTGCGCGCCCGCGTCCCCCTTTCCTCCGATCGGCGGGGCTTGCGCTGGGCCACGGCGTGGCGGCTTGCGTCCCGGCTTCCACCGTTTGCCGGGGCCCACGGGGCCGGTCATGGTGGAGGCAGGCCGATGCCGGCAGGCCGCTGGTGGCTGCCCGAGAACCCCGGAGGAACGGCGATGTACGTGGTGAAGAGCCCGCTGCCCGAGGACGCGCTGAAGACCGTCTCCGACGCCCTGCAGGGCGCGCTCGTCGACCTGGTGGACCTCTCGCTGGTCGCCAAGCAGATCCACTGGAACGTCGTCGGCCCGCGCTTCCGCTCCATCCACCTCCAGCTGGACGACGTGGTCGCCTCCGCGCGCGCCCACTCCGACACGGTGGCCGAACGGGCCTCCGCGCTCGGCGTCTCGCCGGACGGGCGGGCGGCCTCCGTGGCCTCCAGCAGCGGCATCGAGTCCGCGCCGGCGGGCTGGATCAAGGACACGGACGCGGTCGGCACGATGGTCGCCGCCCTCGGCGCGGTCATCACCCGTATGCGTGAACGGGTCAACGCGACCGGCGACGCCGACCCGGTGACGGAGGACCTTCTCATCGGGATCACGGGGGACCTCGAGAAGCACCACTGGATGTGGCAGGCGGAGAACTCCTAGGCGCGGGCGAATGCAGGGCATGGGAGAGGAGCCCGATTCCCGATCCTGCTCCGGTGAGCCCTCGGTGCGCCTTCCTCGCGGGACAGGCGGCGGTCTAGCGTCCGGCTGGAGGTGGCGGGCCATGGTGGGGCGTGTGATGCGCTGGGGGGCTGTTCTGGGACTGGGTGCGGCGTGGTGGTGGGCCGCGCTGCGGCTGGCGCTGGGGGAGGGCGCGGGGGTCCTGGAGGGCTCGGTGGTGCTCGGGGGGTGGGGGCTGGGGGTGCTGCCGGTGCACTGTGTGGCCAGGGAGCGGGCGGCCGGGGCCGTGGGGCCGGGGCGGTGGCGGGAGGCATGGCGGGGGAGCGGGGGCGGTGGCGGGGTGGGTTCGGTGACTGGGCCGGAGGCGGCGGTTGTTTCTGGGCCGCCGGTTTCGGGGGTGTCGGCTTCGGTGCCGCCGATTTCGGGGTCGGCCGTCTCGGGGTCGGCCGTTTCGGTGCCGCCGGTTTCTGTGCCGCCCGTTTCGGTACCGCCCGTGGAGCGTGGTGGTCCGGGGTCGGGGGACGGGCTGCCGGGGTGAGTGCTTCCGGTCAGGACCGGCGGGGTTGGCGGTCGCGCCAGCGCTGGGGCGAGCCGGGGGCCGGGGCGGGGCCCGGCTGGCAGGTGGGGCACCAGTAGGTGGGGCGCTCCTGGGAGCCGTCGCCCTGGTCGGCGACCCGGACCGAGGTGCCGCAGCGCAGACAGGGGCGGGGCGCGCGGCCGTACACGAAGAGGTCGTGGCGGTGCAGGCCCGTCGTCCGGCGCACGGGGCGGTCGCGGTTGATCTCCAGGAGGCGCTGGGCCACGGCGGGCAGCTGGGCGGCGCGGTCCTCCGGCAGCGCGCCGACCGGCAGCCAGGGGGTCACGCCGAGCAGGAAGCACAGCTCGCTCTTGTAGATGTTGCCGATGCCGGCCAGGTTGCGCTGGTCGAGCAGGGCCTCGCCGAGGGGGCGGCCGGGGTCCGTCCGGAGGTTGGCGAGGGCGAGGTCCGGGTTCCAGTCGGGGCCGAGCAGGTCCGGGCCGAGGTGACCCACGACGCGTTGCTCGTCGGCGGTGCGCAGGAACTCCAGTACCTGGAGGCGGTAGCCGACGGCCGTGCGGTCGTCCGCGCCCAGGACGGCGCGGATCTGGTGCCCGGGGCCGCCGCGCCAGCGCTCGCCGGTGCCGTACACCTTCCACGCGCCCTCCATGCGCAGATGCGTGTGCAGGGTCAGGCCGCCCTCGAAGCGGGTGAGCAGGTGCTTGCCGCGCGGGACGGTGCTCAGGACGGTCCGGCCGGTGAGGTCGAGCGTCGCGTACCTCGGCACCCGGAAGTCGCTGCGGGTCAGCACCCGGCCCGCGAGCGCGTCGTGCAGCCGCTTGGCGGCCTGCCAGACCGTGTCACCTTCGGGCATGGCTCCAGCGTGCCACGGCCGGGTGCGGTGCGAGGTCGGTCACTCGGGTGCGCTCGGGTTGTCGGCCGGGTTCGGGTTCCGGGCGGCGCTCAGGTTCTCAGGCGCAGGCCGCGCGGGGTCGCGATGAAGCCTGCGTTCTCCAGGAGGGTGCCTATGGAGGAGGTCAGGGCCGGGGAGCCGTTGATCCGCTCCACCGTGACCGTGCCCAGGGAGCCCGCCAGGGCTGCCGCTGCCAGGGCCTCGGCCGCCGCGCGCAGGCGCGGGTCGTCGGTGTCGGCGCCGTCCGGCGTGGAGGGCCAGGCCAGCAGGGTTTTGCCGCCGCGCTCCATGTACAGCGTCAGCTCGCCGTCCACCAGGACGACCAGCGCGCCCGCCTTGCGGCCCGGCTTGTGCCCGGCACCGGTCGGCGAGTCGGGCCAGGGAAGCGCGGCGCCGTAGGCGTTGGCGGGGTCGGCGGCGGCCAGGACCACCGCGCGGGAGTCGTTGGCCGGGGTACGGCCTCCACGGTTCGCGTAGGTGCGGTTCGCGTTCGTGCGGTGCGCGGGCGAGCCGCCCCGGGGGCCGCCGTAACCCGCGTCGGCGAAGGGGTCGGCCGGGGCGTACGCGTCCGGTGTGGTGCCGTCGTGCTGCGGGGGCCACGCGAAGTCGCCGTCCAGGGCGGGCGGGCCCGCCTGGTCGAGGGCGCCCGGGAACGGCGGGGCGCCGTCGGGCAGCGCGAAGCCGTCCGGCGCGGCGGCGGGCGTGGGCAGCGCCTCGCCGCGATCGCGCGCGTTGGACACCGCGCGGAGCCGGTCGACCGCGCCGTCCATCGCGAACTGGGCGGCGCCCAGGCCCTCGACCACGTAACCGCGCCGGGCCTGGCCGCTCTCCTCGAAGGCGGACAGCACCCGGTACACCGCCGAGAAGCCGCCCTCGACGCCCTCCGCCGCGACCGCGCCCCGTGTCACCACGCCGTGCCGGTCCAGCAGCGCGCGGGCGCGTGCGTGGGCGCGCACGGTGGTGTCCTGCTCGGGCGCGGGCAGCAGGGACCAGCGGCCCCCGACGGTCGGCGGGCCCGTACGGGAGGCGGCGCGCGCGGCGGCGGTCAGGGAGCCGTACCGCCCGCGCGGGATGTTGCGCTTGGCGCGGTGGGCCGTCGAACCGGCCGTACGGCCCGAGCCGAGCAGTGAACGCATGGGCGCCAGCGTGTCGTTGGTGAGGCGGCCCGACCAGGCCAGGTCCCAGAGGGCGTCGGCCAGGTGGGCGTCGCTCGCCTCGGGGTGCGTGGTGGCGCGGACCTGGTCGGCGATCTGGCGGAAGAACAGGCCGTACCCGCCGGAGAGGGCGTCGAGCACCGACCGGTGGAGCGGGGTGAGTTCCAGCGGGGGCGGCGGAGGCAGGAGCAGCGGGGCCGTGTCGGCGAGGTGGAGGGAGACCCAGCCGTCCTTGCCGGGCAGGGCGCCCGCTCCGGACCAGACGACCTCTCCGGCGGCGGTGAGTTCGTCGAGCATCGCGGGGCTGTAGTCCGCCACGCGGGACGGCAGGATCAGCTTCTCCAGCGCGGACGCGGGCACGGGGGCGCCCTGCAACTGCTCGACGGCGCGCACCAGTCCGTCGATGCCGCGCAGGGTGTGGCCCTTGCCGATGTGCTGCCACTGGGGCAGGAACTGGGCGAGCGCGGGCGGCGGGACCGGCTCCAGTTCGTGCCGCAGCGCGGCCAGCGAACGGCGGCGCAGCCGGCGCAGCACCGTCGCGTCGCACCACTCCTGGCCGATGCCCGCCGGGTGGAACTCGCCCTGCACGACACGGCTGTTCGCGGCGAGCCGCTGGAGTGCGCCCTCGGTGACCGCCACGCCCAGGCCGAAGCGGGCGGCGGCGGTGGTGGAGGTGAGCGGGCCGTGGGTGCGCGCGTACCGCGCGAGGAGGTCGCCCAGGGGGTCCTTGACCGGCTCGGTGAAGGCCTCGGGGACGCCGACCGGCAGGGCGGTGCCGAGCGCGTCACGCAGGCGGCCCGCGTCCTCGACGGCCGCCCAGTGCTCCCGGCCCGCGATGCGGACCCTGATGGCGCGGCGGGTGGCGGCCAGCTCCGGCGCCCACTGCGGCTCGGCGCCGCGCTGGGCCAGCTCCTCGTCGGTCAGCGGGCCGAGGACGCGCAGGAGGTCCGCGACGCCCTCGACGTCCTTGATCCGGCGGTCCTCGGTGAGCCACTGGAGTTCGCGCTCCAGCTCCGTGAGCACCTCCGCGTCGAGCAGTTCGCGCAGCTCCGCCTGGCCGAGCAGCTCGGACAGCAGCCGGGAGTCCAGGGAGAGCGCGGCGGCCCTGCGCTCGGCGAGCGGGGAGTCGCCCTCGTACAGGAACTGGGCGACGTAACCGAACAGCAGGGAGCGGGCGAACGGGGACGGCTCGGGGGTGGTGACCTCGACCATGCGGACCTTGCGGGACTCCAGGTCGCCCATCAGCTCGACCAGTCCCGGCACGTCGAACACGTCCTGGAGGCACTCGCGGATCGCCTCCAGGACGATCGGGAACGAGCCGAAGTCGCTCGCCACCTCGAGCAGTTGGGCCGCGCGCTGACGCTGCTGCCAGAGCGGGGTGCGCTTGCCGGGGTTGCGGCGCGGCAGCAGCAGCGCGCGGGCGGCGCACTCGCGGAAGCGGGACGCGAACAGCGCGGAGCTGCCGACCTGTTCGGTGACGATCCGGTCGACGTCGGCCTTGTCGAAGGCGACGTCCGCCGCGCCGACCGGCGCCTGATCGCTGTCGAACTCCGTTCCGGTGCGCACGGGTTCATGGTCGAGCAGGTCGAGGCCCATCAGGTCGGCGTCGGGCAGGCGGAGCACGATGCCGTCGTCGGCGTGCATGACCTGGGCGTCCATGCCGTACCGCTCGGAGAGGCGGGCGCCGAGTGCGAGGGCCCAGGGAGCGTGCACCTGGGCGCCGAAGGGGGAGTGGATGACGACCCGCCAGTCACCGAGTTCGTCGCGGAAGCGCTCGACCACGATCGTGCGGTCGTCCGGGACATGGCCGCAGGCCTCGCGCTGTTCGTCCAGATAGGACAGGACGTTGTCCGCCGCCCAGGCGTCCAGGCCCGCCGTGAGCAGGCGCAGCCGGGCGTCCTCCTTGGACAGCGAGCCGACCTCGCGCAGGAACGCGCCCACCGCGCGGCCCAGTTCGAGCGGCCGGCCCAGCTGGTCGCCCTTCCAGAACGGCAGCCTGCCCGGCACCCCGGGCGCGGGGGAGACCAGCACCCGGTCGCGGGTGATGTCCTCGATCCGCCAGGAGCTCGTGCCCAGGGTGAACACGTCGCCCACACGGGACTCGTAGACCATCTCCTCGTCCAGCTCGCCGACCCGGCCGCCGCCCTTCTTGGGGTCGGACCCGGCGAGGAACACCCCGAACAGGCCCCGGTCGGGGATCGTGCCGCCGGAGGTGACCGCGAGCCGCTGGGCGCCCGGCCGGCCGCTGATCGTCCCGGCCACGCGGTCCCACACCACGCGCGGGCGCAGCTCCGCGAACGCGTCGGACGGGTAGCGGCCCGCGAGCATGTCCAGGGTGGCCGTGAACGCCGACTCGGGCAGGGAGGCGAAGGGTGCCGCGCGGCGCACCATGGCGAGCAGGTCGTCGTACTGCCAGGTGTCCAGCGCCGTCATGGCGACGAGCTGCTGGGCGAGCACGTCCAGCGGGTTGGACGGCACCTTCAGGGACTCGATGCGCCCCGAGCGCATCCGCTCGGTGACCACGGCGGCCTGCACCAGGTCGCCGCGGTACTTCGGGAAGACCACGCCGGTGGAGACCGCGCCGACCTGGTGGCCCGCGCGGCCCACGCGCTGGAGGCCGGAGGCGACCGAGGGCGCGGACTCCACCTGGACGACGAGATCGACCGCGCCCATGTCGATGCCCAGCTCCAGGCTGGAGGTGGCGACCACGGCGGGCAGCCGACCCGCCTTCAGGTCCTCCTCGACCAGGGCGCGCTGCTCCTTGGAGACCGAGCCGTGGTGCGCGCGGGCGATCACCGGGGGTGCGCCCTGGGCCGCGCCCGAACCGCCCATCAGCTGGGCCGGGGCGTGGTGTTCGTCGAGCTTCTCGCCGGTGGCCCGCTCGTAGGCGATCTCGTTGAGCCGGTTGCACAGCCGCTCCGCCAGGCGGCGGGAGTTGGCGAACACGATGGTCGAGCGGTGGGACTGCACCAGGTCCGCGATCCGCTCCTCGACATGGGGCCAGATCGACGGCTTCTCCGCGCCCTCGCCGCCGTCGGCCGCCGGGGAGCCGCCCAGCTCGCCCATGTCCTCGACCGGGACGACCACCGACAGGTCGAACTCCTTGCCGGACTTCGGCTGGACGATCTCCACCTTGCGGCCGGGTGACAGGTACCGCGCCACCTCGCCGACCGGGCGGACGGTCGCGGACAGGCCGATGCGGCGGGCGGGCTTGGGCAGCAGCTCGTCCAGCCGCTCCAGGGACAGCGCGAGATGCGCGCCGCGCTTGGTGCCCGCGACCGCGTGCACCTCGTCCAGGATCACGGTCTCGATGCCCGTCAGCGCGTCGCGCGCGGCGGACGTCAGCATCAGGAACAGGGACTCGGGGGTGGTGATCAGGATGTCCGGCGGGCGGGTGATCAGCGCGCGGCGCTCGGCGGGCGGGGTGTCGCCGGAGCGGATGCCCACCTTGACCTCGGGCTCGGGCAGGCCGAGACGGACGGACTCCTGGCGGATACCGGTCAGGGGGCTGCGCAGATTGCGCTCCACGTCGACCGCGAGGGCCTTCAGCGGCGACACGTACAGCACCCGGCAGCTCTTCTTCGGGTCGGCCGGGGGCGGCGTGGAGGTCAGCCGGTCCAGGGCGGCGAGGAACGCGGCCAGCGTCTTGCCCGAGCCGGTCGGCGCGACCACCAGCGCGTCCGAGTCCTCCTGGATGGCCCGCCACGCGCCCTCCTGGGCCTCGGTGGGCGCGGAGAACGCCCCCGTGAACCAGCCGCGGGTCGCGGGGGAGAAGCCGTTGAGGGCCGAAGGGGCGGAGCTGACCATGCATCCATCGTGCACCCTGCCACTGACAATCCGCCTGACCTGCGCAAAGAGGGCGGAAGCGGGCCTCGGTGGGCCGCGCGGAGCGGTGCCCGGTGGCGGACAATGGGCCCATGTCTTCAGGGGAGCGGGCACGGTCTTCGACGGAGCGGGCACGGCACTGGCGGTACGACGAACTGCCCGGTGTGGATCTGCTGCGCGCCCGCTACATCCGCAAGAGCTTCGTCCGGCACACCCACGAGCACTTCGTGATCGCGGCCATCGCGGACGGCGTCGAGGTCTTCCAGCACGGGGGCAGCGACGTCTCGGCGGGCGCGGGCGCCCTCGCGCTGGTCAACCCGGACACCCCGCACACCGGCCGGGCCGGTGTCCCCGAGGGCTGGCGGTACGGCGCGGTCTACCCCTCGCCCGAGGTGGTGGCCCGGATCGCCGCCGAGACGACCACGATCCGGGGCACCCCGGGCTTCGTCACACCGGTGCTCGACGACCCGTACGCCGCCCGCCTGGTCCACCAGGTGCTGCGCGCCGTCGACGAGGGCAACGCGCTCGCCGCCGACACGCTGCTGAGCGTGGCCGTGACCAGGCTGCTGCGGCTCAACGGCGGCCCGCTGCCCGAGCGGCGCCCCCGGAGCGCCGGGGCCCTGCTCGCCGCACGCGCGCGTGCCGTGCTCCAGGAGCGGATGGCCGCCCCGCCCACACTGGAACGCCTGGCCGCCGACCTTGGCACCAGCCCGTTCGCCCTGCTGCGCGCCTTCCGCGCCGCCTACGGGATGCCGCCGCACACCTGGCTGACCGACGCCCGGGTGCGCCGCGCACGGCTCCTCCTGGACACGGGCACCGCGCCCGCCGAGGCCGCCGTCGCCGTCGGCTTCACCGACCAGCCGCATCTGAACCGGCACTTCACCCGGATCGTGGGGGTGCCGCCTGGGGCGTACCGGCGCGAGCGTCACTAGAGGCGCGCACCAGAGGCCGAGGGGCAGGCGCAAGAACGTACAAGACCCGCGCGCGCGAGCGGCCGTAACGTCCGGGGCGTGGCACAGCAACAGACAGCACTCGAGGACAGGGCCGCCCAGGGCGCGGCACGGCCGGACAGCGCCGTCGTACGGGACGCGCTCGGGGTGGGCGTCGCCGTCGGGCTCTCCGGATTCGCCTTCGGCGTCACCTCGGCCGGCAGCGGGCTCGGGCTGCTCCAGACCTGCGCGCTCAGCCTCCTGGTGTTCACCGGCGCCTCGCAGTTCGCGCTGGTCGGGGCGCTCGCCGCCGGGGGCAGCCCGTTCACGGCCGCCGCCGGGGCGTTCTTCCTGGGGGTGCGCAACGCGTTCTACGGACTGCGCCTCTCGCAGGTGCTGGCCCTTCCGCGCGCGCTCAGGCCGTTCGCCGCGCAGTGGGTGATCGACGAGACCACCGCCGTCACCCTGGCCCAGCGCGACCGGCACGGCGCGCGGCTCGGCTTCACCGTCACCGGGCTCAGCCTGTACGTGCTGTGGAACCTGACCACGCTGCTCGGTGCGCTGGGCGCCCGCGCCATCGGGGACACCGACGCCTGGGGCCTGGACGCGGCCGGACCCGCCGTCTTCCTGGCGCTGCTCGCGCCCATGCTGCGCACCACCACCGAACGCGCGGTCGCGGGCCTCGCGGTCCTGCTCGGCCTCGGGCTGCTGCCCGTGCTGCCCGCCGGCGTGCCGGTCCTGGTGGCGGCGCTCGCCGCACCGCTCGCCCTGTTCGCGGAGCGCCGCTTCACCGGCCGCGGCGGCGACGGCACACCCGACCCGGCTCCGCTGCCGGGCGACTCCGAGGAGGACCGTTGAACACCTGGATCGCGATCGGCGCGACCGCCGTCGGCTGCTACGCCGTCAAGCTCGCCGGACTGCTCGTCCCCGCCGGAGCCATGGAACGGCCCCTGGTACGGCGCCTCGCCGCCCTGCTCCCGGTCGCTCTCCTGGCCGCGCTGACGGCCCAGCAGACCTTCGCCGACGGCCACGCGCTCGTCCTGGACGCCCGCGCGGCCGGTGTCGCGGCGGCCGCCGTCGCCCTGGTGCTGCGCGCGCCGTTCCTGTTGGTGGTCGCGGTGGCCGTGGCGGTGACGGCGGGGGTGCGGATGCTGGGGGCGTGACCCGATCCCGTGAGAGTGGGCCGGTGCGTTCAGCCCACGTAGCGGCCGTACGCCCTGAGGGTGCGCAGCGCCTCGATCGTCACGGCCGGGCGTGCCTCCAGGGCCGGTGCCGGCGCCCACTGACGCCAGCGGATCGGCCAGCCGCCGTCCTCCCGCTGTTCGGCGGCGAGGAAGTCCAGCGAGCGGGACATCTCCTCGTCCGTGAACCACGCGCGCGCGAGTGAGCCCGGGGTGCGTGCGAAGTCGTGCGGGAAGTGGTGCTCGTCCGGGGCGTAGCCCGTCGCGACCGGGTACGCGTCGAGGCGGTCCGGCTCCAGCGCCGCGAGCCGCTGCTCGCGCACCAGGCGCCCGAGCCGGTCGGCGGCCGCCTCCGCGCGCGGGCGGTCGGGTGCCGAGTCCAGGAAGGCCACGGCCGCGTGTACCTCGTACGGGTGGGACTTCTCCAGCGACTCCACCGCCTCCCAGCAGAAGTCGGTGGCCCGGAACAGCCACGCGTGCCACACCTCGTTGCGGTGCAGCAGACCCACCACGGGCCCGGTCGCGAGCAGCTCGCTCGGCGGATCGTCCACGACCGGCACGAACGGTGCCGCCGGATAACCGCGCTGAGCGGGATCGACGGCGGGCAGCGCGCCGTCCATGGTGGACACCGAGGTCAGATAGCGGCACAGCCGCTCCACCCGCTGCCCTCCGCAGCGACCGACCGCGTCCAGCACATGCAGCGCGCGGGCGGTGTGCAGCGGCTGGCTCACCGGGCCGCGCAGATCGGGTTCGAGGGCGTGGCCGTAGCCGCCGTCGTCGTTGCGATAGGCGTCCAGCGCGGCCTCCACCGGGTCGGCGGCGCCGTTCAGGAAGTGGAACGCGAAGAGCCGCTGCTCCAGTACGCGCGCGGTGAGCCAGACGAACTGCTCGGCGCGGAAGAGCGGGGAGTGCGCCGGGGGCACAGGGGGGCGTGGGGTAGCTCCGGAGTCGGACATGGGTCAGACCGTAGGGTGCGACGCGGTCCTTGTGGACGGTCCCGGACAGGCGCACCCCCCAGGGCGGGATACTGGAGTCATGCGGTTGACGGTCTTCTGGCAGCGGATGGCGGAACACTTCGGCACGGCGTACGCCGAGATGTTCGCGCGTGACCACGTCATGTCCGAACTGGGCGGACGCACGGTGAACGAGGCACTGGACGCGGGGTGGGCCGCCAAGGACGTGTGGCGGGTGGTCTGCTCGGTCATGGACGTGCCGACCGAGCGGCGCTGAGTTCCGCGCACCCGCGGTGACCAGCCACATCGGCCGAAAGACGCCCCCGAAATACGCGGATCGTCCGGCGGCGGGGGCCGTCCGTCGGCGTATGTGTCCACGGTCATAGGCCGAGCGGGTCCCGAGCGGCGTCGGCTGTCGGCGGCGTGGGCGAGACTTGGCCCGTGGCACCTACTGACGACCTCGACGACCGGCCCACGGCATCCCCGTCCGGGCCCACGGCGCCCCCGGCCGAGCCGGTGGCGCCCGCCGTGGCGCCCGCCGACGGCACCACCCTGCGCAACGCCCGGATGCCGCGCTGGCTGCCGCGCGCCATGGTGCTCGCGCTCGCGCTCATCGCCACGTTCCAGTTCGGCAGCTGGGCCTTCCACCAGCTGACCGGGCTGCTGATCAACATCCTGATCGCGTTCTTCCTGTCGCTGGCCATCGAGCCGGCCGTCAGCCGGATGTCCGCGCGCGGGATGCGCCGGGGACTCGCCACCTTCCTGGTCTTCCTCGGCCTCGCGGTCGTCACGGCGGGCTTCGTCACCCTGCTCGGCTCGATGCTGGCCGGACAGATCATCAAGATGATCGAGGGATTCCCGGAGTACCTCGACTCGCTGATCAACTGGATCAACCAGACCTTCCACACGCAACTCAAACGAGTGGACGTGCAGGAGGGGCTGCTGCACTCCGACTGGCTGCGCAAGTACGCGCAGAACAGCGCGGCCGGTGTCCTCGACGTGTCCGCCCAGGTGCTCGGCGGACTCTTCCAGCTCCTCACCGTCGGGCTGTTCTCGTTCTACTTCGCCGCCGACGGACCCCGGCTGCGGCGCGGCCTCTGTTCGGTCCTGCCGCCCGCGCGCCAGGCCGAGGTGCTGCGCGCGTGGGAGATCGCGGTCGACAAGACCGGCGGCTACATCTATTCGCGTGGCCTCATGGCGCTCATCTCGGGCGCCGCGCACTACGTCCTGCTCCAGGCCCTCGGCGTGCCGTACGCGCCCGTGCTCGGCGTCTGGGTGGGCCTGGTCTCGCAGTTCATCCCGACCATCGGCACCTATCTCGCGGGCGCGCTGCCGATGCTGATCGCGTTCACCGTGGCGCCCTGGTACGCGGTGTGGGTGCTGGTCTTCGTCGTGGTCTACCAGCAGTTCGAGAACTACATGCTCCAGCCCAAGCTGACCTCCAAGACCGTCGACATCCACCCGGCGGTCGCCTTCGGCTCGGTCATCGCGGGCACCGCCCTGCTCGGCGCGGTCGGCGCCCTGATCGCCATCCCGGCGGTCGCCACGCTCCAGGCGTTCCTCGGCGCGTACGTGAAGCGGTACAAGGTCACGGACGACCCGCGCGTCCAGGGACACCGCCTGCGGGCGAACAGGCCCGGGGCGCTGCCCCGCCTGCTGTGGGCGCGCGGGCGGCGGACGGAGGAGGGGGCGTCCTGACGTGAGCGGTTCGTCTCAGTACGTCAGCACGGCCCACACCATGGTCCCGGCGACCGCCGCCGCGTAGCAGCCGGTGGCCGCCGCCACGATCCGCCGGCGGGTCCGCGCGCTCGCGGAGGTGCGGGACAGCAGCCAGGCCAGCAGCGACAGGACCAGCACGGCGTGCAGGCTCACCCCGTGCAGCGGCTTGAGCGGCGCCGTCGAGTGGTAGGCGGCCTCCTGGTGGCCGGTGCGGGTGAGGACGACCCCGCGCGCGATCATGGCCGCGCCCGAGGCCAGCGCCACCAGCAGGACCGCGAACCCGGAGCGCACCGCGAGCGCCATCCCGGCGGGCCCGTCGGGCCGGTGCCGGAAGGACGCGACGGCGAACACGGCGAGCACCACCACCAGGACGCCGCCCCCGACCGCGAGCACCATGGAGACGCCCGTGTCGAACGGCGTCTCCATGTTCAGATGCGAGGGCACCCGCCGCCACGCCTGGAGCGTGATCCCGCCGACCTCCACCACACAGTCGGCGGCGAACACGGCGAGCAGCACCACGCGCGTGCGCGCGCCGAGCCGCACGTACGACGTGACCCATACGATCGCCATGAGGGTCACCCCGAAGGACAGCCCGAACGTGACCGGCTTGCGCCAGGAGACCGGCCCGTCCCACGGGCCGCCGTCGACCGCGAACACCACCAGGTGGACGAGACCGGAGAGCACGAGCAGCAGGCCGGTCGCATGGCAGAGGCGTTCTACGGCGCGCCGGACGGCGCGTGGATTCTTCATGCGCCCAGACTTCCGGCGGCGCCCGGCGCGGTCGTCGTACGGCCGGAGGCATCTGCCGTACGACACCGGGAGCAGGGGCGGCTCAGCCGTCGGCGAGCAGGCGCAGGCGGTCGGCGGAGGGCGAGCCCGGGTCGGCGTGGTAGACGACGATGAGCTGGCGGGCCTGCGGGCGGAGCAGCTTCTCGTAGCGCAGCTCCAGTTCGCCGACGACCGGGTGGTGCAGCAGCGTGTGACCGGTGTCGCGACGGCGGACCTCGCGGCGCGCCCACAGGTCGGCGAACCGCTCGCTGGCGTGGGTGAGTTCGCCGATGGCCTCCAGGAGGGCGGGATCGGGGTCCTCCACGTCGAGCATGGCGCGCAGCCCGGAGACGGCCTTGGCGGTCATCTCGTCCCACCGCGGGTACAGCGCGCGCATGGCCGGTTCGAGGAAGGCGGCGCGCAGCGGGTCGGACCCCACCGCGAAGAAGGGGCACAGCAGCACCGCCAGGCGGTTCGCCGCGACCACCCGGCCGCCGGCGCCCTGGGCGTAGGCGGGGGTGTCCGGCCAGCTGTCCAGGAGCGACTGCGGAGCGTCCTGTCCGGCCCGCGTACGGGGGCGTCGGCGCCCGGGCGCGGCCGCCGTGCGGGCGAGGCGGTGGAGGTAGGCGACCGCGTCCTCGTCGAGCCGCAGCGCGGCGGCGAGCCCGGCGAGGATCTGGTCGGAGGGGTTGAGATTGCGGCCCTGCTCCAGGCGCAGGTAGTACTCGGGGCTGATCCCGGCGAGCTGGGCGACCTCCTCGCGGCGCAGCCCGGGCACCCGGCGGCGGCTCCCCGCGGGCAGGCCCGCCTCCTCCGGGCCGATCCGGGCGCGCCGGGCCCGCAGGAACTCGCCCAGGGTGTCTGCCATGTCGTGCGTCACGCCTTCGAAGCTAGTGCCGCAACAGGCAACGTTCGCCCCGTCGCGGCGTCCGGCACGCATTCTCGCCGCACCGGCCGAAAGCCCGAGTACGCCCAGTACGAGGGCTTCCGGCCGGCACGCCGAGAGCACGCACCGGACGCCGCTCCTTGACGGGC
>NZ_JBEZXY010000019.1:0-33906 GCF_040638245.1 Streptomyces sp. NPDC026659 | reverse complement strand
TGGGGGTGTGGGGGGGGGCGGCGCCCCGCCGGGGGGGGGGGGGGCGGGGGGGCCCCGCCTCGGTGGCCGCGGAGCGCGAGGGGGAGGCGCTCACGCGGCGTATGGGGTTGTGGGTTGTGCGCCGCTCCCGCCGGCCGGTGGCATCCGGCAGGGCGGCGGGTCAGATGTGGCCCGGGTCGGTGACGGGCCGGAGACCGAACGCCTGCTGCAGCGTGAGTACGGGGATCGGCTGGGTGGCTTGGTCCTCGATGGCGCTGGTGTCGCGTTGCATGGGCGGGACGGTGACCGCGTTGTCGTTCGCCTCAGCGGCCAGCTGCGGGGCGAACTTCTTCTTCAGCGCGGCCAGTTCCTCGGCCAGCCCGTCACGTTCGGCGGTGAGGTCGTCGATGTCGGCCAGCTGCTTGACGACCAGCTCCTCCGCCTCGGCCTGCTTGGCGTGAGCGTCGGCCAGGTCGCCTCGGAGGGTGGCGATCGCGTCGTCGGCGACCAGCAGCCGGCCGAGCAGGCTGCGGTTCTCGTCGTCCAGCCGGGCCACCTCGTCGACCGCGCGGTGCGAGCCGGTGCCGCGCAGGCCAGGTATGAGGTCGGTGATGCTCACTGGTCGCCTCCGAAGTCGGCGGGGATGTCGGCGTGGCCGGAGAGGATGTCGGCGATGAGGTCGGGATCGGTGATCCAGGCGGGGACGCGGGAGCGGGTGACGCCGAGCCCGGACAGCAGGCCGGGGACTATGACCGGTTCGGCGTCGCCGGGCATCGGCGGCAGGTGCAGGGTGGTCACCGGACCGGCTCCGTCCGCTGCTCGCCGGGGTGGGTGAGGTTGCGGACGGGCTTCCACGGGGGCTGGCCAGAGCCGGGGCACGGCTTGGACCAGCGCTCGCTGCGGTATGCCGAGTAGGTGCGGCCACTCCAGTGGTGGCGCCCCATGACCCCGTCGGCGGTCATGGCCCGGTCCTGCATGCAGTGCTTGCACCAGCCGCGCGGGCGGGCGGGCTCGGGGACCGCCGGGTAAACGATGCGGAACGTCGGGTGGTCGACGGTGATGCGCTTCTCGCCGTCGACGCGGAAGGCGAGGTACGGGCCGCGAGTCCCGACGATCGTGGCGGGCTTGCCGTCGTACTCGATCCGCATGCCGTGGCGGGCGGGCACGTCGTAGGTGCGGCGGATCC
Organism: Streptomyces sp. NPDC026659; assembly: GCF_040638245.1. Lineage (NCBI taxonomy): Bacteria > Bacillati > Actinomycetota > Actinomycetes > Kitasatosporales > Streptomycetaceae > Streptomyces > Streptomyces sp. NPDC026659. The sequence goes on along the minus strand of NZ_JBEZXY010000019.1, from coordinate 32,741 downwards.
ACTCCATCGTGCTGCTCACTTCGCCTCCTTCGGCGAGCACTTGCAGGTCTCGGGGTGGGCGCAGGCCATGGCGTCGAAGACGCGCTCGTACCAGTCGGCGGGCTGGAGGCTGGGGGTGTGGCCGGCGGGCGGCTCGGCGAGCAGGGCCTGCAGTGCGGCGTCGGCCTCGACCACCGGCAGCGGCACGTCCAGACGGGACAGGTCGACGGTCATCGGGCCACCGCCCCTGCGTCCTTGCAGGGCCAGCGGTTGCCGCACGCGCACCAGTGGCAGCCGTCCAGCGGGCCCGGCACCTTGTCGTAGTGCACCTCGGACCCCTCGGCCGCCTGGTCGGCAAGCTTCTCCAGGCGCTCGGCGGCGTCCAGCAGGCCGGCCGAATAGCCATCGAGGTACGCCTGCGGGCGCTCGCTGTGCTCGTCAGGCGCCTGACCGTCCATGTTCTCGACGGCCTGGGCGGCCTCGGAGAAGACGCTGGAGCGGAAGGCGCGCGGCTGGGCGAACGGGTCGTCCGTGTTCGGCATCGCCTGGTGGTAGAGCCACTGGGCGCCCAGGGCGTCAGCACCAGGGTCGTCCGAGTCGAAGATGAACGACGACAGTGATCGGCCGGTGGCCGCGAGGGCGTTCTCCAGCTCGGCGCCCCGAGCCCGCAGGCCGTCGGCCTCGGCGAGTAGCGTCAGAGCGATCTGGTGCAGCGTCTTCTCGGTGCCGTCGTTGTAGGTGGCCGTCGACCAGGTACTCGTGCGCTCCCCGTACTGGGCCAGCCGCACCCGCGCGACCTCCGGCGTCATCGGCGTCTCGCTCATGCCAGGCTCCTCAGGTGGGAGCCCATGCGCTCCGGGTGGGACGAGATGGTCTTGTCGGCGCGGCGGTGCATCGCGATGACGTCCTCGCGGTCGCCGATGTCCTCCACGGACAGCGGGTTGCAGGGGCGGTGCAGCTCGCGGGCCGCGAACTGCATCTCCTGCTCGGCCTGCCGGACGTCCGCCGGCATGTTGCGCTCGGCGAGCGCACGCACCCGGGACGGCACCGGCTCGTACACCTGGGGCGGAAGGGATGGGAAGATGGTGGACACGGGGTCCGCCTTTCTCTCAGCAGTGGGTGAAGGTGGATCTCTCAGAGGTCGCTCGCAGGCTTGGGGTTTGCGGGCGGCCTCTTTGCGTGCCGCGTCAGGCGGCGGGCTGGAGGCGAGGCTCCGGCGGGCGGGACTCGTGCAGCCGGCTGGCGTCGGGCATGCGCGCCGCCTGGTACTGGCCTTCGATGTAGGCGTCCAGCTCGGCGACCCGGTAGGTGACGTAGCCGCCGACCTTGAAGCTGTGCATGCCGTTCTCGACGTCCTTGCCGATCAGGCGCCACTTGCGGAGCGTTCCGACGGTGAGGCCGATGTGGGTGGCTGCCTGTTCGATCCAGAGGCAGCCGGCGGGGGGACTGGGCTTGGGTCCCTTCCTGTACACGCTGGTTACTCCTTCGCTGTGGGGGTGCGGACGGAAGACGTTCCGTCCAGATCTGGAGACGTTGGGGGCATGAAGAGGACGAGCACGCCGACACCGAGGGCCTCCACGAGGGAGTGGGCATCGTTGATGTCGGCGGACTTCTGGGTCCCCTTGGCCAGCTTCTCGACTGTGTTGCGGTTCACGCCGCTGGCATTAGCCAGGGCGCGTATCGAATAGGGCGTGCCACGCCCGGGGTGCTCCATGACCCACTTGAAGATCTGGGCGTTGCGGAGCATGTAGCGACGACTCAATGGATCCCCCGAGGTGCGGAGTGCCTTGATGGGATGAGTTAAGCACGACAGAGACGAACCGTCTACCAATCTGGACGACTGGCTGTCGGGAACCGGCAGAGATCATGGCGCGATAGAGTGCTTCTGTAGACGATCCGTCTCCAACGCGAGAAGGTTGTACGGACTGAGCTGGTAATTTCCGCGCGCCCATCCGTATCCCCAGAGACAGCCGGTGTGACAGTGACGCGAGAGGAAGAGGACATGACGGCAGCGGCCCCCGCCCCTGACCAAGGCGCGGCCCAGCAGCCTGCGCCCATCGGCGCACTCTCTCAGCTCATCCAGGAAGCACTCGACAAGGGCGACTCCTACGGGAAGCTGGCCGAGCGTGCCATCGACCCCGACACCGGCGAGACCGTCTCCAAGCCGTACCTGCAGCGCGTCGTGAAGAACCCGCCGGCCAACCCGCCCACCGTGCCGATGATGCGCGCCATCGCCGCAGCCCTGCGCAAGCCGTTCCGGCACGTGCAAGAGGCCACCGCCAGGCAGTGGCTGATGTACGAGTCGACCGAGCTCGCCAGCTACGGCGACACGGTCCGCATCATCGTGAGCCACCTGGCAGGCATGCCGGATTCGGAGAAGCGCAAGTGGCAGGCGATGATCGAGGCCGCAGAGCGAGCCCGGCGCGAGGCAGGCGAGTAGCGGCAGCCGAAAATCCGCCACCAACTGGCAACACTTGTCCGTAAGTAGACAATTCTTCAACGGATTGTGTGATCACTTCAGGCGACGTACCCTTCACCAACCGTGCACATCCGGCCGTTGTGGCTCCATGTGCACTGTTGCACCGCGGGGAGGGTTCATGCTGCACGTCACCTACGAAGCCACCAATGACCTCGAACCAGGACGCATCGCCCGGATCGACGAGGAGCGGGGCGCCATCCACGTCACGGTGGACAGACGCGAACCACTCAAGAACGTCGTCGAGCAACTCAACACCGAGATGGCCCAGTTCCTGTCGCGCGCCGACTGGTACCAGCTGTGGGGTCACGAGATCGTCTCCCGTCACACTCCAGACCGGCCGCTCCGGCTGGAGTTCACCCTGGTGCCCGGGTACGCCAACGGAGTTGGCATAGCCGAGGACCGAGGCGTCGTGCGCGTATACGTGGCCGCCGCCATGACGACGGAACAGTTCGCCGCCGCGATGAACCCGGCGGTGCGGGACGTACTCGACGGAGGCTGCTGGTTCCAGATGTTCGCCGGTGAGATCATCGACCACAGTCGAGAGCCGATGAGCCAGGTCTGAACGAACGGGGGCAGCGGTGCCGGGATACATCGAAGACCGCTGGTACACCAGGAAGCCCGACCCGGCCACCGGCAAGAAGCGCAGGACCGCACGGTACGGCAAGGGCAAACGCTGGCGCGTGGCCGGCATCCCCGGCGTCCGCGACCGGTCCTTCGAGCGCGAGGCGGACGCCAAGAAGTGGCTCGCCGACTCCCAGACCGACTCCACCCGCGGCACGTTCTACGACCCACGCGACGGCGACATCACGCTGCGCGAGTACGTCGAGAAGCACTGGTGGCCGACCCTGCGCAAGCCGCCCGGCACCAAGCAGTCCATGCAGCCCCGGGTGTTCAAGCACATCCTGCCGCACGTCGGCCACCTGTCCCTGAACCGCATCGGCCACGACGAGGTGCTGGCCTGGCAGGCCGCGGCTGAGAAGAACATCGACGTCTCGACGCTGACGGTGACATGGCGGCACTTCTCGTCCATCATGCAGGCCGCGCACAAGGCCAAGCGGATCCCGTCCAACCCGTTCCGGGACGAGGACTTGAAGGCGCCGGCGGTACCCAAGTCGAAGGCCAAGGCGTGGGCGCCGGAGACGGTCATCGCGGTCCGCAAGGCGCTGCCGGCCCGCTACCGAATCCTGCTGGACCTCGGGATCGCGGCCGGATTGCGGCAGGGCGAAGTGTTCGGGTTCTCGCCGGACGACATCGACGGCGATGAGATCCGCGTGGTGCGACAGGTGGTCCGCATCCACTCACGGCTCGGCTTCGCCCCGCCGAAGGGCAACAAGGAGAGGACCGCGCCGTGCCCTCCGGCGCTGGCCCGGGCGGTGAAGGAGTACACGAACCTTTTCCCGACGGTAGAGGTGACGTTGCCGTGGGTTGACCCGGACCGGCCGAACCTAGCATGGGAGGACCGGCCGACGCGGACGGTGCGGCTGCTGGTGACGACGATCCGCACGGCCGGCAAGAGCGGCGGGGCGATGAACCGCACGTACTTCGACGACCGGATCTGGAAGCCGGCGCTGCTGGAGGCCGGGCTGATCCCGCCGCCGCAGACCGAGATCGTGGAGCGGCCGGGCAAGGACCCGTTGAAGCGGGTGCGGTGGGGCATGCCACGCGAGGAGGGCTTTCACGTCACCCGGCATACGTTCGCGTCGATCGTGCTGCAGGCCGGCGAGACGGTCACGCAGCTGGCGGCGTGGCTGGGGCACTCGGATCCGGCGTTCACGCTGCGGACCTACACGCACTTCCTCCCGAAGTCGGGGAGCCGTGGCCTGTCCGCGCTCGGTGAGTGGGTGGCGCCCGGTGGCCAGGCGGTGGCTGAGGTCTCAGCGGCTTCTGATTCTCCCCAGATTCTCCCCAGCCCTCGTTTGGCGGACGGTTCTGGCGAGGTTCTTGCAGGTCAGTGACCTGAGCGGCAGACGAGTCGGGCTGTACGCCGGGTTCTGTTCTGGTCTAGTCGGTGACCTGCGGCGCGATGCTGCCGGTCCCCGGAGTACCGCCTGACCTGTTGCGATACGTTGAGACAGATTGAGATGCGTTGAGATGGACTACTGCTGAGCCGTTCTCCCCGGCCGCTCCCCGGCGGACTTCACTCCCCAGATTCTCCCCATGAAAGCCGCTCCCCAGAGGCCCTCCCGCCTGGGGAAATACCTACTGTGCCGGCTCGCCGACGTGCCCTGGCTCGTAGGCGCATCCCATCCGGGCCGCCGTCTCCCGCCGCGCGTCCTCAATGGCGATGACGCAGTCCTCGCACACTCGAAGCTCGTGCTGTCGGTTGTCGCGCGGGCGGAGCACCGTAACGAAGGCCGTCTGCACCTCGCCCTTGTCGGGATGCCGGAAACAGACCCCCGGCTGCCAGTCGTAGAGGTCGAGGATCTGCTGCCGGTTCATGGGTGTCTCCCGTCGGGCGCGCTTATCTTCTGCGGCGGGGGGTGTGGTTCTGGTTCCCGGGGATGCCGGTCGGATGCCGGTGGAGCTGGCGGTTCACCCTTTCAGGCGAACGTATGTTCGAAGTCTGGACACTACACGGAGCCCTGCGGCATATGCCAGACCGCAACGCAGGGCACCAGCCAGTTTCAAGATCAAAAAATGCCCGGTAAACAGGGCTGACTTGTGATCATCTTCGGCAGAGCGTTTGTCGAGTGCCGACCCTGCCCGATGACAGCGAGTGGCTCGCCCGCGAGCGCCGCGCCATCGGAGACCGCATCCGCGTCGAGCGCATCCGCCAGAGCCGCACCCAAGAGTCCGTCTTCCTCGCCGCCGACATGAGCCGCTCCGCCTACCAAGCCGTCGAAGCCGGCACGGCGGACGCGCGCATCACAACCCTGATGAAGATCGCCCATGTGCTGGGTGTGCACGTGACTGACCTCCTCCGGGATCGACCGTTCCTGACTTCGAGTCAACACGAACTTGACGGGTAAAGGAAGCCCGTCGTCCGCATATATCTGCGTCAAGTCCCGCGTGTACCGTCACCGTCCGCATAGGCCCTGGCCTGGACTTTCCCCAAAGGCAACGGCTAGCGCCCGTTCATTGCCTCGCGGGCACGCTGCTCGTTGCGCAGCTGCTTGTACGCCTCCCACAGCGCCCCTGCTTCGGTGCACGGCTCGGCGCTCAGCTCGATGCTCCGGCAGGAGTCGCAGGCGACGGCGTGGGTGACGTAGGCGCTGTAGGCCTGCTGCGTCGGGCTGAGGTCTGCTCGCGCGGCTGGGTTCACGGCGGGGGTGTCGGGTCTACGCTCATCCATGCCGGCGCTCCACTCCAGTCGGCCATGCCCCCGGGCCGTGCCCTCGGCCGCGGGGGTCTTTGCTGTCCTGTTCAGACGGTACCGCTACACACTGCTCTATACCGCTGTATGGAGCTACCTGCTGAGTTACCCAGCACCCGACCGCCCTAGCTTCGGAGCATGGGTGATCAGTCTCCGGTGGATCCGTCCCGGCCGGTCTACGTGTGGCGCCAGGTCGCCGACTGGATCGCGGCACGCATCGACTCCGGCGAGCTCCAGCCGGGCGCGCGCCTGGAGGGTGAGCGGGAGCTGGCCGAGCAGGTCGGCGTCGCCGTCGGCACGGTGCGACGCGCGGTCGAGGATCTGCGGGAGCGGGGGGTCGTCATCACCCTGCCGGCCAAGGGCACCTATGTCGCCGACCGCTCGAACTCCTAGGCCGCTGTCAGACCCGCGCTCTAGGATCGTGACCATGTCCACTCCCCCGCCCTCGGGCCCGCGGCCGGCCGACGTTGTGCAGGCGGACATCCGTGCGCTGATGCGGGAGACGGGCGGCTGGCTGTGGGGGCCTACCCGGGAGCGGTACGAGCAGCTGCGGGACGAGTGGATCGCGGCCAAGCGCGGGGACATGGCGACCGCGGCGTAGGATCCGCTCTCGTGAGCGACATCGAGTTCCCCGCCGACCTGATCAGCCTGGAGACCGCCGCCTGGGAGGCCGCCCAGCGGGGTGAGCTCACCGCCGCGCAGGCCGCCGACGTGCAGGCCGCGATCACCGCGCACGCCGCGGCGACGGAACTGGATCGGTACACGGTGGAGATGGCGCTCAAAAAGGCCGTCCGGCACCCGGCGACCGAAGCGACCGGAGCCTGACAGCAGCCCGCCCCGGCTGCATCACGGCCGGGGCGGTACCAGCGCCAGAGCATGGGCTGATAGTGCGACCAGCCTACGACCCGCCACCGACAATCGGTTCAGACGTAGCTGCCCGGCTTCCAGTCGGCTGGCGCGCCAGGGCAGGGACCGCCGGCCCACTGGGCGTGCGGCAGTCGGCAGCGGGCGCATCGCTGAACGCGGTCGTCGCCGTATGCGAAGTCATGCTCGCCGCCGCGGGTCGACAAGCGGTACTCATCGAGCTGTACATCGTCGGCCGCACGGCCAACCTGTCGCAGCGAGCGGTCAACGTTCGGGTATGGGCGGTGGGCCATGGTCCCCTCCTTCGTTGCCGCCAGCATGGCAGACGGTCACGGCTCCTCGGGCCAGCTCGCCAACACCCTGCCGGTGTCCTCGTCGGTGAGGGTGATGCGGGCGTCGGGAAGGCTGCCGTAGTCGCCGATACAGCGCCGGAACTTATCCCGCGCCACCGCCTCGTTGCCCCACCAGCCGTGCTGCATCGGCCGGCCGCCGGATTCGAGCAGCAGGTGGTAGCGGCTCGGGTTGTCAGCCATGCAGCAGCTCGGACGCCGGGACCTTGAAGCGGTGGCCGCACGGGGTGAAGTCGATGAGCACCCCATCGTCGCCGAGCTCGGCCGTCCGGTCGGTGATCTGTGTGGGCTGCACGTCGCAGTCCGGGCACTCGGGCAACGGCGGGTAGTCCGAGACCTGCAGCATGTTGTGGGTGATCTCGTGCTCGCGCTCGACCATGCGCTGCTTCAGGTAGTGGAGCCAGTCGATGGGCATCAGTTCGCGGTCGGCCATGCCCCCAGGATGGCAGACGCCACCGACGCACCTATTATCGAACACGTGAACGATTTGCCGCCCGACCTGCCCCGGCTCCGGACCCTGGAGACCTGGCTCGCCCTGAGCCTCGACCGGGTCCGGCAGCAGATCGCCGACGCCGAGCGGCGCGAGCAGGAGCAGCAGCAGGGAGAGCAGGCCCGGCCGCCGGCGCCGGACTGGGTACTGGAGCTCGGGCTCAACAAGGACAGCCCCGCGGTGTACGTTCACGAGGGCGGCTGCTGGAACATCGCGAAGCGCCACAAGGGTATCGACCAGGCCACCGCACTCCGGGCCCTCGTCGAAGGCGTCGCCGCCTGCCCGCACTGCCGGCCAGACTCGGCGCTCGGCTACCTGGACGGATGACAGCGCCCCGCCTCGACGGGGGAACGAGGCGGGGCGCTGGGGTCAGTGTGGCACGGCAGCCTTCCGTGACGGCAGGGTTCCGGCGTAGCGTGTCCGCACCCACTGCGAGGGAGGGGTCATGAGCGACACCGGTTGGGGCTGAGGTCCCCGTAGACTGACGCAGCGGCGCCCCGCCCACTTACCCTGGGCGGGGCGCTGTCGCGTGTGGTCGTCAGAACAGCTGGGAGGCCAGGCACCAGCAGCCACGAGCTTCCCTCATCCGCGGATGATGCCGTACCCACATCGCGTGCTGCACGAGGTCCTTGTGCACGCGCTTGGCAGCGCAGTCCGGCTTGCTGCACTCGAAGCTGCCGTCATGATGCTCGGTCTCTGTGCCCTCGCAGTAGAAGAACCGGGACCGACCTTCCTCCGCAGCCGCCCAACGCTTGTCGTAGGAGGACAGGAAGTCCCAACAGCCCTTGCGCGTGTGGAAGACGGCCGTGTTGTCTCCGAGGTCGGGGCGGATCAGGTTGGGGCCGGGGAAGGTGAAGTGCTTCTGTCGCTTGGTGATGGGCTCCCGGCAGCCGTGGCAGACGCCGGGCATGAGGGCCATCTCCTTCTCCATCTTCTCCGTGGCCCGGGCCATGATGCGCTCGTTGTGGACGTGACGGCAGGGCGGGATCTCCTTGCACAGCCGGCAAAGCGGGTAGTGCTCGGGCAGCGTGTGCCAGTAGTAGTTGTTCGGGCCCTGCAGATGCTGCGGCTTGGCCGTGGGTTCTTCCTCGGAGCGCAGGACGATGGCGCGGGGCCGGCAGTACCAGGTCGCCGGGTCGGGCATGTTCTGCTTCACCCAGGCCTCGCGGTACTCCTTGGGCCAGTTCGCCTGCTCCCGCTCACGGACCTCCACAACCCGGTAAGGGCGGCGCTCCCAGACCACCAGGGTGTCTGCCGTGAGATCGTCGGTGGCCACGCTGCGGACAGGTCCTGGCAACTCGGGCCGCCATTCGTCGGGGTCGTACCGGAAGTGCATCACTTCCCCCTGTTCAAGTAACGGTAGATGGTGGTGCGGGCGACGCCGAGTTCGTCGGCGATGTCCTGCACGGTGTGCTTGCGCTTCCCGTCGTCGCCCAGCTCGTCGTACATCTCCTGTGCGAGCTTCACCTGGCGCGGCTTGAGAGCCTGCTTCCTGCCGCCGACTCGGCCGCGCGCCCGCGCAGCGGCGAGGCCGTCCCGGGTCCGCTCGGCGGTGAGCTCCCGCTCGAACTCGGCGACCGCTCCCAGGATGTGGAAGAACATCCGCCCCTGCGGGGTGCTGGTGTCGATCTTCTGATTGAGCACGATCAGGTTGATGCCACGCTCATTCAGTTGCTCGGAGAGCTCGATGAGGTTCTTCAGGGAGCGGCCGAGCCGGTCGAGCTTGGTGATGACGAACTCGTCGCCCTCGCGTGCGGCGATGAGGGCCTTGTCGAGTTCGGGTCGGGAGGCGAGCTTGCCGGACGCCTTGTCGACGAAGATCTGATCGCACTCGGCGGCCTTGAGGGCGTCCTCCTGCGCGTCTGGGTTCTGGTCGCGCGTGGAGACGCGGCCGTATCCGATTCTCATGACCTCACTGTAGCGCTTGCTAACCCATATCGCTACATAGTTCATGACACGAGTTATCGTCACTTCTGCCCTGCAGCAACGGAGTTGAGCGCGCACCCGTCGACAGACACTCGTTTCTCGACGCCCCCCAGATGGGGCCGTGCACGACGAAGGGCCCCACTCCATGGAGGAGCGGGGCCCTGGCGTATGGCATGTTATCGAGACTGTGTAGCGCGCTTGACATTCACCGCGAGAGACGAGAGTCTATGTGTAGCGCGCTACACAAGGTGGCGCCGAGAGGGGGAGCCCGCCATGACCGCCATCACCGCCGAGCAGATCGAAGACCTCTTCCACGGACGCGTCAGCAGCATCGACCTCGCCAACGACCAGCAGCTCACCCGCGACGAACTGATCGCCTACATCGGGGCCTGCGACATCGACACCGACGACGACGGCACCCCCCTCGACGACCAGTGGCAGATCCTCGCCGACGTCCTCGGCGCCCCCGACCCGAGCAACACGTCGGAACTCGTCGACGTCGTCGCCACCGCCAACGCGCTTAGCCAGACCGCGTTGTCCCCCTTCGTGGCCACCGTCTACGACCACCACGACGCGGTGAGCATCATGGTCCGCGACCTGACCGCCGAGGCAGCCCTCGACCAGGACCCCGAGACCATGCTCGACACGGCCCCCTACACCACCTTCGGCGACCTCGGCGAATACCCCGGCGGCCTCACGCACCCCGCCGTGAAGCGCGCCGCCCTCGACTGGCTGCACAGGAACGGATGGGAGACCATCGCCGACCGGGACCGCATCATCGCCGGGTATGCCGACTCCCTGTGGCGCGTCACCGAGCCGCTCCCCGTCCGCCCGGCCACCGACGACCTGTCGCGCATCGCCGTGGCTGCTAGCCGCATCGGCCAGGCGGAGGAAGCCAGGGACGAGGCGATCCGCAAAGCTCTCGCCGCCGGACACTCCGTCATCGCCATCGCCAACGCGGCCGGCTTGTCCCGCGCTCGCATCTACCAGATCCGCGACGGCCGCCGCTGACCATACGAAGAAGCGCCCCCGCTCCCCACCGCTGTACGCGGCGAGGGGCGGGGCGTTCTCTCGTCACAGCCCGGCAACAGCTTCACTCTGCAACCACATGTGGCATACCGTGTTCCGTCCAGCAACCCTGGGGGGACTCATGCGCACACGCGCCGCGGCAGCCACTGCCGCCCTGCTCCTAGCCGCACTCACTGCCTGTGGAGGCGGCGAGGACAGCACGAAGCCGGCGGCAGCACCGAAGTCGTCCGCCAGCAAGTCGGCGAGCCCGAAAGTGAACTGCGACGACACGTCGCTTAGCCAGACCGACTGGATGAAGCACTGCTCCGGCGGTGCGGGCACCGACGGGGACGCTGCGGCGGAAACGAAGGAACTGGCATGGGGCAAGCCGGCCCAGACGGTTGGCGCTATGACACCCGTTGGTGGCCAGCCGGGCGGCGGTGACCTGGAGGTCACCCCGACGACGGTTGTCTACCAGAAGACGGCGATGGGCAACACGGCGGCGAACGGCGTGTACGCGATCATCACGGTGCGGGACAAGGCGACCGGCGAGAAGGCCGCAACAGAGTCCGCGATGATCGAGGGTGGCGGCTGGCAGTGGATCGCCCCCGATGGGCAGGCGCTGGCTGAAGGTGAGAATGACGCGTCCAGCATCACGCCGAACGGTTTCACGGGCGGCGGCATGGTGAAGGCCGGGACCTGGCAGTGGGGCACGGTCGCGTTCGATCTGACGGAGGCGCAGCGCGGCGGGACGCTGGCGTACACCGACGGGGCTGGCGCGACGTTCAAGTGGAAGGTCCCCGCTAAGGACAACGGGCCCGAGCTGGCTGCGCTGAAGAAGGGTATGGAGGGCGACTACTAGCAGCACGGCGAGAGGCCCCCGCCGTCGCCCGTGATGGGCGGTGGCGGGGGCGCTGTCATGCGGGGTCGGTGCCGTCGGCCCAGGCGCCGTCGGGGTACTGCGGTTCCTGGAACGGGTTGGTGGCCGGCTGCGGGATGGGCGGCGGTTCCTCCTCGCCGAGGGCGATGAGCGCCGTCAGGTCGGCGGCGCCGGGCTGTGGTCGGGGCTGCACCGGGCGGGGCGGTTCGGGCACAGTTCACACTCCAGTTCGGTAGTACGTCTCCACGTCGTCGGGGGTCTGCTCCGGGGTGCCGCCCAGCTCCAACACCTGGTCCCGCAACGACAGCGCCCACCGGGACAGGGAGTAGAGGACGCCGCGCACGCGCACGATCTCCTGCTTCGTGGAGGTCAGTTCCTCGCGCAGCTCCTGCTTGATGGCGTCGAACGCGGCCCGGTCCTCGGCGCGCTGGTTCGGTTCGGCCTGCGCCAGCGCTGCCGCCCGCGTGGCCTCCGCTGTAGCAGCCGCCGCGCGTGTGGTCGCTCGTGCCGCGAAAGCGCCGGCCACCACCGCGCCTGCCGTGCCGAGCACGGCCACAATCCCCGCCAGCCAGTTCACGGGCTCTTGCCTCTCCGGGCAGGCCGCGGGTGGGGGACCGAGTATTCGGGCACCGTTGCCGCCCACATGATGACCCCGACATGCGAGGTGAGATACCAGACGGCGAGGAAGCCCCCGCGGGAGAACTCGCCGGTGACGACAGCGGACGTGTAGGCGACAGCCCACACGGTGGGGGGTACGAGGGCGGCCACGAAGCCCCAGCGGTCGCGACCCACGCGGAGGAGGGCGCTGCTGGCGGTGATGAGGCCGCAGATGATCCACAGCCAGGCCCAGTGGCTGAGGGGGCACAGCGAGGTGAGGAGACGCAGCCCTTCAGGGTTGGGCTGCGGGATGACGAGCATGCCGATGCCCCAGCAGGTCTTGCCCGTGCCGAGGATGAGGAGGAAGGCGCCGCGGCGGCCCAGCGCGTGACGCAGCCACCGGGCCGCCCGGCAGGGCATCAGACCGCCGTCGGGCCGGTGGGCGCGGTGGGGCTGGACGGTGTCACCTGCGCGCGGGTCAGCAGGGTGAGTCCGGCGAGCACGAGCGTGTTGATGGCGCCGATGGTGGCCTGGCTGACGTCGTAGCCGAACGCGGCGACGGCGGTCGCTCCTGCAGCGACGATCGCGGTGAACGCCTGCGGAGCGACCGGCCTCGTCATCGCGGCGGCGATACCGCCGAGGATCGCGGACACCGCGGCAACGATCGCGCCGGCCTGGTCCGCGGTCAGCCCGGTGAAGCCGAGCGCCACGATGAGGCCGAGCACCGCCGACAGGCAGTTCAAAACGATGACCGGTTCTCTGCCGAAGATCTTCATGACGGTTCCGTTCTGGTCGGGTCAGCTCTGGACGTTCGACGCGATGAGCCGGTTGAGGAGGTTGATGACGGTGTCGAGCTTCGCGCTCAGCTCGTCGTAGTGGGCGTCGCCGTACTCCAGGTAGTCCTGAGCGGCGACCTTGCGGGGCTTGCCGGCGGAGTCCTTGCGGAACTGGTTCTCGATCGGGCGCTGCCAGACGGCGTCGGCGATCTCCTTGGCGGTTGGCATGTCGTCCTTCGTGGGCGTCTGCGGCGGGGCGGTCTTGATGCCGGGGCCGGCGGCGAGAGTGGCGGCGACGTCGGCGCGCACTGCGGGCATGGCCATGATCTTGTTGGGGGCGTAGCCGGGGTCCCACTTGTCGGAGGACCACTCGCCGTGCGCGATGACGGACTTCTCCGACCAGCCGTGGAAGTCCAAGATGGCCGCCGACAGCTTGAGGGCGGCCTTGTACTGGGCGTCCGTCATCTTGTGGCTGCCGCTGTACTGGATCTCGACGCCGTAGAAGTGTGCGTTGCCGTCGACGCCGTTGCTGTTGCCGCGGGTCGGCTTCAGCTGGCCGGTGTAGTCCTCGTTGATGACGTGCTGGAGGACGGCCGGGTCGCCGCCGCCGGCGTGGTTCGCGCGGCCCCAGCCGACCAGGTAGACGGTGCCGTCGGTGCCGATGCTGAAGTGGCAGAGCGGGCCGGGCAGGTCCGACAGCCCGTTGTACAGGGTGCTGCCGGCGTAGGCCCGGCCGTCCTTGACGTCAACACCGGTGTGGTGCCAGATGAAGCCGTTGACGCCTCCCCAGGCGCCCTTGCTGTTGCGGTTGTGGGTGGCCCAGCCGGGGATCTCCACGTAGTGGAGGCCCCACTCCTTCAGCTGGGCGACGACCTGGGCGGAGGTCATCGGTGTGGCCATGCAGGTCCCTTTCTGGGCATGCCAGCGGCGCCCAGTTCCGGGGCGCGGGCGAGTGGTGGTGCGGTGGTTAGAGGCTGGCGAAGGTGCCGTTGAAACCGACCCACGGCGGGAGGACGCGCGCTTGGATGCCGTAGAGCCGGAGCCAGCCGTCGGTGGTGACGTCCAGCTTGAGGGTGATGCGCTCGCTGTTGATGTCCGAGCAGGGGACGGTGATGGTCCGCAGTGTGCTGGGCCGAGCGCTGGCCGGGAGTTGGGTCGTGTTGAGCTGGTAGTAGTCCGGGAGCGGCCCGTAGGAGGTTCGGCCGATGCCGCCCCGGAACATGATCGTGTCCTCGCCGGCGAAGTTCACGATCCTGTACTGGAAGGTTCCCTGGCTGTTTCCGTTCTGGGTCCAGCCCGAGGCCAGCGGGACCGTGGTCCAGGTCCGGCTGCCAACGGACACGGTCACCCAGGCGGAGCCGTCGTACAAGTCGAGACGGTCGGCATCCCGGATCCAGGTGAGCATGCCCTCGGTCGGCGGGGACAAAGTGGCTCCGCGGGCGGAGGCGGACGCGAAGGACATGACGCCGCGTTGGGCGAGGCCGTTGGCTATCTCCTTGGCGAGCTTTTCAGCGTCGGGCGCGTCCGTGAGGGAAGCGATCTGGATGCCTTGCCCGTAGTCGTCCGGTACCGGCATCAGCCCTCCTGCGGCCAGTCGAGCGCTGAGCTGGTGGTGACGGGCGCGGTGAACTGGTCGAAGGTGTAGCCGCGGCTGGTGAACAGGTCGCGGAGGGCTGCGGCGATATCCGATGCGCTGACCGTCTGGAACTCCGGATACTCGCCGGGGTCGTAGACGAAGCTGATCTGTCCGTAGGCGTCTCCGCCCTCCGTGGAGCGCACAGCGGTGGTGGTGAAGACGGTTCCGGGGGGGAAGTTGCTCGCCATCTGGGCTCCTGGCTAGTCGAGTGAATACTGGATGTTGTTAAGGGACACCCAGGGCGGTCGAATGATCGGTGTGGAGTAGGTGTCGGTACCGGCTGTGGTGGTGCCGACGATCTGTACGGTGCCGTCCGCCTGAAAGTCGATCTTCACTGAGAGGGATGACGAGCTCGCCGCGGAGCAGGCCGCGGTGACGGAGCGGCGGACAGGGGGTCGCAGCGAGGCGCCGAGCGGCGACGAGAGCACGTTGCCGCTGTTCGGGATGGTGTTGGACGTGTAGGTGATGCCGATGCCGCCGCGCCACTGCATCATCCGGGTGCCGGCGACCACGACGACGCGGTACTGCACGTCACCGTTCGAGTTCCCGTTGTGTGAGAACCCCGAGACGAGGGTGGGCTTGACCCAGCCGGTGTCAAGGCCCGTCGACAGGCGCCCCATGGCGAGCCAGTTGCCGCTGCTGGATTGCGTGAGGACGGCGATGTCACCGACGGCCGCGCCCTGGTAGCCGTCCATGCAGCGGGCGGTGATGCCGTCGGCAGTGAGGCTGCCGTCCCCGGCGACCGCGGTGACGATGGCCAGCCGCCAGTCGGCGCCGCGGACTGACGGAGCCCGCTCCCCCGCACGCTGGGATGCCTGCTGCAGGGCCCATTTGAGGTCGCGATGGACGGCGTGCGGGGACTTCACGCGTCCTCCTTGGCGCTGATCGTGGCGATGGGGAAGTCGCCTCCCTCGTCGAGCGGCACGCTGAAGGAGGCGACCTGGTGGAGTTCTCGGGTGCCGTCCGGGTGGGTGACACGGATGACGTCGCCCGGCTCAAGTGCGGGGTTCGGCAGAGAGCTGAAGTCGCCGGTCGCGTTCGGCGCCTTGGCCGCCGCCAGCTTCAGGTTCGCGGCAGCAGCGCACGCGTTCGTTGTGGTCAGCGTGCTCGACGAGTAGAACATCGGCCGTCGCCCGAACGGGCCGCCCCAGTACGTCGGCGAGCTCGGGTCGCTGTCGACAGCCAGGTAGGAGACGGGTGGGGCGTTGTCGGCCGTGTTCTCGCCGCGGGCCAGCACGCCGTTGTAGACGTTGTCACTGCTCATGGCGCGGCGGCCGGAGACATACACGCCGCCCTCGGTGGCCTCGACCGACCACACCGGGGTGGTGGTGGACAGATCGGGCAGCGCGCCGATGACGAACGTTCCGTCCGCGTTGGCGTACACCTCGGCGCCGGCCGCTGCGGCGATCTCTTGCACGCCCGCCCACGGGTCCGCCTCGACGTCGAAGGTGCGGGAGCCGATCGGAGCGTCGGTGATGCGGCTTACGACGTCAGCCGTGGGGATGCTGCGCTGGATCAGGGCGGTCACCGCGCCGACCACCGTGCCTGTGGCCTTGTACGGGGCGGTGAACTTGTCGTCGGCGACGACCGCTTCCAGGCCCTTGCCCTGCAAGGTGACGGGCCCGTCGGTGATGTCGCCGTCGACGCTGTCGAGCCGGAACACGCCGAGCGGCACCAGTTCGCTGCTGTCGTCGCCGTAGTCGACGCCGCGGGATACCAGCAGTCGGGCGCCGTAGGTGGCGAGCTGATCCGACGGGGTACGCGGGATCAGACTCGGATCAGCGACGGTGACCGTGCAGGTGCGACGGATGGCCTGCGACCGGTCCACGGTGACGCTGCCGCCGGTGTGGTCCAGCTCAATCACGCGGCCGTCGGTCAGCAGCAGCTGGACCTGGGTGGCGACCCGGTGGGACTCGGCGAGCCGGGCCAGGAACCGGTCAGAGACGGGGTACACAGTTCACCTCTTTCGCCGGTCGAGCAACACGTCCTCCCAGGTGGCGTATGTATCGAGGACGTCCTGCCAGGTAGCGAACTCGGTGAGGATGTCCTGCCAGGTCCGGCCGCGGGCGCCGTTGATGCCGGTCGTGATCGGCATGTCGGCTTCCGTGAGGGGCAGCGTCCAGTCACGCCACGGTTCCTGTGCCGGCCCGCCGACCCTTGATTCGGTGACCTGGGCGACGTTGACGTACATGTCGTCCACACCCAGCCCCGGCGCCGCCTGCCAGAGGAGGACGTTGCCGCTGTCGAGCAGCAGGTGGAGAGCCTTACGTTCCTCGTCGCTCCTGGTCCAGATGGCGAGGTCGCCCTCCAGGCCCTGCCGCTGTCCGGACAGGACTACCTTGTTTCGCCGGCCACGAACTACGAAGCTGGACTGCTCGATGGGGCGCTGCCAGTCCGGGGCCTTAGACACCATCACGAGTACGTTCCGCTGCGGGTTGCCAGGGTCCTTCAGCCAGCAGGTGTTGGCATCGGAGAGCGTCAGCGCCACGGTCGTCGATGACCTCGTCGACGCCAGCGTGCCGGGCGCCGAGTAGATCTCGATGAAGTAGGACACCGTGGTGTTGAGCGGTGCTTCGTGATCTTCGATGACCATCGCATCGGAAAGAATGGAGTCCTGGTCGATGAGTCCGTCGCTGCCGCGGACCAGAGTGCGGGAACCGTCGCCGCCCACTCGGTACACGGAGATCAGGTCACCGACCGGCAACTCGCGAAGCGTCAGCTCGATGTAGCCGTCTGCGTCGAAAGCCTTCACCGCGGTCTGCGGCAGCACCTGCCACAGCGCTGCCGCGTCCACATACATCACCGACGAGGACGCGGAAGCCGCAGCTATCACCTCGATCGCGGCCTGCGCAGTACCGGCCGGAGCCACCGCGTCCGTGATCAGCTGATACCAGCTCCCAGACGGCAGCGAGTATGCGGTCCCGGTGCTGACCCCGAGATCTCCGCCCACCGCGTCGTACCAGCGAATCTTCACCGTGACCGTCGACCACGAGCCCGCACCGACCTTGGCCATGATCTGGGCTCGCCAGTTAAGGCCCGGAGCCTTCGGCGCACCGGCCTTCGGTGAGCGGATCGTCGACGCGGTCGCCGTGGACGAGGACACCGCCAGGCTGTAGCTGCCGAAGTAGGCGGCGCTGCCCCACGGCGTGGAGCGGGCAAGGGTGGCCACTCCGGACGGCACCGTCCAGCTGCCGGTGTCCTGCTCGAAGTTGGCGCTGATGTGCGGGATGATCGACCCGCTGACGAGCGGGACGGGCTGGAACATCACCAGCTGATCGACCCGGAGCACCTGCCCGGCTGCCGCTCCGTCCAGGCCAACCGCCACGGCCGAAGTCGCGGCGGTGGTCGGTGCGTTCGCGGACACCCTTTGCCGGTAGAACCCGCCCGCCCCGGGCGGCGCGAGATACGCCCTGGTCGCCTGGATCTGATTGCCGTTGACGTCGTAGAAGCGCAGCTCGATCCACGCCTGCGACGACAGCACCGGCGGCGACAGGTAGCAGTAGGCCATGTACTCGGCGCCCGGTGTCACCGATGGGCGGTCCACCGTGGTCATCGCCGCATTGCCGGCTGCGGTCACCGTCATGGCGAGCATGTGGCCGCCGGCTGTGTAGTAGTTCGCGGGCCAGGTGGAGACGGGGACCTGCCTGCTGATGGTCGCGTTGACCTCAGCCACCCACCCCGAGGCGTCGATCTCGGTAGATTCGACGTTGAAGGCGAACAAGTTGCCGTACTGCCTCATCGGGAGGCCGAAGAACACGTTCTCGTAGTAGTGGTAGACGTTGGCGGCGGCCGGGGTGGACGACAGAATGACCTGGGCTCGCGTGGTGCCGGCCGGGGCCTGTCCGGCCACACTGACCCGGTGCCAGGACGAGGACGCAGTCATCGTCGACAGCGACCACGTGGTGCCCAGCACGGTACCGGCCTTGTCGAGCCAACGGATACCGATCCGTTCCGGCACCGTCCCGCTGGCGTCGGCGAACGTGTAGTACACGGTGCCGGCGGTCACGAGAACGGACCCGACGATCCGGGCCTGCATCTCTCCGGCCGCCGTGCTCTTTACCGCCAGGCAGCCGTCGCCGACCCGGCCGCCGGTGCCCTTGCTGATGGTGCAGTTCAGCTGGGGTGTCCAGCCCGTCACCACCGGGTCCATCGACGATGTGGCCGCGCTGAGGAAGTTCCCGGGGATCGCCATAAAACCTCCCTCAGCTCGCGTTGAGCACCTGCACCAGCTGCTGCTGGTGATCCTGGATACGCACGTCGATGAACTGGCCGAGCTCACCCTCACGCGTGTGCAACTCGACGACGACCGGCTGCTGCGGGCTGTCCGCCCCGCGCACGGCGGCTCCATGCAGGTCGGAGAACTGCGACGGGGTGAGCACTGCCTCCGGCTGGCCGAGGCCGTTGTACATGAGGTTCATGCCAGGAGGCATCCAGCCGCCGGAGTCGTAGCCCTTGGGCGGCAGGGTGGCGTTCGCCTGCTGCACGTTGGTGATGGTGCCGTATCGGGACACGATGTAGCGGATGGCTGCCGACACGTTCGCCACCGGGTCGAGGATGCCGCGGGACCGCAGCGCCTTCGGCACGAAGTGCGCCCAGGTCGGCGGGATCGTCTGGGCCAGGCCCTGGGAGGGGATCCCGTGCCGGGCATTGATGTCCGTCCGGTTGATGGCTCGCGGGTTCCAGCCCGACTCCCTCTGGATCAGGGTGTTCAGGCCGGCCAGCCACTGGGACATGAGGCCAGGCGGCGGAACGTGCGCTGCAGCAAGCGCCTGCTTGAGGATGGCCAGTCGGTGGCCCGTGGGGATGATGCCGCCGATCGGGCCGCCGCTGTCGCCGCCGCCGAAGGACACCAGGCCCTTCAGGCCCTTCAGCATGAGCTGGGGCATGGACCAGGCCATCTTGCCCCACACCGTGCCCTTGATCTTGTCGAGCGGCTTGGCCAGCTTGCCGATGAGGCTGGTGAGCGCCTTGCCGGGGTCCTTGAGGAACGACGTCGCCGACGAGAAGACACTGCCGATCTTCCCGCCGAAGCTCCTGAGACCGCCGAGGATGCCGCCGTCCGCCATGAGCTGACCGCCTGCGGCCTCCCACAGGGCCAGCGCCCGCGAGCGGTAGCGGGGGTCGGTGGGGATGACGAACTCGGGGTGCTGCGGCCGGCCCTCGCCCACGATCGCCGTAGGCCGGTTGAAGACGCCCGGTTGCACCGGGAGCATCCCGCCCTGGGCGAGCTTCGGCAGCTCGTGCAGCTCAGGGACCCCGGGAATCCAGCCGGTGACCTTGTCCCACACCTTGACGATGCCGTCGTTCCACACCGTGCCGATCACGAAGTTGATCGGCGCCTTCGTCGCGCCCTTGATCTTGTCCCAGGCGGTCTTGATGTCGTCGCTCATCACGTTGAACGCGCCCGCGACCGCGGTGCCGAGCGTGTCTGCCCAGCCGGGGATGGTCTTGGTGAAGAAGTCCCGGATCGGGTAGAGCGTGTTCTTCTTGATCGCCCCCCATGCGTCCGAGATGCCCTGCCTGATGGAGTCCCAGTGCTTGATGATTCCTACGACGGCCAGCCCGATCGGACCGGTCAAGGCGCCGAGGATCCACGGCCAGTGCCCCTTGACCCAGTCGATGACCGTCTGGAAGGTGTTCGGGATCGTCTTCGTGAAGAAGTCGACGAACGGCCCCGAGAACCAGTCAATGACCGTTTGGGCTGCACTTTCGATGGCGTCCCAGGCGGTCTTGATGGCGTCCCGGAACCAGGCGCAGTGCTTCCAGAGTTCCATGATGGCCAGGGCCACGCCGACAATGGCGAGGACGATCCAGCCCCACGGGCCCAAACTCATGACCAGGTTGAAGGCGGTCATGGCCGCATTGACGGCCAGTTGCCACAGGGCCCACAGCTTCGTCGCGAGGAACAGCCCGTAGATGGCAACCACGAGTTCAGGTGCGTTGGTGGCCAGCCAGCCCACGCTCTGCGCTAGCGCGCCGATCACCTGCAGCAGAGGACCGGAGACCGGGGTCAGGGCAGAGCCGATCGACAGGACCGCATCCGCGATCTTGCCCAGGGTGTCGGCGATGAGGGGGCCGTGCTCCGACGAGTACGACAGGAACCGCTCGAACTCCGGACTCCCCTTCAGTCCTTTGCCCCAGTCCGCGAATCGGCCGGTGATGGTCTGCAGATGGCCACTGATGCCGTCCATGTGCGGCAGGAAGGCGTCGATGACACCGGCCATGCCGGTGATCACGTTGCCGAAAGCGACGCCCAGCCCGGTGATGGCCGGCTTCACGTTCTGCTGCAAGTCCTTCTTGAAGCCCTGCCAGAACGGCTTCTTCAGGTTGGCGGACGCACGGTCCTGAAGGCCCTTGATGGCGTCCGCGGCCTGCGTCACGAACGGCGTCAGGGTGGGCAGCATGTCCCGCAAGCCGACCAGAGCCCTGGTGAAGATCGGCATCACGGCAGGTTGCAAGCTCTTCGACCAGTCTCCGAACGCTGATTTGAGGTCGAGGAACGCGTCGAAGGTGTCTCGCGCGGCCGGCGTGAGCTTCGCTAGCTCCTGCTGGTACTTGCCCTGGGCGATGGCCGCCTGGTCTACGCCGCCGGCCGCCGACAGTGACGCCGACGCGACCTGTCGCTGCGCCGACGCGACGGCGTCCGCGGCGCTCTGCTGGGCGACCGCGACGTTCGCGGTCGCCTCCGACACCCGCTGTTGTGCCTCGGCCACCTGTTTGGCGGTTTCCACCTGTGTCCGGGCAGCCTCCGCCTGTGCGTCCTTGACGGCCTGCTGCTGATCCGCGACGCCCCGCTGGGCCTGCGCCAGCCGGTCTTGAGCCTGCTTGTAGGTGTCGGTGCCCTTGACGCCCGCCTTGTTCGCGGCGTCCGTCTCCTGCTTCAGCCGGCCCGTCTCGGTGGTCTGCTCCTTGAGCCGCTGCACGGCCTGGTCGTAGGCCAGCAGCGCCTTCTGCTTGTCCAAGTCGGTGGACTTAGCGTTCTTCAGGACAGCGTCCCGCTGGGCCGCCGCTTCCTTCAGCTGGATCTCCGCATCCCGCTGCGACAGCTGGGCATCGGCGAGCCTGTTATTGAGGTCTTCCAGCTCCTGGCCGGCCTGCTTGCGAGCTGCGGTCAGGTCGAGCTGAGCCTGCTTCGCTGCCGTCTGCGCGTCCGCGAGGGATCGCTCGGCGTCCTGCACGCGGCGGGCCGCCTCGGCGTTGCGCTGCGCGGCCTGTGCCGCCGCATCCGCGGCAGCCTGCCGGGCCTGCTTCACCTGCGCCTGGGCCTGAGCCACCTGGCGGGCGCCGTTTCGCTCGGCAGTAGCCAGAGCCTGCGCCGCAGACGCCTGCTGCAGCGACCGGGATGCGGCTTGCGACGCCGCCTGGCCGCCCCGGAAAGAAGCGTTCGTGGCGGCATCCTGCGCAGCCTTCTGCGCCTGCATCACGGTGGCCATCTGTTTGAACGCGGGTACAGCCACCAGTGCGATCCCACCGACGCCAGCCGCAGCAGCCGTGGCCGCGGCAGCGATCGCGCCGAGGCCGGCAGCGATCACCGGCAGGACCGGGAGGATCGCCGGGCCGAGAGCGATGACTGCCGCGGCCAGGCCGCCCAGGTTGGCGGTCGCCGCGTGCGTGTCGACGTCGATATCCACCGACTGGCCGTCCAGCCGGTTGATCTCCGCCTGGAACGCGGCGAGCTGTGCCGCCGCGGCCCCCGCGTCCACCCGCACGGCCACGTTCGCAGAGGACGCAGAGAGCCGTGCCAGTCGCTCCCGCAGGCGGTCCATGGCCGCGACGGCGTCCGCCTCGCTGACGTCGATGCCGATCCGGACGTCACGCAGTGCCTGCATCTGCGCGCGGATCTGGTGCAGTTCTCGTTCCGCGTCCGACGAGTCGGCTCGCAGCCGGATCTCCGGCATGCTCGCCATCGCCGCTTCGAGGCGGCTCTTGAGCGAGCGAGCGAACGTCGACCCGGTCTGCGCGCCCTGCCGTCCTGCCTGGACCTGCGCCTGCTGCCCGCCACGCGTAACGCCCTGCACCACGGCGCGAGCCAGGTGGCTCGTCACGTAGCGGCCGAGGACACGGCCGAGCTCGTCACCGACCGAATCAGCGGCAGGCAGCAGCTGCTGCTGCATGCGACGGCGCACGCCCGTGGCGTTGGGCAGGACGTCGACTTCTACGGAACCGACGGAGATGGCAGGCACTGGAAGCCTCCTTCCAGCGCCTAGGCGGCGCCCCCTTGCAGCAGTTGGAACAGCCGGGCGGCAGACGTCTCCGTGAGCTGCGCCTTCTTCCGCTTCGGCGGTCGGACGCCTGGGCGGCGGATCGGCTCAGGCGGGTCCGGCCGCTTCGCCTTTTTGTCCGTGTTGACACAGATGAGGGTGTGTTCGACGCGAGCTACCCGATCGGCGACCGTTGCGACGAGCTGCTCCAGGTTCGACCAGCGGGCCTTTTCCGGCTCGCCGTTGGCCGCCTGCTCTGCCAGTTGGTCCTCGGGCAAGGCGTTACGCAGCGCAGTCCAGGTCGCCGACTCCGGCGGGAGGTGTTCGATCAGCACGCGAAGGCGCCGCCACGACATCTCACCGCGGTGAACGTCGAGGAGGTCGACGCCGTTGTAGTAGCGCAGCAGGTCGGCCTCTACCGCCTCCGCGTGCGCCTCGACGACGGCGCGGGTCCACCGGAGTTTCCCAGGCTCTCACCCGCGGCCTCCGCCGCGGTCCTCGCGAAGTCGAGGAAGTCGGCGATCGTCGGGTCGAGCTCCAGGTACAGCTCGAAATCGTCCGGGTGCAGCACCTTCTCGGCGAACCCGTCGAGGTTGCCCTGCTGCAGCATGCGCTGCCAGGACGATCGCCATACCGTTGCCGGGACGACCTGGACCTCCTCGCCGCACAGCTCGGCGGTGACGTAGTGACCTTCGGCCTCGATCTCCTGGGCTTCGGCCTCAGTGAGGTCGGGCTCGTCCGGCGTCTGCGCTGCGGACGACCGGGGCGGGCGGGATGCCGCTCGGGCGGCGGTGCGGGGTTTCCGGCTGGTGGTGGTACGCGTGTTGGCCACGGCGCGGGCCTCCTTCGTTCAGGGCGCGGGCAGGGGTGTGAGGTGGACGGGCCGGGCCCGCGCCAGGGTGGCGGCCCGTCCACCGGCTCAGGACCCGGTGTAGTTCTCGGTCTCCGGGATGCGGTCGAAGTGGTACACCGTGTTGCCGGCGCTGTCCGGGTAGGCGGTGATCGTCCACTCGAAGCCCGCGATTTCGTCTTGTTTGTGGGTGACGTCGGAGCGCTCGGTGATCTCGCCCTCGGGCACGTAGAAGCCGCGCTGGAAGTTGTCGCCGTCGAGGACGATGAACCACCACGCGCGCCGGTCCGGGCTCGGACTCGCGGTCTCCGCGAAGGTGGTGAGTCCGGCCGTCGGAACGAGGTCGGCAGAGTCGACGCGGTACTGCAGCGACTGCACGGTGGTGCGGCCCGTCTCCCACGCCGTCAGCCCGAAGGTGCGCAGCGACGAGGTGATGGCGGTGCGGATCGGAGCGGTCAGGCCCCACGGAGTGAACGACTGCGAGTCCTCGTTGAAGCCTTGCACCAGGCCGTCGTCGCTGATCGCGCCGAGCGGCGACCACGGCGCGGTCGGCTGGATCGCCGGATCGCCGGGCGACGAGGTCCCGAGAGGGGCCACCCAGCCGGCACCGTTCGCGCCGACCTCCAGAAGGTCCGCCGCGCGGGTGATGTTGACCATGAAGGGTCTCCAGACATGCGAAGACCCCGCGGCAGGCGGGGTCGGATAACAGGGTCCGGCGCGGGCCCAGCCGGTCAGGAGACCGGGTGACAGTAGATCTCGTAGGTTGCCCCGACGCGGCGGAGCCGAGTGTTCTCGTAGGGACGCACAGCCGGACGGGAGATCGTCCCTGTCCGGCCGATGACAGCCGTGACGCTGACCGAGCTGCGCAGCTCCCCCAGCACCCAGGCGCGTACCTCGGCGGCCAGTGCGATCGCGGCGGCCCGGGTCGAGTGGTAGACGTCGATGTCGACGAGGACACGGTCCAGGCGGATCCCGTCATCACCTCCGCCGACTACTTGGATCTGGATCGTCGGCAGTTCGTCACCGAGTGCGTTGTCGAGCTCGTCGCGCACCACTGCGGAAGGGAAGCGCGCCGTCGCACGCCGAATGAGTTCCAGCTCGACGTCCACCGATCCAACGTCGTCAGCCATTGACGCCACCCACCTGAGCTGCCCGAAGGAGTACATGGTGGGCGCGGACCTTCTCCGTGCCGTACTCCACCCAGCGGGCGTAGTACGACGTGTTACGGACGTAAGCCACCGCCCGGTCCCGGTTCCGGCCGCCCCGCGTGGTGCTCGCGGTCTCCCACGACGCCTTGTACTGGCCGGCCGTGGGCCCCTTCTCGTAGACGGGAGAGATCGCCACCGCCACCGACTTGATGAGTTCGGCCCGGCGCAGCATCTCCGCCCGCATGCCCGGCATCCGCAGCATTTGCCCGACACCCTTGCGCTTCATCTTGAACCGCGCAGGCATACACCCTCCTAGCCAGTCACCCGGTCCGCAGCGAACTGCACCGGGCCGCGGGTCCCGGTGAACGGGGAACGGCCCCAGTCCCCAGGCTCACCCGTGATGTCGCAAACCACGCCTCGGATCCGCACCCGATCGGTGGTTCGCAGCACCGTGCCGGCTGGGGCGTACACGGTCCACCCGACGATGACCGTGTCCCGGCCCTGCTGCTCAGCCCCACCCACCGCGGGTGCCTCGGAGCGCGGGGTGACGACGCAGCCCGGCACATCGAAGGACTCGTCCGGGCCGGGCAGCGGGTGCCCCCGGTCGTCCCGGCCCGGCGAGGCGCCAGTGCGCAAAATCCGCACCGTCTCCCCGAGCGGATACGGACCGGGCATCAGATGTACCCCCAGCCGGGCTCCCACTCCAGCGGGGGCCCATAGCCGTCGTCGACCGGGTAGGTAACCGACGGGTCGGCAGTGTCCGGGGTCGGATCGACAGTGAACGCGCCACCGCGGCCGGCCAGAGCCTTGAGCGCCGTCTTGTCGGCCTTCGTCAGGTACAGGCCGCCAGATCCCTGCGGGCGCTGCACCGACATCGGGCCGATCGTCTCGTAGCTGACGGCCTGCGGGTTGACGTAGCTGCGGCCGGCCACCGACAGCACAACTGCTGTGGCCTGGTCCGGTAGTGGCTTGACCACCGTCTCGCACAGGGCGATCGCCTGCTGGATCAGCAGGTGGGCCCGGTCTCCGTTGATCTCGGACAGGTCCAGGTAGAGTCCGAGCTGCTCGGCTGTCGGCGGTACGAACGCCATTGCCACCTCCTAGGCCAGGGCCTCCACCGCGTCACACCATGCGGCCAGCTCGCTGGTGGGATCCAGCTCCGCCGACCGGGCCTTGGCCCGCTTCGACGCCAGCCGATACTCCGCAGACTGCAGGAGCTTCCGCAGGACTGCCTCGTACCCGTCCACGTCGGTTCGGTTAACAAAGATCCCCGCCTCGCCAAGCGACTCGCAGAGTCCGGGCGTCGGGTGAGCCACGACCGGGATGCCCGAGGCGAGCGCCTCGACGCCGGCCCGACCCCACGACTCGTAGACCGACGGCATCAGCAGGACGCGGGTCCTGGCGTACACCGTCTCCCGCATCAGGCTGCCGGGCACCTGCTGGAGCACCTCGACGTTCGGCAGGTCCGGGAGGATCTGCTCGCCGTAGGCGCCCGCCACCGCGAGGAACTCGGTGTCCGGCATGCGGCGGGCCAGCGTCTCCAAGACCTGACCGCCCTTCTCCTTGTTGCAGTTGACGAGCGTGACCTTCCGGCCCGGCTTGGTGCGGTACTCGTCGGCGAACACCGGGGGCCGCACGATCAGCGTCCGGTCCGGCCGGATGGCCTTCGGGTACTCGGCGTAGAACAGCTCTGCCTCGCGGGCCATCCACTGGCTGTTGAGAATCGCGAGCGCCACGCCCCCAGAGGCCGCGTCGCGGAATGTCGTCCGGTGTGTGTTGTGGCAGATCGCCACCACCGGCTTCCCGTAGCCACGGGCCAGTGCTGACGTGGACGGCACGTTCTCCAGGTGGCTGACGAGCACGTCTGCCGTGCGGACGGCCGTAGCGAAGTCCAGGCGGGCCTGGAGCGGCACCACGTGCACGCCGTCCAGGTCGTAGGACTGGCCGCCACCGGAGTACCGGGACAGCCACACCTGCACTTCGTGACCACGCGCAACGAGCGCCCGCAGCATCGAGTGGACCATCCACTCGGCGCCCGCGTTGTGCCGGGGCGGGTAGCCGTGCAGCCGGGCGATGACGCGCATCGCCCGGCCCGCACCTGCCGTCACGAGGCCCCGGCGGTCGCGACGTACCGCACGAACGCCTCCGGGTCGCCGAGGACGAACCCGTAGTACGCCTCGGCGAGGAGCAGCACCAGGTTCTCCTGGAACGCGGAGTGCACGCCGCCGTCCTCGTCGATGTACGTCGCCTCGCGGCTGATCTTGACGGAGATGTCCATGCCGACGCCGTAGGCGGCCTGAGACCAGTCGCCGCCGATCGCCCGCAGGCCGGAGTCGACCGACGTGGACTGCCGGCGCACCTTCCCGGAGACGCTGCGCGAGTAGGCGACCGGTTCGCCGACCAACGTGCCGGCCAGTGCCGCGCCGGTGCCCGGCTGGGTGGTGTCGACGAAGATGGGCTGGCCGGTGGTGTCGGTGGCCTTCAGCAGCTTCGGCTTGAGCCGGTTGTCGGCGACGGTCCCGGTGTAGTCCCAGTCGTCGTCGATGATCTCTTCCATGCCGTTGACCAGGTCGGTCCAGATGCCGCCCGTGGACTGGCCGGTCGTGCCGAGGACGACCTCCTTGGTGGTCATCGCCAGGTAGTCGGCGAAGGGGCCGGTGGCGCCCTTCATGGTGCGGCCGTGGATCGTGGCCCGGTCGAACGCCCGCGAGAAGGCGGTCGGCAGGTCGTTCTGCAGCTGCGTCCACAGGCCGGCCGCGTTGGACTCGACGACCTCCATCGCGACCGGGATGAGGACGGCGATCTTCTTGCCGCTCATCTGCTTGATGTCGACGCCGCCCGTGGACAGCGGCTTGCGGCCGGCCTGGTCCACCCAGTCCGCCGTGGGCACGTCGAGCGGCACGGGCACCGCGGTGTTCGCGGACATCGACAGCGGCACCCGACGGGCCAGCGACATGACGGCCGACTGCTCGACGGACTTCTCGAAGATGGGGCCCACCAGGGTGGGCGGGAGGAATGTCGGGTCGACGTCCGACAGCTTGATGGGATTGGTGTGAGCCATGGAGGGCTACCTCTCTCAGCGCCCCCGAGCGAGGGCGCCCTTCATGAAGGCGTCGAAGACGGCGCCGGGTTCGGAAGTGGATCGATTGCCGTTGCCCGAGGAGCCCTGGGTGCGGTCCGAGCGGGGCGCGCGGGGGGAGTTGTCGACCTGCTTGGCCAGGTGCGGCTTGCGCTTCAGCAGTTCGGCCAGGCCGTCACGGATGCCGTCCGTGTCGATGTCGCCGTCGTCGCTGACGAAGCTGTCCAGGTCGAGGAAGGCGTGGGCGTCGTCCGGGTCGGCGAACTCGGCCGCCGCCAGAGCCCGCACCTCAGCGCGCACGGCCCGCTGCTGCACGGACCGAATGCGCTCCTGCGCCGCGGTGAGCTGCTCGGTGAGCCGCTCCTGCTCGGACTTCTGTGCGTCCTCCAGTTCGCGGGCCTTCTGCGCCAGAGGTTCGAGGTCGCTGGCCTTCGTGCGGTACTTGGCCGCCTCCCGACGCAGCCTCTCGATCTCCTTGCGCGCGGCGTCCGGGTCGGCCCACGGGTCTGCCGGCTTCTGCTCCGCCTCCGGGGCGGCTCCAGGGTGCTGCGTCTCCTGCTCGACCTCGGGGGTCTCCTCGTTCTCGGGCATGATGAAGTGGCCCTCCAGGGGCTGAGAAAGGCCGCCTCCAGGACGGCCAGGGGTGGGTCAGTTCGAGCCCGGCAGCGGATTGCTGTCGTGCTCGGCCAGCGCAAGACGGAACCGCCTGAGCTGGTCGCCGGAGTGCGGCGCGGCGTACTCGCGGTAGAGCCGCTCCCACTCACGCGCGTGCGGAGACAGCTCGAACCGCTGCCCCCTGAACACCGGGACCACGCCGCAGTGGCAGCCGTCGTGCGCCCGGAAATCTGCCGTGTCCTGCTTGTACACCGCGCCGCGAGCGGCTAGGAGCTTGCAGAATGCGCACGCGCCCAAGGCCGCCGAGCGCGCCCATGCCGTCGCCTGCCGGTCCTGCCGCACCGCCTCCTGGACGGTGCCCCGGCCCGTGTCGGCAACGAGCTTCTGCGCCACCTGCTCGGCCTTCGTCTCCGCCTGCGCCAGCCGCACATCCATCGGCTGTCGCTGCGCGTCCGTGGTCTGCGGGTCATCCGGGTCCCGCGGCCACAGATCCTTCGTCGCCCACCGCAGTGACGCCTCCGTCTGCTCCTGCGGCGGCGGCTCGGTGACCGGCACGGTGAAGGCGCCCGGTACACCGGCCGCTTCACGCTGCGCGTCGTAGAAGTCGGCGGCCAGATGCGACGAGGTCCGGGCGTACTGCTCGACGATCGCGTGCATCGCCGTGAGCCAGTCCGGTACCGACTCCCTCAGCCGCGAGGGCAGGATCAGCCGGCGTAGACCGCGAACGTCCCGGACGAGGAGCCGGGTCAGGCCGAGCTGGGCAGCCCGGTACCGGGCCGCGGCGTCACCGCTATCCGAGACCGTCGTCGCCACCAGTCACCTCCGCCGCCGTGGGCAGCTGGGCGTTCTGGTTACCGAGCGCTGCCAGACGTTCCATCAGCTGGCCGCCGGCCGCAGCGCCTGCGCTACGCCGCCGGTCGATCGCGACACGGCGCCGCTGGTCCTCGGTCAGCCCCACCATCTCCAGGACCACATCCGAGTCAGCGGGCAGGATGCCTGTCTGTACCAGCTTCGCCGCCGCGTCCACCTGGGCGGCGAGGGTCGGTGTCGCAGGGTTCCGCCACACCGTCTCGATCCGGCGTTCCTTCGGCGGCGGCTCGCCGTCGCGGAACCACAGCGCCAGCCGCATCGCGTCCCGGTGCGTCGCCGAGAAGCGTCGGATCCGCCGCTCGGCCTTCTTGATCTGGGTGTTGTCCGCGTATCGGATGGCATCCGCCGATGCGGGGTTGTCGCTGGTGTAGCCGAGGACGTGCGGAGCCACGCCGAGCTGCGATGCCATGATCCGCGCGTACAGGTCGATGATCTTTGTCTGCCCGGACGGATCGTGCGCCTGGAAGACGCCAACGGTCGGCACCTGCCCGTCCTCGTCCCGCTCCAGCGCCAGGACCCGGCCGATGTACGTCTCCCAGGCGTCCTTCGTATTGCCCTCGGCATCCTGGAAGGCGCTCTCGGAGGCGCCGAGGATGTAGCGCTGCGGGGCGCCGAAGAACTCCGCCGCCACCTCGATGCCCATCAGTCGTCGGCAGGCCGCGTCCGTGATCGCCATGACCTCGGGCGTGATCTCGCTCTTGCCGACCCGGTCCGCGGTGCGTTGGCGGTTCGCCATCCGCAGCACCGGCACCATGCCGAGATTGTGCTGATCCCGGTCGAAGACCTCCCAGCCATCCGAGGTCTCCGCCGCGTAGACCGTCTGATCCTGCAGATACAGCGTCGCGATCCGCACACCGTCCTCGACGGACTCCCGCAGGGCCGCCGTCGCCATCCGCAGCCGGGCGTCCCAGAACATCGTCATGTCCAGCGGCGACTCGAACGTGATGAGCGGCGGATCGCCCTCCTCGCCCGACCCGACCGCCACGTACTCCCGGCCGTAGGTGAGCGCGTCCAGGTGAGCCAGGCTCGACTCGTCGTACAGGTCGTTCGACTCGGCGATCTCCTCCAGATCGGACGAGTCCGAGCCGTCCGCCCAGCGGAACGCCTCCAGGTCCAGGCGCTGCTCCAGCGACTCCACACCGATCCGTGGCCAGCCAATCACCGTATGCAGGCGCTGCAACTGCGGCGGGATGCTGATGCCCAGGTCGCGGACGATCTGCTCGCCGTTGAAGTACGCGTCCAGCAACTCCAGCCTGAATCGGCAGCCGAGAAGGTCCGTCCGCAATGCCGTCAGCAGCTGCCGCTCATCGTCCGACAGCGTCAGCAGCGGCAGGTCAGGAATGGCAGTAGTCACCGCAGCACCACCACCCGTCCCTTACCGCGCGCCCGCGAGCGCTTCGCCCAAGCTGGAGAGTTCATCAGCATGCGACGCAGCATCCGCGCCCCGATCGCGCACACCGCCAGGTCGACCTTCCGGGCCGACTCACGGTGCTCCTTGCCGATCGTGTAGCCCCACCGATTCGTCCGGCGGCGCGCGTTGACGATGTGCTGCCGCAGGCGCTTGTGCCCGTCGTGCGGCACCTGCCGCTCCAGCACATCCCGGTAGAAGCGATCCACGGCCTCCGTGAACACCTGCTGGTTCCGTCCGTCGCGCATGTCCCACATCACCGCGTGCTGCCGCGGCCCAGACGCCACCGCCTTCAGCTTCAACCGCTTCCCGTACCGCTGCGCCCAGGCATCGATGTAGCCGTCCCAGTAGCGTTCGCCGTCCGCGTCATCCTGGCCTGCGCCCGGGTCGGCGAAGAACGCGAGAGGCTTGTAGCGGGCGAAGACCTGGTCGACGACACCGTCCACCTCCTCGCGCGGCACCCGCCACGGCCGGTCACCCGGCCAGTTCGCCGGGCGCTGCCACACGCCCAGCGTCTTCACGAAGCCGTCCGACAGGCGGCAGCCGACCAGGCCCGTGGCGTCGTCCGACTTAGAGCCGTCGAAGAACAGCACCAGCTCGTCGCCTTCCTCCAGGCTCAGGCCCTCGTGCGGGTTGGCGTCCCACTCGTAGCGAGCCAGGAACGCGTCCTCCGCAGCCACGATCTGGTTGAACCAGAACCGGCGGCTACGGCTCGGCGGGTTGCGGACGTCGAGGATCGACGCCTTCAACCGCTCGATGTCCAGCCACACCGAGTCCCCGCGGACCGCGCGCAGCGTCGGCACGATCCACTCCTCGGTCAGCTTCGCCTCGGCCGGAGCCTCCAGGCTGTCGTAGAACAGGCCCGTGTCGGCCGCCCGGCCGGCCTCTGCCGACTCGAAGGCCTCCCGGGTCCGCTCCGCCACCGAGTCCTCGCCGGGCTCGAAGGCGTTCGTGTCCGCCAGCGTCCGCGCCTGCCCGTCCGCCGACTTGGTGGCGTTGCGCTCGATGACCGCAGCCATCTCGTGCCCGCCGTTCGACTCCACCCAGTGGTGGGTCTCCCCCATCGAGGTGAACGTCGGCCGCCCGCCCTCCAGGGCACGAGGCGAGGACGTGACCGCCTCGATGCGGGCCCGGCCCTTGTCGGCGTAGATGATCTCTTTACCGAGGTCGATGCGGTACTCCTCGATCGCCCGCTTCGACAGGATCGACGGGAACAGCGTCATCGTGTTCCTCGTCTGATCCTGCGACACCGCGGCGATCTGCACCCAGGCCGCCGGATGTTGCACACCGAGCGGCTGTCCCGCCGGGACCCCCCACTCGTTGCCCTCGTCAGCAATCCCGCCGAACCGGCACGGGCCGACGAACTCGAACGCCGCCCACGTCGCTTTGACGGGGTCCTTGCCCCAACCCTTCAGCCGCTGCAGCACCCCGTCCCGCCACAGGAACCGGTTCGTCGCCGGGTCCATGGCGTACCACCACAAGGTCAGGCGAGCCTGCTCCGGGGTGTACTGCCACGCCTTGCCGACGTAGTGCTGCAGGTAGGTCGCCGTCCAGGCCAGGCAGTGCCAGCCCAGCGTGTACTCCGGCAGGACGAACCGCCCATCCGGGCCGCGCTTCCACGTGGGCCCGATCGTGAAGGGCTCGACGACCTCGGGGGCGTCCTCGTCAGCCACCCGCGAGGTCACGGTAGGCGTCCAACGGCTTCACCGCGGCCAGCTGCGGCCCGGCCGGCTTGCGTTCCAACTCGATCCGCGCCCGGCGCCGGTCCCCCTCCGTCGTCAGAAGGCGGGCCATCACGCTGTCCAGCGCGCTGACGTACTGCCCGTTCGGCGGCTTGTCCGAGGAGAGGCCCCGGGACATCAGCTCCGCCGCGTACCGGGCCATCGCCCAGTCCGACGGCTCGTAGAAGGCGGCCTGCCCAGAGTCGCGCAGGGACAGGTACCAGTCGGTGGCGATCGGATGCCACAGCGGATCGGGCTCCGGCAGGTCCGGCAGGTCGGCCGGCTGCCCGGCCGCGGCCTGGACCAGCTTCGGCCCGTCGTCCTTGTTGCGCCGCCGACGCGCTTCGGAGCGCTCCGGTATGGGTCCACGAGTGCCCATGACGACCTCCAGGGTCAGGCACGCCACCAGGGCGCGCGGGGCAGATGCGATGCGCCGGCCGCGCCGCCTCCAGGGCGGGCGCGGTCACGGCCTGTAATCGAAAGGGCCGGGGTCCAAGGAAACCCGTACAGACAGTCAGGTGCTATACGGCCCCGATCCCTGAAGATCGCGG
>NZ_JBEZXY010000018.1:0-44405 GCF_040638245.1 Streptomyces sp. NPDC026659 | reverse complement strand
AAGGCGCCGCTCGCGCAGCGGCAGCAGCGGCTCCAGGAGGTCCCACAACTCATCCGACACGATCCACGGCGACGTCCCCACACCAGGCGAACGCTTAACTACCTTCCTCGACACGGCCATCAGGGCCGAGTCACCTCATTGTGTTAGCTGCTGTTAGACGCTCGGTAATCCACAGGGCGGGGTGCTTACCTCGCGACGCAAGCGGCCGAATCTCTTCAATGTAGTGATCCAGCAATTCAACCACCCAGTCGAACTCGGGAACCGTGAACACGGTTCGCCGCTTCGGCGGACCGCCCTTTGAGGATTTACCGTAGCGAACAAAAATCGCCCCGAAACGCCCATACGATGGAGCCTTGGGATTCCTCCTCAGATCATGTAGATCTAGGCGCACAGCCTACTGCCGACGCAGCCCGTATGCGTATACCATTTTGAGTAATACGGCATCCCTCATGGCTGCCAAAGCGCCCTTGCGGCGACGGGCTCTGATGTCCTCGACCCGTCCATCCGCTGCATCGAATAGGGCTTGCACCTCGTCATAAGTGAGGGGGCGCCGTTCCGAATCACCTTCATATTCACTAGAGTGGCCGATGGTGTTCCACTCGTGCAGAATCTGCAATGGCGCTTGACCAAAGGAATCAAAGCACTTTGCCGGCCAGCCATAACGAGCATCCGTGACGTAACCGCAGAACATTCGCAGCGCGTTCCGATAGCTCCGCCCAGTTGACGCCGCGAAGGTTGGTCGCCTATCCCGAAGGGAATTCATGAATGCGTCAACTTCGGCAGACTGCCATTGCCATGGGTACTCATTGGTGAAGTCGGAAAATCGCCTGATAAGGGCGAGGCGCGGTTTGATCGTGCCATCCCAGTCCAAAAACCTGGCCCGCTGCTCCCGGGCCCACCCCTCCAGCATCGCCTCGAAGACGGCTGTCTCGGGGTCCAGATGCACGACCCCGTCAGCAAGCATCAGGTGCGCAGCACCTGGCAGGCCCACCCCACTGCTCATGTTGCGTCTAACGCATCATCGTTGAGTTGGTTACGCTGGGCCTGCCATGGGTGCCCTTGAGGATTGGGGTGCCCAGGGCGCAGGCCCTGGGCACCTTCAGGTGTTACTTCTTCTTGGACGGCGTCTGCGACAGCGCGCTTGCCGCCGCAGACTTCTCGGCCTTGGTCGACTTCGGGTTGGCCAGGACCTTGGCTGCGGCCGACGCGGCCTTCTTACCTGTCTGACGTGGGTTCTTGGACATGATCACAGTTCCTTTCGTGCCACTTTGCGTTGCAGCTCAGAACGTGATGTCATGCATGCCTGGATGCGGTACAAGACGTCTCGTTCTGGCTGCGGTGATCGGCTGACCCCTCCGAAGGGTCAGCCGATCACCATCCGGCGGCTTCTCCGCCGGAATTCTCAGGTATGAGATTCGAGTTACCCAGCATCACGCTGAGCACCGCCCTCTCGGCTCTCTCGAATCACATCAGCAATCTCGCTGGCGATCTCCTCGACCGTGAACTGAGCGGTGCTTCTCGCCAACTTGTCGGCCAGGGACGGGCTTTGCGCCATAACCTCATCCTTGGTGACGTTGTGCCAGATGGGCAGCAGGTTCTGTTGCCCCGTCACGTACCTCGTCACCAAGCCGTCGAGTTCATACTGGGGCCACCCCTTCTCGAAGAAGTGGCGCGAGAGAATTACGATGCCGAACTGGCTGTTAGCCAACCCGTGGTCGATCTTGCGGCGGAGGCTGTCGCCGATCCTCAGTTCGATAACGTCGAGCCACACAGAGATGCCGGCTTCTTGCAGATACTGCGCCAGCGGTCGGGCCACGGCTTCTTTGTCTTCACTTGCATGGGAGATGAAGACATCTCGTACGGGCTCACCACGGCCTGCGGAGTAAGGCGGCGGCTCATGCCTGATATCGGCCAGGGAACCAGCATTGCTCGGGCGGAGCACGGGCAGCGGGGGCGGTTCGACGGAGGCCGAAGACCTCACCTTGCCCTTGAGGCCCATCAGATCAACGGTCACGTACCAGTGGCCGCTACTCGGAATCGCAAGACGTACCGGAGAGGTCCTTGCCAGCCCACCGATACACCTGTGGCCTCGCCCGCTTTTGTACTTCTGATAGTTACTGGAGTCCATCAGACGCACATTGGCTGCGCTTCCGGACAGATTGATGACTGCGGTCGCCCCCTTGGGCTGACGACCGAGATCGTGGACTACATAGTCCATGAATTTTCCTCTGTATCACCTTCACCGGGGACCTGTTGGGCGGTTGCGCTGGATGCAACATTGTTGCGTGCGCTTCAGCGGCGGGTGTATCCCCAGGCCAGCCGCTACGCGGGAGGGGCGTCAGCAGGAGGCTGACGCCCCTCTCATCAGGGATTACTTGTCAGGTGAGCGTTTGCCGAGTGTTGCACTCGATGCAATTCCGCCCAGTTTCAGCTGCAACCGCTGGTCGAGCCGCAGCCCTCGCAGATGTAGCAGGAGCCGGCTCGCTGCATCTTCGTGCCGCAGGAGAAGCAGAGCGGGGCGTCGGCCTGGATGCCCAGCTGCATTTCGACGAGTTCGGCGCTGGTGTGGGCCTGCTTGGGAGCGGGCTTGACCGACTCGGCCTCGGCCTTGGGGGTCGCGACCGCCTTCAGCTCGGTCTGACGCGGGGCGGACTGGGCCAGACCCTCGACGTCGACCTCGTCGTCGGCCGGCTCGTAGGAACCGGTCTCCAGGTGACGCTGACGCTCCTCGGCGGAGTGGATACCGAGCGCGGAGCGCGTCTCGAAGGGCAGGAAGTCCAGCGCCAGGCGGCGGAAGATGTAGTCGACGATCGACTGCGCCATCCGCACGTCCGGGTCGTCCGTCATACCGGCCGGCTCGAAGCGCATGTTGGTGAACTTCGAGACGTAGGTCTCCAGCGGCACGCCGTACTGGAGGCCGACCGAGACGGCGATGGAGAAGGCGTCCATCATGCCCGCGAGCGTCGAACCCTGCTTGGACATCTTCAGGAAGACCTCGCCGAGACCGTCGTCCGGGTAGGAGTTGGCGGTCATGTAGCCCTCGGCGCCGCCGACCGTGAAGGACGTGGTGATGCCGGGACGGCCCTTGGGCAGGCGCTTGCGGACCGGGCGGTACTCGACGACCTTCTCGACCGTCTCGCGGATGGTCGCCTCGGCCTTCGCGGTCACCTCGGCCTTCTCGTCCTCCTTCTTCTTGGCGGAGAGCGGCTGGCCGACCTTGCAGTTGTCGCGGTAGATCGCGAGCGCCTTGACGCCGAGCTTCCAGGCCTCGAAGTAGATCTCCTCGACCTCCTCGACGGTCGCCGTCTCCGGCATGTTGACCGTCTTGGAAATGGCACCGGAGATCCAGGGCTGGATCGCGGCCATCATGCGGACGTGGCCCATCGGGGAGATGGCGCGCTCGCCCATGGCGCAGTCGAAGACCTCGTAGTGCTCGGCCTTGAGGCCCGGGGCGTCGATCACATTGCCGTGCTCGGCGATGTGGGCGACGATCGCCTCGATCTGCTCCTCCTGGTAGCCCAGGCGGCGCAGGGCCTGCGGGACCGTGCCGTTGACGATCTGCATCGAGCCGCCGCCGACGAGCTTCTTGAACTTGACCAGCGCGAGGTCGGGCTCGACACCGGTGGTGTCGCAGGACATCGCCAGACCGATGGTGCCGGTCGGGGCGAGCACGGACGCCTGGGAGTTACGGAAACCGTTCTCCTCGCCGAGGCGCACGACGTCCTGCCAGGCCTCCGTGGCGGCGGCCCACACCGGGTTGTCCAGGTCGTCCATGCGGACGGCCGTCGCGTTGGCGTCGGCGTGCTGCTTCATGACGCGCTTGTGGGCGTCGGCGTTGCGGGCGTAGCCGTCGTACGGGCCGACGATCGCGGCCAGCTCGGCGGAGCGGCGGTAGGCGGTGCCCGTCATCAGGGAGGTGATGGCGGCGGCGAGCGTGCGGCCGCCGTCGGAGTCGTACGCGTGGCCGGTCGCCATCAGCAGGGCGCCGAGGTTGGCGTAGCCGATGCCGAGCTGGCGGAACGCGCGGGTGTTCTCGCCGATCTTCTCGGTGGGGAAGTCCGCGAAGCAGATCGAGATGTCCATCGCGGTGATGACCAGCTCGACGACCTTCTGGAAGCGCTCGCTCTCGAAGGACTGGTTGCCCTTGCCGTCGTCCTTGAGGAACTTCATCAGGTTCAGCGAGGCGAGGTTGCAGGACGTGTTGTCCAGGTGCATGTACTCGCTGCACGGGTTCGACGCGGTGATCCGGCCGGACTCGGGGCAGGTGTGCCAGTGGTTGATCTGGTCGTCGTACTGGATACCCGGGTCGGCGCAGGCCCAGGCCGCCTCCGCGATCTTGCGGAACAGCGACTTGGCGTCGACCTTCTCGATGACCTCACCGGTCATGCGGGCGCGCAGGCCGAAGTCGGTGCCACCCTCGACCGCGTTCATGAACTCGTCGTTCACGCGGACGGAGTTGTTGGCGTTCTGGTACTGGACGGACGTGATGTCGTCGCCGCCCAGGTCCATGTCGAAGCCCGCGTCGCGCAGGACGCGGATCTTCTCCTCCTCGCTGACCTTCGTCTGGATGAAGTCCTCGATGTCGGGGTGGTCGACGTCGAGAACGACCATCTTGGCCGCGCGGCGGGTGGCGCCACCGGACTTGATGGTGCCGGCGGAGGCGTCGGCACCGCGCATGAAGGAGACCGGGCCGGAGGCGTTGCCGCCGGAGGAGAGCAGCTCCTTGGAGGAGCGGATGCGGGACAGGTTCAGACCG
Source organism: Streptomyces sp. NPDC026659 (assembly GCF_040638245.1). Lineage (NCBI taxonomy): Bacteria > Bacillati > Actinomycetota > Actinomycetes > Kitasatosporales > Streptomycetaceae > Streptomyces > Streptomyces sp. NPDC026659. The sequence continues at coordinate 39,649 of NZ_JBEZXY010000018.1, read as the reverse complement.
GCGCCCGAACCGCCCTTGAAGATCATGCCCTCTTCCTTGTACCAGTCGAGGATCGACTCCATGGAGTCGTCGACGGACAGGATGAAGCAGGCGGAGACCTGCTGGGGCTGCGGCGTGCCGACGTTGAACCAGACCGGGCTGTTGAAGCTGAAGATCTGGTGCAGGAGGGCGTAGGCCAGCTCGTGCTCGAAGATCTCGGCGTCGGCGGGCGAGGCGAAGTACTTGTAGTCCTCGCCGGCCTTCCGGTACGTCTTCACGATGCGGTCGATCAGCTGCTTGAGGCTGACCTCACGCTGCGGGGTGCCGACGGCACCGCGGAAGTACTTGCTGGTGACGATGTTGACCGCGTTCACCGACCAGAAGTCGGGGAACTCGACGCCACGCTGCTCGAAGTTGACCGAGCCGTCGCGCCAGTTGGTCATGACGACGTCGCGGTGCGCCCACTCGACCTCGTCGTACGGGTGCACGCCGGGGGTCGTGTGGATGCGCTCGATGCGCAGTCCCTTGGTGGCCTTGGTGCCCTTCGCTCGGGAACCTCGTGCCGGACCGCTCGCCGTCTCTGTCATGCCGCCTCCCTGTCGGGCAAAACGCCCTGAAGTGCCCCGATGTTCCCAGGGCACGTGTTCTGTCTTGCGTCGCGGGCACCATCGGCGCCACCCGCGACAGGTCTAAGTGAGCCGCCCTCCGGCCGGACTGCGGGATCGCTCCCGTCTTCCGGCCGGCCGGTCATTCGGCGGCGTGCGCGGGCACCGGGACCTGAGAGGTCCTCGGCTGCCCGGCTTGGTCCTCCTGGCGCCCCGCTTCCGCGTCCTCGTCGTCCGCGGCGGGGCCGCGCGTCGTCTCCCTCAGCTCCGCGATCGCGGCCTCGAAGTCCTCGAGCGAGTCGAACGCCCGGTAGACGGAGGCGAATCGCAGGTAGGCGACGAGGTCGAGCTCCTGCAGCGGACCGAGTATGGCCAGTCCCACGTCGTGGGTGGTCAGCTCGGCGCTTCCGGTCGCCCGTACCGCCTCCTCGACCCGCTGCCCGAGCTGGGCGAGCGCGTCCTCGGTGACCGGCCGTCCCTGGCACGCCTTGCGCACGCCATTGATGACCTTGGTGCGGCTGAACGGTTCGGTGACTCCGGACCGCTTGACCACCATGAGCGAGCACGTCTCCACGGTCGTGAAACGACGGGAGCAGTCAGGGCACTGGCGGCGCCTGCGGATCGACGTGCCGTCGTCGGTCGTACGACTGTCGACCACACGGCTGTCGGGGTGCCTGCAGAAGGGGCAGTGCATGATCTCCAACCCTCCTCACAGCAGACTCGATGGCCTCGCCGGACCTCAGGAGCCCCGCGAAGCAGCACCTAAGCATAGGCGATCGCGGAGGTGCGGAAGACCCCTGGACCGGCAACGAACACAACTTGTGGGTATCTGTAGCCATCCAACCACTACATGTGGGGATCACCTCGAACACCGAGGCCGACACGCGTGTCGGCGCGCGAGAGCGGGTACGAGGTGGGCGCGGGGCGGGCGCGACGCCGTCCTGGACGGACACGCGGGGCTCCTCCGCGCCGCGGGGAGAGGCCCGGGGCTACGGTGAACACCGCCCGCGAGAGCGGTCCGCTCCAGTCCACAGGGGAGGCCCCGGGAAAGCCCTGCCGGGGGCCGGCAGCACCCGCAGGCCGCCGGAGGAGCCCCGGATGACACACTGGGCGGCGCGCGCGAGGCCGCCCGCCCGGTGGTGAAGAGTACAGCAATGGGCATTTTGCCCAACATGGATCGCGTGAGCCATACACCTGGACACTTGATCGCGTCAGGTGAATCACGCTTTTTCACTCGAACGTGTGTTTGGCGCAACCTTTCGAAAGCAACTACCGTTGTGCAGCAGGGAGACCATCGAGAGGGGCCGACGTGACCACCACCGCCGACAGTGCCACCATCACCGCCCAGGGCCGAGCCGACGGCCGGACCGAGCCCGCGCACACGATGAACGAAGCCACGAATCCCGAAGGGCACAAGCGCTCCCTGCCGGGCCGACCTCCAGGCATCCGCGCGGACAGCTCGGGTCTCACCGACCGGCAGCGCCGCGTGATCGAGGTCATCAGGGACTCGGTGCAGCGGCGGGGCTACCCGCCGTCCATGCGCGAGATCGGCCAGGCCGTCGGCCTCTCCAGCACCTCCTCCGTCGCGCACCAGCTGATGGCCCTGGAGCGCAAGGGCTTCCTGCGCCGCGACCCGCACCGCCCCCGCGCCTACGAAGTGCGTGGCTCCGACCAGACCGTGACCGTGCAGCCGACCGACACGGCGGGCAAGCCGGCCGCGTCGTACGTCCCGCTGGTCGGCCGCATCGCGGCGGGCGGCCCGATCCTCGCCGAGGAGTCGGTCGAGGACGTCTTCCCGCTGCCCCGGCAGCTGGTCGGTGACGGCGAGCTGTTCGTGCTCAAGGTCGTCGGCGACTCCATGATCGAGGCCGCGATCTGCGACGGCGACTGGGTCGCCGTGCGCCGCCAGCCCGTCGCGGAGAACGGCGACATCGTGGCGGCCATGCTCGACGGCGAGGCTACGGTCAAGCGCTTCAAGCGCGAGGACGGCCACGTCTGGCTCCTCCCGCACAACGCCGCCTACGAGCCGATCCCCGGCGACGATGCGACGATCCTGGGCAAGGTCGTCGCGGTGCTCCGCCGCGTGTGACAACCGCGGCGGACCGGGCCCCCGGCCCGTCCCCCTGAGCGGGCCCCGGAACCCCTGCGCCGGTTCCGGGGCTCCTGCCTTTCCCTCTTCCTTGCGCGAAGGTACGGCCGCTTCCTTGTGCGAAGGTACGGCCGCGGGGCCTACTTCCCCTCCGCCTGCTTCGCCATCGCGTCGATCGCCGCGAGCGACTTGCGCGCCTGGTTACGGTCCGTGGTGTACCAGAACTCGGGCAGCGAAGCCTTCAGATACTGGCCGTACCGGGCCGTGGCGAGGCGCTGGTCCAGTACCGCGACGACACCCTTGTCCCCAGTGGCCCGGACGAGACGACCCGCGCCCTGCGCCATGAGCAGCGCGGCGTGCGTGGCGGCGACCGCCATGAAGCCGTTGCCGCCCGCGTCTTCCACCGCCTTCTGCCGGGCACTCATCAGCGGGTCGTCGGGACGCGGGAACGGGATCTTGTCCATGACGACCAGCTGGCAGCTGGGCCCGGGCACGTCGACGCCCTGCCACAGCGACAGCGTGCCGAAGAGACAGGTCTTGGGATCGGCCGCGAAGTTCTTGATCAGCTCACCGAGGGTCTCCTCGCCCTGGAGCAGGATCGGGAACTCGGGAATGCGCGCCCGCAGCTCCTCGGCGGCGAGCTGGGCGGCCCGCATCGAGGAGAAGAGTCCGAGCGTGCGGCCGCCCGCGGCCTGGATCAGCTCGGTCAGCTCGTCCAGCATGTCGGCGCGGTCGCCGTCCCGCGCGGGGCGGGCGAGATGCTTGGCGACATAGAGGATGCCCTGCTTGGGGTAGTCGAACGGCGAGCCGACGTCGAGGCCCTTCCACTGCGGCAGGTCGTCGCCCTCCTGCCCCTCGGGGGCGAGCCCCAGGGAGGCCCCGACGCCGTTGAAGTCGCCGCCGAGCTTGAGGGTCGCCGAGGCGAGGACGACGCTGCGGTCCGCGAAGAGCTTCTCCCGGAGCAGGCCGGAGACCGACATGGGGGCGACGCGCAGGGACGCGCCGAAACGGTCGTGGCGCTCGTACCAGACGACGTCCCACTCCGAGCCGTTCAGTACCCGCTCGGCAACGCCGTGCACCGTCTCCACCGAGGCCATGGCCTGCTTGCGCACCGCGTCCTCGTCCTGGACCGACTTGTCGCGGGTCGAGCCGAGCGCGGTGATGACCGTGCGGGCGGCATCGCGCAGTGCGGCCAGGGCGTAGCCGAGGTCTTCCGGGATCTCCTCCAGGCGGCCGGGCAGGGCCAGCTCCATCAGCCGCTCGAAGCCCTCGGCCGCGGTCTGGAGCTGGTCGGCGGCCTTCTCGTTGACGAGCTTCGCGGCCCGGCGGACGGCACGGTTGACCTGGCCGGGGGTGAGCTCGCCGGTGGCGGCGCCGGTGACGCGGGAGACGAGTTCGTGCGCCTCGTCCACGATCAGCACCTCGTGCTGGGGCAGCACGGGGGCGCCCTCGATGGCATCGATCGCGAGGAGGGCGTGGTTGGTCACGACGACGTCGGCCAGCTTGGCGCGCTCGCGGGCCATCTCGGCGAAGCACTCGGCACCGTAGGCACACTTGGTCGCGCCCAGGCACTCGCGCGAGGACACGGACACCTGCGCCCAGGCGCGGTCGGAGACGCCGGGGGTGAGGTCGTCGCGGTCGCCGTTCTCCGTCTCGTCCGACCAGTCGCGCAGGCGGATCAGGTCCTGGCCGAGCTTGCTGGTGGGGGCCGCCGCCTCGAACTGGTCGAAAAGGCCGTCCTCCTCGTCCTGCGGCATTCCCTCGTGCAGACGGTGCAGGCAGAGGTAGTTCGACCGGCCCTTGAGCATGGCGAACTCCGGGCGGCGCCGCAGCAGCGGGTGCAGGGCGTCCACCGTGCGTGGCAGGTCGCGCTCCACGAGCTGGCGCTGGAGGGCGAGCGTGGCCGTGGCGACGACGACACGCTCCCCGTGCGCGAGCGCGGGCACGAGATAGCCGAGCGACTTTCCGGTGCCGGTGCCGGCCTGGACCAGCAGATGGGATCCGTCGTCGATCGTTTCCGCGACCGCTTCGGCCATCGTGACCTGGCCGGGACGCTCCGTGCCGCCGACGGCGGCGACGGCGGCGTGGAGGAGTTCGGGGAGTGAGGGCTTCGTCATAGCCCGACCACCCTACGGCCCCCGACTGACAATCGGGCGGCCGAACAGGGGACGGGAGCGGGGGGTGCGATCACTGCGATTTTCCCGGTCGGAAATTTCTCGGATTCTTTTTCGAAAAGGTGGAACCTGCGGGGATCTCAGAACGTACAACATGTGACGGGCCAGCCACCCTCCGTCATGAAAGCCGGGGGTGAGGCCGGTCACGGATCATGAGGGCGGCCCGCTTGCCGGGCAGGTCGACCTCGTCGGCGCGCCGGAATCCGGCGCTCAGGAAGGCAGCCACGGAGGGGGTGTTGCGCATGTCCGGTTCCGCGACGACGCGGGTGCAGAAAAGGCGGCGGTCCAGGATCAGGTCGGCGACGGCCGCGAGCAGGATCGAGCCCAGCCCTCGTCCTCGGTGGGAGGCGTCGCCGATCAGCAGGTGGATACCCGTGTCGTGAGGGCGGGCCGGGTAGTGCCGGGCCAGAGGGTCCAGGTCGGCCCGGTAGATCTCCCAGTAGCCGACGGGTGTGCCGTTCAGGACGCCCAGACACGGCGCGCTGCGTCCGTCGCCGTCGAGCTGTGCCCGCAGGTGGCTCTCGGTCGTGCTCAGGGGTCCCGCCAGTTCCCAGAAGGCGGCCACCGCCGGGTCGTTCATCCAGCGGTGGACGAGTGCGAGGTCCCGGTCCAGGCGCACCGGTGCCAACTCGAACCGGCCCACCGCAGTCATGGTCGCGCCCCAGGTGGCCGGTGCGTCGAGCAGGTCGTCGGCCGCCAGGAGCGGACCCGGTCTGCGCGTGCCGACGAACTCGCTTGTGAAGGACACCGGTTGCTCCGCTCAAGAAGGAAGGCGACTCAGGAAATAAGGGGACGGGCCTCAGGAATGGAGGGGATTGGCGATGGTGACGTAGACGGACTGCGTGTCGACCGGGCCGACCAGTTCGTCCAGGCCGTGCAGCCGGGTCCGCAGATTGGCCTTGCAGCGCAGGACGGGTGAGTCGAGGAGGTGGCCGGGCAGGGAGCTGCGGAGCGCGGCGGGTCCCGAGGCGGCGGCGTCGAGGAAGCGGCGGAAGGCGGCGAGCAGGAGGCGCTCGTCGGCCAGGCGCTGCGAGCCGAACGCGCCGATCAGGCCGAGCACGTTGTTGATGGCGAGGTAGTAGGCGAAGCGTTCGTCGGTGACCTCGTCGGAGACGAAGGTGTCGCTCCGCTCACCGATCCCCGGTAGCCGGGCGTCGAGTTCGGCCCGGCGGGACTCACGGAAGTAGTAGCCCTGGTTGTCGCGGTAGCGGCCCCCGGCGGGCCAGCCGTCCCGGTCGAGCAGCAACAGGGTGTTCTGCTGGTGGGCCTCCAGGGCGATCCCGACCTCGCTGTCGAGCCACAGCACAGGACGGACGACCTGTTCGAGATAGCGCAGGAACCACTCCGCGGAGACGGCTCCCACCGGGCGGCCGGTGCGACCGGCGAGACGCGCGACGATCCGGGCCAGCCGGGAGCGCAGCAGCCAGGGGTCCTGGGCCGGTGCGGCATCGGTGCCCGGTGCGGCAAGCGGGCGCGGCGAGACCAGTCCGGCGACGCAGCCCACGTCGTCGGCCGGGAGGAACGGGTTGTGGCGGATCATCACGTCCAGCCCGGGCAACGGCTGCCCGTCCGGGCCGTCCACGGCGAGCCAGGCCGGGTCGCGGACGATGTCGAAGGAGGGGTGCGCGGCGCGCCACTGCTCGGACAGTCCGGTGCGCAGCAGGCGGTGCACCTCGACGCCCCGGTGGAGTTCCTTGCGCAGGTTCTCGCGGCGGGAGTTGGTGATGCGCAGACCGAGCGAGAGCTTGAGCATCGCGGGGGCGCCGGAGCGGTAGACGGTGCGTACGGAGGAGGTGGGGTGCCAGTCGGGGCCCAGGGGGCCGAGTTCGCAGAGCAGGCCGGCGTCGAGGAGTGCGGCGACGGCGGGGCGGTGCCGTAGTTCGCGGGCCTGCCAGGGGTGCAGGGGAAGGGCGGCGTAGTCCTCGGGAAGGGACAGGTCGATTCCGGCGAGGCGCCGGGTGAGTTCGGTGGCGGTGACGGTGCGGCCGCGCTCGGTCCAGGCCGAGTCGGCGGCGAGAAGGGAGGGTGTCACGGCCATCCAGTGCAGCGGGAAGGAGCCGTGCGTCTCGGGTGCGTAGCGGCGGGCCTCGGATTCGGTCAACCCCTCGCGGCTCTTCGGGGCCGGGTGCAGGGGGTGGCCGAGGAGCAGGGCCTGTTCGGCGCCGAGGAAGAGGTCCGGTCCGTCGGCGGGGTGCGCGCGGCGTTCGTTCAGGAAGGCGGCGGTGTTGCGCAGTGAGTCGGCGACCCGGGCGACGAGGTCGGCGCCGTCACCGGTGGACTGCGCGGAGCCGAAGTCGGTGGACTGCTCGGAGCCGGAGTCGGCACTGCCGTGACCCGCTGTCTCCCGGGAGAGCAGGGCGGCGAGGGTCACGGCGTCGACGGGGGGCGCCTGGTCGGGGGCGCCGTCCAGGCGGGGCGGTCCGAAACGGTGCCATCCGGCCGGGGACCAGTGGCGGACGGGCACGGTCAGGGCGGTGCCGCTGGCGGGCAGCGGGACGTGGAGCGCGCCGTCGTCCGGAGCGGCGACGTCGGTCTCGCGGGCCCAGCAGCGCAGCAGGTTGTCCACGGCTGCCACCTGTGCGGCGGTGAGCGGGTCCGGGTGCTCCAGCGGGTCGGCGCCGGACTCCCCCGGAGGTACCGGGTCGGGGGCGCGCCGCTTCTGCTGCGGGACGGCCTCGGCGAGCGGCGCGGGCGCGGGCGGCGCGCCGGGTTCGAGCGGCTCGTCGGGGGTTTCGGAACGGCCGTCGGGTGCGGGTGTGGCGGTCAAGACGGCTCCTCGGGGCTGTGCGGGTGGTTCGGGGTGATGCGGGATGACTGCTGGTCGGGAGGGCATGGATGAGGGAGTTGTGGCGCGGGGTTCGGGGCGCCGGGGTGTGGGCGCCCGTCCGTCGTGCGATCGGGTCGGTACGACGGTGGTGGTTTCCGGGTCGGCGGGGACGGCCGGTTCACCCCGCTTCGGTGGGCGGAGCGGTTCGGCCAGGTCGGCGGCCGGGTGGTCCCGGGTACCTGCGGCCGGGGGTGGTGTGCGGGCCGCCGGGGCTGGTCGCTGCTTGCGAATCGCTGCGGCCGGCCGTGGTGTTCGGGCCGCTGCGGTCGGTCGGCGCGTTCGGGTGGTGGCGCTCGGCCGAGGGGTTCGGGCCGTTGCCGCTAGCCGGTGCGTTCGGCCGGGATCGCGGGCCGTCGGAGTGGGTTGACCCGGTCCGTGTGGTGGCGGGCCACGGCTGTCACCGCGTCGGTGAGGCGGTCCAGGACCGCCGCCGCCTGTTCGTCGGTGATGGTCAGGGGCGGCAGGAGGCGGACGACGGCGTTGTGGCGTCCGCCGAGTTCCACGATCAGGCCGCGGTCGAGACACTCCCGCTGGACGGCGAGGGCGAGTTCGGGGGCGGCCGGGCACGGGGTCGCGGCGGCGCGAGGTCCGCAGGAGTCGGTGCCGGGGGCGGCGCTCGGGCCCTCCGGGTTCACCAGTTCGACCCCGATCATCAGCCCGCGTCCTCGCACGTCTCCGACGCAGGGGAACCGGCTCTTCAGTTCGCGGAGTTGGGCCAGCATCCGGGCGCCGAGGGCGGCGGCGCGGTCGGCGAGGCCGTTCTCGCGGACGTGGGCCAGGGTCGCGGTGCCCGCGGCCATGGCGAGCTGGTTGCCCCGGAAGGTGCCCGCGTGGGCGCCGGGCCGCCAGACGTCGAGGTCCTCGCGGTAGACGACCACGGCCAGCGGAAGGCTGCCGCCGATGGCCTTGGACAGAACCATCACGTCGGGGGTGATGCCGCTGTGGTCGACGGCCCAGAAGGCACCGGTCCGGCCGACACCGGTCTGGACCTCGTCGGCGATGAGCGGGACGGACCGTTCCGCGGTGATCCGGCGCATCCGGCGCATCCAGTCGTCCGGGGCCGGGAGGACCCCGCCCTCGCCCTGGACGGGTTCGAGGATCATTCCGGCGGGCAGGGGCACGCCCGACTTGGGATCGTCGAGGAGGGACTCGGTCCAGCGGGCGGAGAGTTCGGCGCCGTGCGCGCCGCCGACACCGAAGGGGCAGCGGTAGTCCTGCGGATAGGGGAGGCGGGCGACCCGTACGTCGTCGGCGCCGCCGGAGACGGCGAGGGCGCCCGCGGTCATGCCGTGGTAGGCGCCGGTGAAGGTGAGGACGCCGGTGCGTCCGGTGGCGGCCCGCACCAGCTTGAGCGCGGCCTCGACCGCGTCGGTGCCGGCGGGCCCGCAGAACTGGACGCGCGCGCGGTCGGCCAGTCCGGGCGGCAGGGTGTGGAACAGCTCGGTGATGAACCGGTCCTTGACCGGGGTCGCCAGGTCGAGGACGGAGAGCGGGGCGCCGGAGTCGAGGACCTTGCGGATGGCCTCCAGCACGACCGGGTGGTTGTGGCCGAGGGCGAGGGCTCCGGCGCCGGAGAGGCAGTCCAGGTAGCGGCGGCCGTCGGCGCCCTCGATGGTGAGGCCGCGCGCCCGCACCGGCACGATGGGCAGCGCGCGGGCATAGGTGCGGGCCGCGGACTCGCGCGCCGACTGGCGCCCGAGAATCCCCTCGTGCACGGCCGGGGCTTCCCCGTACGCGCCTTCAGCCTCCGACTCGGTCACGGCCACGGCTCGCTGTCCTCCCCGCTGTCCACAGGCGAGTTGATGGTCGGGGACCGGGCAGCGGCCACGGGCCCCCAACCGCTACCAACCGCCCACCGGCCCGCGGGTTACGGGTTGCCTCAAGATCCTTGCCGTGACGTAACCGTTGCGGTTCCGTCGGAAGTCCCCCACGGCGACCGCATAGTGTGTGTTCCCGTTCCCAGACGGCCACGTCTTCGGCACGAACTCGCCCCGAGTCGACCGCCGATGACGGGTCGAAGCACCATATTCCTTCACAGCAGGGGGAGTCACGACCATGCGATCCATACGTCCGTCGTCCATCGTTCGACGGGGAGGGGGCGGCACCCGCAGAACGCTGGCGGCTGTCGCGCTGGTCTCCGCGCTCGCGCTGACGGCGACCGCCTGCGGGGGCGACGACAACGCGAGCGGTTCACCGACAGCGGCGGGCGTGGGCGACGGCAAGGTCAGGGTTCCGGACGACCTCAGCAACAAGCTGAGGGAGCACGGGATCGACATGGACAAGTGGAAGAACGGCGCCTGGAAGAACTGGGACCGGGACGACTGGCTGCGCGAGGCCAACGACTTCATCAACCCGATCATCAAGGGTCTGTGGGACCCGGACCGGATGCGCGACGCCGACGACCCGGCCAAGAGCGTCGGTGACGGCGACCTCTCCGGCGACGAGGGCGTGACGGACCCGACGCCGCAGCCGGTGGAGGCGCAGGCGGTCAAGGCGCCGTACCACACCAACGCGGCCACCTCCGGCAAGGTGTTCTTCGACGCCCCCAAGGGCACGATGGTCTGCTCGGCGACGGTCGTGCAGGACCCGGCGCACCCCGGCAAGTCCAACCTCATCTGGACGGCCGGTCACTGTGTGCACGCGGGCAAGGAGGGCGGCTGGTACCGCAACATCGCCTTCGTGCCGTCGTACAACAACCAGAGCCTCTCGCCCGCCGGGATGAAGACCGCCTCGCGCGCGGAGGTCGCGCCGTACGGGGTGTGGTGGGCCGACTCGGCGAAGACCTCGCAGCAGTGGATCGACGGCGGCGGCGAGACCGGCGGCAACGGTGCCTCGTACGACTTCGCGGTGATCCATGTGACGCCGGAGCAGGGCGGCGGCGGCAAGTCGCTGGAGGAGACGGTCGGCGGTGCGCTGCCGGTGGACTTCGACGCCCCGGCGGCGACGGACGTGCAGAGCCTGACGGCGAGCGGTTATCCGGCGGCGGCGCCGTTCAACGGGCAGCGGCTGTACCAGTGCACCGACAAGCCGGGCCGACTGTCGATCGCCGCGGCGGACCCGACGATGTACCGCATCGGCTGCACCATGACGGGCGGTTCCTCCGGCGGCGGCTGGGTGGAGGCGGGCAGCGGCGGCGAGCCGACGCTGGTCTCCAACACCTCGATCGGCCCGGCCTCCTCGGGCTGGCTGGCCGGTCCCCGGCTGGGTGAGGTGGCCAAGGGTGTGTACGACTCGGTGAGCAAGCAGTTCGCCGGGAACTGAGTCCCCCGGACACGACGAGGCCCCGCCGGCCCTTCCGTGAGGAGAGGGTCGGCGGGGCCTCGTCGTGTGAGCGTCGGGCTGCGCCGCGCGGAGGTGTCAGGCCGTGGCCGCGGGCGTGTAGGGCGCCAGTTCGGCGGCCAGTTCCGCGTGCACCCGGGCCTTGAGCAGGGTGCCCTCCGCGGTGTGCTCCTCGGAGATCACCTCGCCCTCGGTGTGGGCGCGGGCGACGAGCTTGCCCTGCGTGTACGGGACGACCGCCTCGACCTCGACCGAGGGGCGGGGCAGCTTGTCGTCGATCAGCGTGAGCAGTTCCTCGATGCCCTGGCCGGTGCGTGCCGAGATGGCGATGGACTGCTTCTCGACGCGCAGCAGCCGCTGGAGGACCAGCGGGTCGGCCGCGTCCGCCTTGTTGATCACGACGATCTCGGGCACGCTGGTGGCGCCGACGTCCCGGATCACCTCGCGCACGGCGGCCAGCTGCTCCTCCGGGGCGGGGTGCGAGCCGTCCACCACGTGCAGGATCAGGTCGGAGTCGCCGACCTCCTCCATGGTGGAGCGGAACGCCTCGACCAGGTGGTGCGGCAGGTGCCGGACGAAGCCCACGGTGTCGGCCAGCGTGTACAGCCGGCCGCTCGGGGTCTCGGCGCGGCGGACGGTCGGGTCCAGGGTCGCGAACAGCGCGTTCTCGACCAGGACACCGGCGCCCGTGAGGCGGTTGAGCAGGGAGGACTTGCCCGCGTTGGTGTAGCCCGCGATGGCGACGGAGGGCACCTTGTTGCGCCGGCGCTCCTGCCGCTTGACGTCGCGGCCGGTCTTCATCTCCGCGATCTCCCGGCGCATCTTCGCCATCTTCTCGCGGATGCGGCGCCGGTCCGTCTCGATCTTGGTCTCACCGGGACCACGCGTGGCGAGGCCGCCGCGACCGCCACCCATCTGCCGGGACAGCGACTGACCCCAGCCGCGCAGCCTCGGCAGCATGTACTGCATCTGCGCGAGCGCGACCTGTGCCTTGCCCTCACGGGACTTGGCGTGCTGGGCGAAGATGTCGAGGATCAGGGCCGTACGGTCGATGACCTTGACCTTGACGACGTCCTCCAGCTGGATCAGCTGGCCGGGGCTCAGCTCACCGTCGCAGATCACGGTGTCGGCGCCGGTCTCGAGCACGAGGTCGCGCAGTTCGAGCGCCTTGCCGGAGCCGATGTAGGTGGCCGCGTCGGGCTTGTCACGGCGCTGGATCACGCCGTCGAGCACCAGGGCGCCCGCCGTCTCCGCGAGGGCGGCCAGCTCCGCGAGGGAGTTGTCCGCGTCCGCCGCGGTGCCGGTGGTCCACACGCCGACGAGCACGACCCGCTCCAGACGGAGCTGCCGGTACTCGACCTCGGTGACGTCCTCCAGCTCGGTGGACAGTCCGACGACCCTGCGCAGGGCCGCACGCTCGGAGCGTTCGAGCTGGTCGCCGTCCCGCTCACCGTCGATGTCGTGACTCCAGGCGACGTCCTCTTCCATCAGGGCATCGGCCCGAAGCCCTTCGGGGTAGGCGTGCGCGCGCCGCTGGGAGTCCTGGGAAGGGGAAGAAGAGGAGGTCATTGGGTCCTTACGTCGATGGGATGCGGTCCGGGCCGCGAAGGCGGCCGGACATGAGGGACAACGTTCTGGTACCCCGGGAGATTCCCCGGGTACCGTGCCGCGCCGCTCGAAGATGGTCGCACGGCACGACACGTCCCGTCACCGCGTTATCGCGGGGGCGGATGCGGGTCGGAGCGGGGCCTGGGCTCAGGCGCCGCCCTTGGGACCTCCGGCCCTCTTGGCCGGGGCCGGGGCGGCCGGTTTCCAGTCGGGATGGCCGGGCATGGGCGGGGTCTTCGCGCCGTAGAGCCAGTCGTGGAAGAAGCCGGTCAGGTCGCGGCCGCCGATCGCGGAGGCGAGCCGGACGAAGTCGGCGGTGCCGACGCTGGAGTCCCGGTTCTGCTGGACCCAGACCTTCTCCAGGCGCTCGAAGGCGGGGCGGCCGATCTCCTGGCGCAGGGCGTAGAGGATGAGCGCGGCGCCGTCGTAGATGTTGGGGCGGAAGATGCCGATCTTCTGGCCGGGGGCGGGCGGCTTGGGGCGGCCGGGCGGGCCGCCCGCCTCGCGCCAGCGGTCGGAGGCGCCGTAGGCGGCCTTCATCCGGTCCGCCATGGGGCGGTCCGCCTTCTCATCGGCGTACAGCTCCTCGTACCAGGTGGCGTGCCCCTCGTTCAGCCACACGTCGGACCAGGTGCGGGGGCTCACGCTGTCGCCGAACCACTGGTGGGACAGCTCGTGCACCATGACCGACTCGATGTACCACTTCGGGTAGGCGGGCTCGGTGAAGATGCCCTTCTCGAAGAGCGAGAGGGTCTGGGTCTCCAGCTCGAACCCGGTGCTGGCCTGCGCCATGAGCACGCCGTAGGTCTCGAAGGGGTACGTGCCGACCTTGCCCTCCAGCCAGGCGATCTGGCCGGGCGTCTTGGCGAGCCAGGGTTCGAGGGCCTTACGGTCGGCGGTGGGCACGACGTCGCGCACCGGCAGTCCGTGCGGGCCCTCGCGGTGGACGACCGTGGAGCGGCCGATGGACACCTGGGCGAGTTCGGTGGCCATGGGGTGTGCGGAGCGGTAGGCCCAGGTGGTGGTGCGGGCGCCCCGGGTGGTGCCGGTGGGCAGTCCGTTGGCGACGGCCGTGTAGCCGTTCGGGGCGGTGATCCGGAAGGTGAACATCGCTTTGTCGGACGGGTGGTCGTTGCACGGGAAGACCAGGTGCGCGGCGTCGGCCTGGTTGGCCATGGCGAGGCCGTCCGTGGTGCGGACCCAGCCGCCCTCCTGGTCCTTCGCGGCGACGGGGTCGCTGGTGTGCCGCACGGTGATCCGGGTCCAGCTGCCGAGCGGCAGCGGGCGGTCCGGGGTCACGACCAGGTCCTCACCCGCGCCGGTGAACCGGGCCGGGCGCCCGTCGACCTCGACGGACTCGACCGTGCCGTGGGCGAAGTCGAGGTTGAGGCGGTCGAGCGTGGCGGTCGTCCGGGCCCGGATGGTGGTGACGGCGCTCAGCGGCTTGTCGTTGCTGCCGGAGTAGGTGAAGGCGAGGTCGTACGACGCCACGTCGTAGCCGGGGTTGCCCAGGGTCGGGTAGAGCCGGTCGCCGATGCCCAGGGGCTCGGCGGGGGCTCCGGCGGCGACCAGGCAGACCGCGACGGCGGAGGCGAGCAGACCCGCCTTGCGACGGCGTACGCGACGGAGGCCGGGGATCGGACGCGGGGGGAGGTTGAACGGCATGCCCCACCGCTACCAGCGCGCCGCCGCACCACGGCGACGGCGCGCGCCCGGCCCACCCGATCGGGTTGCGCCTGCGGCCCACGATCAGAGCGTGGGCGCCTCCGCCATCCTCCATGGACAGAGCCCGCGGCCTCCCGCTCCACGGACAGCGCCTGCGGCCTCACGCTCCACGGACAGCGCCTGCGGCTTCACGCTCCACGGACAGCACCCGCGGCCCCGTGCTCAGGACGCGGGCCCCTGCGCCCGGCTCACGTCGTACACCCCCGGCACGTCGCGCATCGCGCGCATCAGGGCCGGGAGGTGCGCGGCGTCGGGGAGTTGGAGGGTGTAGCTGTGGTGGACGCGCTGCTCGGTGGGCGGGGCCACGGTCGCGGAGATGATCTCGGCGCCCTCCAGGGCCATCACCTCGGTCAGGTCGGCCAGCAGATGCGGGCGGCCGAACGATTCAGCGACCAGGGTGACCCGGCATCCGGCGCTGTCCCCCCAGCGCACGCCGACCTCGGTGCGCCCCCGCTCCCGCATGCGCTCGGCCACCGCGCACTCGGCCCGGTGCACGGTCACCACTCCCCCGCGCACGGCGAAGCCGTTGATGTCGTCGGGCGGCACGGGCGTACAGCACCCGGCGAGTCGCACGGCGGCCCCGGGCATGTCCACGATCACGTCGGCGCCCGCGAAGGGCTCAGCGGGAGCACCGGCGGCGGGGCGGGCCGGACCGGCGCCGTCGGCGGGGGCCTCCGCTTCGGCGGGCTGGTCGTCGGCGGCGGGATGGGCCGCGAGCCACCGCTGGATGGCGATGCGCGCGGCCGGGGTGTGGGCGTGCTCCAGCCATTCGCGGGACGGCTCGGAGGCGGGGTCCTGGCCCATGAGGAGCTGCACGGTGTCGCCGTCGTGCAGGACAGTGCTGAGCCGGGCGAGTCGGCCGTTGACGCGGGCGCCGATGCAGGCGTGGGCGTCGTCGCCGTACTGCGCGTAGGCGGCGTCGACGCAGGTGGCGCCCTCGGGCAGGCCCAGGGTGCCGCCGTCGGGGCGGACGACGGTGATCTCCCGGTCCTGGGCGAGGTCCTCGCGCAGGGTGGACCAGAAGGTGTCGGGGTCGGGCGCGGCGCGCTGCCAGTCGAGGAGGCGGGAGAGCCAGCCGGGACGGGTGGGGTCGACGCGCTCGCCGTCGGCCGCTGCGGACTGTTCCTCGGGCGCCGTGTAGGGATTGCCGAGCGCGATCACGCCCGCCTCGGCCGCGCGGTGCATCTGGTGGGTGCGGATGAGGACTTCGGCGATCTGGCCGTCGGCGCGGGCAACGGCGGTGTGCAGCGACTGGTACAGGTTGAACTTGGGTACGGCGATGAAGTCCTTGAACTCCGAGACGACCGGCGTCATGCAGGTGTGCAGCTCTCCGAGGACGCCGTAGCAGTCGGCGTCCTCGTTCACGAGGACGAGCAGCCGCCCGAAGTCGGTGCCGCGCAGTTCGCCGCGTTTGCGGCTGACGCGGTGGAGGGAGACGAAGTGCCGGGGACGGATGAGGACTTCGGCGGGGATGTCGGCCTCGCGCAGCACCGCGCGCACCTCTTCGGCGACCTCTTCCAGCGGGTCGTCGGCCCGGGACGCGTTCTCCGCGATGAGTTCTCTGACGGCCCGGTACTCCTCGGGGTGGAGGATGGCGAAGACCAGGTCCTCCAGCTCGGTCTTGAGGGCCTGCACACCGAGACGTTCGGCGAGCGGGATGAGGACGTCACGGGTGACCTTGGCGATGCGCGCCTGTTTCTCGGGGCGCATCACGCCGAGGGTGCGCATGTTGTGCAGGCGGTCGGCGAGTTTGATCGACATCACGCGCACGTCGTTGCCGGTGGCGACGAGCATCTTGCGGAAGGTCTCGGGTTCGGCGGCGGCTCCGTAGTCGACCTTCTCCAGCTTGGTGACGCCGTCGACCAGATAACGGACCTCCTCCCCGAACTGTTCCCGCACCTGGTCCAGCGTCACCTCGGTGTCCTCGACGGTGTCGTGGAGCAGGGAGGCGACCAATGTGGTCGTCTCGGCGCCGAGTTGGGCCAGGATCAGGGTGACGGCGAGGGGATGCGTGATGTACGGCTCGCCGCTCTTGCGCATCTGGCCGCGGTGCGAGGACTCCGCGAGCAGATAGGCGCGGCGCAGCGGACCGAGGTCGGCGTCGGGGTGGTGGGCGCGGTGGGCCTCGGCCACGTGCCCGATGGCGGCGGGGAGCCTGCCCCGGGTGGCGGGGCCCAGCAGCGCGGCCCGGCCGAGGCGGCGCAGGTCGATCCGGGGCCGGGACTTCCTGCGGGCCACGGTGGGCGCTGTGGGCGCTACCGGGCCGGCGGTCGCAGGGTTCGTGGCCTCCGCACTCATGGGTACCTCCGGCTCGTGGACCGGTGGACGGGGCTGCAGGGCGTACGCGGCTCAGGGGTGGCGACGTTCCCCCGTCCGTGCCGGTGCTTGATGCTACCGAGCCCGGCAGGCGCGATTGACCGCCTCCCGCCGAGCGTGAAACGGATCACCCAATCGAGCGACGAAAACGAGGTTTGAAGTTTGCGCCACCTGGCCTGAAGTCGTCCGCGGTTTCGAACCGGGCCGGGCGCGCGACCGTTCCCGCCCCGGCGTCCCACGTCGCCGGGGCTGTGTTCGGGCCTGCTCAGCCGAGCTGGTTCGCCAGCCATACGGCGTCGATCTCGCCCTCGGCGACGATCACGGCGGGGCCCGTCATCTCGATCTCGCCGTCGGGCCGTTCGGTGATGACCAGGCGGCCGCCGGGCACGTCGACGGTGTACGTGGCCGGGAGGCCGGTCACGGCCGGGTCGGCTCCGTCGCGGCGGGCGGTGGCCACGGCGACGGCACAGGCGCCGGTGCCGCAGGAGCGGGTCTCGCCGGAGCCGCGCTCGTGCACGCGCATCGCGACGTGCCGGGGGGCCCGGTCGGCCACGAACTCGACGTTGACGCCGTCGGGGTAGGCACCGGCGGGGCTCACGGGCGGCGCGCCGTACAGGTTGCCCGCGTGGTCCAGGTCGGCCACGAAGGCGACGGCGTGCGGGTTGCCCATGTTCACGTTCCGCGCGGGCCAGCTGCGCTCGCCGACGGTCACCGTGACCTCGCCCTCGGGGAGGCTCGCGCGGCCCATGCCGACGGTGATGTCGCCCTGGGTGCCGAGGGAGGCGGCCTTGTCGATGTGGACGCGCTTGACCCCGCCGCGCGTGGCGATCGCGAGGTCACCTTCGCCCACATGTCCGGCGTGCTGGAGGTAGCGCGCGAACACACGGACGCCGTTGCCGCACATCTCCGCGATCGAACCGTCGCTGTTGCGGTAGTCCATGAACCACTCGGCCTCGCCGGCCATGTCCTTGGCCTCGGGGTGGGCGGCGGACCGCACCACGTGCAGCACCCCGTCACCGCCGATGCCGGCGCGGCGGTCGCACAGGGCGGCGACGGCGGCCGGGGACAGGTCGAGGGCGTTCTCGGGGTCCGGAACGATCACGAAGTCGTTCTCGGTGCCGTGACCCTTGAGGAAGGCGATCCGCGTGCTCATGGATTCGATCGTACGGCGTCACGCGCGAGGCCGTTGTGCGGGCCGCCGCCCTGTGGACAACGCGCCACCGAGCCGCCGAACCCTGTGGACAGCGCGCCGCGCGCCCGCGGAAAGGCGCGCTCAGCGCAGCCGGGCCACCCGCCACACGGCGAGCACGGCGACGACGGCGACCACGAGCGCGTAGGCGAGCACGACCCGCCAGTCCGGGCGGCGGCCGGAGCCGCGCGCGGGCAGGCCGGGCCAGGTGTAGCCGACCCGGCGGGCGGCCATCATGCCCCAGCCGGCCGCGCAGGAGCAGATCAGCAGGCCCAGCATGGCGATCACCGCGCCGCTGTCGCCGAAGTCGAAGGCGAGCGGGAAGGCGAACATCAGGGAGCCGACCGCGGCCAGGCTCACGATGGGCGCGAGCTGCCAGATGCGCAGCCGCCGCTGCGGACGCAGCTCGACCTCGACCTCCGGACCGCTCTCGTACATCTCCTCGGGCGTGGGTCCGTCGGCGGTCACGCCGCCCGCCACGTCCTCGGGTCCGTCGTCGGTCAGACGGTCCTCGCCCCGGTCCGGCTCGTCACCGTCGGTGGTGACGTGCTCGGTGCCTGGTGCGGTGTCACGAGGGCCGGCCTCCATCGCCACGCGCCCTCCCAACTAGGACTTCCACTGGTCGATCGAAGCTCGATGATGGCACGGCGCCGAAGGCCGCGTTGACCGGCGGCGCATCCCGATGCCATGACGTGATCAGGCTGTAACCGGTCGTTCGACCAACGTGAGCGCCCGCTCAGGAAGTTCCCCCCGGTCCGCCGCCGCCCCGCTCAGCCACCGCACCCGGGGATCGCGGCGGAACCAGGTGTCCTGACGGCGTGCGAAGCGCTTGGTGGCGCGCACGGTCTCGGCGCGCGCCTCGTCCTCGGTGCACTCCCCGGCCAGCGCGGTCAGAAGTTGCTGGTAGCCGAGTGCGCGGGACGCCGTACGGCCCTCGCGCAGCCCCTGGGCCTCCAGGGCGCGCACCTCGTCCACGAGTCCGGCCTCCCACATGACGTCGACGCGGCGCGCGATGCGCTCGTCGAGTTCGGGGCGGGCGACGTCGACGCCAATCTGGACGGTGTCGTAGACCGAGTCGTGGCCGGGGAGGTTGGCGGTGAAGGGCTTGCCGGTGATCTCGATCACTTCGAGGGCGCGGACGATGCGGCGGCCGTTGCCGGGAAGGATGGCGCGGGCCGCATCGGGGTCGGCGACGGCGAGCCGCGCGTGCAGGGCGCCGGGGCCGCGCAGGGTCAGCTCCTCCTCCAGACGGGCCCTGACCTCGGGGTCGGTGCCGGGGAACTCCAGGTTGTCGATCGCGCCGCGCACATAGAGCCCGGAGCCACCGACCAGGATCGGCCAGCGGCCCTCGGCGAGCAGCGCGTCGATGCGGGCGCGGGCGAGTTTCTGGTACTCGGCGACGGAGGCGGCGACCGTCACGTCCCAGATATCCATGAGGTGGTGCGGTACGCCGCCGCGCTCCTCATGCGTCAGCTTGGCGGTGCCGATGTCCATGCCCCGGTAGAGCTGCATGGAGTCGGCGTTGATGACCTCGCCGCCCAGCCGCTGGGCCAGGAAGACGCCGAGATCGGACTTTCCGGCCGCGGTGGGTCCGACGACGGCGATGACACGGGGGGCGCGGGGTGCACTGCTCACCGCACCAGTTTCGCAAACCCCGGGGCCCGGTCTCCAACGAGTGACATTTCGAAGGCGGCCGGCAGGACACGGAACCGGAGCGGATGCGGGGTGTGACACGCGGTGCACGCGGGTAGACGTTCCCGCGCAAGCAGGGCGCATCACGCGCAATGGGGCGTTTCCGGAAGGTGGACCATGGGTCTGTTCGACAACGTGAAGGCCGGTCTCGACACGGCCAAGGAGAAGGCGGCGGACCTCGCCCGCGAGCACGGCGACAAGGTCCAGGACGGGATCGACAAGGCCGCCCACCTCGTCGACGAGCGGACCAGGGGCAAGTACAGCGACAAGATCCACACCGGTACGGACAAGGCCAAGGAGGCCGTGGAGCGGCTCGCCCACCAGGACGACCCGAAGCCCGGCGACGGGGGTGCCCAGACGCCGCCGAAGGCCTGATGCCCCGGTACTAGCTCCAGGAGGCGACCAGGTACCCGACGCCGTAGGGGGCGTCGTCGTACAGCAGGGTGCCGCCGAGGTCCGCGCCGTCGGCCGCTCCGGCGAGGACCTGCCAGGGGGCGCGGCCGGACGCCTTCAGCTCGCGGGCCAGCCCGGCGTCCAGTGCGGCGAGGGCCGCCGGGTCGGCCGTGGCGAGGGCGCGGGCGGCCTCCGCGTCGAAGGGGGCGGCGCGCTCGTCGAGATAGCCGGGTGCCTTGACGGTGCGGCAGGCGCTGCCGTCGCCCATCACCAGCAGGGCCGTCCGCCCGTCCTCGGCGCCGATCACACGGCCCAGCGCGGCACACCGCTCGGGCGTGAGCGTGTCCTGGACACCGACGCCCTCGACCGGGAACTCGGCCCAGCCGCAGCGCTCCAGCAGCCACGCGGCCACGGCCAGCGAGTACGGCAGTTCGGGGCCGTCGGCTCCGGCGTCCGTGGCCGGGCCGAGCCGTACGGCCAGGTCGACGCCGAAGCCCCGGAAGGAACCCGGCACCCCCTGCGCGTAGAGGCCGCCGCGCTCGTCGGGGCCGACGATCATCAGCCGGTCCGGGCGCGCGGCGGCGAGGACGCCCAGCGCGTCCGCGCAGGCGGCGCGCGCGGCGTCCAGTTCGGGCGCGGCACCCGAGGCGACCTCGGGGACGAGCAGGGGCGGGCAGGGGCAGACGGCGGCTGCGACAAGCATGATCGGCAGAGTAACCCCGGACGGCGGCGAATCCGTCCTGGCCGGGGGTGTGCCGGTGGCCCCGGTCCGGGGATGTCCTCCGGGCCGGGGCCACTTCGCGTCGGCAGGGGCACCTCGGGTGCCCGGGGTGTCGCGTCCGGGTCAGTCGCAGCCGCAGCCGCTCGTCGCGACCGGGAGCGGCTCGGGGACCCCGATCCTGGGCAGGCCGAGCATCACGCCGGGCTGCTCGACGACCTTGGCGGCGTTGCGCTTCTCCCAGGCGTCGCCCGCGCGGGTGCGGCGCACGGCGAGGACGGGGCCCTCGGCGAGCAGGTGGTGCGGGGCGGCGTAGGTGACCTCGACGGTGACCATGTCGCCGGGGCGGACCTCCTCGTCCGGCTTGGTGAAGTGGACCAGGCGGTTGTCGGCGGCCCGGCCGGACAGCCGGTGGGTGGCGCCGTCCTTGCGGCCCTCGCCCTCCGCGACCATGAGCTCCAGGGTGCGGCCGACCTGCTTCTTGTTCTCCTCCCAGGAGATCTCCTCCTGGAGGGCGACGAGGCGCTCGTAGCGCGCCTGCACGACCTCCTTGGGGATCTGGTTCTCCATGGTCGCGGCCGGGGTGCCGGGCCGCTTGGAGTACTGGAAGGTGAACGCCTGCGTGAAGCGGGCCTCGCGCACGACGTGCAGCGTCTCCTCGAAGTCCTCCTCGGTCTCGCCGGGGAAGCCCACGATGATGTCGGTGGTGATGGCGGCGTGCGGGATGGCCGCGCGGACCTTCTCGATGATCCCGAGGTAGCGCTCCTGGCGGTAGGAGCGGCGCATGGCCTTGAGCACCGTGTCCGAGCCGGACTGGAGCGGCATGTGCAGCTGCGGCATCACGTTCGGTGTCTCGGCCATGGCGGCGATCACGTCGTCGGTGAAGTCGCGGGGGTGCGGGGAGGTGAAGCGGACGCGCTCCAGGCCCTCGACGTTCCCGCAGGCGCGCAGGAGCTTGCTGAACGCCTCGCGGTCGCCGATGTCGGAGCCGTAGGCGTTGACGTTCTGGCCGAGGAGCGTGATCTCGGAGACGCCCTCGCCGACCAGCGCCTCGATCTCGGCGAGGATGTCGCCGGTCCTGCGGTCCTTCTCCTTGCCGCGCAGCGCGGGGACGATGCAGAAGGTGCAGGTGTTGTTGCAGCCGACGGAGATCGACACCCAGGCCGCGTACGCGCTCTCGCGCCGGGTGGGCAGCGTGGAGGGGAACGCCTCCAGCGACTCCGCGATCTCGACCTGCGCCTCCTCCTGGACGCGGGCGCGCTCAAGCAGCACGGGCAGCTTGCCGATGTTGTGCGTGCCGAAGACGACGTCGACCCACGGCGCCCGCTTCACGATGGTGTCGCGGTCCTTCTGCGCGAGGCAGCCGCCGACCGCGATCTGCATCCCGGGCCGCGACGCCTTCCTCGGCGCGAGCCGGCCGAGGTTGCCGTAGAGCCGGTTGTCGGCGTTCTCACGGACCGCGCAGGTGTTGAAGACGACCACGTCGGCATCGCCGTCCGCCCCCTCGGGCGCGCGCACGTACCCGGCGTCCTCGAGCAGGCCGGACAGCCGCTCGGAGTCGTGGACGTTCATCTGGCACCCGTAGGTGCGGATTTCATACGTCTTCGATGATTGAACGTCCACCACGGGGCTCCGGTCGCTGCTGCTGGTCATGCATCAAGGGTAGGCGCTCCCCGGGGGCCGCCATCGCAGTATCGGCGCGGGCCCGGGTCAGGCGCTCCGGGTTGTCCAGCCCTGGCGGCGCAGCACCGCCGAGACGTCCGGGGCGCGGTAGTGGTCGCCCTTGAGGACCTTGCCGTCCTCGCGGCGGAGGATCTCGCCGCCGGGGCCGAGCTTGCTCATGTTGGCGCGGTGGATCTCGGCGATCACCTCGTCGAGGTCGATGCCGTGGACCAGTGCCGTGCCGTAGGCCACGTAGACCACGTCCGCCAGTTCCTGCGCGAGGTGGTCCAGGGGGCCCTCGACGGCGACCTCCGCGACCTCGGCGGCCTCCTCCGCGAGCAGTTCCCCGCGGTGCGCGGCCAGTTGCGGGGAGACCTCGGTGGGGGTCTCGCGGGCGTCGAGGCCGAAGGCGCGGTGGAACTCGCGGACGAGGCGGGCGGGAGAAGTGCTCATGCGGGCGACTCTAGCCGCCGCCACCGACAGCCCCCGAAGTTGTCCACAGGCCCTCGCGGCCGGTCCCGGGGAGTTGTCCACAGGTGCGCCGAAGGCTCTGGCAGGCCGCCGTCCGGGCTGGCAGGATCGCCCGCATGTCCACAACGTTCCCCGTGTCCGGCCGGCGGCCCGTCCTGTGGGGCACGGCCGTCGGGGTCGTGTTCCTCGGGCTCCTGGCGTGGTGGCTGCTGCCCCTGGGCGACACCCCGCCCACCGGCAAGGTCGTCTTCAGCACGGGCACCGCCCGGGGGGTGTACGAGGAGTACGGGGAGCAGCTGCGCAGCGCCCTGGCCAAGGACATGCCCGGGCTGGAGGTGGAGCTGAGGCCCAGCGCCGGTTCGCAGGAGAACGTCCGCCGGGTAGCGGACGGCGAGGCGGACTTCACCATCGCGGCGGCCGACGCGGTGCAGTCGTACGAGCTGAAGAACCCGGAGAAGGCGGACCGGCTGCGCGGGGTGGCCCGGCTCTACGACGACTACGTCCAGCTGGTCGTGGCGCGCGACTCCAGGATCACCAGCGTGGCGGACCTGCGGCACAAGCGGGTGGCCACCGGGCTCAAGGACTCCGGGGTCCAGCTGATAGCCGAACGGGTGCTGCGCTCCGCCGGCATCGACCCGCACAAGGACATCACCCCGATGTCGGTCGGGATAGACAACGGTCCGGATCTGCTGCGGAACGGCACGGTGGACGCCTTCTTCTGGTCGGGCGGTCTGCCGACGAAGGGACTGTCGGGGCTCGCGAAGACGTGGGCGTTCCGGTTCGTGCCCATCGACGGCAGGCTGGTCGGCAAGCTGCACAGCGAGGGGGAGGCGGCGCGCTACTACCGGACGACCAACATGCCGGAGTCGGCGTACCCCTCGGTGCAGCGGGGCGCCACGGTGGCCACGATCGCGGTGTCCAACCTGCTGGTGACCCGCAAGGACATGGACCCCCGGCTCACCGAGTGGGTGACCCGTACGGTCATCAAGAGCCGTGACCGCATCGGGGAGCGCGTGCACTCCGCCCAGCTCGTCGATCTGCGCACCGCCATCTACACCGACCCGCTGGCCCTGCACGAGGGGGCCAAGCGCTACTACCGGTCCGTCAAACCCTGACGAACCGGGGTGCGGGCCTGTGCGAGACGGCGGCGGCGCTCCGGCCGCTCAAGGACTCCGCGCCACAGCTCAGGGATTCCGCGCCACCGTGACCGTCACCCGCAGGCCGCCCGGCTCGTGGTGCCCGTAGCCGATGCCGCCGCCCGCCGCCGAGAGCAGGGCGCGGCTGATGGACAGGCCGAGGCCCGAGCCCTTGACGTTCTGGTGCCGGCCGCTGCGCCAGAAGCGGTCGCCCACGCGCGCCAGTTCGTCCTCGGTGAGGCCGGGCCCGGTGTCGGTGACGACGACGGTCGAGAAGTCGCCGCGCGAGGAGACGGTGACCCGTACCTCGCCTCCCTCGGGGGTGAACTTCACAGCGTTGTCGATCACCGCGTCCAGTGCGCTGGACAGGGCGATCGGGTCGGTCCAGGCGGTGGTGGGCGGGCAGTCGCCGGTCAGCCGGACCCCCTTGGCGCGGGCGGTCGGGGTCCACGCCTCGACCCGCTCGTCGGCGAGCGCGCCGATGTCGGTCAGCCGGAGGTCGGCGTCGGCGTGCTCGGCGAGCGCCAGGTCGAGCAGGTCGTCGAGGACCTGGGCGAGCCGCTTGCCCTCGGTGCGCACGGAGGCGATCTCCTCGTTGTCCTCGGGGAGTTCGAGGGCGAGGAGTTCGATGCGCAGCAGCAGGGCCGCGAGCGGGTTGCGCAGTTGGTGGGAGGCGTCGGCGACGAAGGCGCGCTGCTGCTCCAGGACGTCCTCGACGTTGTCCGCCATCTCGTTGAACGAGTGGGCCAGGCGCCGGAGTTCGGGCGGCCCTCCGGCGGCCGCGACGCGGGACTTCAGGCGTCCGGTGGCGATGTCGTGGGTGGTGGCGTCCAGGACCCGTACGGGCCGGAGCACCCAGCCGGTCAGGCGCAGCGCGGCCCCGACGGCGAGGAGCATCGCGGCGACCTCCCCGGCCCCGATGAGCAGCCAGCCGCGCAGGGTGCGCGCCCGCATCTGGTCGGTGGGCGAGTCGGTGACCACGACGGCCACGACGTCACCGTCCCGGATGACCGGTGAGGCCACGACCAGCCGGCTGTGCTGCCATGGCCACGCCTGACCGGGGTCGTGGCTGCGGCGGCTGAGCAGCGACTCGTCGAAGGCGGCGCCGAGCTCGCCCGCCCGCGGTATCCGCCAGTGGGCCGGGGCGCTGCCCATGGCCGTACGGCTGCGGTAGAAGACGCCGGCCCGGATGCCGTAGACGTCGTAGTAGCTGTCCAGTTCGCGCTGGAGCGTCTCCAGGCGCTCGTCGGGCACGGTGGCGCGGGCTCCCCGGGGCGCGTCGGTGACGAACTGGGCGAGCGCGGCGAAGCGCGCGGTGTCGTCGATGCGGTCGACGACCACCTTCTGCTGCTCGGCCGCGGCCAGGCTGACGGCGAGCGGCACCCCGAGGGAGAGCAGGACGGCCGCCATCAGGACGATGAGCAGCGGCAGCAGCCGGGTGCGCACCCCTGCCCGCTATCCGGCCGGGGCGACGAGCCGGTAGCCGACGCCGCGTACGGTCTCGATGAGCGCGGGCAGCCGGAGCTTGGAGCGCAGGGAGGCCACATGGACCTCCAGCGTGCGGCCGGTGCCTTCCCAACTGGTGCGCCAGACCTCGCTGATGATCTGCTCCCGCCGGAACACCACGCCGGGGCGCTGCGCGAGCAGGGCGAGCAGGTCGAACTCCTTGCGGGTGAGCTGGACGACCGCGCCGCCGACGCTGACCTGGCGGGTGGGCAGTTCGATGCGGACCGGACCAAGGAGCAGGGCGGCGCTCTCGGCGCCGGTCGCGGGTTCCTCCTGGACGGTGCGGCGGCTGACGGCGTGGATGCGGGCGAGCAGCTCGCCGGTGTCGTACGGCTTGACGACGTAGTCGTCGGCTCCGAGGTTGAGCCCGTGGATGCGGGAGCGCACGTCGGAGCGGGCGGTGACCATGATGACCGGGGTGGCGGTGAGCTTGCGGATCTTGCCGCAGACCTCGTATCCGTCCTGGTCGGGCAGGCCCAGGTCGAGCAGGACCACGCCGAAGCACTCGCTGTCGGGGACCAGCGCCTGCAGGGCCTCCTCGCCGCTGCGCGCGTGGGTGATGTGGAAGCCGTGCCGGGTGAGGACGGCGGACAAGGCTGCGGCGACGTGGTCGTCGTCCTCGACGAGCAGCAGTCTCATCCCGGCCCCCTCCGGTTCGTTGTGCGTACGGTCATGGGTCGCGTGCGGTTGTCACGCGGTGCACGCACGCGTGCACCATGGCAGTGATGCCGATGGATGAGGACGGCGTCAAGAGCGTTCGGGTTGCCCGCCACTTCCGTTATCCGGCCGATATTCACACTGAGGGCAAGTGCTACGACACGTGTCCGATTGCTATCGGATCGTGATGCTCAGATTCACCTCAGATGTGATGACGCTGGTCGCCGCGCCTCACTACTGTCCACCGGAAACCGAGTGGGACGGAGCCCGAGAGCGATGACCGAAGTATCGGTGGCCAAGGAGGACGCGGCCGCCAGTGACGAGCTGGTCGTCCTGAAGAGCGTCAACAAGCACTTCGGCGCGTTGCACGTGCTCCAGGACATCGACCTGACGATCGCCCGCGGCGAGGTCGTCGTGGTCATCGGGCCCTCCGGGTCCGGCAAGTCGACGCTGTGCCGCACCATCAACCGCCTGGAGACGACCGACTCCGGCACGATCACCATCGACGGCAAGCCGCTGCCCCAGGAGGGCAAGGCCCTCGCCCGGCTGCGGGCGGATGTCGGGATGGTGTTCCAGTCCTTCAACCTCTTCGCGCACAAGACCGTGCTCGAGAACGTGATGCTGGGACAGGTCAAGGTCCGCAAGGCGGACCGCAAGCAGGCCGAGGAGAAGGCCCGCGCCCTGCTCGACCGGGTCGGCGTGGGCACCCAGGCCGACAAGTACCCCGCGCAGCTGTCCGGCGGTCAGCAGCAGCGGGTCGCCATCGCCCGCGCCCTGGCGATGGACCCGAAGGTGATGCTCTTCGACGAGCCGACCTCGGCCCTGGACCCCGAGATGATCAACGAGGTCCTGGAGGTCATGCAGCAGCTGGCCCGCGAGGGCATGACGATGATCGTGGTCACCCACGAGATGGGTTTCGCGCGCTCGGCCGCGAACCGCGTGGTCTTCATGGCCGACGGCCGCATCGTCGAACAGGCGGAGCCGGAGCAGTTCTTCAGCCACCCCCGCAGCGATCGGGCCAAGGACTTCCTTTCGAAGATCCTTCACCACTGATTCCGCCGCCCGGGCCGCGCTTGCGCCTGCCCGTGCCCGCGTCTTCCAGCCGTGCAACGCAGACTCCGCCGATTCGAAGGATGTCCTCATGAAGCTCCGCAAGTCCGCCTCCGTGGCGGTCCTCGCCACCCTCGCACTGGCCATGACGGCCTGTGGCGGGAAGTCCGGCAACGCCGGTGACCAGCCGTCCGGAGGGGACAGCGGCAAGGCGGCCGCGAAGCTCCCGTCCTATGCCGTGGCCACGGGTGTGAAGATCGACTCGGCCACCCTCGAGCGGGCGCAGAAGGCCGGCAAGCTCGTCATCGGCGCCAAGAACGACCAGCCGTACCTCGGCTTCGAGGACACGACCGGCAAGCGGTCCGGCTTCGACATCGAGATCGCCAAGATGGTCGCCGCCGACCTCGGCTTCAAGCCCGAGCAGATCGAGTTCAAGACGGTGGACTCCAACGTCCGCGAGACGACCATCTCCAAGGGCGAGGTCGACCTCTACGTCGGCACCTACACGATCAACGACAAGCGCAAGAAGCAGGTCGGCTTCGCGGGCCCGTACTTCCTCGCCGGCGCGGACCTCCTGGTCCGCAACGGGGACAAGGCCATCACCGGCCCCGACTCGCTCAAGGGCAAGACGGTCTGCTCCATCAAGGGCTCCACTCCGCTCCAGGAGATCAAGAAGCCCAAGTACGGCGCGAAGACCGTGGAGCTGTCGAAGTACTCCGAGTGCGTGCAGCAGCTGCTCAACAACGAGGTCGACGCCGTCACCACCGACGACGCGATCCTCAAGGGCTACGCCGCGCAGCGTCCCGCCAAGCTCGAGGTGGTCGGCAAGCCGTTCACCAAGGAGCCGTACGGCGTGGGCATGAACAAGGACGACAAGGCCCTGCGCGACGCGGTGAACGACGCGCTGGAGAAGCACGAGAAGAACGGCGACTACCAGAAGGCGTACGACGCGACGCTCGGTCTGTCCGGCTCCGCGTACACGGCGCCTCCGGCCATCGAGCGCTACTGACGCACCGCTGAGACATCGCCGCATCGAAGCGCCGGGCAGGCAGTCGCCGACCCGGCGCTTCGAGTCCGCGAGGACGCGACGCCGACGGGTCCGTGCCGCCGACCCGCTCCCGCGCCCTCCCCGGCGCCCGCGGGCCCGGACCGGCGGTGCCGTCCCGGCCGCGGCCTTCCCTGCCCGTACACCGCCACGAGGACCTCCCCGTGAACATATTGGTCGACCATCTCGCGGATTTCCGCGAGGGGTTCATCGGCACTGTTCTGCTGACACTCGCCAGCGGACTCCTCGCGATGGTGCTGGGTGTCATCATCGCCGGTTTCCGCGTCTCTCCCGTTCCGCCCCTGCGCGTGTTCGGCACCGCATGGGTCACGCTCTTCCGCAACACTCCCCTGACGCTGCTCTTCCTCATCGCCTGGTTCGTCGTCCCGGTGGTGTTCGTACCGGGCATGAGCCCGTGGACCAAGGCGCTGCTCGCCCTCGGCTTCTACACGTCGGCCTTCGTGTGCGAAGCGGTGCGGTCGGGCATCAACACGGTGCCGCTGGGGCAGGCGGAGGCCGCCCGCTCGCTCGGCATGAGCTTCTCCCAGACCCTGCGGCTGATAGTCCTCCCGCAGGCCACCCGGACGGTGGTCGCCCCCCTGAGCTCGATCTTCATCGCGCTCACCAAGAACTCGGCGATCGCGGGCGCGTTCAGCGTGACCGAGATGTTCGGGGTGCAGAAGCTCCTCAGTGACCAGGGATACGCCATCACCTGGATCTTCCTGTGGGTGGCCCTGGGCTACCTCGTCATCACTTTCTCAATCAGCGGCCTGTTCCGGCTGCTGGAGAGGCGTCTGGGGGTCGCGCGATGAGTTCGAGCGTTCTGTTCGACACGCCCGGGCCCCGGGCCCGGGTCCGCAACCGTCTCTTCACGGTGCTGGGTTCGCTGGCGCTGGCGGGCCTGCTCGCCTTCGTCGTCTACCGACTCGACGCCAAGGGCCAGTTGGACCCGAACGTCTGGGACATCTTCAACAACGCGGGCGTCCGCACCAACATCCGCGACGGCATTCTGACCACGCTCAAGGTCTTCGCGGTGGCCGGTGCCCTGTCCCTGGTGCTGGGCCTGCTGCTCGCCGTGGCACGCGTGTCCGACCACCGGCCGGTCCGCTGGTTCGCCACCGGGTTCATCGAGCTGTTCCGCGCCGTCCCGCTCCTCATCACCATCTACGCCCTGTGGGTCGTCTTCCTCACCTACAAGACCGACCTCGGCGTGGTGGGCGACAACGCCGCGTTCTGGGGCCTGGTCGTCGGCCTGACCATCTACAACGGCAGTGTCCAGGCGGAGGTGTTCCGCGCGGGCATCAACGCCGTACCCCGGGGCCAGGTCGAGGCGGCGCACGCGCTCGGTCTCCGCAAGTACCAGGTGATGACGACGCTGCTGCTGCCGCAGGCGGTGCGCTCGATGCTGCCGACGATGATCAGCCAGCTCGTGGTCACGCTGAAGGACACCTCGCTCGGCTACATCATCACGTACACCGAACTCCTGTACGCCACCCGGATGATGGCCACCAACATCATCGTCAACGGCGAGAACCCGTTCACGGCGGTCACCATCGTGGCCGGCGCGATCTACATCACCATGTGTCTCGCGCTCTCCTCGCTGGCGACCTGGCTGGAGCGGCGCGGCCGCCGGGCGAAGACCGGTATCGCCGTGGCCGTGGCGGCGGGGGCCGGCGAACAGCCGGAGGTGCTCGGCGTCGCCGAGGACGGCGCGGTCGCGGCGGGCGGCGACGCCGGCCGGCCGCCGGCGTGACGCCGGGTCGTACGCTCCTGCAGTGAACCGCGCCGCCGGTGTCCCGCCCCGCGACGGGGACGGACGGGACACCGGCGGCGCGGTCGGCTCACTTGACGGGCTTGATGACGATGCTCCCCGAGACGTTCGTCGGGTCCCGGTGGATGGTCAGCGTGACCGAAGCCTTCATGTCACCCATGGGCGACAGCAGTACGGACTTCTTGCAGCCCTTGGCCGACTGCTTGTCCGTGTCGTACGTGGAGCCCCGCTTCACGGCGGCACGCGCCCACCAGTTGGCGCATCCGCTGTACGTGATGCGGATCGAGTGCTTGCGCAGGTTGGGCAGCGACGTGCTGCGGTACTGCTTGTCGACCCACTTGTACGAGCCGGGCAGCCCGCCGATGTGAATGGTTCCGGAACGCTTGCCGAGGTAGATCTCGGAGGGGCCGTCCGCGAAGGCGGAAGGTGCCGCGAGAGAAGACGCCAGGACGGCCGTGCCGATAAGCAGGGCGGCCCGACGCTTCGTCCGGATTTTCTCGTCACCGTGCATGAATGAACTCCTTCAGTGTTCCGCGCAGGGAAGATTCACGCTTGAGGGAAATTTGAGATTTGCGAGGGGGATCGCCTCAGGCCGGGTATCCGCCCCAGTTCCAGCGCCAGGTGTCCTTGAACGGAGTGCGCGAGCCGCCCTTGTAGACGATCACGCTCTCGGCGTAGAAAGTCTTGCACTTGTTCTTCGGCGGCAACGCCTTGATCACGGTGGACGTCGGCGCCTTCTTGCCGGCCACGCTCGCGCTGTAGACAAGCTTGGACTTCGGCTTGAAGCAGTAGATCTTCCCCGAGAGGCTGGCGACCTTCCGCCCCTTGGGGCAGCCGCGGGCCGTCTCGAACCACGCCTTGAGGTAGGTGCCGAACTGGTCGGAGTCGTACCACACCTTGAGAACCGGGTTGCCGCAGCTCACGGCCGCCACGGCCGTCCCGGAACCCGTCGCGGGCGCCGCCTCGGCCGGCGCGCCGACCGTCCCCGCGGCCAGGAGACAGGCCGCCGCGGCGGCACCCAGCACCGTTCCCCGGCGTATTCGATTGCCGTCCATGTCGCTCCTTTCTTTCGCCTCGCCCTTGCGATGGCTTGACGATCCTGCATTCCTGAGCGACAAAGAAAGTTCCCCCCACTCGGGGGGCCGTCGGGAAATACCCCGAAACCGGGGATTGACATTCACCGTTCGACCATCGGCACAACCGGCCGCAAAAAAATTCCGGGTCGGCTTGCGAAAGCAATTGCGCAGAGATAGGTGAATGTCGAAGGATGCTTGACGAACACGCGCGGCAATCAGAGGATCTCTCGTGCTGCTCGTCGTGACCGGACGAGAGGCGATGTCACGCGTGCCGTTGCACAGGCACAGAACCACACGGGGACCGAATGTTACGGGTGGGAATCATCGATGACAGATCGCTCTGCCGCGCCGGACTGCGCGAAATGCTCCAGGCCGTGGCCCGGGAAACCCGTCAGGGTCCACGGATCAGTGTCGTGGCCGAGGGGAAGCGCGCTCAGGCCGCCGCGCTGGTGAGGGCCACCCGGCCCGCTGTCCTCATCAGCGGCGACGCGTCGGGCAAGGACTCCCTCCCGCTCGTGGAGACCGTCAACGCGCTCCCCGGGGCACCTGCCGTCCTCGTCATCGCCGAACGCGTCACCCAACGGGACGCCGGCATCCTCCTCGTCAAAGGCGCGGCCGGGGTGCTGCTCCACCGCTCCGCGGTCCGCCACCTGGCCTGGGGGCTGACCGCCGTCTCCCAGGGGAGCCGCGCGCTCTCGCCGGAGATCGCCGACGCGCTTCTGCACGCTCGTCCGGCCGCGCTGCATTCCCGCCCCGGGGCCGAGGACCGCATCGCGGACCTGAGCGCGCGGGAGCGGGAGGTTCTGGCGCTCCTGAGCGAGGGGCTTCCCAACCGGGCCATCGCCCAGGCTCTCCACATCAGCCCGGAGACGGTGAAGGACCATGTGCGCGCCCTGTGCGCCAAACTGCGCGCCGCCAACCGGTTCCACGCCGCCCGCATCGCATGGCAGGCCGGCATCGTCCCCATGCCCGTCTGAGGGGGCGCCGGGCGGAGGGAGTGATGGGGCTGCCGCGCCTGGAGTCCACGAACGCTGAGGCGAAGTCAGCCGTGCCACCGTGGCTGTCACTTGACGCAAGCAGCCGCAGTAGGTTGCATACTTTCCGTGATCGTGCACCCTGCTCCACACTTGTGTTCACATGCGGCCATCAGGACACCATCGCGGGCAGGGGGCATCGCGTCGTGGACCCGGTGATCATCGTCGGAGCGGGGCCCGTGGGGCTCACGCTCGCCCTGGCGCTGGCCCGCCAGGAGGTGCCGTCCGTCGTCCTGGACGAGGGTCCGGGCAAGGACGAGCCCCGTCTCGCGCGCACCGTCGTCCTGCGCGAGGACACGGCCGCGCTGCTGGAGCGGCTGACCTCGGTGCCCGCCGACGTGCTCGGGGCCCGGTGGACCGGCTGGCGGTCGATGCGCCGTCGGCAGGTGGTGAGCGAGGCCGTCTTCGAGTGGGACGAACCCGCTCCGCTGCACATCGCCCAGCACGTCCTCACCGGCGCCCTGCGGGCCGCGGCCGCCGCCGAGCCGCTCGTCCGGGTGGCCGTGGACAGCCGCCTCGACTCCCTGGAGCAGGAGCGCTCCGGTGTCACCGCGCACACCCGTGGCCCCGACGGCACCTGGTGGCGCGGCAGTTACCTGGTCGGCTGCGACGGCCCCCGCTCCACGGTCCGCAAGCTCCAGGACATCCGCTTCCCCGGCCGTACGGCGGTGGAACGGCACGCCGTCGCCACCCTGCGCGTCGAACTCCCCTGGGAGGCAAGCGCGTTGCTGCACCGGACGCCGCCATGGCGGTCCTCCGGTCCCCCCTGCTCGGAGATCACGGCCCGCCCGCTGCCGGACAGCATGTGGCGCCTGGACTGGCTGCTCCCCCCGGGCAAGGAACTGGTCACGCCCGACCTGCTGGTGACCCGCGTCCGCGAGACCCTCGCGGGCTGGACCGGCGGTTCCACCCCGGCGTACGACCTCCTCGACACCGGCGTCCACACGGTGCACCACCGGCTGGCCCGACGGTGGCGCGCGGGCCGGGTCTTCCTCGCCGGGGACGCGGCCCATCTGCTCGGCGCGCTCGGCACCCAGGGCCTGGACGAGGGGCTGCGGGACGCCGCCAACCTCGCCTGGAAACTGGCCGCCGCCTGGCACCACGGCCCGCACGAGGCCCTGCTCGACAGCTACCAGACCGAACGGCGCGCGGTGGTCGCCGCCCGGCTGCGC
This sequence comes from Streptomyces sp. NPDC026659, assembly GCF_040638245.1. Classification (NCBI taxonomy): domain Bacteria; kingdom Bacillati; phylum Actinomycetota; class Actinomycetes; order Kitasatosporales; family Streptomycetaceae; genus Streptomyces; species Streptomyces sp. NPDC026659. Next base: position 6,475 of record NZ_JBEZXY010000018.1, on the reverse strand, counting down.
GCCGCCGACCAACTGCTTCCGGTACTGCGCGGCGGGGGCGGGCTGCGCGCCTACGTACCCGGCGCGACCCGCGGCCAGGACGCGCTGCTGACCGACGGCCACCTGGGGAGGGGCGCACTCGGCGAGCCGGGGGCGTACACCGACTCGCCGCTCGCGCCCCGGTATCTGGAGGGCGAGATCCCGGTCGGCACCGAGCCCGGCGCTGCGGTCACCGATGTGCGGGTCACGGCGGAGGACGGGTCCTTCGTCCGGCTGCGCGACCGGCTCGGCCGGGGCGCGCTGCTGGTCGTCCTGATCGCTCCGGGCACGGGGGTGTGGGACCGCAAGCACTGGATGTCGGCCGGGGTGATGCCCCGGCTCGCGGCGGCCGTGACCGCGCTGCCGCACCGGGCCGAACTGCTCGTCGCCGAGGAGTACCCGGGCGCCCCCGCGCACAGCGTCCTGCTCGTCCGTCCGGACGGCCATCTGGTCACCGCCCTGAGCGGCGTCCGCCCGGCCGACCTGTACGCGGCGGCGGAGGCGACGCTCGGGGGCGCCGACCGGCCGACGGACGCGGTGAAGGAGGAGGCGCAGGCGGGTTCCGGCGCGCGCTGACGGTGCGCCGGAGTGCTCCGGCGTCACGTCCTTTCGCCCTGTCCACATGGTGACCATGGATTGATTCGGGGTGCGGCGCGTGCTGTACTCCGAATCGTGACCGACACCTGTGTGCGCCTGTGGCGGAGGGTCCATATGGACCTCGTCCGCTACGCGGGCTGCATGTGTCGTCCGTCCTGCTGAATTCGCATCCCCCTTTTTCCGGGCGCCGTCGTGCGCCCGTTCGGCGAACCCTTCTCAGGACGGTGCACGTGTCTGTCTCTCCCGTGTCCTCTTCCCCTCTCCCGTCCCCGACCGCTCCGGCTCCCACGCAGACGGAACTGCTCGACTTCGTGCGGCGTACGGCCGCCGACGCGGAACTGATCGCCTCGCTCCCGCTCGACCCCGAGGGCCGCACCTGGGTACGGCTGACGGGCCCCGGCGGCAGCGAGGCCTGGCTGATCGGCTGGCCGCCCGGCACCGGCACCGGCTGGCACGACCACGCCGACTCGGTGGGCGCCTTCCTCACCGCCTCGGGCGAGCTGAAGGAGAACGCGCTGGCCGCCCGGCTCCCCACCGACGGCTGGCGGACCCTCGAACTCGCCGACGGCGTCGACCGCGAACGCCGGCTGACGGCCGGACAGGGCCGCGCCTTCGGCCGCCACCATGTGCACGAGGTGCTCAACGACTCCCCCGACCGCCACGCCGTCTCCGTCCACGCCTACTACCCGCCGCTGCCGCGCATCCGCCGCTACAGTCGCACCGGCCAGGTACTGCGCCTGGAGCAGGTGGAACTCCCGGAGGACTGGCAGTGAGCGACAGCCGTCCCGGCCAGGGCGAACAGCCCCTCGGCATCGACGAGTTGCTGGAGCGGGTGCGCGACGGCTACCGGCGCGTGGAGGCCCGCGAGGCGTACGGGGCGGCGCGCGACGGTGACGGCCTGCTGGTCGACATCCGGTACGCGGCGCTGCGCGAGCGGGACGGACTGATCCCGGGCGCCCTCGTCATCGAACGCAACGAACTGGAATGGCGGCTCGACCCACAGGGCAGCCACCGCGTACCCGAGGCCACCGGGCACGACGTACGCGTCCTGGTCCTCTGCAACGAGGGCTACGCCTCCAGCCTGGCCGCCGTCTCCCTCCACCAGCTCGGACTGCACCGGGCGACGGACGTGGTGGGCGGCTTCCAGGCGTGGCGTGCGGCGGGGCTGCCGGTGGAACCGGTGAACGGCAGCCTTCAGTAGCCCCCGTCCTCCAGGAACTCCGTGTCCTCCCCCTCTTCCTCCAGCGCCTGGCGGACGACGCGGAGGGCCATGCCCTCGGGATAGCCCTTGCGGGCGAGCATCCCGGCCAGGCGGCGGAGCCGCTTGTCGCGGTCGAGGCCCCGGGTCGACCGCAGCTTGCGGTCCACCAGGTCGCGGGCGGTCGCCTCCTCCTGCTCGGAGTCGAGCTGCCCCACGGCCTCGTCGATCAGCGCCGAGTCGACGCCCTTGGTGCGCAGTTCACGGGCGAGTGCGCGGCGGGCGAGACCCCGGCCGTGATGCCGTGACTCCACCCAGGCGTCCGCGAAGGCGCTGTCATTGATCAGGCCGACCTCCTCGAACCGCGACAGCACCTCCTCGGCCACCTCGTCGGGAATCTCCCGCTTGCGCAGGGCGTCCGCGAGCTGCTTGCGGGTGCGCGGCGTACCGGTGAGCAGGCGCAGACAGATGTTCCGCGCCCGCTCGGCCGGGTCCGCCGACGCCGAGGACTCCCCCCGCTCGGCCCTCGACGAGGAAGGGGAGCCCTCGGTGTCACCGCCCCGATCCCCGAACCGGCGCCGTCGGCCACGCCGTCCGACGGGGCCGCGGCGGTCGTCGGTCGGTTCCGGGCCGTCCTGGCCGGGCCGGTCGTACGACGCGTCGCCGTACCCACCGCGCCCGTCGTACCCGTCGTCCCCATGGCCCCCGTGACCATGGGCCCCGTGCTCCCCGTACGCGTGGTCACCGGTCCGGTGACCACGGCCCCCGTACGCCTCGTCCCCGTACCCCAGGTCGTCACCGGCCGCGGCGGAGGCGGAGCCGCCCCCGATGCCCCTCCCCCGTGGGGCACCGGGAGAGGCGTACTCGTGCTCGGCCCAGTCGGTTCGGCGTGTCATGGGTCAGCTCTTGGCTGCGGCGGCCTTGGGCTTGGTGGCCTTGGCCGCCGGGGTCGCCTTGGTCTCGGCGGCCGCGGGGGTGACCGCCGCGTCCGCGCCGGGCTCGGCCGCGGGCTCCTGGGGACGGACGCCGACGCCCAGCTTCTCCTTGATCTTCTTCTCGATCTCGTTGGCCAGGTCGGGGTTGTCCTTGAGGAAGTTGCGCGCGTTCTCCTTGCCCTGGCCGAGCTGGTCGCCCTCGTACGTGTACCAGGCACCGGCCTTGCGCACGAAGCCGTGCTCCACGCCCATGTCGATCAGACCGCCCTCGCGGCTGATGCCCTGGCCGTAGAGGATGTCGAACTCGGCCTGCTTGAAGGGCGGCGCGACCTTGTTCTTGACGACCTTGCAGCGGGTGCGGTTGCCGACCGCCTCCGTGCCGTCCTTCAGGGTCTCGATGCGGCGGATGTCGATACGCACCGAGGCGTAGAACTTCAGCGCGCGGCCACCGGTCGTGGTCTCCGGCGAGCCGAACATGACGCCGATCTTCTCGCGGAGCTGGTTGATGAAGATCGCGGTGGTCTTGGACTGGTTGAGCGCGCTGGTGATCTTCCGGAGCGCCTGGCTCATCAGACGGGCCTGGAGACCGACGTGGCTGTCACCCATCTCGCCCTCGATCTCCGCGCGCGGGACGAGCGCGGCGACGGAGTCGATGACGATGAGGTCGAGGGCGCCGGAGCGGACCAGCATGTCCACGATCTCGAGCGCCTGCTCGCCGTTGTCGGGCTGGGAGAGGATCAGGTTGTCGATGTCGACGCCGAGCTTCTTCGCGTACTCGGGGTCGAGGGCGTGCTCCGCGTCCACGAAGGCGACCTGGCCGCCGGCCTTCTGGGCGTTGGCCACGGCGTGCAGGGTCAGGGTCGTCTTGCCGGAGGACTCGGGGCCGTAGATCTCCACGACACGGCCGCGCGGCAGGCCGCCGACACCGAGGGCGACGTCGAGAGCGGTCGACCCGGTGGGGATGACCTCGATGGGCTCCATCGACCGCTCGCCCATGCGCATGACAGCGCCCTTGCCGAATTGTCGTTCAATCTGTGCGAGCGCGGCGTCGAGCGCCTTCTCGCGGTCGGTTCCTGCCATGGGTTCCACCCGGTTTGCTTGAGTCGATCGCTTCACGTCAAAGACGCTAACGCCTGCCACTGACAATGCGCCCCGACGTCGGTCCGGCCTGTGGATAACTGGGGGACGTTTCTACCTGAACCACCACGAAACACCCGCCAGAAGCCTCGCCCGAGCTTCCATCAGAATGGATGTTCGATTTCCGTGTCAAGCGCCTCCCGGGCTGGGAGCCGTGCCGCCGAGCGGGGCCGGTGCGACCCCTCGCTAGACCCGGAAGCGCGCGGTCTCGCCGGAGACGCGGAGCAGGAAGTCCGTCACCGGAGCCCCGCCGTCCCCGGGGACCAGCACGAGCCCCGCCTCGTGGATCGCCTCCTCGGCGGCCAGGGCGGCGTCTTCGTCATCGCGCTCCCAGGCGTCCTCCGACGCCTCGAACAGCGGACGGACGGTTTCCCAGTCGGGACCGGGCTGGAAGCGGCAGTCGGTCCAGAACATGTCGACGTCTTCGAGCGTCAGCGTTCCGATGAGCGCGTCCCCCCGCTTGAGCCGCCAACTCCCAACCGTCACGACTTCCCCACCTGCCGGACCGTCAGCATCTGCTGCGCCTGGCCCACCGGGCCGTGGATGTCGTGCAGGACCGTGCTGGTGACGCCCTGGCCCGTGGGGCCGAAGATCACCGAGGTGTCGAGGCCCGTCCAGGGTCCCTCGGGGCGGCGGTGGAGGTGGAGCGTCAGGTCGACGTTGGGGAACATCCACTCGGTGGGCGGCTGACGAACGGCGACGCCGTTGGCGGTGTCCACGAGGGCGACGTAGGAGGCCAGAGGGCTCGCGGGCTGACCGGCGACGAGATCGAGCCCGCTCCTGATCCAGACGGTCGCGCGGCCGGGGCGCGGGGGCGCGACCGGGCGCACGTCCAGGGAGGCGATGTAGCCGCCCGGCCAGAGGGAGGCCATCGACCAGGGCGCGAGCGCGTCGGGCGGGGTGAGCGGTTCGGGCGCGCCCCCGGCCACCGCCGCCGTGTCACCGGCCGCCAGGAACCACACGCGGCCGCGCACGACGGGGCGCCCCGCGATCAGCACGACGGCCTCGACCAGTTCGATGGTGCGGCCCGGCCGGACGACCTCCACCCTGATCTCGCACTCGTCGAGGGCGAGGCGCCCGAGGATGTCGAAGCTGATCCTCGACGGCACCAGACCGCTGTCCGGCCGCCCGGCCAGGTGGCGGTCGATGGCGTGGACGACGAGACCGCCCAGCGGGCTGAAGTGCTGTTCGTCGGTGCTCCAGGCGCCACCGGCGTGCGGGGTGGGCTTGTAGCGGTGCTCGTCGATGGGCTCGTAGTAGCTGCCGGTGCTCACGAAGGCACTCACCTCTCGGCCGGGCGGATCGGGCAGGGCCAGCGTGCCAGTACGGGATCTTGAGGCAGCACGCGGGCCCACCCTCGACCACCCTCGACCGCGCCCGGCACCCAGCCCCCGGAGCCTGTCCCCGCCAGTACTGGTATCCACGGGATCTGGAGCCCACGGCCGACCCCCGCGACCCTGAAGCCATGGCACACGTACTCGTCACCGGCGGCACCGGATTCCTCGGTGCCCACACGATCGCCCGGCTCCTGACGGCCGGGCACACCGTCACCACCACGGTCCGTTCCCCGGACCGGGAGGCCGAGGTCGGCCGGATGCTCGCCGCCGCCGGGGCGCCGGGGCGGGACGGTGTGCGGTGCGTGGTGGCGGACCTCGGCTCGGACGAGGGCTGGGACCGGGCCGTGGCGGGCGCCGAACACGTACTGCACCTGGCGTCGCCCTTCCCCGCGGCCCAGCCGCGCGACGAGGACAAGGTGATCGTCCCGGCCCGCGACGGAGCGCTGCGCGTGCTGCGCGCCGCACGCGACGCCGGTGTCCGGCGTACCGTGCTGACCTCGTCGTTCGCGGCGGTGGGTTACGGACACGGCCGTACCGCGCGCGTGTTCACCGAGGACGACTGGACGGACCCCGCCGGCGCGGACGTGACCCCGTACGTCAAGTCCAAGACGATCGCGGAACGGGCCGCCTGGGACTTCGTCGACAGTGCGGGCGGCGGACTCGAGCTGACCGTGATCAACCCGGTGGGGATCTTCGGGCCGGTGCTGGGGCCGGACTACGCCGCCTCCATCCGGATCGTCCACGCCATGCTGACCGGACACATGCGCGTGGCGCCGCCCCTGTGGACCAACACGGTCGACGTGCGGGACGTGGCCGATCTCCATGTGCGCGCCATGACGGCCCCGAAGGCCGCGGGGCAGCGCTATCTCGCGCTCGCGGGCGATCCGGTCTCGTTCCACGGGATGGCCGCCGCGCTGCGTGCCGGACTCGGCCGGGCCGCCGACCGCGCTCCCACCGCCACCGCCCCGGCGTGGCTGCTGCGGCTGCTCGCCACGGTCCGCCCGGCGCTGCGCGAGACGGTGCCGCAACTGGGCGTAGTACGCCGGGCCTCCAACGCCAGGGCCCGCGAGGAGCTGGGCTGGTCCCCGCGCTCGAACGAGGAGGCCGTCGTGGCCACCGGCGAGAGCCTGGTCCGCCTCGGTCTGCTGAACGGCCGGAGCGGCTAGGGCCTGTCTTTCGGATCAGGCCGCTCCAGCCGAGCGAGCTTTTCGGCCGACCCGAGCGGGGGCTGGTGCGTGCAGCTGCAAGGCGGA
>NZ_JBEZXY010000017.1:0-52100 GCF_040638245.1 Streptomyces sp. NPDC026659 | reverse complement strand
AGGGAGTCGATGCGGAGCATCGGCGACCGACGACAACGCGGCGAGGTGCGGTGCCAGACGCCGCGAGCCCGGCTTGATCGACGAGACACCCCCTACGGCGTCAGCACCAGCTCCGAGCTGATCGTCTCCCACAGCGCCTCGAACCACTTCCGGGACTGGTCCACGAACGCGGTGTCGCGTGGCCCGGCCCCCCGCTCGAAGGCGAACAGCATCGCCCGGGTGCCCTCCGCGTCGTACACCACCAGACGCTCGTCGCCGACCTCGCGCTCCAGCCGGGCGAGCGTGTAGTAGGCGAACAGCGCCTCGGAGCCGCCGAGCAGATAGAGCTGGACGGGCGGAGTGAACGGCAGGGCGCGGAAGCGGACATGGACGTCCACGCCATGCGTGGTGCGCAGGGCCAGCAGGTTCTCGCGCAGCACCTGCGCCTGGGCGTTGCGCAGCGCCAGCCAGCGCCGACGCAGCACCGGGGCGCCGTGACCGGCGGCGCGGCCGTCGGCCGGGGCGGGGAAGGCGAGGTCGATGTCCCGGGAGGGCAGCAGCACCCGTACGTCGATCTTGGCCGGTTCGAGCCGCCCGGCGTGGATCTGCCGCAGCGGTTCACCGACGGCGAGCGTGAGGGAGACGGAGGTGAGACAGAGCGCGTCGATCTCGACGTGCGGGGCGGCGAAGGCTGCCGCGACGCGCGGCACGAGGGCCGCCATGGTGGGCTGCGGAGGCGCGGGTGCGCCGGGCCCGGTGGCCACGTCGTGCGGTGACCGCCGTGACCTCTTCCGGCCAGTGGTCGAGGTGTGTTCCGGGTCCACAGGAAAACGGTACAACTTCCCGCCATCTTGCGGCAGTTCACCGAAAGGTGGTTATGGGCGGCTTCCAGGCGGCTATAAGAAGAGAGAGTTGGTAGCCAACTCGGCCAACATGGCCCAGGTTTCGAGTGGTTGGCCGCCGGGCTCCCTTCCGGAGGGGAGCCGGGAGTCCGGACTGGGGACGGCCACCGAAGCGCACAGCCACAACTGAATCGGCACAGCCACAACAGAACACGGCACCGCACAGTCACAACCGAAGAACGTGTGGCGGGTCGGGATCAGGTCCCGACCGCGCCCACGCGCACTGCTCGCTACGGATGTCCAGGAAACGCCACCGGGAGAAGGGACCGCCTCAGAAGACGTCCGGGCACCACGGCCGCCCGGACGTACGGAACAGGGCGTCGGCCTCCCGGGCGGCGCCCGTTCGCTCTTCCCGGACCCGGCCGATCCCGGCGAGCCGCGCCAGCGAGCCGTCGCCGAGCCACACGGTGGCCAACTCCGAGGCGGACAGCGTGAGATCGGCGCCCGCGCCCGGCGCCGGGGTGCAGGAGGCGCCCTCGGGAGACACATCGAGGCGGTAACGGCCCCCGGCCGGACCGCCCTCGTCCAGCACGTCCAGGACGACCGTTCCGGTCCGCTCGTACGTCCGCGCCTCCAGGGCCGCCGCCACGTCCAGGAACCGTACCCACAGCCAGTCGGAGTGCCGCTCGATCTGCGCCGCGCGCTGGTCGGGCAGGAGGTGGGGCAGCACGTCGTCCGGGGAGCGGCGGCCGGACTTCACCTTGGTCACCCAGTCGATCGAGCAGAGGAACCGCCACAGGGCCGCCTCGGCCGCCGGGGTGGCACCGAGCAGCCCGTCCACGACGACGACGTACTCGGGCTGCTCACCGAGGCCCGAGTCGACCTCACAGCGGTACGTCGCCAGGCCCTCGACCTCGCCGGAGGCGGAGCGCAGCACCGCGTGGTACGGCTCCGTCCAGTCGCGGGCGAAGCGGAGGACGCCGGTACGGGCCTCCCACCACACCTCGCTCCGGTTCAGCGAGCCGGGCAGGGCGGGGCGCAGCCGCTCGTAGAAGGCGGGGCCCAGCTTGCGCACCTCGGTGCCGTCCACCAGGTCGATCCGGGCGCCGTCGGGCAGGACCGGCGGGCGCGAGTCGAGCCCGGAGCGGGTGACGTCCACGGTCCAGGCGGTGGCGTGGGTCGCGGCACCGAAGCCGTAGCGGCCGTAGATCGGGTACTCAGCGGCGATCAGGGTCGCCACGGCGTCCCCCCGCTCCTCGGCCGCCGCGAGGTCGCGGCGCATCATCTCGGTGAGCAGGCCGCGGCGGCGATGGGTCGGGCTGACGGTCACATTGGTGACGGCGTTCGACCGGACCGGCGCGCCGCCGACCGCCGTGACCTCCTGGGAGAAGGAACGGAAGGTGCCCACACAGCGGCCGCCGTCGAAGGCGCCGAGCGCGCGGCTGTTCACGAACTGCCTTCTGTTCGCCTCCAGTTGCTCAGCAGTCGGGTCCGGCCCCATCAGGAAGCCGGTGTGCATGGCGCGCTGCCATTCCTCGAACTCGTCCTCTTCGACGGGTCGGATGTCGATCATGGAGGTCACGGTAGGCGCGGGAACGGTGGCGTGTCGCCCGCATTTTCCGCGCGCGGCCCGTCCGTCCCGGTTCAGGTCAGCAGGTCGTCCACCTGCGCCTCGCCCACCCGGTAACGGCGGGCGATCTCCGCGCTGCAGCCGTCGGCGGTGCGCTGGAGGTGCTGGCGGCGGCGCGAGATCTCCTGCTCGTACCCCGTCAACCGGGCCATGGCGGCGGCGAGTTCGGCGTCCGTGCGGGCCGTGAGGTCGGACAGTTCGACCTCTCCCAGCATCTCGGCGGCCAGCCGCCCGTACTCCTCGTTGTGCGGGGTGCCCAGCGTGACGTGGCGGGCGGAGGAGCGGTGCCGGGCCGGGCCGTCGGTCAGGATCTCCGACAGCCGCTCGACCACGGAGGCGTCCGCCGGCGCGGGCACGGACGACCCGCCGCGCCGGGCCAACTCCGCCCGCAGGATGTCGATTCGGCCCTGCAGCAGGCGCCGTACATAGCTGAGGTCCGCCTCGTCGCGCTGGGCGTCGCGCCACAGGGCGCGCAGCTCCGGCAGGCTGAGCCGGGTCAGGTCGTGCTCCGGCGGCTCCACGGGCAGCGACGGGCCGGGCGGACTGTCGGCGCGCTGCGCGGGCGGCCGGCGCGTCTCCAGCCTGTCGCTGGTGCTCGGTGTGCTCATGTGGTGGTGACCGTCCCCTCGACCGGCGTGTGGGAGCATCGTGCCACCCCACGTGGCCGCTATGTGACCGACTGCCCCCGAACGGCCCTGGATGGGCGGTAATGACGGGTCCTGGGCACCCGAGCAGCGCATTTTTCCCCACCGGGCATGATGGGGGCATGCGAGCGGTGGTGCAGCGGGTGGACGGGGCGAGTGTCGTCGTGGACGGCGAGACGGTGGGTTCTCTCGACGGGGAGGGGTTGTGTGTCCTCGTCGGGGTCACCCACGAGGACACCAAGGAGAAGGCGGCTCAGCTTGCCCGCAAGCTGTGGTCCCTTCGGATGCTGTCCGACGAGAAGTCGTGCAGTGATGTGGACGCGCCGTTGCTGGTGATCAGTCAGTTCACGTTGTACGGGGATGCGCGGAAGGGGCGGCGGCCTACGTGGAACGCGGCGGCGCCGGGGGCTGTGGCGGAGCCGTTGGTGGATGAGGTGGTTTCGCAGCTGCGGGGGTTGGGGGCGACTGTGGCTACGGGGCGGTTTGGCGCCCAGATGCGGGTGTCCTTGACCAACGATGGGCCGTTCACGGTGCTGCTCGAGATGTGACGCTTGCCGCGCCTGCGGGTGCCGCTGCGCCCACCCGTGCCGCCCCAGCGGCACGACTGCCCGCAGCTGGGGTGGGGGGGCACGGCGGCGCGACTGCCCGCAGCTACGCGGCGCAGCCTTACGGCTCGACGATCGTTTCCTGGGAGGCTGCCGTGTCCCCGGCCAGGAGGGGGGCGTCGACGGGGGTGTTGCGCTTCACCAACGCCAGGGCCACCGGGCCCAGTTCGTGGTGGCGGGCCGAGGTGGTCACGGTGCCGAGTTTGCGGCCCTCGGGGCCGTCGGCGGCCAGGCGGAGTTCGGTGCCGGGCGGGGGAAGGTGGACGTCGCTGCCGTCGAGGTGGAGGAAGACGAGGCGGCGGGGGGGCTTGCCCAGGTTCTGGACTCGGGCGACGGTTTCCTGGCCGCGGTAGCAGCCCTTCTGGAGGTGGACGGCGGTGCCGATCCAGCCCAGTTCGTGGGGGATGGTGCGGTGGTCGGTCTCGAAGCCGAGGCGGGGGCGGTGCTGTTCGACGCGGAGGGCCTCGTGCGCGAGGAGGCCGGCGGCGGGGCCGGAGCGGGCGGCGAAGTCCTCCAGGCCGGCGCGCGGGAGGAAGAGGTCGCGGCCGTAGGGGGTCTCGCGGACGACGGCGCCCTCGGGGATCTCGGCGATGGAACCGGCGGGGAGGTGGACCACCGCGTAGTCGGCGGTGCGGTCGGCGACCTCGACGCGGTAGAAGAACTTCATCGACTCCAGGTAGGCGATCAGCGCCTCCTGGGTGCCCGGCTCGACGTGCGCCCAGACGGTGGTGCCGTCGTCCACCAGGTACAGCGCGTGCTCGATGTGCCCGTTGGCGGAGAGGATCAGCGCCTCGGTGGCCTCGCCGACGGGGAGGTCGCTGACGTGCTGGGTGAGCAGCAGATGCAGCCAGCTCAGCCGGTCGTCGCCGGTGACGGTGACGACGCCCCGGTGGGAGAGGTCGACGAAACCGGTGCCGTCGGCGAGGGCGCGCTGCTCGCGGAACAGGTCGCCGTAGTGGGCGGCGACGCCTTCGTCCACACCCTCGGCGGGAACGGCGCCGGGCAGGGACAGCAGGGGGCTCTTCATACGGGCCAGCCTACGACGGGGTGGTTGAACTCTTCATGGCACAGTCCCGGCAGCGGCCGAAGATCGCGAAGTGCTTCATGTCGGTGTCGAACCCGAACTGCTGCCGCAGCTTGGCGGTGAAGTCGGCGGCCACGTCCACGTCGGCCTCGATCACGTTCTCGCAGTCCCGGCACACCAGATGGAGATGGTGGTGACGGTCGGCGAGGTGGTACGTGGGCGCGCCGTGGCCGAGATGGGCGTGGCTGACCAGGCCCAGCTCCTCCAGCAGCTCCAGCGTGCGGTACACGGTGGAGATGTTGACCCCGGAGGCGGTCTTGCGGACCTCGACGAGGATGTCGTCCGGGGTCGCGTGCTCCAGGGTGTCCACGGCTTCGAGCACGAGTTGCCGCTGCGGCGTCAGCCGGTAGCCGCGCTGCCTGAGGTCGCTCTTCCAGTCGGTGCTCACCACACTGGAAGTCTAGGGCCTGCGGGCCGGGGCGCCCCGGGTTGAACAGGGCGCCCTGCGGCCGTGCGGGCCCGCGTAGAACCGGATGGGCCTACTTGAAGAACGCGATGCCGTCGTCCGGCATGTCGTCCGGCAGGGCCTTCGCCCAGCGCTCGACCTCTTCCGGGGTGACGGCCTTCTTCAGCTGGGCGGACATGTAGGGGCGCAGCTCGACCTCGGGGGTCTGCTTCTCGCCGACCCACATGAGGTCGCTCTTGACGTAGCCGTAGAGGCGCTTGCCGCCGGTGTAGGGCGGGGCCTCGGGGGTACGGGCCACGGCGTCGGTGGCCAGCTCGATCTGGGGCTTCTTGTCGGCCATCTCGCCGTACCAGATCTCGACCACGCCGTCGTCGCGGGTCAGCGTGACGGTGACCTTGCGGTCGGCGTCGATGCGCCAGAAGCCGGCCTCGGACTCCAGCGGGCGGACCTTGTTGCCCTCCTTGTCGAGGACCCAGGTGCGGGACTGGTACTCGAGGAAGTCCCGGCCGTCGTGGGTGAAGCTCACCTCCTGGCCGAAGTTGCACTTCTCCGAACCGGGGAAGTCGTGGACACCGGCGCCCACCCAGTTGCCCAGCAGAAAGGCGAGGGGGACGAGGTCCTTGTGCAGGTCAGACGGGATCTCGATCATGAGCGGCCGTTCCTGGTCGGTTCCTTGCGGCGGGTCAGCGCTGGCCCTGGTACAGCTTCTTCACGGTCAGTCCGGCGAAGGCGAGAACGCCGACGCAGACCAGGACCAGCAGCAGTTCGAAGAAGATCTCCACGGAATGTGCTCCTTGAAGCGGAAGTGGGCGTACGACAGAGCCGGGGCCAGCTTACGCGGCCGGGCCCCGGCTCTCCTGGCGAGGTGGGTTCTCAGGCGAGCAGCTCGCTCTGGAGCGTCAGGGTCTGCCAGAACGGGATGGCCGCAGCGCCGCCCCTGCGGGTCTGCGTGATCATCGCGACGGTGTCCCCCGCACCGAGGTACGCCATCCTCAGCTGTTCCTTGCCGTAGGGCTTGGCCTCGGTGAAGTCGACGCGCGAGACACCCTTCACCCGGGCCGCCGGGAAGGGCTCTTCCAGGGCGTAGGCATCGGCATCGGCGACTTGGTACCGGGGCTCCGCATATCCGGTGAACTGCCGGCCCAGCACGTCCTCGGCGACGGCGGCCGTGCCGAACTGGAACAGGTAGATCCGGGTGTGCGTGCCGTCCGGGGTGGTCCAGCCACGGGCCGCGATGTGCCGCAGGCCGTTGTCGACGAGCATCTGGCGCACGTCCGGACGGCTCTCCTCGGTGTACGGCGCCAGGAGGTCCTTCATCGTCACCCAGCCGTCGTCGCCCTTCAGCGCGGGGTCCGAAGTGGCACCGCGCGGCGCGGGCAGCACCAGGGCGCGCAGATCGGCGTAGTGCGCGCCCGCCTTGTTCGAGGCGGCGAGCGGGCCGGGGCTGCCCGACGGCAGCGGGGGCCTGACCAGCTCCGGGTAGTCCCAGCGGCCGTCGGAGCGGGTGGCGAGTCCGGGTACGTCGGTACGGTCCATGAGGGTGATCCCGTACGCCGTGCCGGTCCCGACCGCCGCGAACACGACGACGGCGGCCACCCAGCGGAGGGCCGCACGCAGGCGGGGGCGGGGGGTGACGGTCCTGGCGGGGCGGCCCGGCGCCTGCTGCCGCTCGGCCCGCTCGTCGGTGGTCGGCAGGGTCTGCTGGTCGGTCATACGGCCTCACCCGGGTCCTTGATGCGGTCGAACTGGGCGCGGATCATCTCCGCGGCCGCCTTGCGGTCGAGCGGGGCGGCGCCGTGAACCCAGGCGAAGACGTCCACGTCACCGACGTGGCCGGTGCACAGCATCGACTCGATGCCGCCGTGGAGCCCGCCCGGGGGCAGGAAGCACGCGGCGTCGCGCTCGTGGCCCTTGATCGCGGGGCCCTTCCGGAAGATCTTCAGGGCGTCACCGAGGGCGGCGGCCGAGCGGGAGGGATGCGCCCGCTGGGTGAGCACGACCTGCAGGGTGAAGACGGGGTCACCGCCGTCCGGGTCCGCACCGCTCACGTAGGTGCGCATCGCCATGCCCTTGAGCGGGTCCTTCTCGTACCGCTCCTCCATCAGCCGCCGCTCCGAGCGGGGCAGGTCCTGGTACGACCGCTTCCGCAGCTCCTCCGCCTGCCGCCCGGACAGCGCCACGTCCGCCCCGAACTCGTCCGTGTCCGGCCCGCGCCCGTACGTCTCCCCGTACGGCAGCAGCATCCCCCGCAGTCCGCCCGGCTCCGCCGCGGCCTTCTCCTCGACGGCCCCGGGGAACCGCCACACGGGCTCCCCGGCCTCACGGTCCGCTCCGCCGACGACGACAGCCGTGACGGTCACGCCCGCAAGGGTGACGAGGGCGAGGGCGGTGGCACCGAGGACGCGCCCGAGACGGCGGGGCCGGGTTCCCTCCGGGGTGGCGGAAGAGGTGGGCGTGTCGCCCTCCGGCGGCCGAGGGGTCGCCTCGGAGTCCTCGGGGGCTTCCGACGCTTGCCCGGCACCCCCCGCGCCCACCCCGGGCACCTCCAGGCCGCTCGGCTCCGGGGTCGCCGGGGCCTCCCTGGTGCTTGGTACGCCCGCGTCGGGCGTCTCCCGGAGCTCCGCGCTCTCCGAGCCGGACATCGTCTCCTTCTCCTCGTTCACAGCCGCTCCATCTGCCGCTTGGCCAGGTCCTGGATCAGGGTCGCGGGGACCGGCTTCGTGTCGTAGACCCAGATCTCCATGGCGATGTCGCCGCGCCAGGCGTGGGCCTCTGCCTCGTAGACCGAGACGCCGTACTCGGTCGCGGGGCGGTCGTGGACGTAGGAGATGCCGTCGCCCGTGCCGGGGACGGGCCAACTACGGGTGTGGGCTTCCCGCTCGGCCCAGTAGCGTCCCTCTTCGGCCGAGGCGGCGGCGCTCTTGGCCTCCTCCTGGCGGTACTGGACCAGACGGATCTCCACCGAGCGCTGTCCCTGCAGCCAGCCGGTGGTGGCGGCGCGGCGGAACTGGTCCTGGACCAGCGTCTCGAAGGCCGCCTTCGGCTCACCGAACTCGCCCGCGTAGGCGGTCAGGCTCAGCCAGCCGTCCGCGCTCACCACCTCCGCATCGTCGCGGGCGCCCGCCGGCTTGGGCAGCAGCAGTCGGCGCAGGTCGCCGTTCACCTTGACCTGGCGGTCCCGCGCGGCGGACAGCGGCTCGGGGGCCTCACCCCGGGACTGCGCGAGCTTCGGCTGCGACAGAGAGGGCAGCTCACCGGGCTCACGGGCGGCCTGGACCAGATAGCCCGCACACGTCCCGGCGATCAGCCCGAGCGCGACGGCACAGGTCAGAAGCCGGGCGGTACGGCGCCGAGGACGAGGCTCCACGGCCCCCTCGGGTCCACAGACCGGTCTTTCGGATACGTCCAACGCGTCCCCTCCCAGAACGGGAAGCGCGGATTCCGTCACCCACGCCTCACAGGAGACTCATGACATGTCCATGGAGTTGCAGGCAACCGGATTACGCTTCAGTCATGGCGAAGAAGCTCGTGATCAAGGTGACCGCGGGGGCCGACGCCCCCGAACGCTGCTCCCAGGCTTTCACCGTGGCGGCCGTGGCCGTCGCCAGTGGGGTCGAGGTGTCGTTGTGGCTCACCGGGGAGTCGGCGTGGTTCGCGCTGCCGGGGCGGGCCGCCGAGTTCGAACTGCCGCATGCCGCGCCGCTGCCGGAGCTGCTGGACGGGATTCTCGCGGGGGGCCGCGTCACGCTGTGCACGCAGTGCGCCGCCCGCCGGGACATCACGGAGAAGGACGTGCTGGAGGGCGTACGCATCGCGGGCGCGCAGGTCTTCGTGCAGGAGGTCATGGCCGAGGACACGCAGGCCCTCGTCTACTGATCACGTGCCTGCCAGAATCGGCGGATGCTGAGGCTGGGGACGATCGTGATGGGGGCCGCCGACGTGCGGCGGGCCGCGGAGTTCTGGGGCAGCGCGCTGGGATACGTCCCGCGTGACGGAGAAGTGTCCGACGACTGGACGGTACTGGTCCCCGCCGACGGCTCCGGCCCCGGCATCGCCCTGGACCGCAGCACCACCCCCGTACAGCCCCACCCGAGGGTCCACCTCGACCTCTACGCCGCCGACGCCGCCGAGCAGGAGGCGGAGATCGCCCGCCTGCTCTCCCTGGGCGCCGTACGCGTCGACTGGGACAGCTACCCCGAGGACCCCGACTTCGTCGTCCTCGCCGACCCCGAAGGCAACCGCTTCTGCGTCATCGACGCGGCCCACGGCCAGAACCCGCAGGACGCCAACCCGCAGGCGACCTAGGGCTTCGGCCCCTTCTTCTTGCCGTCCAGTTCGTCCCACCACTCGTCGGACTGGGGGTCGCCGGAGGGCGAGTCCCACCAGCGGTCCTCGGGGCCGCGCCGGTTGGCGACCATCGCGGCCACCGGGGGGATCACCATGGCGAACAGGCACATGCCGACGGCCGCCGGGACGGACCAGATGCGGACGACCGCCCAGGCCAGGACGAAGATGACGACGCAGACCCCCATCATCACGAAGTACCAGCGCCGCCGCCGTGCGTACATGAGTCCAGGGTAGGACCGGAACGCCCGAAGGGCCGCGCTCCGGGTGTCCAACCCGTGGAGCGCGGCCCTTCGGAGCCGTCACAGTGAGCCCTCGTTCCGCTCAGACCGCGATCGCGACCTCCGCGAGGCCGCCCCGCTGGGCGACGACCGTGCGGTCGGCGGTGCCGCCGGGCACCAGGGCGCGGACGGTCCAGGTGCCCTCGGCCGCGTAGAAGCGGAACTGACCCGTGGCGGAGGTGGGGACCTCCGCGGTGAACTCGCCCGTCGAGTCCAGCAGGCGGACGTAGCCCGTCACCGGCTCGCCGTCACGTGTCACCTGCCCCTGGATCGTGGTCTCACCGGGCTTGATCGTCGAGGCGTCCGGGCCGCCGGCCTTCGCTCCGCACATGTCTTTCTCCGTAAGGGGTCTGACCGGAAGGCCGGTCGGGTCGGACTTGCAGGGGGACTTACTTGTTCGCGCCCAGCTCGATCGGCACGCCGACCAGCGAGCCGTACTCGGTCCAGGAGCCGTCGTAGTTCCTGACGTTCTCGACGCCGAGCAGCTCGTGCAGCACGAACCAGGTCAGGGCCGAGCGCTCGCCGATGCGGCAGTAGGCGATGGTGTCCTTGGCGAGGTCCACGGCCTCGGCCGCGTACAGCGCCTTCAGCTCCTCGTCGGACTTGAAGGTGCCGTCGTCGTTGGCGTTCTTGGACCACGGGATGTTGCGCGCGCTGGGCACGTGGCCCGGGCGCTGCGACTGCTCCTGCGGCAGGTGGGCCGGGGCGAGCAGCTTGCCGGAGAACTCGTCGGGCGAGCGCACGTCGACCAGGTTCTGCGTGCCGATGGCCGCCACCACGTCGTCACGGAAGGCGCGCAGCGCGAGGTTCTGCGGCTTGGCCCGGTACTCCGTCTTGGCGCGCTCGGGCACCTCGTCCCCGGCGACCAGCTCGCGGGCGTCCAGCTCCCACTTCTTGCGGCCGCCGTCGAGGAGCCTGACGTTCTCGTGGCCGTAGAGCTTGAAGTACCAGTAGGCGTACGAGGCGAACCAGTTGTTGTTGCCGCCGTAGAGGATCACCGTCGTGTCGTTGGCGATGCCCTTGTCCGACAGGAGCTTCTCGAAGCCCTCCTGGTCGATGAAGTCGCGGCGGACCGGGTCCTGGAGGTCCTTGGTCCAGTCGATGCGGATCGCGTTCTTGATGTGGTTCTTGTCGTACGCGGACGTGTCCTCGTCCACCTCGACGATGGCGATGGACGGGTCGTCCAGGTGCTCCTGCACCCAGTCGGCCTCGACCAGTACGTCGCTGCGGCTCATGCTCTTTCTCCTCCGGGGCAGTCACGGTGGCGTGCGGTGAGAGGGGTGCGCGCGCACGGGGGTACGACGGCGCACGGATGCCCTACCAGCAGGGCGGCCGGGAAATGCGGAAGCGCGCGGACTTCCGCTCAGAAGGGGCGACAGAGCATGGCGGCAACGCGGCACAGGTCAACTGCCCGCCGCTTGGTGAGATCCGCCTGTCGCTTCATGCCGTCGATCGTAAGGAGGTCCGGGCGGGCATGTCACCGCCATGTCGGATATTGAGACGCGATCGTCCGCATGCCGGAAGGAAGGGGAAATACAGAAGCGCCCGGCGCCCGGTTCCGGGCACACGGGCGCTCGCGAGCGTTCGTCATATCTACGGTACGGACACCGGCGTCTCGCCAGTCGGACGGCCGGGGTGGCGGGCGGCGCGCACCGCCTGCCACCTACCCCGCCCGCCCCGCTCTCATCCGCCCAGCTTGACGTCGGTTCCCTTCACCGTGATCCGCAGCCCGTCCGGGGTGGCCCGCACCTGGTCCAGCTTCACCCCGCCGGGCAGCCGGTCGATGGCCTGGCGGAAGTCGGTGACGGAGCGGATCTTGCTCTCCGCGATGCTGAGGGCACCGAGCTGCGGCAGCCCGTCCGCCGTGATCTTCAGCTGGTCGCCCTCCACCGCGAGGGAGCTCTTCAGATAGACCGGCTTGGGCAGCACGGAGACCTTGAAGGCCACCTTCAGCTTGCCGTCGCCGCCGTAGGACAGGCCCGCCACCTGGGCGGTGAAGACACCGAGATCGGTCGGCTCGGTCTTCGCGGCCTTCATCAGCTCGTCGTAGGAGATCGTCGCGGTGCCGGTCGCCCGGGCGGCGGTGGCGGAGCTGTAGTCGCCGGAGAAGCGGACGTCCTGCATGTCGGCGCGGAGGTCGTCGATGCGGATCGAGGCACCGTTGCCCGCGGCGGGCGTGGTGAAGCCCTTGATCCCGATCTCCACGTCGTCCAGGGAACCCCCGGCCACCTGGGTCAGGAACGGGAATCCCTTGATGTCCACGTCCGGTGTCTGCGACAGGTTCTCCCGCGCCTTCACCTTGTCCGCGACCTCGCCCTGGGCGAAGTGCACCGCCACCCGGTCCGCGATGACGAACAGCCCGCCCAGAATCACGACGAGAACGATGAGTATTCGCAGGGCACGCATGTTTTCCCCAGGAGTCGGCAGACGCTTCGGCGCCGTCACCGTAGCCCGCGCGGCCCTGTCCCCGGCGCATTGTCGATCACCTGTGACAGGGCCGCGCGGGACTGCGGCTTTTCGCGTGGTTCCCGCCCTCCCTTTTCGGAAACACGGGCCGGAAATCGCCGTAGGAGCGTGCCGTGGAGGGCGTGCCGTGGGGGATTAACCCAGCGCCCGTCCGAGGACCCAGACCACTGGCCCGGCGGCCGCCAGCGGGAGGGCGACGCCCGCGGTGAAGTGGACGAAGCGGGAGGGGTAGTCGTAACTGGCGGCGCGGTGGCCGATCAGCGCGCAGACGGCGGCCGCGGCGCCCAGGGCGGCGCCGTTGGCGCCGAGACCGTTCATGCCGCCGACGGCGTAGCCCGCGCCCGCGGCGGCGAGCAGGGAGATCACCACGGAGACCGGGATCGGCAGCGGCAGCGCGCGGACCACGGCGGCGACCGCGACGGCCGCAGCGCCGACCGAGACCGCGTCGGCGGTGGCGCCCAGGTAGCCGGTGGCGAGGATCGTGAGGGCCGAGGAGGCGACGGTCGCCATCAGGCCGTACATCCGCTCGTCCGGCGAGGCGTGCGAGCGGAGCTGGAGGACGAGGGAGAGGATCACCCAGACGGCGAGCGGGCCGATGATCGCGGCGGGCGCGTGGTCGCGGCCCGCGGCCAGCACCGCCACGTCCGCGACGAGCCCGCCGAGGAACGCCAGCGCGATGCCCTGCCGGGCGGGCCACATGCCGTTGAGCCGGAACCAGCCCGCCGCCGTCACCGCCTGGAGCACCACCAGCGGCACGACCAGGGCGTACGAGCCGAGCGGCGCCGCGACCGCGAGCAGCGCCCCGAGCACGGCGGTGAGCAGCGCGGGCTGCATCCCGGGCTCGATGATCGGGGAGCGGCCCTCCAGGCGGGCCCGCTGCGCGTCGGTGACGCGGGCGTTCCCGGCGACGGTGGCGGGACCGTAACCGGCGCCGGCCTCCGGGGCGACGGCCTGCGGGGCCTCCGGGGCCTGCTGCGGCTCGGGCACCGGCTGCGGGCGCGTCCCGGTCGCCATCGGCTGGTACGGCTGCTGGGGCGCCTGGGCCTGCTGGTACGGCTGGTACGCCGCCTGCTGCGGGTACGGCTGCGGCTGCGCCTGCGCGGGGTCGTACGCCTGGTACGGCTGCTGGGCCTGCTGCGGCTGCTGCGGGTACCCCGCCCCGGCCGTCCCGGTCTCGGGGAGCTGCGCGTGGTTCCGGGTGTCCCAGGTGGGCCCCTCCCACTGCTGGGTCCGCTCGGGGTCGTACCCGGTGTAGGGGTCGTACTGATCGCTGCTCAACGCCTCATCCTCCTGCGAACGGCGGGAGCACCTCGACCGTGCCGCCCTCGGCCAGCCGTACCGTCTCATGCGCGCGTGTCCCGACGGGATCGCCGTCGACGAGGAAGGCGCACCGGCGCAGTACGGTCGCCAGCTCGCCGGGGTGGCGCTCGCGCACGGCGGCCAGCGCCTCGGCGAGTGTGGCCGCGTCGTACGGCTCGTCGGCGACGCCTGCCGCGGCCTTGGCCGCCGCCCAGTAGCGCACCGTGACCTGGGGCATCTCGTTCCTCAATCGACGGTCAGGAAAGAAAAAATCAAGACGGTGATGCTCAGGCTAGTGCGTCCGGGCGCGGACCCACTCCCCGATCCGGGCCAGCAGGGCGTCGTCCGCAGCGTGCTCGGCGTGGCCCATGCCCGGCTCCAGCCAGAGTTCGCCGTGGTCACCGGCCGCCTCGGCGAGCATCCGGGGGTGGTCCAGCGGGAAGTAGGCGTCGCTGTCGCCGTGCACGACCAGCAGCGGGACGGGGGCGATCCGGGCGGCGGCCTCGACCGGGGAGAGCGGGACGGGGCTCCAGTCGCGGTGGTGGATACGGGTGTGGAAGCCGTAGCGGCCGACCAGGCGGCCGGTCGGCCGGGTGACCAGCCAGTGCAGACGGCGCATGGGGGCGGTTCCCCGGTAGTACCAGCGGGCGGGCGCGCTGACCGAGACCACCGCGTCCACCGCGCCGGGGTGCAGCGCCGCGTGACGCAGCACCACCGAGCCGCCCATGGAGAAGCCGACGGTCACCACGCGCGCGTGCCCGAAGCCGCGCGCCCACGCCACGGCCGCCGCGAGGTCCAGGACCTCCTTGTCGCCGACGGTGGAACAGCCCCCGGAGGCGCCGTGACCGCGGAAGGAGAAGGTGACGACGGCGCCGTACGCGGCGAGGGCCGACGCGATCCGCCGCACGTGCGGACGGTCGGCGTCGCCGGTGAAGCCGTGGGCGACGACGAAGACGACGTCGGAGGTGCCCGCCGTGTCGTGAGGCGTGTCGTGATCGGTGGATTCCGTTGCCGATCCGCTGCCCGGAAGCATTTCGTATACGGTCGCGCCCGGTTCGTATACGGAATCGATCGGAATTCCGTCGTCCGTGCGCAGAAACGTCCGGATAGGGGCACGTCTGCCTGTCTCGGAATTCGGACGAACGGTGGAACGTGCCGCATGACCTGCCGGACGGTTGCTCATGTGGGCTATTCTGCTGGGCAGAGGACTCGGGCAGCGCAGCCCCCGGGTCCTTTTGTGCTTTCGGTAGCGTTGTATACGAAGCGGGAGACCGCCGGGTGTACGGGGCCCCGGGATCGCAGAGCAGTTCCGCATCGCACACGTCCTCGCAGGGACCGAGGAGGAACCAGACGTATGAGTTCTCTGCTGCTCCTGACCAACGCCCTCCAGCCGTCGACGGAGGTGCTCCCCGCCCTCGGCCTGCTGCTGCACAACGTGCGCGTGGCCCCGGCGGAGGGACCGGCCCTGGTCGACACCCCGGGCGCCGACGTCATCCTCGTCGACGGCCGCCGCGACCTCCCCCAGGTGCGCAGCCTGTGTCAGCTGCTGCGCTCCACCGGGCCCGGCTGTCCGCTCGTCCTGGTCGTCACCGAGGGCGGCCTCGCGGCCGTCACCGCCGACTGGGGCATCGACGACGTCCTGCTCGACACGGCGGGCCCCGCCGAGGTCGAGGCGCGCATCCGGCTCGCCCAGGGCCGCCAGCAGCTCGTCCACGACGACTCCCCCATGGAGATCCGCAACGGCGACCTCTCCGTGGACGAGGCCACCTACTCCGCCAAGCTCAAGGGCCGGGTCCTGGACCTGACCTTCAAGGAGTTCGAGCTGCTCAAGTACCTCGCGCAGCACCCGGGCCGCGTCTTCACCCGCGCCCAGCTGCTCCAGGAGGTCTGGGGCTACGACTACTTCGGCGGCACCCGCACCGTGGACGTGCACGTACGGCGGCTGCGGGCCAAGCTCGGCGTCGAGCACGAGTCGCTGATCGGCACCGTGCGCAACGTGGGCTACCGCTTCGTCACCCCGGAGAAGGGCGAGCGGGGCGGCGAGGAGGCCAAGGCCAAGCGGGAGCGGAGCGCGGCGGCCGACTCGGAGAGCCCGGCGGAGATCCCGGCGGACGCCTGAGCGGCGGCGCGCGGCGCACGTCGTCCCGGCCGCGAGCCGCGCTGTACGGCGCGCGTGAGCGGCACGGTGAGCGGGGCGCGGTCCCCTGCATGCCGGCCCGGGATCCCTTACGGGCCGACCCGCAGGGGGCCGCGAACGGAGCCGTGCGCCACGCGCGCGCCGCCTCGCCGTCGCCGCGCGGCCCAGCCGGTCCAGCCGGTCCAGGTCCGTGATCCCCGATCCCGGCGGCGGCGTGAGCCGGAGCGCGAGCCGAGCCGGGGCCACGTCCGCGCCCCGCCGCACGGCCCCGTGCGAGACGGGCCCATTGGTCCCCGCGGACCCGCACCCGTGCCCCCGGTGGGCCGGCACCCCGTGACCCCGCGGACCGGCACCATGCGATCCCCCATGCACGCCCCCGCATGCCCATGCATGAAGCCGCCCCCCACCGGGTAGACCCCCCGCACGTCCGACCTCGCACCGCCCGGCCCCCGGCCGCCCCCGGACGCCGCGTATCCAGCGCGTTTTCGCCCTGCCCAGAGCGGGTCAATCCGCGTAGACTCCGCGCGTGGCGAAGGTGACTCGGGATGATGTGGCACGGCTGGCGGGGACCTCGACGGCCGTCGTCAGTTATGTCATCAACAACGGACCCCGGCCGGTCGCCCCGGCCACGCGCGAGCGTGTCCTCGCGGCGATCAAGGAGCTGGGGTACCGCCCCGACCGGGTCGCCCAGGCGATGGCCTCGCGCCGTACCGACCTCATAGGGCTGATCATCCCGGACGCCCGCCAGCCCTTCTTCGGGGAGATGGCGCACGCGGTCGAACAGGCCGCCTCCGAGCGCGGAAAGATGGTCCTGGTCGGCAACACCGACTACATCGCCGAGCGCGAGGTCCACTATCTGCGGGCCTTCCTCGGCATGCGGGTCTCCGGCCTGATCCTGGTCTCCCACGCGCTGAACGACCAGGCGGCGGCCGAGATCGACGCCTGGGACGCCCGCGTGGTGCTGCTGCACGAGCGCCCCGAGGCCATCGACGACGTGGCCGTGGTGACGGACGACCTCGGCGGCGCCCAGCTCGCCGTGCGCCACCTCCTGGAGCACGGGTACGAGTACGTGGCCTGCATGGGCGGCACCGCCGACACCCCGGCGGTCGGCGACCCGGTCTCCGACCACGTAGAGGGCTGGAAGCGCGCCATGGACGAGGCGGGCCTGCCCACCGAGGGCCGCCTCTTCGAGGCGCCGTACAACCGCTACGACGCCTACCGCGTGGCCCTCGGCATCCTCTCCGGGCCGAAGCGGCCGCCCGCGATCTTCTGCTCCACCGACGACCAGGCCATCGGCGTGCTGCGCGCCGCGCGCGAGCTGCGGCTCGACGTGCCCGGCGAGCTGGCGGTGGCCGGGTTCGACGACATCAAGGAGGCGGCGCTCGCCGACCCGCCCCTGACCACCGTCGCCTCCGACCGGCCCGCGATGGCCCGCATGGCCGTCGACCTGGTCCTGGACGACGGGCTGCGCCTCGCCGGTTCGCGCCGCGAGCGCCTGAAGACCTTCCCCTCGCGCCTCCAGATCCGCCAGAGCTGCGGCTGCGCGCGCCGGGACGGCTGACCGCTCCCCCACGTTCCGACCGGTCCCACCAGCACTCTCATCCGGCTCTCATCGGCAGCTGAGCGGGCCTCTCATGAAGGAGGACCCAGCTTCTGCCCGGGTTCTCAGGGAGGGCTCAGGAAGCTCTCATGGTCGCGGGACATGCTCTTCACATGACCGACGAGAGCACGCGCCGCAGCGGCGCCGACGGGTACGGAGACCCCGAGGGGTACGAGCACCCTCACGGGTACGGGAACCACCCCTACGGGTCCGACACCCCGCCGGCCGCCGCCCACGCCGCTCCCGCCCCGTGGCAGTCCCCGCCGCCGTACGCGCCGGGTCCGGCTCCGGAGGGGAAGCGGGCGCGGGGCCCGATCGCACTCCTCGCGGCGGTCGCGCTGGTCGCGGCCGCGGTCGGCGGCGGCACCGCCTACGCCTTCCAGGAGCTGGCGGGCCACTCCGACTCCGCCTCGGCGGACACGGGCACCCCCGTGGTGGCCGCGGGCAAGAAGGGCACGGTGGCCGCCGTGGCGGCGGCCGTCAGCCCCAGCGTGGTCCAGGTGGACGCCACCCTCCAGGACGGCTCCTCCACCGGCTCCGGCGTCGTCGTCACCAGCGGCGGCGAGATCATCACCAACAACCACGTGATCTCCGGCGCCTCCTCGGTCACGGTCCGCACCAGCGACGGCAAGAGCTACGCCGCCGAGGTGACCGGCACCGACAGCTCCAAGGACCTGGCACTGCTGAAGGTCTCCGGCGCCTCCGGCCTCAAGGCCGCGACGCTGGGCGACTCCTCCGGCGTCCGGGTCGGCGACACGGTCGTCGCCATCGGCTCCCCCGAGGGGCTGAGCGGCACCGTGACCAGCGGCATCGTCTCGGCCCTCGACCGCGACGTGACCGTGTCGACCGACGAGGGCCAGGGACAGGGCCAGGGCCAGGGCGGGCTGCAGGGCGGGGACGGCGACTGGCCGTTCCGGTTCGGCGGCCGTGAGTTCAACGGCGACACCGGCTCGTCCACGACCACCTACAAGGCGATCCAGACCGACGCCTCGCTCAACCCCGGCAACTCCGGCGGCGCCCTCTTCGACGCCTCCGGCCGCGTCATCGGCATCAACTCCGCGATGTACTCGTCGAGTTCGCAGGCTTCCTCGTCCTCGGACGCGGGCAGCATCGGCCTCGGCTTCGCGATCCCGGTGAACACCGTCAAGTCCGACCTCGCCAAGCTGCGGGCGGGCTCGACGGACTAGGGGCCTGTCTTCCGGAAGACCTCCGGTACGGCCCTGGGCAAGCGCACCACCGAACAGCAGGGAGCACGTCATGATCACGTACACCATGCACCAGACCCGTGTCACCGGCCCCGCCGACGTCACCCTGGCCCTGGAGGTGGCGCACGAGCTGCACGCCCCCGCCCCGGCTCCCCGCCTCCCCGAGCTGCCCTCCCCCGCGCCCCAGCTGATGGGCCTGCGCACCTCCGCCGACCGCCCGCACCGCCGCAAGGTGCCGCTGAACCGTCTCACCGCCCTCAACCGGCTGACCCCGGCCGGCGTCTGACCCCGGCAACCACGCCGGAAGCCCGAAACGTGCGAGGCTGAGAAGCGCCCCGATCCGACCACACCATCCCGAGGAACGCGAGCGATGAGCGCCGAAGGCGACCGTGACCCCCAGCGCATCCTGATCGTCGACGACGAACCGGCCGTACGCGAGGCCCTCCAGCGCAGCCTCGCCTTCGAGGGGTACGACACGGAGGTCGCGGTGGACGGCGCCGACGCGCTGGAGAAGGCCGCCGCCTGCCGCCCGGACCTGCTCGTGCTGGACATCCAGATGCCCCGCATGGACGGTCTGACGGCGGCCCGGCGCATCCGGGGCACCGGGGACACCACCCCGATACTGATGCTCACCGCCCGCGACACGGTCGGCGACCGGGTGACCGGCCTCGACGCCGGGGCCGACGACTACCTGGTCAAGCCGTTCGAGCTGGACGAGCTGTTCGCCCGCATCAGGGCCCTGTTGCGACGCAGCACCTACGCGGCGTCCGTGTCCGCCGAGGCCCAGGAGGACGAGGCGCTGACCTTCGGGGACCTGCGGATGGACCTCGCGACCCGGGAGGTCACCCGGGGCGGCCGGCCGGTGGAACTGACCCGTACGGAGTTCACGCTCCTGGAGATGTTCATGGCCCACCCGCGCCAGGTCCTCACCCGGGAGCAGATTCTCAAGGCCGTCTGGGGCTTCGACTTCGAGCCCTCCTCCAACTCCCTCGACGTCTACGTGATGTATCTGCGCCGCAAGACCGAGGCGGGCGGCGAGCCCCGGCTCGTGCACACCGTCCGGGGCGTCGGGTACGTACTGCGGCAGGGCGGCGGCGAGTGAGGAGGCTGGTGCGCCGCTACCAGGCGCTGCCGATCCGGGCGCGCCTTGCGATGCTGGTCGCGGCGGCGGTGGCGTTCGCGGTGGCGGCGGTGTCGGTGACCTGCTGGTTCATCGTCCAGCGCAAGCTGGAGGACGAGCTGAACCACCGGCTCACGAGCCTCGGCCGCCCGCTCAGCGCCGACCAGGTCACCACGCTGCTGCTGACCTGCCCCCAGTCCCCCAACGACAGTTACGGCGACGGACCGCCCAGCTACCTCTACCTCCAGATCGTCACCTCCGACGGCAAGGTCTGCGTCCCGCCGTACTCCGAGGGCACGGTGAAGGTGACCGCCTCGGACATCGCCGTCGCCCGCAACCCCACCAACCGCACCCGGTGGGTGCGCGACGGCACCGACTCCAAGGGCGGCGACGTACGGGTGATGACCGGCGCCGTGCTGGTGGGCGGCGGGCCCGACGTGCAGCCGTATCCCGACGTGGCCGTCATGGTGGGCTTCTCGCTGAAGGACACCGAGCGGACCCTGGACGACCTCGCGCTGATCCTGCTGCTGGTCTCCGGCATCGGCGTGGTCGGGGCGGGCGCGGCCGGTCTCGCGGTGGCCCGGGCGGGGCTGCGCCCGGTCGACAAGCTGACCGAGGCGGTCGAGCACGTGGCCCGCACCGAGGACCTCGCCGTCCGCATCCCCGTGGTCGACGAGAGCGACGACGAGGTGGCCCGGCTCTCCCGCTCCTTCAACTCCATGACCACCGCTCTGGCCAGCTCCCGCGACCTCCAGCAACAGCTGATCGCGGACGCCGGGCACGAGCTGCGCACCCCGCTCACCTCCCTGCGTACCAACATCGAACTGCTCAGCCGCAGCGAGGAGACCGGGCGTCCGCTGCCCGCCGAGGACCGCAAGGCGCTGCTCGCCTCCGTCAAGGCGCAGATGACCGAACTCGGCGCGCTGATCGGCGACTTGCAGGAGCTGTCCCGCTCGGAGGGGCAGCACGGCGAGCGCGTCCAGGTGGTCTCCCTCCAGGAGACGGCCGAGGCCGCGCTGCGCCGGGCCCGGCTGCGCGGCCCCGAGCTGACGATCACGGCGGACCTGGAGCCCTGGTACGTCCGCGCGGAGCCGTCCGCGCTGGAGCGGGCCCTGGTCAACATCCTCGACAACGCGGTGAAGTTCAGCCCCGAGGGCGACACGGTCGAGGTGCGGCTGACCGACGGCACGCTGACCGTGCGCGACCACGGCCCCGGCATCCCGGCCGACGAACTCCCGCACGTCTTCGACCGCTTCTGGCGCTCCCCCAGCGCCCGCGCCCTCCCCGGCTCCGGCCTCGGCCTCTCCATCGTCGCCCGCACGATCCGCCAGGCGGGCGGCGAGGTCACCCTCTCCCGCGCCCCGGGCGGCGGCACCCTGGTGACGGTACGGCTGCCGGGGGCGCCGGTGCCGCCGCCGGACACCGCGTGACGCTGCGCTGCCGCTGTGGCTCGGGGGGCGGTACGCGGGAGGCTGTTGCTTCAGGGCGCCGTGCCGCTGTGCCGCCTGCCGGCCATGACGACGCGCGGCCCGGGGCGCCGCGGAGCCGGGCCACCGGGTCGGGGCGCCGGCGACCGGGACACCGCACGGCCGAGCCGCCGTCGCGCCCGGCCTCCAGGACACCGCGCGGCCAGGCCGCCATCGTCCTGTCGCACCGGACCACCAGGTCGCCGTACACCGCATGGCCGGTCCGCCATCGCCCTTCCGCGCGGGGCCAACGGACCACCATGGCACCGGGTCGCCATCGAGCCAGGGCACCGGGCCGCCGTCGCGCCGGGCCACCAGAACACCACGCAGCCCGGACGCCGTCGCGCCGCGCCGCCAGGTGTCATCGTCCCGCCCGGCCGTACCCAGCGGAGCGCCCCCGTACCCTCATACGCATGAGCAGCGACGACTCCGAGCGGGCCGTGCCCGCCCGCTCCCTCGAGACCCAGGCCGAACTCACCCCGGAGCAGACCCGGGCCGTGCTCGATCTGCTCGCGGCGGCCGCCGCCGTGGACGGGCAGCAGCCGGTGTCCGAGCAGGGGCGGCTCCAGTTGCGCGGCGGGGCGCGGGAGGGCGTCTCCCATCTGCTGCTGAGCTACGGCGACGAACTCGTGGGCTACGCGCAACTGGAGGACACCGACCCGGTCGAGGCACCGGCCGCCGAACTGGTCGTCCACCCGGCCCACCGGGGCCACGGCCACGGCCGCGCGCTGGGTACCGCGCTGCTCGCCGCCTCCGGCAAGCGGCTGCGGGTCTGGGCACACGGCGGCCACCCCGCCGCCCGTCATCTCGCCCAGGTGCTCGGCCTGACCCTGTTCCGTGAACTGCGCCAGATGCGGCGCCCGTTGACCGGTCTCGAACTGCCCGACCCGGTGCTGCCGGAGGGCGTGACGGTCCGCGCCTTCGTCCCCGGACAGGACGAGACGGCGTGGCTCGCGGTCAACGCGGCCGCCTTCGCCCACCACCCCGAGCAGGGCTCGCTGACCGAACGCGACCTGGCCGACCGCGAGGCCGAGCCCTGGTTCGACCCGGCCGGCTTCTTCCTCGCCGAGCGGGGCGGCGAGCTGATCGGCTTCCACTGGACCAAGACCCACCCCGAGGAGGGCCTCGGTGAGGTCTACGTCCTCGGTGTCCGCCCCGGCAGCCAGGGCGGCGGCCTCGGCAAGTCCCTCACCACGACCGGCCTGCGCCACCTCGCGGGCCGGGGCCTGCCCACCGCCATGCTCTACGTCGACGCGGACAACAAGGCGGCGGTCTCGGTCTACGAACGGCTGGGCTTCACGACCCACGAGACGGACCTGATGTACCGCACGGAGACGTGAACCGAGCTGTATTGGCGATGAGTTGAGGGGCGTCCACGCTTGACGGGCGCCCCTCTTCTCGATCATCATTCCACTACTCAATTAGTGAAAGGGTGGTTCAGCGCGTGGTCGAATACCGCATCGACCGGCACAGCGGGGTCGCCACCTACGTCCAGATCGTCCAGCAGACGAAGCAGGCCCTGCGCCTGGGCCAACTGCGCCCCGGCGACCGGCTGCCCACCGCCCGCGAGGTGGTCGAGGCCACCGCCATCAACCCCAACACCGTCCTCAAGGCGTACCGCGAGCTGGAGCGGGAGGGACTGGTGGAGGCCCGGCGCGGCCTCGGCACCTTCGTCCGCCGCACCCTCGGCGCCGCCCCGGCCGACTCCCCGCTGCGGGCCGAGCTGGAGGAGTGGGCGGCACGGGCGGTCCGGAAGGGCTGGGACCGGGACGACATGGCGGCGCTCTTCACCTCCGTACTCGACAAGAGCTTCCAGGGAGAACGTTCATGAGCGACACCGCGATCGAGGCGGACGGCCTCGGCAAGCGCTTCGGACGGCGGGGCGGGTGGGCGCTGCGCGACTGCGCGTTCCGGCTGCCCGCGGGCCGGGTGTGCGCCGTCGTCGGCCCCAACGGCGCCGGGAAGAGCACCCTGCTCGCCCTGACGGCGGGTCTGCTCCGGCCGACCGAGGGCGAAATACGGGTGCTGGGCGTACGGCCCGCCGAGGCCCGCCCCCGCGTCGCGTACGTCGCGCAGGAGAAGCCGCTGTACCCGCAGCTCACCGTCGCCGAGACGCTGCGCATGGGCGCCGACCTCAACCCCGGCCGCTGGGACACCGCCCTCGCCGACCGGATCGCCGCGGGCGGCGACCTCGACCCCGGTGCCCGCATCCGGTCCCTGTCCGGCGGCCAGCGCACCCGCGTCGCGCTCGCCCTCGCACTCGGCAAGCGGCCCGAACTGGTGCTCATGGACGAGCCGATGGCCGACCTCGACCCGCTCGCGCGGCACGAGCTGATGGGCGTCCTGATGGGGGTGTCCGCCGAGCACGGCACCACGATCGCGATGTCCTCCCACGTGGTCGCGGAGCTGGAGGAGTCCTGCGACCACCTGCTCCTGGTCGGCTCGGGCCGCGTCCGCCTCTCCGGCGACATCGACGACCTCCTCGATGCCCACCTCCGGGTCACCGGACCCGCCGACGCGGCCCTGACCCCCCACACGGTGATCGAGTCCCGCACCACCGGCCGCAGCGTCACCGCCCTGCTCCGCCCGGCGGCCCCGCTCACGGACGACTGGCAGACCCGGACGCCCACCCTGGAGGACCTGGTCCTCGCCCATCTGCGCAACCCCGAGGCCCCCGCCCTCACCGCCACCACCGCCCTGTCCGAGGAGCGCGCCGCATGAGCACTCTCACCGTTTCCGCCCGGCCGCGCCCGGCCCGCTGGACGTTCCGGCTGCACCGGTGGGCGCTCTTCGTCTGGGCGGCCCTGGTGCTGACGGGGTCCGGACTGCTGCTGTGGCTCGGGGGACCGCTCGCGGAAACGGCGGCGCGCGCCTGGCAGAAGCTGCAGGCCTGCCAGGTGGCGTGCACCATCTACACGGGCAACTACGCCACGCTGTACGAGCTGCTGACCGAGGCCATGATCCTGCTGCCGGTCCTGGTCGCCGTCTGGGCGGGCGCCGCGCTGACCGCGCGGGAGACCGAGTCCGGCACCGCGGCGCTGGCCTGGACCCAGGGCATCACCCCGGTGCGCTGGCTGGCGGTGCGGCTGGCGCTCCCGGCCGTGGCGGTCACCGCCGGGGCGAGCCTGCTGGTGGCCCTGCACCGGTACGCCTGGCAGGCGACCGCGAACCAGGTCGGCCTCCGCCCCGCCTGGTGGCTGCCCCGCACCTTCCACGCCAACGGCCCCACGACCGTCGCCGTCTGCCTGGCCGCACTCGCGGCGGGCGCCCTGACCGGGCTGCTGGTGCGCCGCACCCTGGCCTCCATCGGCATCACCGTCGCCGCCACCATCCTGCTGTACGCCGGCGCCCACTGGCTCATGCCGTACCTGTGGCCGCCGGTGACCAAGGTGAACGGCTTCGAGGGCGGCTACGCGGGCGAGTTCGCCGGTGTGGAGGTGGCGCACGGCATGGTGACCCGGAGCGGGGCGCACGTCCCCACGCCCGACTGCACGGCGGACTCGCTCGCAGCGTGCAAGCGGCTGTACGCCCAGCACGGCGGCACCGGGCTGTTCTCTGAGTACCACCCCGAGTCCCACTACTGGCCCCTCCAGCTCACCACCAGCGCCCTGCTGCTGGCCGTGACCGCGCTGCTCACCGTCGCCTCCTTCACGGTGCTGCGCCGCCGCACCGGCTGACCTGCTCATGGATGGCGGAGGGCGGTTCCCCTGGGAGCCGCCCTCCGCTGTCCCCCACGTCATGTCCCCGTAACCGGCCATTCAGCAGCGCTTGCGAGGCTCGGGGAATGGAGCACGTCGGCGGTGGGGCTTCGCCGGAGTCCGGGCCGGAGTCCGAGGGGGACGCGGGGCGGAACGTCATCAGACTTCCCTCCGCGAAATTCGACGCTGCCGTGACGCCCCTGACACGGAAGAATGGGTTCATGAGTCAGCGAGAAGCCCAGGCACCGGCCCAGTCCTCCTCCACCGCGGCGTTCGGCGCGGATACCGCGGGCCTCGGGTCCGAGGTCCCCGGCCGGACGCAGCCCCCCGTGGGCTCCATCGCCGCGCACCGCCCGCACACGGTCGCGGCGGCCGTCTCCGACCTGGAGCCGGATCTCGACGCCGATCTCGACGCCTACGAGGAGACCCAGGGCGACGGCGCCCCGCTGCCGCAGGGCCGCTTCCTGGACCGGGAGCGCAGCTGGCTCGCGTTCAACGAGCGCGTCCTCGAACTGGCCGAGGACCCGAACACCCCGCTCCTGGAGCGCGCCAACTTCCTCGCGATCTTCGCGAGCAACCTGGACGAGTTCTTCATGGTCCGGGTGGCCGGCCTGAAGCGCCGTATCGCCACCGGTGTGGCCACCCGCTCCGCCTCCGGGCTCCAGCCCCGCGAGGTGCTGGAGATGATCTGGGCCCGCTCGCGCGAGCTGATGGCCCGGCACGCCGCCTGCTATCACGAGGACGTCGCCCCCGCGCTCGCGGAGGAGGGCATCCACCTGGTCCGCTGGAGCGAGCTGACCGACAAGGAGCAGGCCCGCCTCTTCACGCTGTTCCGGCACCAGATCTTCCCGGTGCTGACCCCGCTCGCCGTGGACCCCGCGCACCCCTTCCCGTACATCTCCGGCCTCTCGCTGAACCTGGCCGTCGTCGTACGCAACCCGGTCAGCGGCCACAAGCACTTCGCCCGCGTGAAGGTGCCCCCGCTGCTGTCCCGCTTCCTGGAGAGCAGCCCCGGCCGGTACGTCCCCATCGAGGACGTGATCGCCGCGCACCTGGAGGAGCTGTTCCCGGGCATGGAGGTGCTGGAGCACCACGCCTTCCGGCTCACCCGCAACGAGGACCTGGAGGTCGAGGAGGACGACGCGGAGAACCTGCTCCAGGCCCTGGAGAAGGAGCTCATGCGGCGCCGCTTCGGGCCGCCGGTGCGTCTGGAGGTCGAGGAGGACATCGACCGCGAGGTGCTCGACCTGCTGGTGCGCGAGCTGAAGATCTCCGAGGCCGAGGTCTACCCGCTGCCCGGCCCGCTCGACCTCACCGGCCTCTTCCGCATCCACAGCCTCGACCGGCCGGAGCTGAAGTACCGCAAGTTCGTCGCGGGCACCAACCGCGACCTCTCCGAGGTGGAGTCCGCCTCCGCGCCCGACATCTTCGCCGCGCTGCGCCAGCGGGACGTGCTGCTGCACCACCCGTACGACTCCTTCTCCACCTCCGTGCAGGCGTTCCTGGAGCAGGCCGCGCAGGACCCGGACGTACTGGCAATCAAGCAGACGCTGTACCGCACCTCCGGCGACTCCCCGATAGTCGACGCCCTGATCGACGCGGCCGAGTCCGGCAAGCAGGTCCTCGTCCTGGTCGAGATCAAGGCCCGCTTCGACGAGCACGCCAACATCAAGTGGGCGCGCAAGCTGGAGGAGGCCGGCTGCCACGTGGTCTACGGCCTGGTCGGGCTGAAGACCCACTGCAAGCTGTCGCTCGTGGTCCGCCAGGAGGGCGAGACCCTGCGCCGCTACAGCCACGTCGGCACCGGCAACTACCACCCGAAGACCGCCCGCCTCTACGAGGACCTCGGGCTGCTCACCGCCGACCCGCAGGTCGGTGCGGACCTCTCCGACCTGTTCAACCGGCTCTCCGGCTACTCCCGCCGCGAGACCTACCGCCGTCTGCTCGTCGCCCCCAAGTCGCTGCGGGACGGCCTGATATCGCGCATCGACAAGGAGATCCAGCACCACCGCGCGGGCCGCCCGGCCTTCGTCAAGATCAAGGTCAACTCCATGGTCGACGAGGCGATCATCGACGCCTGCTACCGGGCCTCCCAGGCGGGCGTGCCGGTCGACATCTGGGTCCGCGGCATCTGCGCGATCCGCCCTGGCATCCCCGGCCTGTCCGAGAACGTCCGGGTCCGCTCGATCCTCGGCCGCTTCCTGGAGCACTCCCGCGTCTTCGCCTTCGGCAACGGCGGCGAGCCCGAGGTGTGGTTCGGCAGCGCCGACATGATGCACCGCAACCTCGACCGCCGGATCGAGGCCCTGGTCCGGGTCACCGACCCCGGCCACCGGGCGACCCTGAACCGCATGCTCGACACCGGCATGTCCGACACCACCGCCTCCTGGCACCTCGGCCCCGACGGCGAATGGACCCGGCACGCGACCGACGCCGAGGGCCAGCCGCTGCGCAACGTCCAGGAGATGCTCATAGACGCCCGGAGGCGCCGGCGTGGCACCGCGACACCCTGACCCGGCGGACTCCGAGCCCGGGGAGGCGACCGGAGCGGCCCTCGCGGCCCATCTGAGCGCCCGGGCAACGGAGTTCCTCCGCGCCCTGCGCCTGCACCGGGAGACCGGGAACGGCGCCTCGGGCGCGGACGGGCCGGCCAAGGCGGCGCGCGCGCTGCGCCGCTCGGCCCGCCGCGTCAGCGCGGGCCTGTACACCTTCCGCGGACTGCTGGACCCCGACTGGGCGGACGAGAC
Organism: Streptomyces sp. NPDC026659; assembly: GCF_040638245.1. Taxonomy (NCBI): domain Bacteria; kingdom Bacillati; phylum Actinomycetota; class Actinomycetes; order Kitasatosporales; family Streptomycetaceae; genus Streptomyces; species Streptomyces sp. NPDC026659. The sequence goes on along the minus strand of NZ_JBEZXY010000017.1, from coordinate 24,547 downwards.
CCGGGCCGAACTGGCCTGGGTCTCGGGCACCCTCGGCCTGGAACACGCCTGCGCGGCCCGCCTGGACCGGCTGCTGCTCGCCCTGCACCGGCTCTCGGGGACCACAGCGGCACCGCCCACGGTCCCCGCGCCCGCGAAAGCCCCCACCACGGCACCCCCCGCCGTCCCCCTCACCATCGGCGCCGCCCGCGCCGCCGCCCTCCTCGACCGCAGGCTCACCCTGGCCCGCGCCCGCGCCCACTCCGGCGCCCTGGAGGCGCTCAGCTCCGCCCGCTTCCACGCGCTGGCCGACCGCATCGCCGTACTCGCCGGCGACGTCCCCCTCGCGCCCGGCGCGGCCGGGGCGGACCTCGGCCCGTACGCGGCGGCCGCCGAGGACCGGCTCAGCAGCGCGGTCGCCGCGCTGCCCCTGGTCACCGCCGGGCACCCCTACAACGCGCAGGCCCTGGCCGACGGCCTGTCCCCGGACCCTGCCCCGCGCCCCCAGGACGGCCCCTGGCACCAGGTCCGGCTGCTGCTGCGGCTGCACCGCTACGCCCGCGAGGTGCCCTGCGGTGCCGCCGCCCCGGCCGAGGACCCCCGGCTGCGCGCGGCCGGGCACGCCCTGAACCGGCACCGGGACGCGGCGGAGGCGGCGGTCGCGGCCGCCCAGGCGGCGCGTACGGCCCGGATCGCGCCCGCGACGGCCTACGCGCTCGGTGTCCTCCACGCCGACCAGCGGCACGAGGTGGAGGCGGCCCGCTTCGCCTTCCAGCAGACCTGGCAGCGGCGGACGGTCCCGGCCCGGTGAACGCGGGAGGAGACGGCATGAGCGACACGCCGGACACCCCGGGCCTCCCGCCGGTCCTCGCCGCAGGCTGCGTGCTCTGGCGCCGCTCGCCCTCCGGCGCCCTGGAGGTCTGCCTGGTCCACCGCCCGAAGTACGACGACTGGTCGCATCCGAAGGGCAAGCTCAAGCGGGGCGAGGACGCGCTCGCGGGCGCGCTGCGCGAGGTCGCGGAGGAGACCGGGTACGCGGCCGGGCCCGGCGCCGAGCTGGCGACCCTGCGCTATCCGGTGGCCGGGCGCCCCAAGGAGGTGCGCTACTGGGCGGCCGAGGCGCTGCACGGGCACTTCACCCCGGGCTCCGAGGTCGACGCGATCACCTGGCTCGCCCCCGGGGCCGCCCGCGAGCGGCTGACCCAGCCCCGCGACCGCGAGCTGCTGGACGCGCTGGCCCGCGCCTTCGAGCGGCACTGACGGGGCGCTGAGCGGCGCGCACGCCGGGCGTCACGGCGTGTTGGCGTGCGCCTCCGCGTCCGCGCGCGCCTGACTGCGCGCCCGGCGCGCCGGACCCCGCCAGCCGCAGCTGCACCTGGCCACGCAGAACCGGCCCTGTTCGTTCGTCGTCGTGCGGTGTTCCCGCTCCTGCCGTGCCCCCACCGGGCCGTCCTGCCACGCCACGGTCCCACCGTACCCGCACTGATCAACACGTTCGTTCGGGCATCTGAAGCGTTTGTACGGGCGTATGACCCGCTGACTTCTCACGTGCTTGACGCCACGCGTGACGGCACCCCCTACCCGTCGTTAACGGGAACGACAGGGGGCCCAACGGACGCAACCGGCTGGGGGTAAGGCAGGCCATGGATCGGCGGCAGCACACGCGCGCGAGCAGGACGGTCGTAGCGGCGGGCGTGATGGGACTAACCGTCGGACTCGGAGCGGGCACCGCCGGGTGTTCCTCCAGCGGGGCCGCCGCCGAGGGGGTGAGCGGCGCGAGCGGCGATCCGGTGGCCGTCCTGCGGCAGGCCGCCGACACCCTGCGCGGTGCGGGCGGCTCCCGGGCCACGACCTCCATGGAGATGGCCACCGGCGGCACCCGGGTCACCATCCGGGGCAACGGGGTGTACGACTTCCGGCGCCGCCTCGGCAGCCTGACCGTCGTCCTCCCGGAGGACCCCACGGGCGCCCCCGAGCACCGGCCCATCACCGAGCTGCTCGCCCCCGGCGCCCTGTACATGAAGAACCGGGGCGCGGGCGTGCCCGCCGACAAGTGGGTCCGGGTGGAGACGGCAGGCGTGTCCGACGGCAACCTGGTCACCGGCGGCGCGACCGATCCGTACGCGGCGGCCGAGGTGCTGCGCGGGACGCGCACGGCGACGTACGTGGGCCGCACGAAGGTGGGCGGCACGGCGGTACGGCACTACCGGGGCACCGCCGACCTGGGCGCGGCGGCGCGCGCGGCCTCCGCGGACAACCGGGCCTCGCTCGCGGCGGCGGCGAAAGGGTTCGCCACGGCCGCCGTCCCGTTCGACGCCTACCTGGACGACCAGGGCCGCATCCGCAAGCTCCGCCAGCACTTCAGCTTCGTCAACAGCAGGCAGGCGGCGGCCGTCGCGGTCGCCTCGACCACCCTGCTCTACGACTTCGGCACCCGCGCCGAAATCGTGCTGCCGCGCCCGGAGGACATCTACGCGGGCAGGATCGCTGACGACGAGGGCGCGACGGGCCGGCCGCCGGGATAGTCCGCCCCGCCGCTCACGAACTAGCCCTTCCGTGCCATGCGCGGCATGTGAACCGCTGCCTACTCTAGGAAGCCGGTCCGGGCATCGGTGACGGCAGGAAGAGGTGACGCGCGTGGCTCCGGTCGGCGGTACGGCGGTGCAGGACCACGTGGCCCTCGCCGAGATAGAGCTGTGCGGCGAGCTGATCATCGCCGCCTCGGCGGCGGAGGACCGGCTGAGCCTGGCCAGCATCGACGAGGTGCTGCGGGTCACCGAGGAGCGCGGCGCCGCCCTGGCCTGAGGGCTCAGGTGCGCAGCAGGCGCCCGATGGCCTTCGTGGCCTCCTCCACCTTGGCGTCGATCTCGTCGCCGCCCTTGACGGCCGCGTCCGCGACGCAGTGCCGCAGGTGCTCCTCGAGGAGCTGCAGCGCGAAGGACTGAAGAGCCTTGGTGGAGGCGGAGACCTGGGTGAGGATGTCGATGCAGTACGTGTCCTCGTCGACCATGCGCTGCAGGCCCCGGATCTGGCCCTCGATACGGCGCAGCCGCTTGAGGTGCTCGTCCTTCTGGTGGTGGTAACCGTGCGTGGCGCCGGCCTCGGTCGTCGTCATCGCGGGCCTCCGTGGGGGACGGGCGGACGGGGGACGGACGCCGGACTGACTGGAAGCCATCCGAACAGATACCCCTGGTGGGTATATGGTAACCAACTTCACGGGGTATCGGGCCCTTGGCGCAACGCCCCCGTGCCGAGCATGCTTCCTGATGGGCGACACTGGGGAATGGCCCGATAGCCGTGGCCGGATGATGCGCCTAGCATCAGCCTGACCCAACCGAAGCACCCCGAGGACCTCAACGTGCGCTTTCGTCTGACCCCCAGGGAGACGAGCTTCTACGACATGTTCGCCGCGTCAGCGGACAACATCGTCACGGGCTCGAAGCTCCTGATGGAACTGCTCGGGGCGGACCCCTCCGCCCGGGCCGAGATCGCAGAGCGTATGCGGGCCGCGGAACACGCCGGTGACGACGCCACACACGCGATCTTCCACCAGCTGAACTCCTCCTTCATCACGCCGTTCGACCGCGAGGACATCTACAACCTCGCCTCGTCGCTCGACGACATCATGGACTTCATGGAGGAGGCCGTCGACCTGGTCGTCCTCTACAACATCGAGGAGCTGCCGAAGGGTGTCGAGCAGCAGATCGAGGTCCTGGCGCGGGCGGCCGAACTGACGGCCGAGGCGATGCCCCACCTGCGCACGATGGACAACCTCACCGAGTACTGGATCGAGGTCAACCGGCTGGAGAACCAGGCGGACCAGATCCACCGCAAGCTGCTCGCCCATCTCTTCAACGGCAAGTACGACGCGATCGAGGTGCTGAAGCTCAAGCAGGTCGTGGACGTCCTCGAAGAGGCCGCGGACGCGTTCGAGCACGTGGCGAACACGGTGGAGACCATCGCCGTCAAGGAGTCCTGAGGCGTCGATGGACACCTTCGCCCTGATCGTGACCGTCGCGGTCGCGCTCTTCTTCACGTACACGAACGGCTTCCACGACTCCGCCAACGCGATCGCCACGTCCGTGTCGACGCGGGCGCTCACGCCGCGCGCGGCGCTGGCGATGGCGGCCGTGATGAACCTCGCGGGTGCCTTCCTCGGCAACGGCGTCGCCAAGACCGTCAGCGAGGGTCTGATCGAGACCCCGGCGGGGTCGAAGGGGATGGCCATCCTCTTCGCCGCCCTCGCGGGCGCCATCGTCTGGAACCTGGTCACCTGGTACTTCGGCCTGCCCTCGTCCTCCTCGCACGCCCTGTTCGGCGGCCTGGTGGGCGCCGCGCTCGCGGGCGGTACGGCGGTGATCTGGAGCGGCGTCGTCGAGAAAATCATCCTCCCGATGTTCCTGTCGCCGATCGTCGGCCTGGTCGTCGGCTATCTGGTCATGACGGCGATCCTGTGGCTGTTCCGCAACGCCAACCCGCACAAGGCCAAGCGCGGCTTCCGCATAGCGCAGACGGTATCGGCGGCGGGCATGGCGCTCGGCCACGGTCTCCAGGACGCCCAGAAGACGATGGGTGTCGTGATGATGGCCCTGGTGATCGCGGGCGAGGAGACCTACAAGGACCCCATCCCGGTCTGGGTCAAGATCGTCTGCGCCCTGATGCTCTCGCTCGGCACCTACGCGGGCGGCTGGCGCATCATGCGCACCCTGGGCCGCAAGATCATCGAGCTGGACCCGCCGCAGGGCTTCGCGGCCGAGGCGACCGGCGCGTCGATCATGTTCACCACGGCGTACCTGTTCAAGGCGCCGATCTCCACGACCCATGTGATCACCTCGGCGATCATGGGTGTCGGCGCCACCAAGCGGGTCAACGCGGTCCGCTGGGGCGTCGCCAAGAACATCGTGCTCGGCTGGTTCATCACCATGCCCGCCGCCGCCCTGGTCGCGGCCGCCGTCTTCGAGCTGGTCAACCTGACCGTGCTGTAGCACCGACGGTACGGCGCCGACACGGCGATGGGCCCGCCCCCGGGATCTTCCGGGGGCGGGCCCTTTTCGCATCCCCGCGGTGGCACCGCCATGCAGCACCGCGGGGAGTCCTCGGCTCCTCGGCTCAGCCGAAGCGGCCCGAGATGTAGTCCTCGGTCGCCTGGACCGAGGGGTTGGAGAAGATCCGCTCGGTGTCGTCGATCTCGATCAACCGGCCGGGCTGGCCGACCCCGGCCAGGTTGAAGAAGGCCGTACGGTCCGAGACGCGCGCCGCCTGCTGCATGTTGTGGGTCACGATGACGATCGTGAACCGTTCCTTCAGCTCACCGATCAGGTCCTCGATCGCAAGGGTGGAGATCGGGTCCAGGGCGGAGCAGGGCTCGTCCATGAGCAGCACCCGGGGCTCGACCGCGATGGCGCGCGCGATGCACAGGCGCTGCTGCTGGCCGCCGGAGAGACCGGCGCCGGGCCGGTTCAGCCGGTCCTTGACCTCGTTCCACAGGTTCGCGCCGCGCAGCGAGCGCTCCACGACGTCGTTCAGCTCGCTCTTGCGGAAGCCGCCGTTCAGGCGCAGCCCCGCCGCCACGTTCTCGAAGATCGACATGGTGGGGAACGGGTTGGGCCGCTGGAACACCATGCCCACCTCGCGCCGCACCGCCACCGGGTCCACGCCGGTGCCGTAGAGGTCCTCGTCGTCCAGGAGCACCTTGCCGTCGACCCGGCCGCCGGGGGTGACCTCGTGCATCCGGTTGAGGGTGCGCAGGAACGTCGACTTGCCGCAGCCGGAGGGGCCGATGAACGCCGTCACCGAGCGCGGCTCGACGGTCATCGAGATGTCCTCGATCGCCTTGTGGGAGCCGTAGTAGGCGGTGAGTCCGCTGACGTCGATTCGCTTGGCCATTACCGCTTCACTTCCAGTCGCTGAGTGGTCGCGTCAGCGACCGGTCTTGGGGGCCTTCCAGCGGGCTACGCCGCGGGCCGCCAGGTTGAGGATCATCACGAACGCGATCAGGGTCAGCGAGGCCGCCCACGCGCGGTCGTACGCCGGGTCGGCACCGGCCGCGTACTGCTGGTAGATGTACAGCGGCAGCGACGCCTGCGCCCCCTCGAAGGGGTTGGCGTTGATGAAGGAGTTGCCGAACACCAGCAGCAGCACCGGCGCGGTCTCGCCCGCGATCCGGGCGACGGCCAGCATGACGCCGGTCGCGATGCCGCCGAGCGAGGTCGGCAGGACCACCTTGAGGATGGTGCGCCACTTGGGCACGCCGAGCGCCAGGGACGCCTCGCGCAGCTCGTTCGGTACGAGCTTGAGCATCTCCTCGGTCGAGCGCACGACCACCGGCATCATGAGGATGGCCAGCGCGAGCGACCCGGCGAAGCCGAAGGGCTGCAGCTGGAAGATCAGCATGAGGCTGAGGATGAACAGGCCCGCGACGATGGACGGGATGCCCGTCATCACGTCGACGAAGAAGGTCACCGCCTGGGCGAGGCGGCCGCGGCCGTACTCCACCAGGTAGATCGCGGTCAGCACGCCGATCGGGGCGCCGATCAGGGTGGCGAGGCCGACCTGCTCCAGGCTGCCGAGGATGGCGTGGTAGATGCCGCCGCCCGGCTCGGAGTCGGCGACGACGCCCATCGAGTGGCTCAGGAAGTACGGGTCGAGGACCTTCACACCGCGCGAGACGGTCACCCACACCAGGGAGACCAGCGGGATCACGGCGAGCAGGAAGGCCACCCAGACGAGCGAGGTGGCGATCCGGTCCTTGGCCTGCCGGCGGCCCTCCACCCGGGCGGCGACGACATAGGTGCCGAGGATGAAGAGAAGCGCGGCGATCAGGCCCCACTGCACCCTGGAGTGGAGCCCGGCGCCGAGGCCGATCGCGACGGCGGTCGCCACCGACGCGGCGGCGACGGCCCACGGGGTCCACTTGGGCAGGCTCCCGGCGCGCAGGTTGCTCACGCCGTTGCCGTTGACTGCGGTGCTCATGCGTTGGCCCCCGAGTACTCCTTGCGGCGGGCGATGATCGCGCGGGCCGCACCGTTGACCAGCAGGGTGATGACGAACAGGACCAGACCGGAGGCGATCAGCGCGTCACGGCCCTGCTCGGTCGCCTCGCCGAACTTGGAGGCGATGTTCTGGGCGAAGGTGCCGCCGCCCGGGTCGAGCAGGCTGGCCTGGATCTCGTAGCTCGGGGAGAGCACGGTGGCCACGGCCATGGTCTCGCCGAGCGCGCGGCCGAGGCCGAGCATGGAGGCGGAGATGACGCCGGAGCGGCCGAAGGGCAGCACCGCCATGCGGATGACCTCCCAGCGCGTGGCACCGAGGGCGAGGGCGGCCTCCTCGTGCATCCGGGGGGCCTGGCGGAAGACCTCGCGGCTCACGTTGGTGATGATCGGCAGGATCATGATCGCCAGCAGGATGCCGACGGTGAGCATCGCGCGCGGGGCGCCGCCGTTCCAGGCGAGGATGCCGGTCCAGCCGAAGAACTCGTCCAGCCAGCCGTACAGGCCCTGCATGTGCGGGACCAGGATCAGAGCGCCCCACAGGCCGTAGACGATGGAGGGCACGGCGGCGAGCAGGTCGATCACGTAGGCGATCGGGCCGCTCAGCCGGCGCGGGGCGTAGTGGGTGAGGAACAGCGCGATCGCGACCGCCACCGGGACCGCGAGGCCCATGGCGATGATCGAGGAGACGACCGTGCCGAAGGCCAGCACGGCGATGCCGAAGACCGGCGGGTTCGCGTTGGTGTTCCACTCGAAGGTGGTCAGGAAGTTGCCGTGGTCCGCGCTGATCGCGAGACAGGCGCGGTAGGTCAGGAAGACCGCGATGGCGGCCATGATCACCAGCAACAGGATGCCCGAGCCCCGGGAGAGGGCGAGGAACACCCGGTCACCGGTCTGGGCGGCGCCCCGGGCGGCGTCCGCGCGGCGGGCGGCGGCCCGGCCTGCGGGGGGAGGTACGTCGGTCGTCGATATGTCCATCGGGATTCTCCGGTCTGCTGAGCCGCGTGGGTGGGCGGCTCACGGGAGCCGGACGGATGGCCCGGCTCCGGGCGGCGGTGCACCGGACGGTGCGGCCGGACCCCGTCGGGGCCCGGGCCGCACACTCGGATCAGGTCAGCTCAGGCCGGCGACGGTGCTGCGGACCTTGGTGATGATCTCGTCGGGGATCGGGGCGTAGCCGTTCTCGCTGAGGACCTTCTGGCCGTCCTCGCTCGCGATGTAGCCCAGGAATGCCTTGGTGGCGGGCAGGGTGTCCGCCTTGTTGCCCTTGTCGCAGACGATCTCGTACGTGACCAGGGTGATCGGGTAGGCGCCCTCGGCCTTGGTCTGGTAGTCGAGCTTCAGGGCGAGGTCGCTGCCGGTGCCGACGACCTTGGCGGCCGCGATGTCGGCGGTGGCGGAGTCGGTGGAGGGCTTCACCGGGGTCTTGGCGCCGGTGCTGATGGCGACCGTGTCGATGTCCTTGGCGAAGGACAGCTCGAAGTAGCCGATCGCGCCCGCGTTCTGCTTGACGCCCTGGGCCACACCGGCCGAGCCGGTGGCCGCCTGGCCCTTCTGGGCCTGCCAGGCCTTGCCGCCGGAGTACTTCCAGTTGTCCGGGGTGGTGGCGATCAGGTACTTGGTGAAGTTGTCCGTGGTGCCGGAGTCCTCGGAGCGGTGGAACGGCTGGATCTTCAGGTCGGGCAGCTTCGCCGTCGGGTTCAGCTTCTTGATCGCGGCGTCGTTCCACTTGGCGATCTTGCTGTCGAAGATCTTCGCCAGGGTCGGCGCGTCCAGGACCAGGTCCTTCACGCCCGGAACGTTGTAGCCGACCGCGATCGGGCCGCCGACCATCGGCAGGTCGATGCCCTGGCCGCCCTTGCAGACCTTCTTGGAGGCGGCGACCTCCTCCGGCTTCAGCGCGGAGTCCGAACCGGCGAACGCGAGCTGGCCCTGGTTGAAGGAGGTGACACCGGCGCCCGAACCGGCACCCTTGTAGTTGATCTGCACGCCGCAGGCCTGCGAGAAGTTCTTCACCCAGGCGTCGATCGCGTTCTTCTGCGCGGAGGAGCCGTCCGCGAGGAGCTGGCCCTTCGCCCCGTCGCACTTGACCGACCCGGCGCTCGCCGCGGAGGAGGAACCGCCGCCCGCCTGCTTGCCCGTGTCGTCGCTGCCGCACGCCGTCAGGGCCAGGGCGCCGGAGACGGCGAGAGCACCGAGAGACAGGGCGCGCAGCCGGTTCTTGCGCTGAAGCATCACTTTCGGGAGTTCCTTCCAGGAGCCGCCGCAGCGGGCGGCGTGCGAAGTCATGGGGACACGTGAGTGCATCTATGGCCGCACTCCGCATCTGGTACGGCCGAAATTAGGCAGAACAGGTGAAGCCGCCGATGGCCCGAAGTGAACGAGGGGTGAACCCCTGCCGTCGGCCCGGTGAGGTCACGGAACGCTCACGAGAAGGACACGTGGAGATTCCGGCCCCACGCCGCCCACGCACTCTTCCCCCACCTTGTCACCCTCCCGTGGAACCCCGCCGGGTGGGGCGCCGTCTCGTTCCACGGGAAGGCGAACTGCGGCCGGGAGGCGGGGACATGGAGCGGCGTACGTTCATCTCGGGAGGTGCCGCCGCGCTGGCCGCGACCGCGCTCGGCGCCTGCGACGCGGCCCCGCGCCCCGCCCCGGGCCCCTCGTCGGCCACGCTGCCCTCCGCCACCACCGCCCTGACCGCCAAGGGCAGCCCCGGCGGCACCCGCCCCGCCGCCAAGAACTGGAGCGGGCTCGGCCACGACCTCGACGGCACCCTGGTCCGCCCCGGCGACGCGAACTGGACCCCGGCCCGCCGGCTCTACAACACCCGCTTCGACGGCCTGCGTCCGGCCGCCGTCGCCTACCCGGCCCACACCGGCGACATCCGCACCGTCCTCGCCTACGCCCGCGCCCACAACATCAAGGTCGCGATCCGCAACGGCGGCCACTCCTACGGCGGTTACTCCTCCGGCGACGGCCGCCTGATCCTGGACGTCTCCGCGCTGAACAAGGTGAGCGCGAGCGGCGGCCAGGCGGTCGTCGGCGCGGGCGCCAAGCTGATCGACGTCTACCGGGGCCTGGCCGCCAAGAGCGTGACCATCCCCGCCGGTTCGTGCCCGACCGTCGGCGTCTCCGGCCTGGTCCTCGGCGGCGGCCATGGAGTCGCCTCCCGCGCCTACGGCCTGACCTGCGACAACCTCACCCGGGCCACCCTGATCACGGCCGACGGCACCGAGGTCACCGCCGACGCGGGGCACCACGCAGACCTCTTCTGGGCGCTGCGCGGCGCGGGCAACGGCAACTTCGGCGTCGTCACGGAGCTGCGCTTCCGCACCCACCCGGCGCCGAAGGCCGTGACCGCGTACCTCTCCTGGCCCTGGTCGAAGGCGGCGGCCGTGGTGAAGGCATGGCAGGAGTGGGGCCCCTCCCAGCCGGACGAGATCTGGTCCGCGCTGCATCTGGAGTGCTCCCCGGGCCGCACCCCGACCGTCTCCGTCTCCTGCTTCTCGCTGGGCACCTACGGCGGTCTCCAGAACGCAGTGGACCGCCTCGCCCACAGCGCGGGCGCGAACGCCTCCTCCGTCACCCTGCGCCGCCGGGGCTACGAGGAGGCCATGGAGATCTACGCGGGCTGCTCGGGGCTCGCCACGGACGCCCAGTGCCATCTGCCGGGCACCACCCCAGGGCGTTCCCCGCGCGGTGCGCTGCGCCGCGAGACCTACGCGGCCCACTCGGACTTCTTCGATCGCTCCCTGTCGGCGGCGGGCATCCAGACCCTGCTGAGGCAGATCGGCGCGGTGCGCGGCGGCGCGGGCAGCATCGCGCTCACCGCGCTCGGCGGCGCCGTCAACCGGGTCTCCCCCACCGCGACCGCCTTCGTGCACCGGCGCTCACGGATGCTGGCCCAGTACATCGTCGCCTGGACCGAGGGCACCTCCGGCGGCACGGCCCGCTCCTGGCTGGACGCGGCCCACGGCGCGATGCGGCCGTACGCGTCGGGAGCGGCGTACCAGAACTACACGGACCCCACGCTCAGCAACTGGCGCACCGCCTACTACGGCAGCGCCTCCGCCCGGCTGGCCGAGGTGAAGAAGAGCTACGACCCGAAGCGCTTCTTCACCTCACCGCAGGGGCTCTGACCGGCCGCAGGCGCCGGGACGGGACGCAGGGTCCCTGACGGGCCGTACAGGCCCTGACGGGACGCCAGCGGCCTTACGCGGCCAAGTCCTTGTCGCCCGCGCCCGCCCCGGTGGCCCTGCGGCCGCCGGAGAGCACGGTGCCGTCGCGGTCGCCGGGGGCCGAGCGGGCCCGCACCAGCCATCCCACGCGCGGCGAGCGCTCGATCGCCTTCATCAACGGGGTCAGCAGGGCCGAGGCGAGCGGGGACAGCAGCAGCGCGACCGCCGTGCCCAGCGCGAAGCCGCCGACCACGTCGGTCGGGTAGTGCACGCCCATGTAGACCCGGCAGAAGCCCTCAAGCAGGGCGATCGCGATGCCCGCCAGCCCGAAGCGGCGGTTGGCGACGAACAGGCCGACGGCCATCGCCATGGTGATCGTCGCGTGGTCGCTGCAGAAGGAGAAGTCGCTCTTGCCCGCGATCAGTACGTCGAGCCCCTGGTGGTCGACGAACGGCCGGGGCCGCTCGACGAAGTTGCGGATCGGCGCGTTCACCACGACGGCGAGCGCGGCCGCGAGCGGCGCCCACACCAGCGCGGCCACCGCGGGCGCGGCCTCCCGGCCGCCCCGGCGCCGCACGCTCAGCCAGCAGCCGAGGATGAGGAGCACCATGGCGACGGGCAGCCCGTACTCGCCGACGAACTCCATGACCCGGTCGAACCAGTGCGGCGCGGCCTTCGCCAGGCCGTTGATGTCGTACAGCAGCTCGACGTCGGGGTTCGATCCGGATTCGGCGAGTACAGCCGATGCGGCGAGTACAGCCATGGTGCTGCGGCCCCTTCGTCGTCTTCCCGGCGCACCTGGTGTGCGCCGTCCGGCCCCCGTGGTTCGTAGATCCGCTTCCGCTGCTCTGGCGCACTGACGTCCGCTCGGCTACGCCAACAGGAACGCACAGCCCCCGTCGATGCGTTCCATCCTCCACCGAATGATCACGCAGACGTTATCGAAGAGAGACTCATCGCCGCAGCTCAGGGGGTTGGTTCACGTTCTGCTCACACCTTCGTGGGGAGCGCTTTCGCGCCGTCCTCGGTGACACGGGTGGCACCGAAGTACTCGGAGGTGTCGATGGGATCGAACCGGATCACGGCCCCGGTACGGGGGGCGTCGATCATATAGCCGCCGCCGACGTAGATGCCCACGTGGTGGATGGCCCGTGAATCGGTCAGGTCGTGCGAGAAGAACACCAGGTCCCCCGGGAGCAGTTGATCCCGTGACGGATGCGGTCCCGCGTTGTACTGGTCGTTGGCCACCCGGGGCAGCTCGATCCCCACGCTCGCGTACGACGCCTTGGTCAGCCCCGAGCAGTCGAACCGGCCGCCCTCGGCCGCGGTGCCGTTGCCGCCCCACAGGTACGGCGTGCCGAGCCTGCTCTGCGCGAACCCGATGGCCCCGGCGGCCTGCCGGGAGGGGTCGATCCGGCTCTCGGGGGCGGCGAAGCTCTCCGACAGCGCGCGGATGCGCTTGACGTAGTTCCGCGTCTCGGAGATCGCGGGGATGCCGCCCGCCTTTATCACCCGGTACGCGCCCGCGTTGTAGGCGGCGAGCATGTTGTCGGTGGTGTTGCCCGGAACGTCCTTGACGTACTTGGCCAGTTCGCAGTCGTAGGAGGCGGCCGAGGGGATCGCGTCGTCCGGGTTCCAGATGTCCCGCCTGCCGTCGCCGTTGCCGTCGATGCCGTGCGTCGCCCAGGTGCTCGGGATGAACTGCGCGATGCCCCGGGCGTCGGCCGGGCTGACGACGGTCGGGTTCCACCCGCTCTCCTGGTAGAGCTGCGCGGCGAGCAGGGCCGGGGTGAGCGCGGGGCACAGATTGCCCCACCGCTGCACGAGGTTCTGGTACGCGGCCGGCACGGCCCCCTTGGCGAGCCCCCGGCCGCCGGTGGCGACCCCGTTCGCGAGGTTCCCGCCGATGACGTACACCCCGACGACGAGCAGCATGACGAAGCCCATGCCGAGCCCTGCGGCAACCCCGCCGATCACCCATACCTTCCGCACGCCCCAACCCTGCCCCACGGACGCGCGGTTCATCGCCATTTCTTGTCGAAGTGGCGTCATTTCATGCCGCGTACGGGGCGGATGACGCTTTTACAACCCCCGGCAGGAGCCGCAGCGCCGGGCGGCTCCGCTCAGCCCGTCGCCGCGCTCGTGTACAGCCGGGCCGCCCCGCGCCCCAGTACGACGCTGTAGGAGACGCCCGGGGTGGAACCCCCGCGCTCGTGGCCGCCGAGCACCCCGACGACCTGTCCGTTGCCGTTGATCCAGGGGCTTCCGCTGGTGCCGCTGGTGAAGTCCGGGCAAACGATGCGCTGTTGGGTACGGCTGTGCGCGACGGGCTTGTTGGTGCAGCTGATCGGCACCTCGCGGGAGTCGGGGTACCCGGTCACGGTCACGGCGGTCGCCCCGGTGGCCGTCCCGGTGACGAACCGGTTGCCCCCGACGACGTCCTCGACCCGCTTCCCGCCCCGCTCACCGAGCCGGGCGAAGGCCACGTCGCTGTCCTCGTCCCACCGCTCGGGCAGCACCCGCGCCGCGACCTTCCACACCCCGTACGGCGCCCACCCGTTCCGGTACCCCGGCACGAACACCAGGTCTCCGGGAACCCCGGCCACACAGTGCGCGGCGGTGACGATCAGATCCCGGTGCGCGCTGTGCACCACGGAGGCGGTGCAGTAGTGCCCGCCCGTCAGCCGCCCGCCCCGCCCGGCCCTGAACAACGCCCCCACCCGCGCCCCGCGCGCCGACACCCCGGCCAGGGCCGTGACCCCGAGGGGCCCCGTCCCCTCGTCGGCGACGGCCACGGACGCCGAGGTCAGGGCAAGCATCACCACCGCCCCGAGCAACGCGGGCCGGGACGTGACCGGGATGCGAGAGCTGCGCTTCATCAGAGGTCACTGTTACCCGGGGAGGTGAGAAACCCGCTGCGACTTCTCTGAGATTTCTCTGTGAACCGCTCACCGGAATCCTGCACTCCGCCTGGATGGCGGAGCGCGTCTCTCACCGTGCGGGGGCCACCGGCTCCCGGCCCACCCCCGTCAGCTCCTCCGACAGGGTCCACAGACGGCGGGCGGCCGCCGGGTCACTGGCGGCGTGGCTGCGGCCGGCCAGGGCGGGGGCGCCGCGCATCCCGCCGAGGCCGCCGGGGCCGACGTACGAAGCGCCGGGCAGGTCCTGGGTGGCGGCGTAGAGCGTGGGCAGGGCGCCGCCCCGGTCGTCCTGGGCGACGACCTTGTTGCCGATGGCCATGAAGGCCCGCATCAGCGGGTTCGCGGCGTGGCTCTGCAGGTTGGTGGCCGCGTACCCGGGGTGGGCCGCGAGGGCGCGCACCGGGGAGCCCGCCTCGGCCAGGCGGCGCTGGAGTTCCAGGGTGAAGAGGAGGTTGGCCAGCTTGGACTGGGCGTAGGCGCGGGTCGGGGTGTAGCGGCCGCGCAGGTTCGGGTTCCCGAAGTCGATCACGCCGTCGCCGCCCCGGTGCAGCTCGGAGGAGACGGTCACGACCCGGTCGGTGACGTGCGGGAGCAGCAGGTTGGTGAGGGCGAAGTGCCCGAGGTGGTTGGTGCCGAACTGGGTCTCGAAGCCCTGCTTCGTCCGGCCCTCCGGGAGCATCATCACGCCCGCGTTGTTGATCAGCAGGTCCAGCGGACCCGACCAGGCGTCGGCGAAGGCCCGTACCGAGTCCAGGTCGGCCAGGTCCAGGCGGCGCACCTCGGTGCTGCCCGCCACCCGGGCCGCGGCCGCCTCGCCCCGCGCGGGGTCGCGGACCGCGAACACCACATGCGCCCCGGCCCGGGCCAGCGCGTCGGCGGCGGCGAAGCCGATGCCGCTGTTGGCGCCGGTGACCACGGCCGTACGGCCGCTCTGGTCGGGCAGCTGGGACGCGTTCCATGAGCGCGCCGCGCGCGCCGTTTCGCTCGTATCGGCCATGCCTTCAATGTAGGCATCGACAACAATGCTGTCAACGACAACAATGGTGGCGTCGACAACAAACTGGACGCCGACAACAAAGCTGACGCCGTCAACATCGGGATACCATGGCGCCCATGCCGCGCACCCCCACAACCCGCCCGTACCACCACGGAGACCTGCGCGCCGCCCTGCTCGAGAACGCCGAACGCACCCTGCGCGAAAAAGGTGCGGCCGCCCTCTCCCTGCGCGAACTGGCCCGCGCCACCGGCGTCAGCCACGCGGCCCCCGGCCGCCACTTCAAGGACAAGCAGGCCCTCCTCGACGCCCTCGCCCTCGACGGCTACGAGCGCCTGGACCGGGCCCTGACCGCCGCCACCGCCGCCGACCCCGGCGCGCCCCTCGAACAGCGCATGACCGCCCTCGCCCGCGCCTACCTCGGCTTCGCGATCGAGAACCCGGAACTCCTGGAGCTGATGTTCGCGCGCAAGCACGAGCCCGCCGGCTCCGACCGTCTCGCGGCGGCCGTCGACCGGACCCTCGGTTCCCTGACCCGGCTGTTCACCGACGCCCAGGAGCGCGGCGAGATCGTCCAGGGCGACCCCGAGCGCATCACCCTGGTCGCCGCCGCGAGCCTGCACGGCCTCGCCGCCCTCATCGCCGGCTGCGCCCTGGACGCCGACGACGCGATGACCGGCCTCGACGAGCACGTCCACCTGCTGCTGCACGGCCTGAAGCCCCGCCGAACCTGATCCCTCGTGAGAACATCGGCTCGACGTCTCACCCGACCGGCCGTCAGAAACCGTTTCAGGCCATAGAAAAGCCCAACGACGAAACCACGTCCCAGGTTTCGCACCTGCGTCGTTGCCCGGCGTGACCTGCCGTGATACACAGAGTGACCGTACGAAGTATTCGTACGAAACCCGCCAGTCAATGACGTCAAGTCGACATACGACGGCGACGTTGTCGGCGAGAATGAGGCGTGACCTCTGCACACCGCGAGGTCCTCTCGGAACTACCCATCAGGGGCGGTGACTTACATGCTCTTCGCGGCCGACAAGGGAGACATCAACACCATCATCGGCGGGATCGCTCCGGACTGGGGCCCCTTCGGCACCCTGGGCAACGAAGCGAAGGTGATGATCGAGGTGGTGATGGCCGTCGCCATCCTGCTCTGCCTCGGCATCGCGGTCTGGGGCGCGGCGAAACAGCGCATCGGCGCGACCGCGCTGCGCGACACCTTCAGCGCGGAGCAGGGCAAGGGACTCATCATCGCGGGCCTGACCGGGGTCTTCATCATCGGCTCCCTCGGCACGCTGTTCACCATCGTGTACGGCATGGCGGTCTGACGCCCCGTCCCTTCCCCCCGCGCCCGCCCTCCCCTCCCTCGTCCCATCCGTCCGTCGTGCCCACCGGCTGAGGTTGCGTTTCCCTGATGTCGAGTCACCACACCGCGCCCGCGCGGGAACCAGCACGGCTACCGTCGTATGTCTACGAGGCGGAGAGGGCGTACGCGGCATGAGTCCCGGAGACGAACACGGCTACACCGACACGGCCCGCACCCGCCTCCGCCTGCCCGAGGACCCCTACACCAACTCCCCCCGCCGCACCCCCCGCAACTCCTCCCGCGGCCTGGTCACCGTCGTCGGCGTGGTCGTCCTCCTGATCGCGGCGATCGCCTTCGCGAACCGTGGCGACTCCCCCCGGAACACCACGACGGACAAGAACACACCTTCCGGCAACCGCCCCAGCACCTCCGCCACGTCCCCGACCGGCACGGATCCGGTGGGCACGAAAACGGGGGGAATCCCCACGGGTTACGCGCACAGCCGACAGGGGGCGGAGAGCGCGGGCGCGAACTACGCGACGGCACTCGTCTCGGCCGACTTCCTCAAACCCGCGCGGCGCACGGAGATCGTCAAGCAGGTCTTCGTACCGAGTCAGCAGGCTTCCCTGTCGCAGAAGTTCGACAAGGCGTACAACCCGAAGTTCCTGAGCGACATCGGCCTGGACGCCAACGGCAACCCGGCCGCGGGACAGACCTACGTCTCCCGCACCGCGCCGATCGGCACCAAGACCACCGAGTACGCCGACAGCGTGGCAACCGTCGAGGTGTGGTGCACGGGCCTGTACGGAACCGCGGGCGACCGCTCGACCAGCCCGGTCACGAGCGACTGGTTCACCCTGACGCTCCGTCTGAACTGGTCCGACGGGGACTGGAAGGTCGAGAGCTTCTCACAGGAGGACGGTCCCGCACCCGTCCCCGGCGACGACAAGGCGTCCAGCGCCGACCAGATGGCCAAGGCCGTTCAGGAATACGGAGGCTTCACCTATGCCCGGTAGCCCGCGCCGCGCCCTCAAGGTCGCCGCCGCTGTCACCACCGTGCAGGCTGCCCTCCTCATGCTGGCGACCCGAGCCGTCGCCGAGCCGTCGCCCACGCCGTCGTCCCACAAGTGTGATCTCCTCATGGGCCCCGCGAAGTCCCGGTGCCTTCTGGACGACCCGCACAAGAGCCTCACCGACACCCCCGACAACCCCCTGACCTCCACCCTCGACCCCCTCTCCTCCCTCGCCAAAGGCTGTGCCGACGCCGCCTCCTGGACCATCCAGAAGCTCAGTCACGCGGTGAAGGCGACGGCGAACGTCGACTTCACGAACCAGAAGTTCCTGCAGCAGTACGCGATCGTGTTCGCGGCGTCGACCATCCTGACCCTGGTCCTCTGGCTGCTCGCCGTCGCCAAGCGGGCGGTCCGCGGCGTCCCCCTCACCACCGCCATCTCGGAGGCCGTCGGCTTCCTGTGGCTCACGGTGCTGGCCTCCGCCTTCACCCCGCTGATCCTCTACACCGTCGTCTCGGCGACCGACGGCGTCACCGACGTCCTCGCCAAGGCCACCGGCGACCAGGCGGACACCTTCTTCGGCACCTTCTCCGGCGCCCTCGACAAGGGCGACGACATCGGCGGCGGCCCGATCATGCTGATCGTCGTCTCCCTGGTCAGCATCCTCGCCGCAGGCGTCCTCTGGCTGGAGCTCGTCATCCGCGCCGCCCTGCTCTACGTCGGCGCCCTCCTCGGCACCGTCGTCTACGCCGGACTCGTCGACAAGAACCTCTGGGGCCACGTCCGCCGCTGGGCCGGGATCATGATCGCCGTCATCCTGGTCAAACCGGTCATCGTCATCGTGCTCGGCCTCGCCGGCGCCCTCTCCGGCGACAACGGCCCGGACGCCTTCGGCGCCGTCGTCTCCGGCCTCGCCATCATCCTGCTCGCCATCTTCGCCAGCGCGATGATCTACCGCTTCGTCCCCGGCTTCGGCGACGAGATCGCCGGCTCCCGCAACAACCGCATCATGCAGGGCGCCGAGAACAAGGCCGCCGCCGTCATCAGCTCCCCCGCCACCCTCGTCGCCCAGGGCATCAAGACCCACAGCACTCGCGCCGACAGCAACGCGGGCGGCACAGGCTCCAACACCCCCCGCCCCGCCAACCCCGCCAGCGGCGGCGTGGCCGCCCACAGCGGCCGTACCCCACAAGGCGGCGCGGCCACCCCCGCGCCCCGCGCCCCCGGCCCGGCCGCCACCCCGCACGCCGCAGACACCCGCAACAGCAGCACCAACCGCACTGGAGGTGAAGGGCGTTGACGACCGAGTCCCATCTGTCCCATCCGGTCACGCCCCGCCGTACGTATCTCATCGGCCGGGCCCGGCCGAACGCGATCATCGGCCGCAACCGCGAGTCCGGCGAGATCGCGCTCATCGTCACGGGCGCCTTCCTCGGCATGATGTGCGGCCTCCTCGTCCCCGCGCTCCCCCTGCGGATCGCGCTGCTGACCGGCTTCCCGCTGCTCGCGCTCGCCGCCGTCTACGTGCCGTACAAGCGCCGCACCTTCTACAAGTGGTTCGAGATCAACCGCAGTTACAAGCGCACCGTCAAGCGCGGCGCCGTCTACCGCTCCGCCGTCATGGAGGCGGGCACCCGCCTGGACGGCCACGAGGTGGAGATCGGCCCGCCCCCGGGCATCGGCCGCATCAACTGGCTCGCCGCCCCCTTCGGCCCCGACGAGATCGCCGTACTGCTGCACGCCGACCGCAAGACCGTCACCGCCGCCATCGAGATCGAGGGCCCCGGCGTCGGCCTGCGCGACTCCGAGGACCAGGAAGCCCTCGTCGACCGCTTCGGCACCCTCCTCAAGCACGTGGCCAACGGCGACGGCTTCGTCACCCGCATCCAGATGCTGGCCCGCACGCTGCCCGCCGACCCCGACGCCCACGCCAAGGACGTCGCGCTGCGCGGCGACGTCCGCTCCCCCGACTGGCTCCAGCAGTCCTACGACCAGCTCCAGTCCATGGTCTCCACCAGCAGCGAGCAGCACCGCGCCTATCTGGTCGCCTGCATGAGCTACAACCGCGAACTGGCCGCCGAGGCCCACGCCATGGCCCGCGCCGCCCGCCCCCAGGCGGGCCGCAGGCTCGACCGCGACGCCGGGCTCGCCATCGTCATGGCCCGCGAGCTGACCGACATCTGCTCGCGCCTCCAGGAGGCCGACATCCGGGTCCGCCAGCCGCTCGGCCAGAGCCGCCTGGCCTCCCTCGTGCACTCCATGTACGACCCGGACCACCCCATCGACCACATCCAGGCCATGACCCGGCGCAACGCCTGGCCCGCCGAACTCGACGCCATGGAGCCCACCTACCTCCAGGCCAAGACCCGCGAGTCCTCCACCCGCGCCCCCTGGTGCCACGCCACCGCGTGGGTCAAGGAGTGGCCGATGACCCCCGTCGGCGTCAACTTCCTCGCCCCGCTGCTCGTCCACACCCCGGACGTCATCCGCACCGTCGCCGTCACCATGGACCTCGAACCCACCGAGGTCGCCATCGAGCGCATGCTCACCGAGAAGACCAACGACGAGGCCGAGGCATCCCGCGCCGCCAAGATGAACCGCACCGTCGACCCGCGCGACATCGCCGCCCACAACCGCCTCGACCAGCGCGGCGAGGACCTCGCCAGCGGCGCGGCCGGCGTCAACCTCGTCGGGTACATCACCGTCTCCGCCCGCTCCCCGGAGGCCCTCAACCGCGACAAGCGCACCATCCGGGCCTCCGCGGGCAAGTCGTACCTGAAGCTGGAGTGGTGCGACCGCGAGCACCACCGCGCGTTCGTGAACACCCTCCCGTTCGCCACCGGCATCCGATAGGTAGGGGCTCTCCATGCGAGATCCGCTGTCCGCCGTCACCGACGCCTTCACGTCCTTCCTGTTCGGGAAGGTCGAGACCACCCGCCTCCCGGTGCGCACCTCCACCGGCCAGGCCCAGGCGGTCTACCTGCCCACCGCGGCCCCCGGCCTCGGTGACTCGGGCGTCATCATCGGCCGCGAGGTCTACTCCGGGAAGGGGTACATCTACGACCCCTTCCAGCTCTACGGCCAGCAGCTCCCCGCCCCGCACTGGCTCGTCCTCGGCGAGTCCGGCAACGGCAAGTCGGCGCTGGAGAAGACCTACGTCCTGCGCCAGCTCCGCTTCAGGGACCGCCAGGTCGTCGTCCTGGACGCCCAGGGCGAGGACGGCGTCGGCGAATGGAACCTCATCGCGGAGGAGCTGGGGATAACCCCCATCCGGCTCGACCCGACCGCCGCCCTCAACCACGGCATCCGCCTCAATCCGCTCGACCCCGCGATCACCACCACGGGCCAGCTCGCGCTGCTCCGCACGATCATCGAGGTCGCCATGGGCCACGGCCTGGACGAACGCGCGGGCTTCGCCCTCAAGGTCGCCCACTCCTACGTCAACGAGACCATCGTCGACCGCCAGCCCGTCCTCACCGACATCGTCGAACAGCTGCGGCACCCCGAGCCGGAGTCGGCCGAGGCGATGAACGTCGCCCTGGACGACGTACGCGCCTGGGGCCTGGACGTCGCCCTGGTCATCGACCGCCTGGTGGACGGCGACCTGCGGGGCATGTTCGACGGCCCGACCACGGTCGGCATCGACCTGGACGCCCCGCTGATCGTCTTCGACCTCTCCCACATCGACCGCAACTCCATCGCCATGCCGATCCTCATGGCGATCGTCGGCGTGTGGCTGGAGCACACCTGGATCAGGCCCGACCGCAAGAAGCGCATCTTCCTGGTCGAAGAGGCCTGGCACATCATCAACAGCCCGTTCGTGGCCCAGCTGTTCCAGCGGCTGCTGAAGTTCGGCCGCCGCCTCGGCCTCTCCTTCGTCGCGGTCGTCCACCACCTCTCCGACGTGGTCGACGGCGCCGCCGCCAAGGAGGCCGCCGCGATCCTCAAGATGGCCTCCACCCGGACGATCTACGCCCAGAAGGCCGACGAGGCACGGGCCACCGGGCGGGTCATCGGACTGCCCCGCTGGGCCGTCGAGATCATCCCGACGCTCACCCCCGGCATCGCCGTCTGGGACGTCAACGGCAACGTCCAGGTGGTCAAACACCTGATCACCGAGACCGAACGCCCCCTGGTCTTCACCGACCGCGCGATGACCGAATCGTCCAGCGACCTCTCGCCCGAGGACGCGCTGTTCGCCGCCGAACTGGAGGCCGAGCGACGGGCGGCCGCCTTCGTGGAACAGCACCTGGGAGACTCCGAGTCGACGGTCGCGTAGACCACCGACGACGGCGTCGGCGAAAAGGGCGAGGGAGCACGCGTGAGAGCGGACGACCGAGGCGGCCGGGACGCGGGGTCACAGGCCCGGGGCGGCGTCCCCGACGGCCTGCTCCTGGGCCTGCTCGCCTTCCTCCTCGGCATGACCCTGCTGGTGTGGACGGCGACGGGACTCGGCGCCCTCTTCTCCAGGGGAGCCTGGCCCGACCCGCTCGCCTTCACCCGCACCCCGCTCGCCATGCGCCACCTCATCGGCGACCCCCACGACATCGCGGGCGCCTGGCCCGGCACCCCGCCGGACCGGCTCCCCGGCTGGGGGCTGTTCTGGGGCCTGTTCATCGGCCAGCTGATGATCCTGTTCGTCCTCGCGGTCTTCGTACTCGGCACCTTCGCCCGCTGGCGCGCGGGAAGAACACGAAGGACCACCGAGACACCCACCGCACCCACCCCGCCGACACACGAGGTCCCCGCCCGGACATACGAGACGGCCACCCCGGCCCACGAGATCCCCGCGCCCGCCCCGGTCCCCGTACCGCGCCCGGAGCCCCCGCAGCCCGCCCCGCCGCTCCCGGAAGCCCCCGTGGCGCCTCCCACGGCCCCACTCCCACCCCTGAGCCCCGTCTTCTACGGCAGCCCCCAGGAACGCCACACAGCCGCCCTCCAGGCCCTCCAGGACGCCCCCGGAGCCGCCGTGGTCGTCACCTCCGACCCGGCGCTGTGGGCGGACACCAAGGACGCCCGCGCCAAGCTCGGCCCGACGCTCCTCTACGACCCCACCCACCGCTGCGACACCCCGGCCCGCCTCCACTGGTCCCCCACGGCGGGCTGCGAGGACAAGGCGACGGCACTGGAACGCGCGACGGCCCTCCTGGCCCCCGTACGCCCCTCGGCGAAGATCGACCAGGCCGTCGCGGACACCGCCGTCACCCTGCTGCGCAGCTGCCTGCACGCCGCCGCGCTGGACGGCCGCACGGTCCGCCACGTCCACCGGTGGGCCCAGGGAACCCAGATCCAGGACGCGGTACGCGTCCTGCGCACCCACCCCAGGGCCGCGCCCGGCGCCGCGGGCGAACTGGAGGCCGCGCTCACCGCGCACCCCGAACGCCGGGACATCGCCCAGGAACTGACCGGCCGTGCGCTCTCCGCGCTCACCACGGTCAACGTCCGCGAGTCCTGCACCCCTCACCGAACCGACACGCTCGCCCTGGATTCCTTCGTCCACGAAGGGGGCACGCTCTATGTGGTCGGTGAAACCATCGAGGACCCCCGGACCAGCCCGGGCGCGATGCCCCTGCTGACGGCCCTCGTCTCCAGCGTGGTCGAGCACGGCCGGCGCATGGCCGAACGGTCATCCTCCGGTCGGCTCGACCCACCACTCACCCTGGTCCTCGAGGACGTGGCGGCCGTCGCCCCCGTCCCCCAGCTCCCCGCCCTCCTGGCCACCGGCATCGCCCAGGGTCTCGACACCCGGGCCCTGCTCCGCTCCCGCGAACAGGCGAGGGCCCGCTGGCCGCACGAGGAGCTAACGGTCTAGGGCGAACTCCAGCTCGCTCGCGGTCTCGTCCGTCGGGAACGGCACGACCAGCCCGGTGGGCACGAACCCCGCCCGCTTGTACGCCGCCTGGGCCCGCACGTTGTCCTCGTGGACCCACAGCCGCACGCGCTCGGCCTTCTGCTCCCACGTCCACGCCGCCGCGGCGGCCAGCAGCGCCTGGATCAGCCCGTGGCCCCGGTGCCCGTCCTGCACGAACACCCCGACCACATGCCCCTGCCGCCGCTCGACCGGCTGCCCCGACCAGTCCACACTGTCCGGCTGCTCCATGAGCACGGTCACCGACCCGACCCAGGACCCGTCGGCCGCCTCGGCGACGAACTGCCGTGCCGTGGTGGCCCCTTCACCCGCCATCGCCGCCCGGTTGCGCCAGAAGCCGTCCTCCTCGGCGGCAGCCTTCTCGTACGTCTCCAGAAAGGCGAGCGGGGCGGCCGGATCGCGCAGCGCGACGAGCCGCAGCTCCTTCACCCGCTCCCATTCGTCGGCGCGTATCCCCCGGACCACATATCCAGCAACATCCACAGAGTTCATGCACTTCACGCTAGTGCCGACGCCCCGGCCGCTCCCAGCGGATTTCCGTAACGAGCCCCCGTGTTGTCAGTGCCCCGCTCTAGGGTGCCCGCATGACCACACTCTCCGACCGGCCGCACACCGCGCTGCTCGTCATCGACGTGCAGAACGGCGTGATGGCGGACGCCCACGACCGCGACCATGTGATCGCGAACATCAACGCCCTGATCGACAGGGCCCGTACAGCCGCCGTGCCCGTGATCTGGATCCAGCACTCGGACGAGGGCCTTCCGCGAGACAGCGGCCCGTGGCAGTACGTCCCCGAGCTGAAGCGCCATGACGACGAACCGCTGGTCCACAAGAACTACCCGGACTCCTTCGAGGACACCGACCTGGAATCCGTCCTCGCGGACCGCCAGGTGGGCCGCATCGTCGTCGCCGGCGCCCAGACGGACATCTGCATCCGCTCGACACTGCACGGCGCGATCACCCGAGGCTACGACGCCACCCTGGTCGCCGACGCCCACACCACCGAGGACCTCAGCCAGTACGGCGCACCCACCCCGGACAAGGTCGTCGACCACACCAACCTCTACTGGAAATTCCACCGCGCGCCGGGCCGCGAGGCCGGCGTCGTGGAAACGGCGGACGTCGCTTTCTGAAAAAAAGGGGGGGCTGAAAAGGGTCCGGAACGCAGAAAACCCCCGCACCAATCGGTGCGGGGGTTTTCCCTAAAATTTGTTCGGCGGCGTCCTACTCTCCCACAGGGTCCCCCCTGCAGTACCATCGGCGCTGTGAGGCTTAGCTTCCGGGTTCGGAAT
>NZ_JBEZXY010000016.1:0-81148 GCF_040638245.1 Streptomyces sp. NPDC026659 | reverse complement strand
AAAACCACCAGTGACTGTATTTCAGACGTGTGATCTACCGATCTGCCTCCCAGCGTCAACGCCCACGCTTCGCGTGGGCGTTGAACCGATCCGCGTTGCGGATCGGAGCCGGCAAGCCGGCTCCCTTTTCCCTTCGCTTCGCTTCGGGAAAAACTCCTCGTCAGCTCCGCTGACGAGGAGACAGGCAAGTCGCTTCGCTCTCTTGCCTGTTGAGCTTCCGGCTTCGCCTTCAGCTCTCAAAGCCCGCTGACGCGGGCTTTGCTGGCTGCGGTTGGTGCGGTCGCTGTTTCCTTGGAAAAAGTATCTGACTTTCCGGATCTCGCCCTTCTCCCCCTTGGAGGTTTGGAACTGCTTACTCTGTCGCTGGAGCGTGGACGACATGGATCGGTGTACTTATCGTCCTGACAGCTGTCACGCTGGGCTACTGGGACATCGGGCGTCGAAAGGAACCTTGCCAATCCCTTTCATCGGATGCTCAACCGTCGACCTGCGTGATAGCGGGCTTGCCCACCGGGCGCCCTCACTTAACTGACGGGGGTATCTGCCGCCCGGGCGACCTGCAAAGTGGACGGGGCGATGGTGACGTGGCTCAGCACGGGTCAGCCCAGCGGGACGGGCTGTGCCGAGTCGCTGATCCAGTCACCGTCGAACAGCGCCGCCACCAATGCCTCATGGTCGGGGGGCAGTTGTCCGGCTCGACCCTTGGTCCGGGTCTTGGCCAGCCAAGCGCCAATCCTGACGTGCTGGCCATCGACCAGGATCTCTTCTCGGGCGGCCGGTGCCCGGCGTTCGCGGTGAAGGAACAGCTCGAGGATCTGGACGGTCTGAGCGAACGTGCGGCGCGGGGGACGGACTTGAGGAACGGAGCGGGCGGGCGGCGTGAGTCCGATACGTGTCAGCAGGGCCTGCTGAGCCGGGTGGAGAGCGGAGAAGCGGGCCAGTTGCCGCTGCAGCCATCCGCCGATCTTGACGTCGGCGATCACCGTGTCCTGGCGCAGGGCGGTCACATCGTGTCCGGCCTCCGCGTGGGTGCGCAAGAGATGGTATTTGCGGTGCCAGTCCGGGCCGTGGGGCAGGCGCCAGTCCGCGTCGATGGCGGCAAGGTCTGCCGCGCGTGCCGGCTCGAGGCGGCCGTTGCCGGCCAGAGACCGCCGTTCGGCCAGCCAGGCCCCCAGGGGGGTGGTTGTGGGGGCGGCGAGATGGCCGTGGATACGGTGGTAGTCGGCAGCCGCGGTGAGCTGCGCGCGCCACGTGGCAGCGTGTTTGTCCCAGATCATGTCCAGGGTGTCGAGCTCGGCGATCCAGTCGGCGTCCAGTCGACCGGCTGTGCGGGCGTCGCGCATGGTGGTGATGAAGGTGCCCAGGGCGTAGCCGTAGGAGTCGGTGCAGTCGGCCGGGACGTCGAGGTGGCCGTGGGTGTCGTGGTAGGCCTGGGCGGCGGCGAGGCCGGCCCGGCGGGAGCGGGAGACTGCCGTGTCGTGGGGGTTGAAGGAAGTGAGATCGAGTGCGCGGGCGATGTGCTCGGGATGGATGGTGAAGTCGAAGTGCCAGCGGTGCTGGATGAGATCGCTGATCTCTTTGGGTAGGCGGTTGGCCTTGCCGGGAAGGCGTTCGAGGATGCGGTGGTCGTGGCTGGCCAGGGCGGTGCTGATGGCCCAGACGGGTTCGTAGGCGGTGCCGAGGATGTCGGTGGGGTCGGTGCCCGGGGGGATGTAGACGGGGATGACGAGGCTGGCGATCTTGCCGCTGACGGACAGGCGCAGGGCGCGGCCGAGGGCCTGGACGCAGCGGATGACGCTGCGGGTGGGGTCGGCGAAGACGATCGCGTCGACGCTGGGGATGTCGACGCCTTCAGCGATGACTTTGGCGTTGGCCAGTATGGCGCAGGGTGCGGCGGCGAACTCGGCGAAGGTCGCGGCGCGTTGCGCAGATGGCGTGTCGCCGTGGACGAAGAAGACCTCAGGGCTGGTGTCGGGGCACAGGTCGGGGGTGTGGGCGCGGAGACGGCGCAGGGTGTGGGGGAGTTCGCGGGTGAAGCGTTTGGCGTCCTCGACCAGGTTGAAGTAGACCAGCACGCGGCGCTGCTGGTGGGTGGCCATGGCTTTGAGGACGGCCAGGTGCAGGGCGGTGGTGCGCAGGGCCTCGTCGGTGGCGGGCTGCTGGTCCGCGGTGGTGCCGGGGGCGGGCAGATTGAGGCGTGTGCGCAGGTCGTCGTCGGTGAGGGTGGGCACGATGATCCGGTAGTCCGCGACTCGGCCGTCTTCGATCGCGCGGGCGAGGGGGTATTCGAAGATCTTCTTGCCGTAGACGGCGGGGTTGTCCATCGAGTTGGCGCGGGCATCGCTCCTCTCCCCCGCGATAAGGAGGCGGCCGCGCGGGCGGGAGAGGGCTGCGGACTCGGCGAGATCGGGTGCGGCGAAGACGCGCGGGGTGGCGGTCATGTAGAGGCGGCGCTCTGCCCGGATGCGTGTGGTGTCGTGGACCGCGGCCCATTTCTTGTCGGCTCGGCCGGCGATCCGGTGTGCCTCGTCCATGACCGCCAGGTCGAACGGTGGTACCTGGTAGGCGGTGTGCTGGGTGTTCTCGATCTTGTCGAGGGAGTCGTAGGTGCACACCACTGCCAGGCCGGGCAGCGCGTCTGTGCCGGTGCCGACGGCTGCGAGCAGGGAGGCCAGGAGGTGGTAGTCGGTGACGGAGGCGACCTGTGCGTCGACCAGAGTGTCATGGGCGGCCGCGTCCATGGAGGAGACGATGACGACGGGCTCGCGGTGGCCGTCGCCGCGCAGGGCCAGCGCGGTCTGCGCGGCAAGGTCGAGGGTGGGGACGACGAACAGCAGTCGGCATGCCAGCTGATGGGCTGCGCGGCTGGCGACGAGGGTCTTGCCGGTGCCGGTGGCGGCCACGTACAGCCCGCGGGTGCCAGGCCGGCGCAGGTGTTTCAAAATCCTGCGGAGGGCCTCTTCCTGGTCCTCGTGCAGTGGAAGAGGCTTGCGCCGTCTGCGGCGTGACGGCAGCTCCAGCCCCAGATCAGGCACGTCCCGGACGGTCAGCGGCTGGGGATCGGGCGCCTGGGGCGTGTGCGTTGGCATGGGGTCTCCGGGCGTGCGCGGCCGGCCAGGGGCGGAAGCGTCATCCGATTCTGTCAGTTCTCCCCCGCTGTCACAGCCGTCTCTGCATTCGCCTGGTGTGTGGCGTGCGTTTCTGCGCGCCGGTCAGGGGCTCTGCGGTGCAGGGGTCGGGGGCTGGGAGGGCACGGTCGGCGTGGGGGCATGCGCGGTCTGGATGGCCAGTTTGCGGTAGCCGGTAGCGGTGATGGTGTGCCACGACAGGTAGAAGCCGACTGTGGTCAGGGCTCCGAGGACGGTGGCCGTGGCGAGGAGCAGGGCCCGGTGTTCGACGGGGTAGCGCCCCAGTGCGAGATCGGTGGCCAGGGTGAGCAGGATGCTGTTGAGGACCCAGCCGCGGCAGATCCGCAGGCGGGAGCGCGCGTAGTCGGCGCGGGCGACCAGGACGGGGCTCTCGGCGAGCTTCACGCAGGCCTGGGCGTAGGCGGCGGACGTGGAGAAGGACTGGGCGCGCAGCCTGCGGCGTGCGGGGGCGAGGGCGGTGTCGGCAGCGCGGTCGATCAGGATGCCCAGGGCGTAGGCGAACGCGAGTGCCGCGCCCGCCGCGAGGGGGGTGCCAGCCGCGGGAGCCAGACGTCGGATGTTGTCGGGGCCGGCGAGGGCAGCTGCCAGGATGCCCAGTCCGGTGAGGAAGCCGATGCCGACGACGAGGACTTCGACGAACATGGCGGTGGCGGCCACGACCGTGGAGGGTTCGTGCTGCGGCGGTCGGGTCACAGGTGGATGCTCCAGATCTCTGCCATGTCGCTGAGCATGGTCTCGGGTAATTCGTCGTCCCAGACGCTACGCAGCAGCATCTTTGCGGTGCTCAGGCGCTCGAAGATGATCAGGCTTTCTGGCTGGCTGGCCAGTATGTAGCGGCCGTGGGTTAAGAAGAGTTCGCTGGTGGGGCCGTAGTCGCGGTAGGCATCTTCGAGCTGCTGGCGGTGCTCTTCGGCGAACTGGGCTAACTTGTTGGGGTAGTCGGGCTCGCGCTCGACGGTTTCGATCAGGACGTCGAGGATGTCTTCGGACAGGTCGCGTCGGTACTCGTGCTCGGTGAACGTGCGGTAGAGAAACTCTGCTTGGGCCAGGAGTCGGTTGGTGCGGGTGAAGTCAGGGTGCTGCGCCAAGACGTCTACCCCCCGTTCGACCTCGAGGTCGTACAGTTCGACCAGGGCGATCAAACGGTACAGCGACCTACTGACATCGCGGGGTACGTCGGTGGTGCCTGTTTTGTACAGCAGCCGGTGGGACATGCGGGCCCACAAGTCAGTTGCTTCGGTGCGGATTTGGATCTCGCACTCGTAGGGTCGGCCGTCGCCGTCCCTGAGGTCGCCAGCGGCCAGGATCTGGACGTGCAGGCGGGGGTACTGCAGCGTGTACTGGCCCTCGACGTCCTCCTGCTCTCGGTAGTCCTGGGGGTCTTCGACCAGTGTCAGGTTGTCCTTGACCACCTCGAGAGCCTTGTTGAGGAAGCCTTTGTGCTGGACGGTGATGCGGACGCCGGCCTTGTCCGTGATCTGGTTCCAGGGGTCGGCGTATTCCTTGTGATAGGCCTTGGTGACGAAACTGCCGATCTCCTTGGCCCGGTGAGCAACTTCGCAGGTGATGTGGGCGCGGGCGGTCTTGCGTCGCAGCAGGGCGGCAGTGAGCTGTGCCGCCTTCCGGACGTTGGGGAGCTCCGCCTGATACCGGTGGAAGGCGTCGTTGACGACGCTCACTCGGCGGAGGCCCCTCCGGGTGCTTGAACGTCTGTATGCGGGCCGTCTGTTTTGCGTGCGCTGTAGTGGCTGCGTGTGGACGTGATCTTGCCTCTGACGGTGACTGTGGAGGTGCCGTCGGTGTGTTCTTCGATCTTGATGTCCTCACGCACCCGCTTGACGGGGGCGACGATGGAAATGCCGCTGGCGAAGCCGATCTGTAGCTCGCTCAGGCGGGGGGCCACCCGCTCTATGTCCTTGTCGAAGATGTTGGTGGGGACGTCCTTACTGGCCAGGTAGGCCAGGAAGCTGTCCTGGTCGTAGGGGTCTTCGAGGTGATCGGCCGCGAAGGCGGTGGGATCCAAGGTGGGGGTGTGGGAGCGCAGTTCGACCAGGACAGCCATCAGGTAGTCGACGCTCTTCTCGGGGTCGTCGACTCTTTTGTCGACCCAGTCGACTGCTGCCTCGTGGAATTTCTGGGTGAGGCGCTTGGGGTCCTCCTTCTGCTGGCAGCCGAGGAAGGCCTGCAGCCAGAACTGTGCCATCTTGCCCGACAGTTGCTTGTCAGCCGCCCATCCCTCGATGGGGCCGTCCTCGGGGATGCCGTCGACGCAGAACAGGCCGGCTTTGTAGACCTTGTTGTGCTCGGTCATCAGGAGGTTGGTGACGTAGCTCATGTCGAAGGTGCGTTTGCCGTCGACGAGCACATCGTCGGCCCGGAACCCGCCCTCTTGCTCCAGTTTCACGATGAGCAGCGCCCTCTTGCCGGCGAGGCGGGCCGAGGCGACGAGGAGGAGACCGGCGGAACTGTTCCCCTTCCCCTTCTGGCTGTCGAAGAGGAGTTCGGCGAGGTCGGTGGAGACGCTCACCAGGTCACGCTGCTCGACGAGGTACTCGTAGACGCGGTCTGGCAGGGTCGACTTCTTGACCTCGAGCTCCTCTATGACCGGGCGCCCATGTCTGGCGAGCACGGCCCGGAAGTTGGCCTGGATCTTGCCGCGCACATCCTCGGTGAGCGTGCACGGCGCCTCGCTGAACTCGACTTGCGCCGGTGTCGGGTCGTTCCGCTTTTGCGTCGGGACCAGGTGAAAGATGGCCTCGTCAACGACGAGTTGAGCGAATTCGCCCGACATGACCCACCCCGTGAATCTCTTGCGAGAGGCCCAGTGACTGGGCAGCAACCGCATGTCCGCGCCGCGTCGGAGCCGACGGGCTGTGTGTTGTTCCTCGCGGCGCGAACGCCTGTTCTGAGACGGATCGCTGACCCTGTGTCAGAGAACTGATGCGGTCATCGTAACGGTCTGTACACAACGGGGAGGGCGTTTACCAGGGAGATATGCAGCCAGTCGTAAGATTGACTGAAAATAGGTGAACCGTGCGTCAAATATATGCGTCCGCTGGTCGCGAAGGACACGTCGCACATTCTTCGGCAGGACCGCGTGCCCCGTGGGTCGGCACTCTGCCTGCGTCATCCGCGCACCGGGGGTCACTCCCCCACCTGCCGTGGGGCAGGGTGCAA
The DNA here is from genome assembly GCF_040638245.1 of Streptomyces sp. NPDC026659. Classification (NCBI taxonomy): domain Bacteria; kingdom Bacillati; phylum Actinomycetota; class Actinomycetes; order Kitasatosporales; family Streptomycetaceae; genus Streptomyces; species Streptomyces sp. NPDC026659. The sequence continues at coordinate 74,822 of NZ_JBEZXY010000016.1, read as the reverse complement.
GGCTTCCCGCTGTGAGGACGCCGGGTCAAGAAGGCGCGTGAGTACGGCGTCGTGTTCCTGGAACAGGACGCGTCCTGCCGCCTGCAGTTGGGCGGCCAGTGCGGGATCACAGCTGCTCGGGAGAGGACCGAGCGGGATGACAGACGGCCGGTCACCTGCTTCGCGCACGAGGGCGGTGTCCATGGCGATGACCACTGCTCCGTAGGTCTGCTGCACCGTGGCGGCGATGTGCAGCCCAGCGGCATCCAGGTCTCCTGCGTAGTGCAGGGGCACGCCCTGGTCGACAGCCAGCTGGAACAGGGTGTGGTCGACGGCACGGAGTTGGCCGCTGGTGCAGGCCATGGGCTGGGTGCTGGCGCATTCCAGAGCCGCCTCCAGGACCGAGGGGTTCTCAACGACGGTAAGGGGCTCGGGCGCCAGCCGGGGCGGGGTGTGAATGAGGTCAAGGAGGTTGAGGGCGACCGGGGTGACAGCCTCGTTGAGACGTCGGTCGATAGGCCCGTCGCCGAGGGCGCGGACCCGGTGGAGCAGGACAGTGGCGGAGAGCCGGTCGGCGATGATGCCGTGCCCGGCGAGCAGGGAGCGGATGTGGTCGGGGCGTGCGGGTTCGGGTTGGCCGGCCAGTTCAGCTACAGCGGAGACCAGACGTTGTCCGGCCGGTGTTGCAAGGTCGAAGTAGTGCGGGTCGCCGGCGTGGTCGTGGGCGAGTTTGGCCAGAGCGCGGGGTGGGGTGTGCGGGAGGCGGCGGGTGATGGAGGCGAGCGAGTCGATGAGGCGGCGCATCGCGGCAGCTGATTCTTCGTCGGCTCCTGAGGTGAGTCTGGCCCGGAGCCGGGGCAGATGCGGCAGCTGCTCCTGTGCATGGCGGATCAGTTCCCGGCGCAGTTCGGCAGCGGCGAGGCGGCCGTGCCTGCGGTTGACGACTGCACGGCCCACGGCGTCCTCGACCAAGGACTGCAAAGTGTCCGTGGTCAGGCCGAGGGCGTCCAGGAGCGGGGGCAGCGGCACTTTGACGCCGCGGTCGGTGCGGGGGACGCGGGTGCGGCCTCGTCGGCGCTGGGCGGATGTGTCGAGCCATGACTTCAGGGCGGCCACCGCGCCCGGCGCGAGGTCCGGCACGATGACGGTGGCGATGTCGGCCGGGGCGCTGCCGGCGCTGAGGCGGTCGTGGATGGCCTGCCACAGCGGGGCCAGTTCCAGGTCGGCGGCGAGGATGGTGCGGTCGGCGGTCACGGGGTGTCCTGGGGCTGCGCAGCGGTCATGTCGAGGGTGAGGGGCTGGGGTTCGCCGTGGCCGTGCCACAGCCAGGGGACGGTGATGCGGCGCCTGCCGGCGGTGACGACCTCGTGGACCATGGCGCGCTGGGTCTCCCGCTTGATCAGGGGGGTCATGAACGGGGCGGTGGCCAGGACGTCGAAGTCCCAGGAGCGCAGCAGGGCCAAGACCTGGCGCAGGTTGCGTTCGTCGAAGGCTGCGTCGACCTCGTCGACGGACAGCAGGCGGGGGCCGGCGTAGCCGGTGGCGGAGTACATCGACCAGGCGGCCGCCAGCAGGGGCAGCATGGTGGCCAGGCGCCTCTCACCGGTGGAAAGGGCCTCCAACGGGTTGGAGCGGGCGGTGATTTCGCGGAACTTCTCCTTGCCGGCGGCCTCGAAGGAGGCGTGGGTGACGGAGATCTTCCAGTCGTACCAGCTGCGGTAGTCGAAGGTGTGGGCGACGCGTTCTGCCCAGGGTTCGCCGGCCTTTTCGTTCATGCGCTGGCGCAGCGCGTCATACATCTGCTCGAAGGTGTCGTCGGAGGGCGGCTTGCCGATGAGGTCCACCATGCGCTGGGCCTCGGGGTCGTCGCGGACGTCCCATTCGACCTGGACGCCCACGTGGGCCACGCCCGTTCGGACGTCTTTGAGGGTGTCGTGGATCTGGGTCACCAGCTCGACAGCTGCTTGCCGGCGCAGCTGGATGTCGCGCTGCAGGCGGGTGAACAGGCTTGTCTTGAGGACCTGCTTGATGTCGGCGCGCAGATCGTCCTCGAGCTGGGCCGCGGTGGCCTTGAGGTCCTGGACGGCGGCGGGGACGTCTTGACCTCGCACCGCGGCGGGGTCGGCGACGACGGCACGCCGCCAGGGGGTGTCTTCGATACTCAGCAGCGTGACCTGCCGGTCGAAGCCGGCCAGGCCCGTGCTGGCCTTGCGGGCGGCGGTCTCCAGCAGGGCCAGGTCCCGGTCGCGCTGGCGTACCAGGGCGGTGCGGCGGTCGGTGCCACCGGGGGCGTCGGCGAGCAGGCGCCTGGCCCAGGCCAGTCCCGTGGTGAGGTTGGCGGGGCGGCCGGAGTCGGTGGTGGGCAGGTCGTCAGGAACGGCAGCGAGGCGCTCGTCGGCCAGGCGGCCGAGCCGGGCCATGCAGGCATCGCGGTGCTTCTCCGCGGCTTCCCGCTGCGGGACGAGCATCCCCAGCGTGGCCTGGGCGGCACTGGCCTGTTGGTCGGCATCCTGCTGGCGTCCGCGGCACTGTTCGGCGCGGTCTTCGGCCTGCCGCAGCTTCTCGGCCGTGGCGTCCCGGCGGACTTGGAGCTCTTGGTACTTGGCTCCATGCAGGGCACGCATCTCGGCGACCGTGGCGGCTTCCTCTTCGGCGCGCCGCTGGGACTGGGCGGCTTCCCGCTCGGCCTGGGTGTGGCGTGTGCGGCGCTCGGCGGCTTCCTGGCGGTCGCCGTCGGCCCGTTTGAGCAGGTCGGCAACCCGCTGGGCGGCCGGGGCCCAGGCCTGGATGTGGCCGACGAGCTGGGCGGCGGTGTTCCGGCGGGCGTCGAGATGGTCCGGTTCGGTGCGCAGCATGTCGCCTGCGGGCAGGGCTGCTGCGCGGTTGAGTGCGCGCAGTGCTTCGCTGACGGCTTGGGAGGCTTGTTCGTGACGGCCGGTGGCCTTGAGGGTTTCGGCGCGCGCCCGGTTCAGGTCCTGCTCGGCGGTGTCCTCGGCTGTGTGGGCTGCCTCGACGGCTTCGATCGCCGAGCGGGGGAAGGCTTCGTGTTCAGCGTCGGCGGCGTGCTGGGCGTCCGCGGCGCGGGCGCGTGCGTCTTCGCTGTCTTGAGCGGTGGCCGCCTGGTCGGCTGCGGCCTTTGCGGCGGCCTGGGCCGCTTCGGCGGCGCGGGCCGCGCTGCGCCGGGCGTGTTCGTGGGTGAGGGCAGCGGCGGAGACGGCGGCGTTGCGGGCAGCTGCGGCTGCCGCGAGTTCGGCCAGAATCCGCTCCAGAGCACGGTCGGCGTCGGCCAAGGCCGTGGCGGTGCTGTGCTTGAGGGCTTCGGCGGCCGCGTGCCGGTCGGCGGCCTGTCGGCGCGCGTCGTCAACGCGGGCGGCGGGCGGGAGGCTGTCGCGTTCGGCGGCGGCTTCGGTGATGTCCTGGCGGCCGCGTGCCAGGTGTCCTTCCACGCCCCTGAGGGTGCGGTGGGCGGCGGCCAGTTCGCCTTCGAGGCGCTGGACTCGCTGTTGGCGTGTCCTTTCCCGTGTGGTGCGGCCGATGAAAGCGGCCTGGTATCCGGCGGGAGCGCTGGCGGTGAGGACACCGTGGGCCAGCCAGCCGGATGCCGGGTCGCTGCCGGGCGTATCGAGCGGGATAGCGGCGAGGGTTTCGCGTACCCGTGCGGCGTCGACGGCCGGGGTGTCTTCGACGACCAGCAGGTCGGCCAGAGTGCGTCCCTGGGCGGGTGCGGTGGGCGTGAGGGTGAGGTCGCCGTCGCACACCCGGCCGTCAGGGGTGACCAGGGCGTCCAGGAGGCCTGCGACGAGGAGGGCTCCTTCCAGCCGGTGGGCGTCGTCGGCACTCAGGTGGGGGGCGAAGTCAACGAGTGCCCACAGCGGGACGCCGTCCCTGTCGGTGCGGGCACGCCAGGCCGGAGGTGCTGGGACGGGGGCCGCCCGCTGGGCCTGGTGCAGTTCTTCGGTGAGGGCGCTGACGGTTTCGGTGGCGGCCTGGACCTGCCGGGCTGCGTGCTCGGCCTGGCGTTGGAGCCGCGGTGCGGCCTGGGCGTGTGCACGCATCGCAGCCAGGGTGAGGTCGGCGGGCTGCAGGGCGTGCAGGTCGGCTGCCGGCGCGGTGGGGTGGGGCAGAGGGAGGTGGTCGGCGGACAGGTGGGTGAGGTTCCCGCGCCAGGTGTGTACCTGGCTCAGCCAGTCGCGCACCGCCTGGAGGGCGGCCGCGTCGGCCTCGGTGCGGGCCTGTTCGGCTGCCTCCAGCGCGGCCTGTGCGTCGTGGCGGGTCTGCTGGTGGAGGCGGTGGGCCTGGGTGCGGCGGCTGTTGTCGGCTTCTGTCTGGGTGTGCGCGTGGTCCAGGGCGGTTTCGTGGGCGGCGCCGGCTTCGTCGGCGGTTTCCTTCGCTGCGGCGTGGTCGATGCGGGCCTGGTCTGCGATGCGCACTGCGGCTTGGGCGAGGGCGGCGTCGGCGGTTGCCTTCTGCTGGTGCCCGGGAAGGTCGATGCGGGAGCGGGCCGCGGCGGCTGCGGACGCACGCCAGGCGGTGAGCTGGCTGGTGTCGGTGCGCTCCTCCGCCTCGCCCTGTGCGGTCAGCTGCGGCGGCAGCGGGCCGAGCAGCGGTGCGCTGGCCTGCCAGTCGTGGAGACGGGCGGACAGTTCCTCTTCAGCACGTCGGCGGTCACCGGTGGCCTGGCGGGCCGCCTCACGGCGCGTGTCTTCCGCGTCCTCGGCGGCACGCTGTTCGTCTGCGGCGGTGCGCTGGTTGGCCTGCATGTGCTGGTAGTCGTGCAGGGCCCGGTCGACGGCCTGGATCTGGCGCTGGTGGTCTTCCGCCCAGGCCAGCGGGTGGCTGCACAACCAGGCTGTGTCCAACGTGGTGTCGGCGCCCTGGCCGGCCGCGGCGAGGGCTGCCGATGCGGTCATGAGGTGTTCGCAGGCGGCCTGGGCTCCCAGAGCATTGCCGGTGGTGCGCAGGTCTCCGGAGATCCGGGTGAGCTGGGTCTGGGCGGCCTGGGCGTCGTTTCGGCTGTCGGCGGCCTTGCGGCGGGCCTCGTCGGCGTCGGTGCTAGCCGTCCGTGCGCGCTGGGCGGCGGCTTCGGCCTGGGCGGCGAGGTCGCGGGCGCGTTCTTCGTGGTGCGGCAGTTCGGCTCCGGCATGGTCGCTCAGCAGTGCCTCGTCCGCGGACAGTTGCCCCCGGGCGCGGGAGATGTCGCTCTGCGCGCGGGCCTGCTCCTGGGCCGCGTCCCGGGAAGCCTGCTGGGCGGCATCCAGCTGGTCGGTGGCCCGCTTGAAGTTGCGGGCCTGGTCGTCGAACTCGGTGTTGGCTGCGGTCAGGGCGGCAGCTTCGACCTGGGTCACGGTGCGCAGGTAGCGGCGGTAGCTGCGGTCGGTGCCTTCCAGGAGTTTGGCTTCCTGGCGGGTGCGCTCCAGTTTGTGTTCCAGTTCGGAGATGCGTTCCATCGCTTCGGCGATCTGGGTGAGGTTGTCGGTGTCGAGGGCGGGCAGGGCGTCGGTGAGGACCTGCCGCATGCGGGTGGGGGAAATGGCTTCGGCTGTGCGCACGCTGCGCAGGGAGCGCAGGACGGCGAGCAGTGCCTCGAACTGGACCTCGTTGAGCGGGGCGAACAGGCGGGTGCGCACGTTGTGGCGGTAGGAGCGCTCGTCCTGGGGGGTGAGCTTGGTCAGGGAGCCGCGCAGGGTCTTGGAGTCGGTGAACATCTCGCCCTGACATGCGGACAGTTGTGCGGCAAGCGCGTCCAGGCCGACGGGCTCACGGTCTTGTTCCAGTACCAGGTCGCTGCCCACCCGGCCGGGGGCGAGGAAGAAGGCGCGGTGCAGGTGGCCCGCGGTGGCCCGCAGCCACAGGCCGGTGGTCAGATACCGGGTGGTGCCGTCGGCCGGGTCGTGCAGACCGTACTCGAGCCACCAGACGCCGGTGCGGTCTTCCCGGTCGTTGAAGTCGGTGTGCCGGCTGGTGAGGGTGCCGGCGGCTTTGCCGGACACCGACAGTGCGGTCTGGGAGGTGTCGGCGTCCAGCAGGACGGTGATCAGCATGGAGGCGGTCAGGGACTTGCCGGATCCATTGGGTCCGACCAGGGCGAGCCAGCCGCCGGAGAAGTAGAGCTGTTCGCTGGCCCAGGCCCAGGAGTTGACGATGCCGGCACGCGTGGGCTGCCAGCGGCCCTCGGCGGTGGGGGCGGCGACGAACGGCCCGTCGGCCTCCGTCAGGCTCAGGTGCAGGGCGGGGTGCTCGGTGGGCTTCATCCGTCGTCTCCTTGGCTCGCCTGGCGCGCGGCATCGGGGGTGGGGGCGGTCTCGGCCGTACCGGGCGGCGTGAACAGGGGTAGTGCTGGGTCGGTGGGCGGGGCGGCGGCCGGTGCGGGTGGCGGGGCAGGCTGGCGGACGCGGACGCGCCACAAGTGCACGCCAGGTGTGGGCAGCCAGGTGTCGGGGCGGTCCGGATCAGGGGCGAGCAGGCCGACGCTGGTCAGTTCGGCGGCCGCGGCGCGAGCCAGCGCCGAGATGCGTTCGTAGGAGGCGGCCCAGCGGGGCTGGCGGGCTCGTATCTGGCTGAACAGTTCCGCCATGTCGGTGAGCGTCAGTGGTGCGGCGGGGTCCTCGCGGCCGGGAAGGACGGCCAGCAGGGCAAGGGCCGCCTGGCGTTCCGTACGTCGGCCGTTGGGGAAGTCGATGCTGCTGGACTGGCCGCTGGGATCGGTGACCTGCCACCAGTCGCGGCGCACGGTCGCGGTGAGCCCGAGGGCGGCGACGGCGTTGAGGGCGCGTTCGCGTCCGGTCAGCGTGTGCAGGTAGGGGGTGGTGTCGGTGTCGTCGTTGAGGGGATCGGCGGCGGGGTCATCGACCAGGCGGCGGATGGCGTTCAGACGCCGTTGCTCCAGCGTGGGGGCATCTTCTGCCGTGTGGGCGGTGTGGTCCAGAAGGGACTCGGCGGACAGGGCGGCGGCGTGCCGGTCCGGGGGCACGCCATCGAGTTGCAGGAGGGTGGGTGAGAGTGAGGAGATTTTGCTGGCAAGACGGTCTCGGGAGGCCGTGACGATGAGGTCACCGTCCTCCTCGGCCAGTACTCGGTCGAGGTCGGCGTCGACGGTGACGGTGCCTTCCGCAACGAGGATCTTCAGGGCGTCGGCCAGGCTTTGGCGGTTGTGACGGGCCTGCTGCTTGCTGACGTCGTCGGTGGCAACGACCGGGAAGCGAGGCAGGCGCGCGTCGGTGGTATCGGCCGCGCACACCTGAGCGATGGCCTGCAGGAGTTCGCGCACGCTCATGCGCGGGCGGCGCCACAACTGTTCGCAGGCCAGGCAGATGAGGATCATCACCAGGGTGCCGGCCAGCGGCTTCTTCTCCCGCACCAGCCTCGGGCCTCGGTCGCCCGGCGGGTCCTGGCGGCGTTTGTGCAGACGGATCAGGCCGGCGACCTCATGGACCTCCAGGGTCCAGTTCAGTTCGGTGCGGAAGAACTCGGCCAGGGCCGGGTGACCCTGCAGGGCCACCCGGTAGTGCTCGGGTTCGTGTTCGACGGTGAGCCTGCCGGCCGCGGCCAGCAGGCGGGCACTCGCCCGCAGGTCGGCGTCGAGCAGCAGGCTGTCGTTCATGCCACGCTCCAGTTCTGCCCGGCCGCCCGGGACTCAGCTGCGCGGTCAACGGAGGATGTGTGGCCCTGGGAGGTGACCGCCAGCCACAGCTCAGGCCCGGACAGGTGCCCTTCGGCCAGTTCGACGGTGACCGTGATGTGGGGCCGGCCAGCCCTGACGGTCACTTCCAGGCCGGCCTCGTCGACGGCCGCCCGCCCCAGCCCGTCCTGCGGGTGGTACTGGCTGAGCGCGACTTCGACGGCATTGAGCAGGATCAGTGCCGCCTCGAACGGCAGTCGGCCCAGATACTCAAGGCCGACCTCGCCGTCGGTGGCCAGCAGCCCGGCCAGATAGCGGCGGCGCTGCGCGAGCGCCTGTGCCTGGGCGTGGGCCACTGCCCGGTCGGCGCTCGTGTCGGGCACCCTTCGGGGCCGTCCACTGGTGCGACCGTGCCGCTCGTGTTCCCGCAGCGTCACCTCGACCTGGTGACGGCCAGTGCCGGAGTGGGCGGGAGTGCCGTGAGCGACGTCCTCCTCGCCGGCACCGATGACCGCGTGCCAGGCGGGCCAGTCCCCGAACGCAGCCGCGTACACCCGACGGGCCTCAGAGTCATCCGGCTGGCGATACAGGCTGTAGGCCAGGGCCCTGAAGTCGACGCCCAGGTCACTGCCGCGCCGACGGGCCATGTAGCGACGGTCGATGGCAACCAGCAGGGTGTGCACCGCTCCGCTGGCCGAGTCGATCAGCCTGTGCACGGTTCCGTCCGGTTGGAACCATGCATCCAGGTCAGTCAGGCGACGGATACGCTCGTCGATCCAGTGCTGCTGGTCGGCCACGTCGAGGAGCCCGGCATGCCCGGCAGCGGCCTCCACAGTGCGGGCGAACCCGGCCGCCCGCAGCTCGGCAAGCGCCGCCTCCACCCGTGGCAGGCCGCGCCCGTACTCACGGGGGAACTGGCGCAGCGCCTCGACAACGCGGTCGCGGTTGTCACCGAACACGTCGTTATCGGTCACGTCGGACTGCACCATCCTCGCCAGAGCCGCATAGAAGTCAGCCGTCACCCGCTGCAGTTCGTCGATGCGGGTGCGCACGTCCTCCAGATCGCCCGGCAACCGGCCGTGATCGTCCTTCAGGTGACCGAGGATCTCCCGCAGCGTGTCCTGCACCCCGTCCAGAAGACGGCTGGGCAGTTGCAGAGCACGCACCACATCGACAACTGCGGTGCGCACGGCGGCCACGACACCGCGTCCTCGCTGCGTCAGCGCCCACGCCTCCTCACGCGCCGACAGACCCTGCAGGCTGCGCAGCGGAGCCGCGTAGTCGTGAAACGGCTCTGCGAACTTCCAAGCCAGTAGCTGGTCCAGCAAAGCGCGCAGCTCAGCTTCCGGCAGCGGGTCGTGGTAGCCGACTGCCTTCAGCTGGGCGGTGATGTCGGACAGCGTCGCCATCGGCCCGCGCGTGGACAGCTCTTCCAGAGCGGCCAACAGGGCGAGATAGCGCTCCTTCACGAGGCCTTCCGGCATCCCGAACACGTACCAGTCCCCCGGTACGACCTCTTGCCACCACATCCGCGAACGCAACACCATCTCCCCCTGCACACGACGGCACCGTGATGCTCGGTGAAACGGACCGGAAAAACCATGCCGCTCCCTGCTTCCGAGCCGTTCATGAAAGCTAGATGCCGCCGCTGACAACGCCCCCGGGAAAACCCGGAAATCAATGGGGATCCGGCACTCGGCAATGACTTGAATCTGCGCTATTCGCGTCAGCCAGTGCACTGGATTCGAGAACGGAGCGCGGACCGGCTCGCACCCTCCCTCACTCAGGGCAAGAGATCCGGCAAGGCATGCCTGAACTGCGAAGACAAAGAATCATGACGTGATCGAGATCTGCGACACCGAGGATCCACACCACCACGGGGCCGGGCCGATTCGGTCTGGCGGCATCAGCCGAAATCAAGTCAGATCTTTACGAGAGGCACGTCACACCCCCATGGAATATCGAACATGCATTCCTCGCGAGAAACTCGCGCACTCGTTCGAATTTCACTAGTCGATCTTTACGGCTGCGATTTCTTCCACCCGGAGGGACCGCGGGCGGACGATCCGGGACGGCCGGACAGGATCGTGGAAGACCTGCTGTCGGGCTGCTTGCGCAGAGGTCGCGCTCTGCTCGGGTTCTCCAGCGTTGAGGTTGCGGTCCCAGCGCGGAAGTTGCTGGAGGTGACCCGAACTCGGATGCGGTGACCCGCCTAACGAGTTGGTGCGTGATAGCGGGTGAGGTGTCGTGCCAGGTGGATGGCATGATCCCGCTGTGGTGGTCATGGTCAATCGGGCGGTGCTGGCGCATCGGCTGTTCACAGAGCTCTCGGTCTCATCTTGCGTGCCTGGTCGAAGAGTTGGCCGAGCCGTGGCAGGCCAGGGTCGAAGGTCGTCGCCATGCGACGCGGGGCGGGGCCAGGAAGCGGGCCGCGGGTGCCGGCGCCAGCCATCAGCTGGTGTTCGTCGACAGGCTGGTGGCCACACTGATCCATCTGCGGCACGACCTGCCGCACTCGGTACTGGGGCTGCTGTTCGGTGTCGACCGTTCCACCGTTACCCGGGCGATCGGAGAGGTGCGCACGCTCCTGGCGGAGCGGGGATGCGCGGTTCCCGACCGTCCCGGCCTTCGGCTTCGGACGCTGACGGATGTCTTTGCCTATGCCCAGGCGGAAGGCGTCGAGCTGCGGCTGGACGCCACCGAGATCCAGGTCCGTTGATGTGTGAGGGCTCAGGACATCTTTGACGGTCCGTCCTCAAGACTCTCTTGACGCCGTTCGCGCGATTGACGGCTCGGCCATGCTTTGATTCGTGTGACGGGCTTGTCACTGGTGCGGGGGAAGACGGCCAGTTCCACGCCGTTGTGGACGACGCGCAAGTGGGTGTCCTCCACAATGACGTTCACGGTCTTGCCGCGGTGCGGATAGCCGATCAGCAGCGTTTGACGGGCCACCATCACGCGACCGGTATTGTTGACCCGCCGCTGAACGGTCAGCGGTCTGGCCGGGCCACCGGGTGGAAGTGGGCCGACGGCGGCACGAACACCGTTGAGCAGTGGAAGCCTCCCCGGAGGGATTGGCAGCGGCATGGTCTTCACCACGCGCCCGTTGCTGATGGCGTGGAGAAGGCGCTCATCCATCCGCAGCACCACGCGGCTACCGGCGAGCGTGCGGGACAGCATGACGTCACGGTCTCCGAGGCCGACGACGCCATCGCGCGAGACCGCGCGATCGACCTCGACCGTCGTCCCCGGGGGCAGCTGCGGCCGCCCGCGGTGACGGGGCAGCGCGGGGGCCGCGGGCGGGGGTCCCGCCGGTCGGCCCGAGAGCTTGTCCCGAATCCTGGCCAGGTCCTCCAGCGAGGTCCGCGAGGCGAAGGTCTTCAGCAGGTAGCCCTGCATGGTGACGTGGATGCTGCGGTCATCCGCCCACACGGTGACGGTCCGCCCGGCGAAGGCAGGCCCGACCCATACGTCCTGGCCTCCGTGGAACAGGGCGAAATGGCCGCAGGGAGGTACTTCCCGGTCGAACTCGATCGCCCCCAGCGAGACGGGTCGCTGAACTGGGTCGGGCGTCGTTTCGACGACCGGAGCGGTGGGCTGCGGGGGAAGCGTGGCCGCGACCGTGGGTTCGGCGGTCAGCAGGGAGGCCGCTGTGTCCGCGCGCGAAGGCCGGAAGCGGCTGGCCGGAGCGGCCATGTCGAGGGACTGGTGCGGTCGCGCGTGGTTGTAGCTGTGGACCCAGGCGTTGATCGCCTCCTGGGCGTCGGCGACGGAGACGAACGGTGCCACGTGGTCCAGGAACTCGCGGCGCAGGGTTCCGTGAAAGCGTTCGACCTTGCCCGTCGTGGTCGGTGACCGGCGTTTGGTGAGCCGCTGCACGATGCCGTTCTCCCGGCAGATGCGCTCGAACAGGACCTCGGCCGGCCGGGGCTTGGTGAAGCGGCCGGTGAACTGCTTGCCGTTGTCGGTCAGCATCTCGGTCGGCACTCCGTACCGCTGCATCGCCGCCACGAACGCCGAGCACACGTCCCGGCCGGTCGGCCGGACCACGACCTCGGCGACGACGACGTAGCGCGAGTGGTCGTCGATACCGGTGACGAGTTTGCACTCACGGCCGTCGGCCAGCGGGACGCCCGACACGATGTCCATCTGCCACAACTGCATGGGCGCGTCGCGCTGCCACCGCCGGTACTTGCGCTTGTGCTCCTGCTGCTGGTGGTCCACCAGGCCGTTGCGCGCCAGCACCCGGTGCACGGTCGCCCGCGACGGCAGCGGGACGACGTTGCGCCGCCCCAGCTCGTAGGCGACGCGTCGGGCACCCCATCGCGGATGCTGCTGCCGCAGCTCGCAGATCAGCGCCTCCACGTCGGCCGGCAGCCGGGTCAGGCTCGTCCGGGGCCGACGCGATCGGTTCTTCAGCCCCTCGACGCCGTGTTCCTGGTACCGGTTCCGCCACGTATGCACGGACTGCCTGGACACCCCGTAGCGCAGAGCTACCTCAACGACGGGCGCCCCGTCCAGTACCTCCAGGACCGCGCGATACCGATGCTCCACCAACTCCTGCGGTTCCATCCCGCCCCCCTCATCTCCAGGCGGAACAACGAGTAGCAGACGTCAAGGATGTACTGATGACAGAACGTCAAAGATGTCCTGAGCCCTCACACATCACTTACGATCATCGTCCAACCCGGCCTGCAGGCCGGCAAGGCCACCAACGAACAGCTCCTGCTGCTGGCCGGCGCAGAGAAGTCGTCCGGGACACCAGCGCCGGCGACTTCACCATCTACTGCAGCCGGTAGCTCCAGAGGCGGGACACGCCGCCAGGCAGCCGCGGGCCCTGCCGAACGGCCACTCAGCACAGCCCCTGTCCCTGGCGGACGCTGTCGCTGGCCTGCCGGTGGCCCCCGAGTCCCGGAGGTCTGCGACCGGAACAAGCTCCGCCATCGCAACATCGGCGGCCCCATGGGCGCCGGCTGCCACCTGGCCGGCAAGGGACGGTGATCGTCGTTGATCAGGGGAGTGCCGCCGTGCGCACATACGAACTTGCTCTGCGGCCCCGGAGTGATCGCAGAACGGACGGGCGACGTCACAATGGATGAAGCGGACAACCCAGAGGGGTGGGGATGGGCGGACAGCAGCCGCAGGGGACAGATGGCAGGCGTCCTGACGGGCGGAAGGCGGATGCCGCGACCGTGCGTCTGCGGGCAGCAACACGGGCCTTGCGGCTGCATCTTGACGGCCTGCCAGCGGTATTCCACTTCGACGGCGCGGGCGATCAGTTTCTGGCCGAGGCGGTGTTTCCTTTCGCTCGGTGGCGCTACGCATGCGCGGACTCGCTGCTCGGCTCGGGGATGGGCGGCAGTCGTGGGGGCGCTGGCGCGGAGTCTGTTCGATGACGGCTTGCGCTGGCAATGGATCGCGCAGGATGCGGCGGAGCGGCGGAGCGGCGGAGCGCTTTGATGGGCAGCATGTTGGAGGAGCGCAACCGGATCTGCGGCTACGTGGCCGACCATGACGTGAGCTTTCCGCATCTTGCCCGGTGGTTTGTGCCGCTCAGTGGGGTCACCGGTCTGTCGGGAGGCTCCCTTGCGGCGCTGTCAGCGCCACCGCTTCCGGATGAGCAGAAGTTGCTGGACATGTTCCTGGATTCTCCCGCTCCGCCAGTGGCGCCTGCGGTCGTAGGTGGCCGCGTCCAGGATCTCCTGGACGCGACACGCAGCATGCTGGCCATGTCCGGGCTGCGGGGTGCCGTGATGGTGCTGGGTCATGCAGGCCACGGCAACCTGCTTGGGCTGCAGAGCAGCCTGGCCGCCGGGGGTGTGCCCGGCCATGATCTGCGTGCCGATCACGAAGCCCTGTTCATGCATGTCGCGGCCGTCGGTGTCACCGTCACGCTCCTGGACGTGTGCTCGGCGGTGCCGGAGTGCTGGCCGCCGGAGGTCGATCAGGCCGGTTTCCTCGGCCAGGCGATGCGGCTGACCGAGGACGTGGTTGCCGCGGCGCGCGCGGTGCACGGCCTGGGCGACCCGAAGCCCGCTTCGAACGCCTCCTCCAAGGTCAGAGCCCGCCCGCGGCAGCTGCGTCTTCGCCCCGAGGTACTGGTGGACCCCGGCAGCGTGCTGCCGGACATCGCCGACGCCGGTCCCGTCATCGCGGCGGCCGAAGAGTACGACGTCTTTCTCAACAGCTGGTACACCAGCCCCTGGGCACACGGCAACCCCAAGCTGGCCAGTGTCCTGGCGTATGCGGGAGCCCACTCCACCTTCGCCACTGTGATGGCCACCTACGACCAGCAAGCCGCTGTCACCGCGGTGTTCGGCGCGCGCATGCTCTTGGAGGAAGCCGCCCGCTTCACCTGGCTGACCCAGGACCACGAGGACGAGGACGCGTTCGTGCAGCGCTCCACCCGTTACTTCGACGAGTTCCGCGCCCGCAAGAAGAAGACGATTGAACTGTTGGCCGGCAACGCTGTGGCGCTTGCTGCTGCCAGGAAACTGTTCCAACTGCCTGACACCGTCGTCGAAGGGCCGGAGACGATATCCAAAGGCCGGAAGCCGCTGCCATCGATCAACGAGATGCTCTTGCGCATGGGAGCGCCCTACCCCGAGCCGGGCTGGCTGCCTGTGGCGTACTTACTGCTGAGCCAGGTCACGCACAGCACCCCCATCGGTCTCGTTCACATGGCCCGTTACAGCGAGGATGTCCTCCACGCCCACACCGTCTCGCCCGAGATGCTGGCGCTGGCCCTCGACGTGGCCTGTCTGGGAAGCGCCCGGCTGATCAGCTCGTCCGCGCTGATGCTGACCCACGGTGATGACGCTGCCCGGCAGTACGCGCTCGGCCTCGAAGAACGCGCCCTGACCGTGCACGACACCGCACGCCTGGTGCATTGGCTGGACTGAGCCCGCACCCCGACATCACGGCCTGCTCGTTCCACGCCGCCTCTTGCCACGCTGCCCTTGCGGCCCCATCCCAGCGGCCAGGTCGCAGTGGGAGTTGGGTGTGACCGGCGCATGGGCCGCTACGGTGACCGGGTGACTGTCGCGAACGACGCAGCGGGCGGCACTGCCGGCCAGAGCGCCTTCACCGTCTCTGCCGAACTGTCCATGGCGCTGACCGCTCAAGGGCCTCACGGCGAGCGAGCGTTGAACCTCCTGCTGGGATGCGGTGATCACGAAGATCGTTGAGGAGCCGCAGGCCCGCGACACGACCACCGGGCACGTCGGCAACCCCGCTGGCACGTTCTCCTTCGCCGATCTGTTCGGCGGATCCACCCCACCAGGGCGCAACTGACGATTCCAAGCGAGTGTCGCTGGCTGTACTGCGGTCGCCTGGGCTGGCGACAGCGCCCGCGCACCGCCTCGCCATCCCCCGAGGGGCGGCGACGTGACGCGGTAACCGCGGTAACACGGCACGACCGGCATGGTGGTGAGAAAGGCGCGAGGAGCGGGGCGGGGTCACGGCCGGGTGAGGCTCTTGCGCGGAGGGTGGCACACCGGGCAACGTTTGCCGGCCCCACCGCGGCGGGAGCGCTGATCGGCCGTGGCTCTCGCCCGCCATCGACTACGCCTACGCCTGGCTCCACGAAGACCTCCACCGCCTACACCTCCCCGACCGCGGGCCGCGAACTACGAACACCGGCCTGCCGTAACACGTCCGGCAGGCCCCACCGCCGCGCAGTCCGCCCTGGCGGCGCCAGCGCCCGGCCGGCCATGTCACAAGAAGAGCAGCAGGCTGGCGTCCCGTCTGGGGGCTGCGGATCAGGCGCGTCCTCGGTCAGGTGTCGCCACGTTTTCCTCGGCCGGCCAGCCGAACGGGTCATCGTGTTCAACGTCGTCCGTCCAGTAGCCGTACCGGTCGCCCAGTATCGACAGCAGTGCTTGCCGGTCGGGGAAGGCGTGACGGACGACAAGGCCATGGGAGTGCGCCGTACTCACTGCGGCAACCGACAGGTGTGTCCGCAGGGCCCGTTCGGTGAATGCCTCTGCGGGGACAGGAGGGTCCTCGGGACGCTCAGCTGCCTGCATGACGGCGAGAATGCGGGCCCGGTGCTCCGGGGAATCGCCCGGCGAAGGGCGCAGGCCCTGCTGCTGGGCGCGATGGTTTCCTACGGCGTTGGCGATGGCGGTCAGCAGATGCCAGTCGCGCCAAGCTTCTTCACGTAGTTGCCTGGCCGTGCTCCTGAAGCCGGGGTCCGCGGACAGGCGGGGAAGGGTGTGGCGCACGATGGGGAGCATCACGGCATAGCGGTTGCGGACGGTGTCGAGGGCTTCCTTGTGCTCGTAGCCGGGTCCGGGCCCGGTCCGGGCCGGCAGGGCAGCTGGTTTCGCCTGGCCTCGCGGTATGCCTGCTCCGACGGCCGGATCGGCGAGCGCGGCCATCGTCTGATAGTCGTCAGGTCGCAGAAAGTCGGCCAGTTCGTCGTAGGGGCGACCGACGAGGAGCTTGTGCCAGAGGCCGCCGCCGAGCGCCTGCTCGACGAGGTGCATGAATGCCTTGTCGGAGAGCAGCGACTGGGAGAGCACGACCTTGATCAGGGAGGTGAGCAGTCGGGGTGGCTCTGCTTCCAGGTCTGCGGGGGCTCCGGCGGGCAGGCGCAGCCTCCATCGGTTGGTGTCCCGCTCGGCGCTCTGCTCGCAGACGGCGGGCTGGTTGTGCGGCAGGGCACCGTCTGCGCGGATGTCGCGGACTTCCTCGCCCTACTCAAGGACGCCTGCCCCAACCAGCACCGTGCCGGGCTGCACAGTGTGCTGGCCCAGGGTCTCGGACAGGCACCGTCCGCGCAGGAGATCTCCGACTGGAAGAACGCCTACGAGACGGCGCACGCCTCGCTGCCGTCTGCCTGGCGCACCGTCTGGGAGCTGTCCCAGGTCCTGGCCCCGGAGGTGCTCGAGCCGTGGCGGCCACTGCTGGAGACGCTCACCGCGCTGGCGGGACAGCCCGCACCAGCGCGTCCGGAGCCGGTCATGCGCGTCACCTCCTGGATCGAGAGCCACGGCGGTTTGTCAGCGGAGGCGTTCGCTGCCCGTGCGGCGGAGGAAGGTCCGGCCGCCGCGGCCGGCCACCTGGCCACCGCACCCGTCGAGCGCACCGACGTCGACGCCAGTGACGCTCGCGCCGGCCTGCTCAGTGACCTGGTGGCCCAGGATCCGCAGCTGTGGGCCCGCGATGCGGACGGCGTGGCGGCCGCCGCGGCCGACGATCCAGCCGTGCTGGCCGCCTACTTCAACTCCCTGCACCGGGCCGCCCGTGAAGGGAAGATCACAGACGCGGAGCTCGCTGCGATCGCTCTGGCCGCCTTCGCCACCCGGCCGACAGCCGGGCACGACACGCCGGGCGCACGGCAGTTGGAGCGGGTGATCTGCAACCTGCTGCACCGGGCATGGGAGAACGGCCTGCTGCTGGAGGACTCATCGGGTGCGGCAGAGGGCACCGTCGAGTGGCTGGAAGGCCTGGTCACCGGCTGGACGCAGCCCCGTACCGACACTCAGCAACCGCTCCTGGCAGCGATCGATCAGCCGGGCGGGGCGGCGCTGCTGTCGCTGATCGCCTGGGGCCTCCAGCAGACCCAGCGCACCGGCCAGGAGCTGACCGACCCGGTCCGTGCTGTGCTGGCCCGGCTGCTGGAGGGCAAGCCAGATGATCAAGCCCTGTCGGTCATCGGCTTCTGTCTCGGCCAACTGGTGCACGTCGATGCGGCCTGGGCCGAGGAGCACGCCGACCAGCTCTGCACGCTCGACGCTCCCTGGCGGCCCGCCGCTACCTGGCTGCGGCATGGGCGCCCGCACAGCGGCATCCTGGCACGCCTGGATCGCACTGCGCTGCTGCAGACGGCGGCCGGCCCAGACGGCATCCCCACTCTCGACAAGATCATCCTGTCGTTCCTCACCGGCTCGGAAGCCCTGGGCCCGGCCCCTGCGCTATTGACCGAGCTCGGCGCGCAGGCCAACGGGCCCCAAGCGGTGTCCGAGTTGCTGTCCCGCCTCGCCCAGGCCGTGATCGGCTGCGAGGAAACAAGCCCGTGGCCCGAGCGGGCGGCAGCGTTGTGGCGTTGTGCGCTCGAGGCGCAGCTGGAGCCCGCTGCTCTCATCGGTGCGGGGCGGTTTGCCTACGCCGACCGGCTCGACGATGCCGTCTGGCTGGAGCTGACCGCCCGCACCGTTGCCCGGCAGCCGGAGGTGGAGGCGCCCTACGCGGTCGCCGAGCGTGCAGCGCGCCACCCCGATTCGGCCGATGCCCTGCTGATCGCCGCGGCCATGCTCGGCGCCCAGGTGGACGTCTTCCACCGGCAGGAGATCCAAGGGCATGCGGCCCTGCTCTTTGCCCAGAGCACCGCGGAGGGCGCGGCCGAACATGAACAGCTGCGGATCGCGTTGATCAACGCCGGTGCGATCGAGGCTGCCTACAAAGACCCCCCTGCCAGCCCATGACCGCCCTGGCGCAGGCGGGTTGAGGTCAGGCCCGGTCAGGTGATCGCATCGGCCACAGTGTGCGGTTTCGGTCGCGGGGCGGGCGCCGGGCCGCCCCGTCATGCGCTGGTGGCGGGCACGTTCCGCAGCAGTGCGGAGGTCATCGCGAGCAGCGTCTCCGCCTCGGCCTGGTCGTACTTGAAGTCCTTGGTGACCGCGTCGTTGTGCAGGGCTCCGCAGGTCTGGCTGTACAGGGCGTCCTGGATCCGCCACCACCGCTCGGTCTGGTTACACTGGTTGGCTTGCTTCCTCGATCCGGGGTTGTCCCAGGTGACGTTCTCCCGGACCCACTCCAGCGCCCGCCTGACCTCCAGGATCGACGCCCGGATCTCGCCCACGGTCAGCAGCCGCTGTGCCTCCCGCAGCGTCCGTCCGACCTCGTCCCGCTCCGGATCGCCGAGCGGGTACGGCACGGCCATCTCGAACGCGGCGGACGGCCCCAGCTGCGCGAGCTGCTGCTCCCACCGGCTCTTGGCGATGGTGATGTGCACCGTGTCCTGTGTACCCCCGGATAGCCGGGGGCCTGCGGCAGCGTCGCGTTGAGATCGATCTCAAACCGTACGTCGTCGGTACGGCCTGCCTCGATCGCATGGACCTGCAACGACGTCAGCGGGAACGACAGGTTGACGCGGTGGACGGCCACCTTCGGGGTCTACGCCAGGTTCACCGTGGTCCGGGCGAGCCGCGAGCGCTGCCCCGTCGCCTCGAAGCCGAACAGGTCCGCCTCCAGAGCAAGGATCTTCCCCGCCTCGGTGAAGGGCGACACCCCGACGGCGAGCTGGACGCTCAGCTCGTGGGCTCCCAGCGCGCGGCGCAGCCACGTCTGGTCGCTGCTGACCACCGCGGTGAACCGGATGCCGTCGTCGAAGCGGAGTTCCTGCATAGCTCCCCCAAGGGCGTGTCGATCACCCGATTCTGCCAGGCGGGCCGCCGCATCACCCCCGATTTCCCCCGGCCACGGACTCCAGCCCGCAGGCCCAACGAACCCAGCGGCCGTCGACCAGGGCTCGGCGCAGTCAACTACCAAAACAAGGAGGAACGTGGCGCCTCCCGCCCAGGGACCCGCCGGATATGATCACAGCACATCCGACCCACTGCCTACATATAGCCCGCTCAATGGGGTTGCAGGCTTGTCTCAATCCTTGCATCCTTGCAGTTCAGAGCGCTTTTTGGCCGGTGTACGTCATCTTGATCGCATTCTCACTCATTGCAGCATCACAGGCCAGAGGCCTGCTAGACGACCATAGGGATGCAATACAACTGAGACAATACAGCTCCGGCGTACGCCTTCAGGCCGCAGGCATCCGGGAAGCGAGCCTTGTCGTCTCCGATCACGGCCAGCACCCGAGCGCCGAGTCGGATGCCGAGTCCCGAAAAGGCTCAAGATCACTTCAGCGTCCGTATGCCTGGGGGAAAACCTCTTCCACCGCCTCGGCGAGGTCATCGGCGGCGGTGCCATTGGCCTCCAGTTGGATCAGGAGGGCGAGCATCGGCTTGCCCAGCGCCTCCTCAACCAACGGTGGCTTGCTGGACCCGGCCAGCACGAAAGCGTGCTGGAGCCCGCCCGCCTCCTCCTCAATGCCTCGCTTGCGGCCGGCCCTTCGGAGCGCGGCCACCAGCTGAGTGCACGTCAACTTCGCCGCGCGGGTCGGCGTCGGGCGGCTCAGAGAAGCTTCCGGGGGCATGGCGCGCCTCGCCTGGACGGGCACCGCACACCGCGAAAACCGAGGCGGCCTGGAGTCACGTCACGGGCCCGCTCGATGAGACGGTCCGGTGGATTCTCCAGCAGCGGGTGCACACCCACACCGGGCCCGACGACATGGTGTGGGCGACGGCCAACGCCTACGTCCAGCAGACCATGGTGCGGCCCGGCTGAAAGCCGATACCGAAGCCGCCGCGCGAGCCATGGCCGCCCAAGAGCAACACGCCGCCGCAGCACAGGCCGTGGCAGACAAGCATCGCCGCCCCGCCGCCGAAGAACGCACGCAAGGCCCGCAGCACGCGCTCGCCCGCCACGGCTTCCCCGGAACCACGGGATAGGCATCAAGGCCACGCCGACCCCGGCAATCAAGCCGGTCGCGATTGCCGAAGACGGCGACCGCGGTCCTCGCCGGTGTCCGCGCCCCCAGGCTGTCCAAACCCTGCCCGGCCGGCGGGCGAGCGTCACTACGGTTCGCAGGACCCTCCCCACGTAACCGCGCCGTCCGATCAACACACCCACCCCACCAGGCGGCTTCACCATCTCCTGGAGCACATCCGGGTGACGGCGGCGGTCGGGACGCTAGTGCTCTGACCAGGAAGGCTCGCCGGGTTGGGCGGTCTTGATCACGGCTCCGGGAGTTCTGGATAGGGTCGGCCCCATGACCGCTTACGTGATCGCAGACGTGCAGCTGACTGGTGATGCCGAGGAACTGGCCGAGTACCGATCGAAGGTGGTTGCGACGCTTGAGCCGTACGGCGGCAGGTACCTCGCCCGGGGCGGCGAGGTCGACGTCGTTGAGGGTGCCTGGGAACCAGGGCAGATAATCCTGGTGGAGTTCCCGGGCTTGGCTGCCGCACGGGCCTGGAACGAGTCGGCGGAATATCAGGCGATCGCACCTCTGCGCATCCGGAACACGGACAGCAAGAGGCTGATCGTCCAGGGGATCTGAACGTCAGGTTCGGCTGTTCGCGGACAGGGCGAATCAGGCTGCGGTGGTGAGTGGGCGTCCGCCCCAGCGGATGCCCTTTTCGCTGCGGATGCGAGCGCGTTCCTTGCGCTGGGCTGCGAGGACATCGGGGTGGCGGGCGTTGGCGTTGCGTCATCGCAGGTAGGCGTGCAGGGCCCGGGCCTGCACGGTGTGGTTGCGGTGGTTGGAGTTGGCGATGGTGAATTGCCGCAGTGGGCCGAAGTGGGCCTCGATCGGGTTGGCCCAGGACGCGTAGGTCGGGGTGAAGCGCAGCTCGACCCGGTACTTCCTGGCCCAGGCCCGGATCTTGTCGCCCTTGTGAGCGGACAGGTTGTCCAAGATCACGTAGGTGGGGGGCGCCGTCCGGGCGGGCGGATCGGATCGATTTGAGCGCGGCCAGGATGTTTGCGGCACCCTTCTTGCGGTGGTTGACGCCCCACAGGGTGTCGTCGCCGACCGAGTAGCAGCCGTGGAAGTAGCGGACGCCGTGGGTGCGGTGGTGGGTGGCGGGGTGCCGCTCGGAGTGACCGGCGGCGGACCAGCCGGCCCCGCCGGTGGGGCGGATGCCGAGCGGCCCGAACTCGTCGAATGCGAAAACCCGGTCCGGGAAGCGCTCCAGCACTTCCTCGATCCGCTCAAGCTTGGCGTCGCGGTTGGGGTCCGGAGATTCCTTCCAGGTCTTGGTGCGCTGGAAGGTGATGCCGCGTCGGGTGAGCAGGCAGCGCAGGGCCTCGCGACCGATGCGGATCACCCGGCCGTGCACCTTCCGCAGGAAGGCCGCGAATTTACGCAGGGACCAGCGGGTGAAGGGTTGGCCGAGCTTGGTCGGGCGGGTGGTGGCCGTCTGGACGACGAAGTCCTCGTCGTCCGGACTGAGCTGGCGGGGACGGCCTCCCGCCCACTGAGGGTCCAGGCAGGCCACGCCGATCTCGTTGGACCGATGGATCACGTCGCGGACAGTGTCCTCATCGGCCTGCACGAGCTGGGCGATCACCGGGACCCTGTTTCCGCCGGCCGAGGCCAGCAGCATCATCGCGCGCCGGTAGCGCACCGAGGTGGTGCTGCCCCGGCGCACGATCTGCTGCAGCTTCTGCCCCTCCTGGTCGGTCAGTCTGCGCACACGGACAGGCTCGGCCACCGCACCTCCAGCGGTCGGATCGGAAGTCGCCTCACATCCAACCGGCCCCGCACCATCGACGCGCGGGACAAAAGGGCGCGGTCAGCCAACCATCCGGGTTCTAACGGTCGTTGCAACACCTCGACTCAGAGGTGTCAGCGGACATCGGCCCCCGCAAGACGCTCGGCTGGGCAACGCCCGCTGATCGTCTGCATGAACTGACCGCCTCTCCGTCCTCTTACTTGGGGTCCTCGCTCTCCCAGGGGTGGACGAAAAGGCCAGGACGGACCCCCCATGCATTGAGCACAGTGATCAGTTCGGACTCGTCCGTGGCGTCGGCGGATCCGATGAGGACTGCTCCGATGTCGTAGTCGAAGCCGCCGGTGCGTGCGCGGTCGTACTCCCAGTGCTCAAGGTGGAAACTGCGTTCAGCGTCGCTGCGAACCCATCCCTCGCCCTGTGCTTGAGCGTCGGGATGGCTCTTCTTGGGTCGGACGTCCACAAAGGCCTGGCGGCCCGGCCTCGATGCTGGAACTTCCGCAACGAGTCTCCTGCCGAGGCGAAGTGCGCTCAGTTTGTCCACGGGCCAGCTCGATCCGTCGTTCATGAGGCTTCATTCTGGCCTGGCCGCCCGGGGATGATTAGCGCGGTCAGGCGGTTCCGTCCAGTAAGTCTCTGTCAGCTTGAAGTCGCAGGTCCATGGGCTGGTGTGTCGTGTGTTCGCAAGACTCGCGTCAGCCGTGGGCGGCTGTCCGCGGAGAAAATCGTCCGTCAGGAGCCGCTTTGTCCTGGGCGCCGACAGGGCGTCGGGCATGTTCGGTCCTGGCCTTGGTGGCCGCCGCCGAGCGGGGCAGGACGGCCGGGCCAACAGTCCTACGAAAGTCGGGCGGTTCACCGGACGATCTGGCCGCGGAGGATGATCCGGCTCGGGTGAGGTAGCGCCTGCGGGGTGAGGGTGGGGTCGGTGTCGTACGCAACGAGGTCGGCGGGTATGCCGGAGCGGTGCAGCCAGGCCACCTCGTCGGCGACGGTGCCGCAGGGGTGGCTGTCGGTGCCGGCGAGCACGGTGACCCCGGCCTCGTGCGCGGCGCGGACAGTGGTCGCCATGCCCTCCTAGCCGGAGCTCCACCAGTCGCGGGTGGGTCCGGGCTCGGACGCGTACCGGTCCTTCGCGCTTGCCGCGAACACCGACAGGGGAGACGAGGGCGGTGCCTGCGCGGCCATCCGGTCGAGCAGCGCCGGGTCGAGGGCATGCCGTGCTCCAGGCTGTCGGCCCCGGCCAGCACGGCGTTGCGGCTGCCCTCGGCGGTCTGGCAGTGCACGGCCACCTTGCCGCCGACGGCATGCACGGCGTCGACGGCCGCGCGCAACACGTCGAGCGGCACAGGGGGTTCGCTCCAGCGCCAGTCGCCGATGACCTTGCACCAGCCGGAGGAGGCGACGGCCTCCTCGACGGCGGCCGTCGCCAGCCCGTCGTACCCGACGTCCCGCCCGAACCCGGGGAAGAACCGCCCCGGTGTGGTCAGCCACCGCCCCGCCGACCGCACCCGGGGCAGCCCGGCATCCTCGTCCACCCAACCGGACATCCGGGCAGCGGTCCCCGGGGTGCGCACGAGCAGCACCCGGCGTCGCGGTGCTGAACGAGGTGCCGCCTCAAGTCATGCTCGTTGAACGGTCGTTCGAGCGACTCCGCCCCTAGGTGGGTATGGGTGTCGACCAGCCCCGGCACCAGCCAACCACCGTCGACAACGGTCTCGGCACCGGCAACGGGCTCAGCGCAGCACATCCCCGTCGACCCAGAAGCTCCGCTCCTCCCGCTCGGGAAGCACCACCCCGCGCACGTGCAACACCATGCCGACCCCCTTCACCCCTTGGACGTGATCCGCGCCCGCAACGATCCCTCCACGACTGACGAACACCCCAGGGAGGGCATCCGTCCCCGGCCGGCAGAAGCGCAGGGCCTGCGCGGCGCCCACGAGGAGGCCCAGACGCTTCGGGAGCACGGGCTGTCACGACGGGCTGTCACGGCCGAAACATGATTCGCTCCGAGGTACCGCGCCATGACGTGTGGCACGACGGTGCACCTGCGGGAGCTGGATACAGCCGGCATCGAGGCCGTTTCGACGAGCCAGGCCAGGCCAGTGGCGGTGTGCGGCACTGGATCGCCGACCGCTCCGGGCAAAACCATTGGCACCCAGAGCCTTGGGACCACAAGACTTACGCTGGTGGACGCCCTGCCGCCGCTGCACGGCCCACACCTCTGCCCGTGCCGGACCCGCGTGCCCGCGACGTCGTACTCGGCTACGCGGGCATGAACGCCTTGGTGGCCGACCTGATTGTGCCCTGCGACGCGTCGATGTACGTCATGAGCGTGATGGAAACGTCCCGCGAGCTCATCCGGCACTCCTACTACCGGTACGAGTTCGCCACGGTCGCCGTCACTCATTCCCTGGTAGCCCTGGAGCACGTCCTTGCCTGGCGTCTAACCGTCCACGAACCGGTCCAGGACCTCATCGGGCGGGCCGCCGATGCCGGACTCATCCCGGCCGGACTCGCTGCCGAGCTCGACCGCGGCCGAGCCCTGCGCGACAAGCTCACGCAGGACACTGTGACAAGTGCCGCCCTCGGCCTGGTCAGCGCCATCACCATGGTGCAGGCCGTCTTCGATGCTGTTTCCCTACTCCTTCACCCACCAGCCGCGGCAAGCGTGACGGCCGTCGAGACGAACGGAACGCAGCCCGAAGACCGGCTCCCCCGGCTGTGGGAGGAACACCGGCGTGCCCCGTATCCGGACAGTTTCCGCGGCATCGCCATACTCTGGGCTTGCATCGCCAACCTCGACAAGGCGGTGCCCCTGATCAGCTCGGAGTACTACGCCTGCTACTTCGCGAGACTCCGGACGATGGCCAGGCTCGCAGCAGCCCGCCACATCCCCACCGCGACCTGACACGTAGAGCCCCAATGAGTCCCACGACACTCGTCAGCATCCGGCCCGCCCGCGTCCGATGATGGTCTCGGGACGTCTGGCTGTTTTGCGCATGTCGAAGCGGGTGATGGGCTGCTGGTTCCTGAAGGCGGGCGGGCGGCCTGATGGGGCCGGGCCGAACAGGACAAAGCCGGGCGGAGGTTTCTGAGCTTGCGTCGGACTCGGGCGAGAGTGGAGTAAGCCGGTTCGGTCCGGCCGTCGTTTCCAGGAACCGTGCTCACACCATCGCGCGGTCCGCTACGAGGCCACTGTTCTCATTGCAGCGATCAAGGAGTGGCTGTGCCCTACAGCCCGTGCACGTCAGGGCTCCCGAACATGGTTCTGTCCACCTTTCCATGAGCGGTCCGCTCAGCGACCACCATTGAGGTGGATCACTAGGATCGCGCCATGATGGAAGATCTGGCGGTATTGCCGGAGGCGGAATACAGACGTGCGTGGGACCGCTTCTACGAGGCTTTCGATTTCCGGCCGAGTATGAGTGCATCGAAATGGTCGGCCAACCAGGAGCCCTGTGCATCGGCGACCTGGACACTTTCGGCACTTGATGACGATCCGCGCAACGAGCGTCTGGACCGCTTGGTCGCGGTGGTCCAGCAGGGGTTGACCGCGTGCGTCGGCCCAGCAGAGACACTGCTTGCCCTCGACTGGCAGCACCGTCGTATCGTTTCGCGCCGTGGAAGGTCGGCGGTGGGGGGCAACCGGCCTGGCCGCTCAGCCCGTACCCCGACGGTGACTACGTCATCTACCTCGCGGAAGATTTCCGCTTCGGCAACTTTGGCCACCCATGGGAAGGGTCTCTCTGCCTGTTCGGAGAGGAACTCCTCGACGCCGTGTCCGGGGAAGTCGACGGGGTTCTCGGGCTGCCGATCCGCAAGGCAGGCCGGGTGGTGAGCTGACTCGGAGAACTTCCGGCACACGACCCAGGAGCCTGCGGGCAGGCACTTGCGAGGGGCAGGCACACCGGCTCTTGACCTCAACCAAGCTTGATTTCCTAGGTTCCTTCCAGAGCCGCAGGAACCAACCAGCGGTGCCCTTTCAAGGAGGTTCGCCGTGACCGAGCGCACAACCCGCATGGAGATCCCCGACCGTTACCGCTACGCCGTGATCCCGCACATCATGGTCGACGACGCCGCAGCGGCAATCGACTTCTACCAGCGTGCGTTCGGCGCCGTCGAGCAGTTCAGGATCCCCGCTCCGGGCAGCGGAATTCTGCACGCCGAGATCACCATCGGACGGTCGACTCTCGAAGACGTCTCGCAGGAAGAGCTTCTGCGCCGCCTGGCCGCCGGGTGACCCACCCCTGTGCGGGCGATGATCCGGATCGGATGCAGAGGGTCGTACCGGACGAAAACCCGCCGGACGAACCGCCCAGTCATGGCTGGGCGGTTCACCTCGGGCAGCGGCCGGTGCAGGAGCTGCCCTGGGGCGTCGTCGCCAGCGGGAGGACCGGCCAAGCCAAGGGGCCGCGCCGTGGACAGGCCGAGGCCAGGTGGTGCACAGGTGCGGGATGCAGTTGTAGGTCAGCGGGATCAGGCCGTCGGGGCCGGTCCCGATCAGGCCACCAGGGCCGGTCCCATCAACGGCTGGTGCCTGGTCGTCGATGGGGGCCGCTCGCCGTTCGGCCCGTAGCCGAGTGCGGGCCGCGTTGTACCGCCGCCCGCACCCGGCCGGGACTCAACCTGGGGCCTTCTTCTGAAGGACAGGTTCCAGGGAGTCGGACGGCACGCGGTCGGGGTCGGGATCGGCTACGGGTCGGGGTCGGCTACTCGTCTTCGTCCGCGATGCGCAGCCCCGTGTGGGTCTCGTGGAAGTGGTTCCAGTCCATGACCAGACAGAAGCGCTGATGGGCTTCGAGGCGTTCTGCGTCGGCCGGCTCCTGTCCGCGCAGCACCCGGGCGTCGCCGGATGCCACGAGCGCTGCGACGGCGATACGAAGGTCTTCGGCGTCCTGGCTGGTGGCGGCTGCCAGGCGGTCCAGGGAGGTGAGAATCTCCCGCGGTTCACCCAATTGGTCGACCAGGTGGTTGACGAGTCGGGTGACGAGAGGTTCGGTGCGCATGCTCCACCGCATCCGGTCGAGCCGCCGGGTCAGTCCGGCGTCCAAGGGCAGCAGGTCACCGGGCAGCGGCAGTACGGCGGGCATCGACCACCGGGTGCCCTCCGGTGTCTCCTCACGGCTGGCCAGGCCCCATGCCAGGTAGAGCTCGGACAGGTCGCGCACGGTCGCGGGCACCGGGTACCCGGCCGCCGTGAGCAGGGCACCGAAGTCCTTCCAGCGGCTCTCCTCGCTCGCCTCGCGGCCTTCGGGCGCCGCCTCCTCGTCCCACTCCTCGTCGGGCCACGAGAACGTGAGCGCGCCGTCGAGACCGTCGC
The DNA here is from genome assembly GCF_040638245.1 of Streptomyces sp. NPDC026659. Taxonomy (NCBI): domain Bacteria; kingdom Bacillati; phylum Actinomycetota; class Actinomycetes; order Kitasatosporales; family Streptomycetaceae; genus Streptomyces; species Streptomyces sp. NPDC026659. The sequence continues at coordinate 47,611 of NZ_JBEZXY010000016.1, read as the reverse complement.
CGATCATGCGCCAGTGGCCGTCGAACATCTCGCGCAGGAGATCGTCCAGGGAGCCGGTGAAGCCGGGCCGGCTCGCGGTCCCGATCAGCATCATCAGGGGAAAACCTTGGCGCGGCAGGACATGCTCCCAGCCCGAGGCCCACCAGTCGTTGTGCACCACCAGGTCCCGGCGTGGTCCGGGCGCGGTCGGGTTCTCAGTCATCCCCAGCTCTTCGTCGAAGGACAGCCGAACGAGCGCAGCCTACGCGCTGTGGCACGCGCGGTACGCTCAGTCCGCGTCCGACCAAGGCCCCCCGGTGACGGGACCCGTCTCGCAGTCCCGCGCGCGGAACCCCGACGTTTGTTCGGCACCGGCACCGACGCCGTGCGGCCGGTTCCAGGCACCGGACCGTACACCGCCCGCACGGGCCGGCCGAGCAGCTGACCGCGGTCGGCGCACGAGGGCCGGGCCGTACGGGACGTCCCTCGGCACCGTCTCCCCCGGCGCGACCGACACCCAGCCGGTCCCCTCATCACCGGGAGCCCGCCTCGGCGAACAGTCCAGCCTCCGTCGACGGCGATGCCGGTGCCGGTGCCGGTCATGGCAGCCACGTGCACAGCGCACAGCAAAGCCACAGCCCCGGCGCCCTCCCCCGCCTCGACGAGGCACTCGACAGTCGGCGGCGCCGGAATTCATCCCGGCAAGAGCTCGTACTACGTCACGACCGGGGGCAGCGGTTCACGGGCCGCGTGCCATGCAGGAGGAAGGGCGGCGACGCCGGTGCGGGCCGCGATGACCCCGCCCGCGATGGCGCAGGTGGTGTCGATGTCGCCGCGCCCGGCGACCGTGACCCACAGGCCCTCGTGCAGGTCGTCGAGGTGCCCCGCCGCGCACCACAGGGCGTACGGGACGGTGTCGGGCCCTGACATCCGGTAGCCGGAGCCCAGGACCTCCGCGGCGTGCCGGACCGAGGTGCGCTCCGGCATCCGGGCCGCGATCCGCACTCCCGACCGGACATCGCTGTCGGGGAGCCGTTCGGCGACTGCCTGAAGGAAGTCCGATCTGGCCGGGGTTGGCCCGCCCCGGCTGCGGGTCGCCAGTGCCGCGGCCAGGGCGACCGCCACCGCTGCGGTGACCGCCTCCGGGTGGTGGTGCGAGACCGCACCCTGCCGCGCGGCCTGCTCGGCGACCACATCGAGGTCGGCGCCGTGCCAGGCACCGAGCGGGGCGGCGCGCATGGCCGCGCCGTTGCCCCAGGAGCCCTGGCCGCCGAACTGTCCGACGACCACCTCCTGCCAGGGCTCGCCCGCGTCGATCCGGCGCAGCACGTCATGCATCGAGGCTCCATAGCCGCGGTGCGTGTCCTCGGCGTAGGCCGTCGCGAGACGCCGGGCCAGGCGGTCCTGGTCGACGATGCCCCCGCCCTCGACGAGTTCCCGGACCAGAACCAGCGCTTGAGCGGTGTCGTCACTCCATCGCCACAGCGGTTCCGGGGGCAGCGCCCGCGCCTCCAGGGCTGCCGTACCGTGCCTGCGCAGGATGCCGAACCAGCGGTCGCCGAAGGCGTCGCCGAAGGCGAGCCCGTGCAGCGAATCCAGCACAGCGGTAGGCACGTTGATCATCGGTGCAGTATCGCAGCGCGATGCGATCCCGCACTCCGATTTCGGGAGCCGCCCGGCTTCTGACCCGGACATGAGGCTGGGCGGCCTGGTCTGTGACCTCGAAGCCACTGATCGACCGCCGCGGCACCGAATGCGGCTCCGGCCTGGACACCCAACGCCGGGTCCGGGAGAGCGCGTTCGCCCACCTGCACTGGTTCCGCCGCTTGCGGAGCCGTTGGGAGGTCCGCGACGACATCCTCCATCCGCGTGCGGATGAGCTGCGCGCTCCCCCGTTGCCCCGGGTTCGTCTCGAGTTCGTGCCCTCGCCAGCCTTGGGCCGTTCGGCAGGTGTGCGGCGCGCCTCGGTTGTGCGAGTGGGCGCCGGTGGAGGATCGGTGCGGTGCGGCGTGCCGGCTTGCGCCGTCTCCGACTCCCTGGCGTGTGGAGAGGTTCGGTCATGAGAGCGCTCGGCGTGATGGTGTTCGTCTTCGGACGCTACGGCGTCCCGCGGGGAGCGGCGGCGTGATCGCCGGGCCGGGTGGGGCAGGGGGCTTCGGGCGCTACGGCGAGGCGGTCTTCCGGCCCGAGGCGGCGGGCGAAGGCGAACGTATCGACTACGGCGCCCTGGCGTACGACGAGTTCACCTTGGCGCGGCTGCGGACGCTGGGCGTGGGGCCCGGGTGGCGCTGTCTGGACGTGGGGGCGGGTACGGGGACCGTTTCCCGTCGGCTGCTGGAGGAGGCCGGGGTGGCGAGCGTGCTCGCCGTCGACCGGGATGTGCGTTTCCTCGGCGAGCGGGGGGTGCCGGGGCTTGAGGTGCTGGAGGCCGACATCACCGATCCGGATTTCGATCCGGGGCGCTTCCGGCTGGTGCACGCGCGCTTCGTGCTGATGCATCTGCCCGAGCACGAGCGCTTGATCGCGAAGTTGGCCGAACTCGTGGAGCCTGGTGGGGTGTTGGTGCTCGGCGACGCGGTGGACACGACGAGCGACCATGCGCCGGTGACGCCGTACACCGTGGCGATGCGGGCGATGTGGCAGGGACTGGAAGCCGTCATCGGTACCGATGTGTCCTGGGTGGTGTCATACCCGGGGTTGCTGCGTGGGGCGGGTCTGGCATCCGTCGCCGCCGAGATCCATGTCCCGCCGCTGCTGCCCGGCAGCCCCATCAGCCGCTTCTGGGCTGATACATGGAAACGCAGCAGACAGGCGATGCTCGCCACCGGGCAGATCGACGATGCCGGAATGGACGCGGCGCTGCGGTACCTGGACTGCGACGACTGCGCCGCGCTGTCGGCCGGCCTGCTCACCGCCTGGGGATGGAAGGCCGGGGGCGTCGCGCGCTGACGCGTGACGGGGGTTTCCGGCTGCGGGGACGATTCGGACCGTCCTGGGGTGTCAGGCGGCGAAGCCGGTACCGGCGATTCGCGCCGGCCCGGCTGGGGGCCGAGGTGGTCTACGACCTCGGCGAGTGTGCGCAGTCGAGTACGGGGTTCGACGGGGCAACCGCGCCCGGTGTGCGGGGTCCGCTCAGCACAACACGGAAGACGCAGCGTCGACGCCCGGTACGGACGCGGGCGGCCACCGGCTCGTCGGCCAGGATGTACTCGTAGAACTCGATCCGGTCCGGGGCGCCCGGGGAAACACACAGGGCGGCCATCTCGGCGACGGTGAAGTATCGGTCGGCGAACGGAACCAGGCGGTCGATATCGAGACCGCGGCGGCCCTGAGTGCAGCGCTCGTCGTACCCGGGGGGCGCTCGCCGCTGGTGAGGGTGCAGGTTCCGGTCCGCTCCGGAGCGACAGCGGCTTCTCCCAAAGGGCTTCCGCTCTGGTGTCGCAGCCGTCGCGATCGGCGTCGGCCCAGCGCTTGAAGAGGTCACGCTGGTAACCAGTACGGTCCTCAGTACGCCGGTGCGGTCCTCCGTACGGACGGGGAGCTGCGCGAGGACGTCACGGACGGGTCCGGATCAGCGAGGTGGGCGCGGGGCAGTACCGGGTGCCGGTCCACGGGCGCCGCCACGTCCCGGCCCGTCGACGGCGCCGACTACCGCCACGCCACGCCGCCACCACGTCTTCCGCCGTCACCCAGGCCGGTGCACACAGCCGCGTGCCGGTAGTACACAGAGGCGAACTGCACCAGCGGCGCCCGCTCCCGCCGCCCGCAAAGCGGACGCACAGCTCAATACCTCAAGGGCCCGCAACCAGGAGCACAAGCAGCAACGTAGCGGTAGTGGCCCCCCGACCGTGTCTGGTCGGGGGGCCACTACCGCTACCGCTACGCGTACGGGTGCGAGAGTTCCGCTCAGTAGGCGGAGTTGACGTTGTCGATCGAGCCGTAGCGGTGGGCGGCGTAGTTGGCGGCCGCAGTGATGTTCGCCACCGGGTCGGTGATGCTCTGGGCGGTCCCGGCCACGTGGTAGGCGTTGAACGTCGGGTCGATCACCTGCAGCAGCCCCTTGGACGGGATGCCCTTCTGCGCGTTGACGTCCCAGTTGTTCTGCGCGTTGGGGTTACCGCTGGACTCACGCATGATGTTGCGCTTCAGACCGTCGTAGCTGCCCGGGATGTGCTTGGCCTTCATGATGGCCAGCGACTGCCGGATCCAGCCGTCCAGGTTCCCCGACGCGGCCGAGGCGGCCTGGGGGGCGGTGTGAGCCTGGTGAGAGACGGCGGGGGCGTGCTGGGCGGTCTGGGGCATCTCGGCGGCGGAGGCGGACGACGGCATCATCGTCACCGCGCCGGCCGCGGCACCCGCGGTGGCGAGGCCGGTCAGGACGAGGTTACGCAGGCGGGCAGAACGGCGGGCAGCAAAGATCGCAGTCAAGAGGGTCTCTCCAGTAGACGTCGTTGAGGCACCGGCCGCGATGGACCGAGAACCTGTGGGCGTCGGGGCGAGGCCCCGCGGCCGCCGGGACAGACACAGGCACACCGGGGAAATCACCCGGTCCGGCCTGTCATCCGGCGACGACAAACATGATTAAAGCTGGACAAACGGTTGCGCAAGCATGTGACCTACTACCCCAGCGCGGAGAAATGTCCGAAATGTCCCGATCTGGCGGTTACAGGGCCGGTCAGGACGCAGACCTGTCTACGACCCGCCCTAGGACGTGACCCACCCCCTATGACCACCATCACCGCCGCACCAACACAACGCATACATCCGCTTGCGCAACGAAGCCAGCCGGACCGGCCAGAACAAGAAGCACGTCGCCACACCCGACAGAACAGCGGCAGTGGCCACGACCCACGGGATCGGTCCCGAAGCAGAGCCTCGAGCGGAGAGCCATCCTCGTCGCGCCGCTCCCGGCGGACGCGTAAGCGTCGGAAGCCGTGCGGCCAGGCGATCGTCCGCTGGACGACCCACCGGTGAATTCCCAGGTCGGAGCCGCGTGAGAGGCCTCGGCGGGCCATGACCGGTTTGCCGCCCTGACCCGGACGGGGCGGCGGAACTCGTCGTGGTCATAGCCTCGGTCGGCGAGCAGCATGTCGGGGCGCCGTCATGGCCGGCCGCGTCGGCCGGCCAGCGGACCACCGCCCTTCGCGCTCGTACTCTTCCTTTCGGCCGCTCATGGGGTAGTGCCGTGGCCGTCATAGAGGTAGGACGTCCATGGCCGGACCTCGCCTGCCGCCCGTTGCCACTTTAAGGAGCGGTTCTGAAGGGCGCGACTAATCGCGCTCGTCCCGCTACCTACCGTTGGTTTTCGCGCTCATCTCCCTCGCTGGTCAGTTGGGCGAGGCGGTTCCACGCTGGAGATGAGGGCTGGGACTGCGCGGCCAACCGGACGATGGTGGGACTGCGGACGGGGCGGGCCTCGGACCGGCTGGGGTGGTTGGTGAACCAGTTCCTGGTGCGGGCCGCGAGGGCAGCGAGGCGGGGATCCTCGGGCGACCAGTCGTGGGCGGCGTCATGGTCGAGGTAGAGGGCGCGGAACTCGGGATCGTTCATGAGTTCGCGCTTTTCGGCGATCCATAGGGAGACGTCCCCAGGGGAGGCCGTTTGCATGAGGATCCAGCCGTTGCGTTCCAGTTCCCTCTGGCGCTCGCTGACGCCGAGTCCACGCAGGACATCGAGGTAGTCGGCAACCTCAGGGGAGACGAACAGCCGGTCTCCACCGCGCAGTTGGGCAAGCTGGTCGCGGGTTCGCCGCAACTGCGCTATGCGGTCTTCCAGGTCGTGATCGATCTCGGTGACGGCCGCGGTGAGCGTGTCCGGGTCGGCGTCGAGAAGGTCCTTGATGCGGGCCAGTGGCACGCCCGCATTGGCCAGGGTCCTGATCTTGACGAGTTCGACCGCGTCCTGGGCGGTGTAGCGACGGTAGCCGGAGGGGTCGCGGTCGGGCTCGGCGAGCAGGCCGCGCTGGTGATAGTGGCGTATGGCCTTGATGGTCACTCCGGCGTAGTCCGCGAGCTGGCCGATCTTCAGCATGCCCGCCATCCTTCCACCCGGGCCGGTCAGTCGGAACGGTCAGTCGGAACGGTCAAGTCCGTCGGGTCAGGCGGCCGCCACCGTTACGGAAGCGCGCTTGGCCGTCGCGGACATCGTGGTAGGAGACGAGCAGTAGTCGCAGATATCCGTCGAACGTTTCCAGCGGGTACCCGGATGGCGCGAAAAGGCCTGGCCTGATCGGCACGTAGCGCCGCGGCGGAGCGGAGGTCATGCCGCCGGCGAACTGAGTGAAAACAAGTCCCTGCGATTCGTCCGCCGGTTCGTAGGTCGTCCGCTCCTCGAGCCGGCCGTCGACGATGCTGACGTCGATACGGAGCTGGTTGGAGCGGTAGGTGCCCACATACGGGGCGAGGTCGACGTCCTGCTCCCCTCCGGTGACCAGAGTCGGGATCTGGAGACCAAGATGCTCGCTCAGGAGCCACTGCAGGATCTGGTCGTGCAGCATGATCGCTGCCGAGGTGTTCCCGAAGGCAGTGAAGACCAGGTCGTGTTCGGGCACGACGCACAAGATGGACACTCCGCCGGGCGATGCGCCCGACATGGCCAGGACGGTCGTGTCACCGAACGGGTACCGCACCCAGCCCAAGCCCATCGGGGGGACGTTCGGGGTCGCCATGTCGTACGACACCTGCTGCATCAGCGCGGTCGCCCCGGCAGACAGGACGCGAGTGCAGGACGGGGAGATGCCGCCCGCCAGGTGGGTGCGCCCGAAGGCGAGCAGGTCGGCGACGGTGCCGATCGGCGTGCCGCCGGCCGGACCCCAGGTGTCGGGCAGCATGAACATGCCGGTGGGCGTGGCGACCATGGTCTCGGGGTCGAGGAAGTGACCGACGGCCGTGCTGCGCAGAATGGCCTCCTCCGCCGAGGCGCAGGAGTCCTTCATGCCGACGGGCGCGTAGATGTCACGCCTGAGCAGCTCGGGGAAAGGCATGCCGGTCACCACTTCCAGCAGGCGGCCCGCAACGATCATGCCGCCGTTGGAGTAGCTGAGCTGCTCACCGGGCTCGAACAAAGCACCGCAGTTGCTCGCGAGGCCGTCGACGTAGATCTTGAGTGCGTCGCGGCCTTTGGCGTCGGGGAAGAACAGGTCGGCATCGATGCCGTTGGTGTGTGAGATCAGGTGCCGAACGAGGATCTTGTTCGCCGTTCCCGGTGAGGTCAGGGCGAATTCCGGAAGGTACTTCACCACGGGCATGTCGAGGTCCAACAGTCCACGGTCGACCTGCCGCATGACCAGCGTGGTGGTCAGGATCTTGGTGACAGAACCGAACAGAAATCCGGTGTTGTCGCACATTGGCGCGCCGGTGGCGACGTTGCCGGTTCCGTGGGCCATGACGATCTGCTCGCCGGCATGGTGGACGCCTGCGACGTACCCGGGGACGTTGTTGGACTCGCAGTACGCGGCGGCCTGCTCGCGGATGTGGACTTCGACGGAGTGCAGCGCGTTGTTGTTCATGCGAAGCATCGTCGAACCCTGCCCTTGGGGCAGGGTCAAGTCCCCCCACCGCATCCCCGGACACTCAGCCCGAACGATCACTCAACCTTCGGCGAGAAGACCCGGCGTCGACCTTCGCTGCGAGCGACCCGAGAACTCGACCACCGACCCACCCCTAGCCCACCCGTCCGCGATACGTACGCACTCCGTACGGCAAATGAACGCCATCCGTACGACTGTTGAGATAGGTTGGGACGCCGGAGGTGTCCCATGTCCGAGTTGTTCGATGCGGTCGACGCGCTGGTCGCGTCCCGCTCCTCGCTGCCGTCGGCGGAGGAGCGCAAGCGGCTGCGTACCGCGCACGGCCTGACGCTGGACGAGGTCGCGGCCGCGCTGAAGGTGCGGCGGGCGACGGTGTCCGGCTGGGAGTCGGCGAAGAAGCCGACCGAGCCGCGCGGTCCGGAGCGCGAGGCGTACGCGCGCCTGTTGAAGCAGCTCGCGGCACTCTATCCCGCGCCACCGGAGCCGACCGCTCCGACGCTCGTCACGTTGGTCGGCGCGGCCGACTCGGTGCGGGCGCAGGCGGTGGCTGAAGGTCCGGCCGCCGAGGCTGCGGTCGTACCTGCGGCCGAGGACAGTCGCCCCCCTGCCCCCGTTTCGGCGGCCGCGTCGCACCCGGCGCCCGTCACCAGGACGTCGGCGGCGTCGCGTCGTCCTGGCACACGGAAGGCGACCCCGGTCGGCCCCTCGGCGGGCGGCGCCGATCCGCGGTTCGAGAACGGGCCGCTGGCCGTCGTCGATGTCGAGGACGGGCAGGTGCTGGCGTACTGCACCGGCGGCCTGGTCCTGGACGTGCCCGCCAAGAGCATCCCGGCCCTGGTGGACTGGACGTTGCGGGAGGCGCGGCTCGGTCAGCCGAAGCTCTCCGGCCCCGGCAAGGACGCCGACCCGCTGCTCGTGCTCACCGAGGCCGTGCTGGAACGCTACGGTCTGCCCGCCACTCTCACCGAAGAGGAGCGGCTCGCCGGACGCCTGCCGGAGGGCCACAAGGTCGTCAAGCAGCTCGCGCGTGCGGAGTGGAAGCTGACCAAGCGCGGCTTCGGGCCGTGGGCGCGGATCTACCGCCCGGCGCAGGGTGCGGAGCGGGCCTGTGTCCAGCTGTGCATCCCGTCCTGGCACGCGCTGGACGCCCGGCACTGGGGCGAGGCCGGGCAGCTCCCGCCGGCCGAACTCGCCCGCGTGCTGGGGGTGTACGCGTCCCGTGTGATGACGCCGCGCGGATCGACCGCCGTGACTGGCCTGGAGTTGATGACCGCGCTGCACCCGCCGACCCGCGCCTCCGAGCCGGACGCCGACGGCAAACGGCACTCCGCGCACAACCCCGGCTCCCTGGGCATCGAGCCGGTGGACCCGGCGCCGTGCGAGGCCCCCGACGGCCACCCGGTCCTCAAAGACCTGCCCCGGTTCCACGTGCGCGGCCCCGGCGAGAAGCTGTTCGAGGAGGCGTACGACTGGGCGCGGCCGATGACCGATGCCGAGTGCACTCTGCGCCACCTGGTCGGCATCGACGTGAACATGGCCTTCGCCGCGGGCGCCAACGGCCTGACCGTCGGCCTCGGAGCCCCGACGCACGTCACGGCGCCGGTCTTCGACCCGAAGCTGCCCGGCTCCTGGCTGGTCGACCTCTCCCACGTCGACCTGTCCCACGTGAAGGCCGGCAAGGAGTGGGTGGAGCTGGACGGCTCGCTGCTGCCCAGCCCGTTCACACCGAAGGGCGAGCGGCCTGAAGGGCCGGCCTGGTACGCGACGCCCACCGTGGCGTACGCGGTGGAACTCGGCTACGAGGTGCGGCCGGTGGAGGCGTGGGTGCGGCAGGACAACGGCCGCTACCTGGACGGCTGGTACAGCCGACTGCGCGACGCCTACCTCGCCACGATGGCCGACCTCGGTGTCCACGCCGACGCGGAGCCGGCCGACTTCCTCGCGGCGATGGACGGCTACAAGGCGCGCGATCCGGAGCTGGCGATCGTCGTCTCCGCAGTCAAGGCGACGGTCAAGGGCGGTCTGGGCAAGCTGCGCGAGCGGCCCCGGGGCGAGGGCTGGCGGCCGGGCGAGCCGTGGCGCGCCCTGTCCCGTCCGACGTGGCGGCCGGACATCCGGGCGGCCGTCATCTCCCGCACCCGCATCAACCTGCACCGCAAGATCGTCAAGCACGCCGCCTTCACCGGGCAGTACCCGGTCGCGATCCTCTCCGACTGCGTCGTCTACGCCGCCAACGGGCCGAGCCCGCTGGACTTCCTGCCGTACCGGGAGGGCAAGCCGCTGCCCGGCGGCTTCAAGCTCGGCATCAACCCCGGCCTCGTCAAGCACGAGGGCACCCAGTCCGTCCTGTGGGGCGAAGAGGTCCGCGAGCGGTTCGACGCCCCGGACCTCAACCTCGCCCGCTACATCAAGGACGGCACCATCACCGACGTCGACAACGGAGAGTAGGGGAAGGCGACGATGAGCCTGTTCGGGGACAGCCTGGACGCCGCCGTACAGAAGGCGTTCACCCGCCCGGCACCCAAGACCGCGGGCCCTCAAATGCGGTACCTGGTCAAGCAGTTGGGGGGCACCAGGGCCGTCGCCCAGATGCTGCGCATCTCCCAGCGCACCGTCGAACGGTACGTGAAGGACCAGATCAGGAAACCGCGCCCGGACCTCGCCGCCCGCCTGGAACGCGAGGTGAAGAAGCGGTGGCAACCGCAGATCAGGGCCAGGGCCCGCCAGAAAGCGGCGACCACGGGCGGCATCGTCATCGACACCCGCGCCCGCATGGGCTACACCGCACCCATCGGATCCACCGACCAGGACCGCATCCGGCACCTGACCATCGCCCTCCCACCCGCCTACGCCGCCCGCCTCTTCGACGCCCGAGAAGCCGGTGCCGGTGAACGCGAACTCAAGGAGATCGCGGCCGAAGCACTCAAGGAGGTCTACTTCCAGGACAGCGGGCGCCGCGCCGGAAGCCTGGAAGAGGTCCGCTTCACGGACATCGAACACCTGGAGTTCGACCTGTGATGACGGCCAGGCCGCGTTGCCCGGTTCTGCCCGTCATGAGCCGAAGAACGATGGTTGCCACAAAGGCAGGCTTGCCGTCACCACGATCACAGATCGGGCGGGCAGAACTGCCCGCCGGGGGTGCCTGCGGGTGAGCCGACGCTTGCCGAGTCGTACGGCATGATGGCGGCCATGCGTAGAGGAGTGGGCGGGGGACTCCGCCGATTGTGGCCGTGGCGCGCACGCGACGAGTCTGCGCTTGCCGAGATCGACGCCGAGATCACCGCTTTCGGTGAGGCCCTGAACGCTCATTCCTTCAGCCCGGGCCAGCCCGGTGCCACAGATGCGATGCGTGCCGAGCTGGCACGTGCCCTTGATGCGTACGAGCAGGCGAAGCGGGACTTCGCCGGCGGCCATACCGGGGCGGACGCAGGCGATGTCCTGCGCGCACTGGACGAGGGCAGGTACGCGCTGGCGTGTCTGGATGCCCTGCTCGCCGACAGGCCGCTGCCCGAGCGTATGCCGCTGTGCTTCTTCGACGCCCGGCATGGACGTGCCGTCCGGCAGGTGAGGTGGGCGCCGCCCCAGGGCATCGCCCGCGACATCGCCGTGTGCGCAGCGGATATGGTGCGCCTTGCGGAGGACCCGAGCCCGATCACTCCGCGGCCGGTGCCGGTGCCGGTCAGCAGGCTCTCCGGCGCACAGCCGCGTACGGCCGAGTTCCCCAGGACGACGCCGGTGAGCGCGCCCCAGCCACAGGTCAGCGGGAAGGGAAGCAGCGACGCGCAGACGCATCAGCTGGCAATGCCGTCGTACCGGCCGGCCCTCATGGTCTTCTCGACGACTGGGCGGGCCCGGGTCAACCTGCGTTTCGAGGACAGTACGGGGCGTTCCTCACGGCTTTACCGGCTGTCGGGCAACGGTACCTCCGTCCTCGCCCGGGTTCCGCTGCCCGAAGTGAAGAAGGCAGTCGCCTTTCGGGTATTCGCCTCCGACGGCCGGGAGCCGTGGACAGCGACCGCGGTACCACTGCGAGAAGTCCCCCGCTTCCACGCTGAGATCCACGGCACCGGGTCCGATGTCGTGCACTATCGAGGGGAGCCGGGGCCGGGGGTTCTGAGGTATGAGGGACCGAGCGTGATTCAGTTGGAGGTTCTGGACGACCGGCTCGCTTACCGGGTGACGGTGGCCGAGGGCAGCGCCGGGGAGCACCCGTTCCAGTGGCCGGGCCCCGGCTACTACCAGGTGCGCTCGGCCGGGACATGGATTCTGTCCGCCGCGTAACGAAACGCAGGCCAGATCGCTGCCCTCCGCCAATCGTGATGCGCAAGGTGGCCAACTGGCGCTGCCACGGTGCCATGCAGCTCAGCGGTCCGACGGGCCACCGGAGCCGGTGACAACTACGATGCTGTCCGCGTTGCCGGTGCCAAGCAGCGTGCTGACCTGCTGACAACGATCGAGCTTCATTCGCGCCAGAGCCGCACGTCAATGGCCGCCGATGGTGCCAACTGTCGTGCTTCGGCACACCTCGACACGGCCCACCCTCGGCACCGCCCACCCGAAACACGCCGCCAAGCTGCCCGAGCAACCCGGTCGGCCCGCCCGGTTCAGCCCCGAATCGTGGCGAGCCAGTCGGTCAGCAGACGGTTGACCTCGTCAGGGCGTTCCTGTTGCACCCAGTGACCGCAGCCGTCCAGGAGGTGGGAGGCGGACAGGGCGGGGAGGGTGGAGGGGTGGGCGTCGATGGCTTCGGCCATCCAGGTGGTGGAGGCGTCCAGTGCGCCGCCGATGAACAGGGCGGGCTGCTTGATCGGGGCTCCGCGGTGGGGGGCCAGGTCTTCCCAGTCGCGGTCCATGGTGCGGTAGCGGTTGAGGGCGCCGGTCAGGCCGGTGCGCTCGAACTCCCCCGCGTAGACGTCGAGGTCCTCCTCGCTCAGCCAGGCCGGAAGCGGGCCGGCGGGGAAACGGTCGCGCAGTCGGCCGCCGCGGGAGACGAAGTGCGGGGCGGGCTCCCCCTCGGCCGGCATGGTGTCGGCGGACAGGGCCGCGTAGAAGCCTGCGAGCCAGCCCCGCACGTCGGGCTCGATCTCCGCCTCGGCGCGGCCGGGCTCCTGGAAGTAGGAGACGTAGAACTCCTGCTCGGGGCCGCCGATCCGGCCGAAGAGGTCGGTGGGGCGGGGGCCGCCGGGCGGCGCGTACGGGACGCTCAGCAGGCCGACCGCGCGGAAGACTTCGGGGTGGAGCAGGGCGGAAGCGGCGGCGATGTTGGAGCCCCAGTCGTGGCCGACGATCACCGCGCTCTCCTCGCCGAGGGCGCGTACGACGGCGACGTTGTCCTCCACCAGATCGAGCATGCGGTAGGCGTCGGTCGCGGCGGGCCTGGCGGAGCGGCCGTAGCCGCGTACGTCGATCGCCACTGCCCGGTATCCGGCCGCGGCGAGGGCCGGGAGTTGGCGGCGCCAGGAGTACCAGGACTCGGGGAAGCCGTGCACGAGCAGGACCAGCGGGCCGGTGCCCTGCTCGACCAGGTGCAGGCGTCCGGCCGGGGACTCGACGGTGCGGTGGCGGAGCTCGGCGGTCGGCTCGGGCTGCATGGGCTTCTCCTCGGTTCGCGGGCGTCCGACGGGTACCCATCGATCATGCGACGCGGCGGCCACTCGGCGCGATCACCGTTGCCACTCTGGCAAACTCGCAGGACAGGGCGGTGAAGCGGCACGGTGGGAAGGAGCGGGACGGTGACAGGTGACGACGTGGCCCGGACGCTGGCGGCGATGGGGCCCCGGCTGCGGGCCGTACGCGAGCGCCGTGGCGTCACGCTCACCGATGTCAGCCGCGCGACCGGCATCTCGCCCAGCACGCTGTCGCGGATCGAGACCCGCCGACGCAAGCCCACCCTGGAGGTGGTGCTGCAGCTGGCGAAGGAGTACGGCGTCGCCCTGGACGAGCTGGCCGGCACCGCCCCCGCGGCCGAGCCCCGCGGCACGGCGCCGCGCGGCTTCGGGGACGACAAGGCGGTGTGGCCGCTGACCCGGTACGTCGGCGGCCTGCACGCCCACAAGCATGTCCTGCCCGCCGTCTCGGGGCCGCCCGGGCGGCCCCGGCAGATGTCCCACGAGGGCTACGAGTGGCTGTGCGTCCTGTACGGCCGATTGTGGCTCGCGCTGGGCAGCCAGGACCTCGTCCTGACCGCCGGGGACGTCGTCGAGTTCGACACCCGCACCCCCCACGGAGTCGCGAACGCCGGATCCGACGGGCCGGTCGAGTATCTGATCATGTTCGGGCCGCAGGGAGAACGTCCACGGCCGCGCACCCCTCCAGCCGCTGGTCGCGGAACCGGTGGCAGAAGGGCCGCTGAGTGACAGGTCTGCCGTCCAGGACGAGTCTGCCGTCAAGGAGGCAGGCTCTGGTCGTGGTGGCTTCAGCCTCCGGCGGAGGGGCGTTCCGTCCTGCCGGCTCCCGTGCCCGTTGCCGAACCGCTCGTCGCGCCATCCCGTGCCGGGCTCGTCGGCGTCAGGTCCTGCAGGCCCACCACCCGCAGCAACCGCAGGCGCTCGTACGACTCCGTGCCCGGGCGGGCCGTGTGGATGACGAGCTGCTGGTTGTGGTCGGTGTTGACGAGAACCTCGCAGTCGAGTTCGAGGGTGCCGATCGCGGAGTGCCGGAAGCGTTTGGTGGAGGCGCGGCGTACGGCGACCTCGTGTTCGGCCCAGAGGTGGGCGAACTCCGCGCTCGCGGAGCGTAGTTCGGCGACGAGGGCGGCGGGTTCGGGGTCCGTGGGGCGGGCCGAGGCCACCGCTCGCAGACCGGCCACCTGCTCGCGGGCCCGCTCCGGGCGGTCCTCGGGCGGGAACAGCTCCTGGGCCGCCGGGTCCAGGAAGAAGCGGCGGATCATGTTGCGTTCCCGGGGCGGGCGGGCGAGGACGTCTCCGGTCAGCGCCCGCGACAGCGCGTTCTGGGCCAGGACCTCGCCGCAGTCGGTCACCACCATCGCCGGGGTGTCGTGCAGCCGGTCCAGCACCAGGAGCAGACCCGGACGCACGTGCGTGCTGGTCGCATTCCGGCGCGGCGGCTCCTCACCGGTGAGGTGGAAGAGATGGTCGCGTTCGTCCTCCGTCAGGCGCAGGGCGCGGGCCAGCGCGGTGAGCATCTGGCGGGACGGGCGCGGGCCCCGGGACTGTTCCAGCCGCGTGTAGTAGTCCACGGACATGCCGGCCAGCTGGGCCACCTCCTCGCGGCGCAGCCCCGGCGTACGGCGGCGGGCTCCGGCCGTGAGGCCCGCGTCGGAGGGGGCCAGGCGGGCGCGCCCGCGGCGCAGGAAGTCGGCGAGTTCGGCACGGTTCACCTCTCCAGGGTGCGGGACGGCGGCAGCCTTATCCAGGGACTGCCGATCCCCTGATGAGGAGGTCTCTCCCGGTCGCTCCCGCACCGGCCGAGGCTGGTGGTCGACGACAGGCGCCAGGTGACAGTCGACAGTCGCCTGGCGACAGAGTGCGGGAGGAGCACAACATGCTGACATTGGTGACCGGTACAACGGGACAGGTCGGACGCCGCTTCGTGCCGAGGCTGCTGGCCCAGCGGCAGCCGGGCGAGCAGGTGCGGGTCCTGGTGCGGGACGCGGCCCGTGGCGAGCGTTTCGCGGAGCTGGGCGCCCAGGTCGCCGTAGGGGACATGCGCGACGAGGAGACACTCGGCAAGGCGCTCACCGGTGTGGACGCCGTCGTGAACGTCGCCGCCTCCTTCCGCGGGGTGCCCGACGAGGAGGCGTGGGCCGTCAACCGGGACGCCGCGGTGGCCCTGGGACGCGCCGCGCGGGCCGCCGACGTGGAGCGGTTCGTGCAGGTCAGCACCGGCAATGTGTACGGCGTCGGACGGGGCCGCCCGCTGACCGAGGAGGACGAGAGCAGGCCGGGCGGCGAGATGTGGGGCGCGTACCCCGAGTCCAAGGCCGAGGCCGAGCGCGAACTGCTCGCGCTGGAGGGCCTCGACGTCCGCGTCGGACGGCTCCCCTTCGTCTACGGCGAGGGCGACCCGCACCTCGCCAACTCTCTTCACTGGGCAGCCCGTTGGGCGCCGCACCAGCGCCTCCAGATGGCCCACCACGCGGACGTCGCCCAAGGTCTGATGCGTCTGCTGTACGCGCCGGGTATCGCCGGCCGGATCTACAACATCGCCGACGACGCACCCGTCACGACGGTCGAGCTGTACCAGCTCAACGGCGTCGAGGTGCCCGCCGGGCTCCACGAACTCCCGGACCCCGACCCGTGGTTCGGGATCATGTCCAACCAGCGCATCCGCCGGGAACTCGGCTTCCGGCCGATCTACCCGAGCGTCTGGACGGCCCGGGACGCCGGAGCGCTGTGACGGTCCGCGTGCGGGGCCGGTCCACATCTTGCCGAAGCACGACAGCTGCCCCACAGCCCGGGGACTGTCAGTGGCTGGTGGCAAGATCGCCGACATGGTGTTCGTACGTACTACTCCCCCACGGCCTGTCGACGTCACCGCGGTCTTTCCTGAGCTGACTCCGTTGGCGCGAGCGGCCATTCGGCTGCATCCTCGTGCCGGGTCGCCCTCGGTCCGGGACAGTTCTGCGGGCGGCCCACTGCTGTGGCCCGCCGGGGAGCCATGGCCGCACTGCGAAGCCATGCACCCCGGCACCGGACGGTGCAAGTCACCGGCCGAGATACGACTCGAGAGGCGTCGACGAGCCCGGCTTCACCGTGATCCCCAGGGTCCTCATTACACGCCGGAGGAGACGGCGATCCATGAGCGCAACGCCGCGACGTTCATGGAGCGGCTCGAGGCCGGCCCTCCCTGGCCCGCGGAGAGTCCGGTCCCCATGCTGCCCGTCGCCCAGTTGTACGTGCGCGATGTCCCGCTCCTGCGGCCGCCCGGGCAGGCCGACGTACTCCAAGTGCTGTGGTGTCCCTACGACCATGAACCGGATGCCAAGCCCGCGACCGCGCTGTTCTGGCGGTCCGCGGCGGACGTCGGCGACGTCCTCACCGCGCCGCCCCAGCCGTACGAGGCGGACTGGGACGGCTATGTGCCGGAGCCCTGTCGACTGGCGCCGGAAGCGATCACCGAGTACCCCAACAGCCTCGATCTCAGCCCTGAGACGCGGCTGGCGCTGGCCGACTGGAGCAGATGGCAGGCGGCCGACGCCGACGTGGACAGCTCGTACGCGAGCTGTCCGGCGGAGTTCTACGACGGCAATCTGGCGAACGCTCCCGGCTGGAAGGTCGGCGGCTGGCCCCCGTGGGGCCGCACCGACCCGTACCCCCGATACTGCGGTGTCTGCGAAGTGCAGATGGTCCCGCTGCTGACCATCGCCTCCTTCGAATGGGATTACGGCAGGCGCGGCTGGGCACCGTACGAGGACGAAGCCGCCGCCCACGCCGCCGGCCATCGCGCCGGCCAGGACCCCGCGCAGCCGACCGAGGTGGAAGTCGGCAGCACCGACAACATGCAGCTCTACGTCTGCCCCGTCTCCCCCGAGCATCCGCACACCGACCTGATCCAGTGAGCTGTCACCGACCCTCGCGGAGCTGTCGAACCGGTCCGAGTGCGAAGCTCAGTCACCGGTTCGACGGCTCCACCGTCGCCCGCGCCAATTGACTCGGCTCCAGCCCGGCGTACTTGGCCAGCAACGTTTCCCGGTGCCAGCGCAGCCAACCCTCCAGCATCTGACGCTCGGTTACGGTACCCAGGGTGCTCAGCTGCTTGGCGCGTTCGACCGGCGGTGCTGTCCATGTCATGGGTCTACCCTGCACTGCCCTCAGGGAGGGTTCACATGGACCCGTGCTTCCGCCGACTCTGCGGTGCCTGCGGGTGGCCGGTCCAAGACGTCGTTTCTGCTGGTGGATCGGTGCCGGGCATCATGGTCGCCGACGGAAGCCCATGGCGGGAGGACGGGTGCGGCACATGTCCAGCGGCGTACAAACGGCTTTGACCGAGCTGTGGCAGCGGCACTGGCCCGACTGCCCTCCGGTCGGGTACAAGCTCCGCGACCCGTACAGGGATCGCTGGGTGCGCTTCCACAGTCTGCCGGAGTCGAAGCGATACGCGGAGGACGAGAGCGAGTACACCGTCGTCCTGGAGCGGTACAACACCGTCCTTGACGAGTTGTTCGCCGGTGAAGATGTCTACGTGATCACTCCGATCTGGGCGACCGAAGCCGAGGTTCCGCCATTCCGGCCAGACGCCCGCTACTGGCAGACCCTGCTGGTGGAGGACGATCCAAACACGGAGTTCCGTACCTACTGCCACCTCTTCGCCGCGCGCCACCCCTGGCGATACGGCTGCCTCGACGAGCTGCTCCGTGAAATCGCGGACGACAAGGTGGCGGGAGTCCTCGTCACCGACACCCGGATGCGGCGTGTCTACCACCCCTACGACGGCGGCGCCGATGTCTTTCTGGCTGCGCCCGGGGAACGGGATCAGACGCGCGATCGGCATGCCGACTGGCTTTCCAGTCACTCGTCGGGGCTCTGACGAGACGGGCTCACCGCCCCGCTCACCCGGCGCGGAGCGGGACGGCACGGCACGCCACTGGGCCGGGAACGTCCCGGTGGGTGGTCGAGGCTTCTCGGCAAATCACCTGCTACCTCATCCCCCACCAACAGCTCTCCTCATCGTGTTGGCCGTTGATTAAGATCCGCGGCATGGCCACAAGACTCGTGCAGATCAACATGAAGGCCCAGGACGACTCCGCGCTCGGCCGGTTCTGGGCGGACGTACTCGGTTGGGGTGTCGACAGCGAGGGACCCGGCGTCACCAACCTCGAACCTGTGGGTTTCTCCTACCCCGACCCCGTGGCCGTCTGCATCGACATCATCGCCCGCCCGGAACCCAAGACGGTGAAGAACAGGGTGCACCTTGATCTGACCACGACCTCGACCGCCCACAAGGAGAAGCTGGTCGCGCGCTTGCAGGACCTCGGCGCGACGCTCGCCGACGTGGGGCAGGGCGACGTCCCCTGGACGGTCATGGCCGACCCGGAGGGCAACGAGTTCTGCGTCCTGGAGCCCCGTCCGGTCTACCAGGACACCGGGCCGATCGCCGCGGTGGTGGTCGACTGCGCCGACCCACGGAGGATGGCCGAGTTCTGGGGCGAGGCGATGGACTGGACGCTGCACGAGGTCACCGACGGCCACGCGACCATGCGATCCGCCAAGGGGGTCGGCCCCTACCTGGAGTTCGTCCGCACCCCCGACACCAAGAGCGTGTGGAACCGCGTCCACCTCGACGTCCGCCCCTACCCCGGTGACGACTTGGCAGCCGAAGCAGCCAGACTGCGCGCCCTGGGTGCCACCGACCCCGGTTTCGACCAGTCCACCATCTCCTGGACGGTTCTGGCCGACCCTGAGGGCAACGAGTTCTGTCTCCTCGCTCCTCGCTGACGTTGAGGGACGGTGCCGCTGCACCGGGCTTCGACACGGTGAGCTCGCCCGGCCTGATCAGGTCGCCTGAAGGCTGAGTGTGCCGGGCCGGACGGACAGATCAGCCGACGCCGACTAACCTGCTGCCTCGGCAGAGGTCAGCCGGCCTTCGCCGGTTTCGCTGGCGGTGCCGTCGACCGTGAGCCGGTCGGCGATGGCTGACCTCAGCAGCCGGCGGCCGCGCCCAGCACAACGGGCTGGACCCGGTGGGCCCCCGCTCAGCCGCTCAGGTCTGGCACTGCGCCGTACCGGCGGTGGACCAGCCGCTCCAGGCGCCCCCGGCGGCACGGGCGTGTACACGGATCTCGACCCTCACGGGGCCGCACACCCGGGTCGAGCTTCCCACCTCCGTGGGGCCGACGGTCGCGCGCGCCGGGACGTAGGCACGACCGCTGCCCAGCTTCACCCAGTGGCCGCCGGAGACGACGCGGAAGAACGCCTCGTAGGAGACGTTCACCGCCCTCGTCCCCGCGTTGCGCAGCTTGACGTGCGCCGTGATCTCCCGGGTGTAGACCTTGCCCTCCTTGCCGCGTTGGGCGCTGATGCAGCCGTTGACGGCCACGCGACCGGTCGACACGCCACCGCCGCAGGCGATTGCTGCGGCGTGGGCGTTCGCCGGAACGGTGAGCACGGTGAGTGCTGCCGCACTCAGGGCTGCTCCGACAAGCCTCATACGCATGATCTGCCCCTTTCGGTACTTATCGCCTCAGGAGAACCATGACGTGTCGAGGCGTGAACGGCGGCGGTACATCGCGTTCTTCACTCCAACGGGAGCGGGGCGATACCTCGCTGACGTGCACACCGTCATGTCCTGCAGTGCCCCTGTGACACGGCGTCCCGGACCGGGCGACAATGCAGCGCATGCATGACGCGTTCACACTCCTTCGGCAGGCCGTCAACCTGCTGCCCGAGGACGCCGTGGCGGAGAACGGCCAGACGGCCGGAGATGTTCGCGGGGACATCGAGTTCGAGGAATGGGAGGTCGCGCTCGGCATGCTCATCGAGATCGCGGATGTCCATCCGGTGCCCGTCGGCTTCTGGGAGATGCTCGCCGAGGCCGCTCGGCAGATGATGTTGGACCGGAGCCGGCGTTGGTGCGAGTGGCGGGGCTGGGAAGTCGAACACGGGACGATCCGTGCGACGTTGACTCTGCTGGGAGCCGACGAGGGCGGCCGCCAGGGTGCCTTCTCGGGGGACGGTCGGCTCCGGCCTCTGTGGGACATCGGTAACCGCAGCGCGGACGGGCGACAGGGTCTGAACGTCGCGCGGCTTTGGGTGGAGTTCGCGCCGGAGTTCGGACCAGGAGAGACGGCCGACGTTCGCCTGGCTCCCTTGCAGCCCGAGCAGTGGCGGCATCTGAGGCGTGGTGATGTGATCACCATGCACGAGACTCAATCCGTCGTCGGCCTCGCCGAAATCATCGAAGTCCTGCCGCCTCATGTCTGAGGCCACTGGGCAGTCCGGCGCGGCAAGGACCGGGGCCGCAGCCGGACAGGCCGTCAAGCGCCGTCAAGACTCTCGGCGAGCCACCCCTGCCCCTTGCCCCCCCCGAAGCCGGTCCAGCGGGTTACGACGACCCCGGTAGCGGCGGGCACTCATGCTGATGAGGTGGGGGTCCCACGACGTTCAGGACCGGGCCTTCCCCGTCCGGGATTTCGAAGACGAAGACGACGCCGGAGGACGTGGCCTGAATCGCGCATTGATTGCCGAAGGTGAGGGGTGTGTACGGCTGCCAGGCGCAACCGGCGCGTTCCAGGGAGGCGATCACGTCGGCGTACTCGGGTTGGCCGGGGAACTTCTCCCTGCCGACCAGAGCGACAGGGAGGTCGATGACGTCGTGCCAGGTCTGGAGGCAAATGAGGATGATCTTCTGGCAGCGGCAGACGCTGAGTTCCAGGTCGCCGTACGCGAACAGGCGTGGCCATGACCGACGACGCCTGTCGACGAACACTTCCCATGGTTCCCCAAGCGCCGCGGTGACCTCGTTCCAGGCCGCGCCGTTCTCAACCGCCCCGAGGTGTCCCGCCTGGGCGAGTTCGGCCAGGACGTCAAGTAGTTCCACGAGGTGGAGTCTGTCATCTGCGGCGATGGGTTGTCCGATGTGGCGATGGGCTGTCCGACGGCTTCGGGCGGGCCGGGGTCGTTCGTGGGCCCGCTGGGAGAGCGTGCGCGTCCGGACGGGGTCGAGGTGCAGTTCGTAGGGCCCGTAACAGTCCGCAGCGAGGGTCGCGACCGGAGTGCCACAGGGGCAGGCTCGGGTTGAGTCCTTCGCCGCCTGCCGGTCCGCAACACCCTTTGCCATGTGGTCAGTTGGGCACGTGCTGGAGGTCGGAGGCGCTGTACCGCTCGGGGCCGCCGCTTCGCATTCTCCCGGGAATCGGTGACTCGGGCACAATCACGGGCCATGCCCACTCCCCCCGAACTCTCCGTCCTGTACCCCGACATCGCGGCCCGCGGCAGCCTCGCCGCCGCGCTCCTGGCCGAGGCGGGCAGCTGCCTCGGGGCCCCTTCCCCTACGTCCCCGGACTTCGCTCCGCTGGGGCACGCGGCCGTCGCGAGTACCCTGCCGCACCGCGAGCCGCTGGCGATCAGCGCCTGGTCGTATGAACGACGGTGGTCGATCCGCGGCGAGGAGTCGTTCCAGGGCATGGCCCTCATCGAGGGCAGCACGGACGACCTGGCGGAGGTCGCCAGGGCCGCCCGGGCCTGGTGCGACGGGTCGCCCCTGGACGGCATCCGCGAGGCGGCCCCCTTCGTGCGCCTGACCGGCCGGTTCGAGGTGCCCGACGATGATCCCGCACGCTTGACGGAATCCGAATGGCAGGGCATGCGCCGGGAGGCGGCCGAGCTGGAATACGCATGGCGGGAGACCTACCAGAGCCTGATCGAGGCGGCGTACGCCGAACCCGCGCTGTGCGCCCTCTACCCCTTCACGAGCCACTGGGCACTGCGCTTCTCGACGACCACCCGCCCGCGCCTGACCGTCGTCGGACCGTGCCTGAGTGCCAACAGCGACGGCACGTACGGCGTGGGCCGCGGCTTCATCAGCCAGGACCTCGGGCAATTCGATACGTCGCGGGAGGCCGTGGAGGTGGCAGTACGCCAACTGCCGTCCGGCCTCGGCCCCACCGCGCTCGGCGCCTGAGCGACACCACGCCGTACGAGGGAGTGACGGTACAACCATCCGCATGTGCCGTGAGTCACACCAGGCAGGAGCAACGAACTCCAACTAACACAAGGGGGAAATATGCGATTCAGCCGTTCCGCGCTGGCCGCCGTCGGCGTCGCGGCCCTGGCCGGTGGGGCCACGACCGCCCTGGCCTCGCCCGCGTCGGCCGCGCCCAACACCACCCCGCAGAAGGTCTGCGGCTCCAGCTACAAGACCGTCAACTCGGCGCCCGTCGGCTCCCTCGGCACGGTCTACCTGACCTACAACTCGGCGAACGGTAAGAACTGCGTCGTCACCATCCGCAGCACCCCCGGCACCGCGACCGACATGGCCGCCTGGATCTACGTCCCCGACACCGACGTCTACGACCAGGACTACGGGAAGTACACCTCCTACGCCGGGCCCACCTACGTCTACGGCAAGGGCCACTGCGTCGACTGGGGCGGCCAGATCCGCAACGTCTACGTGCAGGTCACCGGCTCCAACTGCGCCTCCCTGAAGGAGCAGCGGGTCACCACCGTCCGCTGAGCCCCGACGGGGTCCCGGCGGAACGGCACACCCGTTCCGCCGGGGCCCATCGCCCCCACAGCGCCGGCGAACGCGGCCCATCGGCCTTCCGCGTCACCCCGCCGCCGCGTACTCCGGCAGCCGCAGCGCCGTACTCGCCGCCCGGCCCTCCGCGCCCGTCAGGGCCGACGTGTCGCGCAGGGCCTCGTTGCGGGCGGCGAGGAGTTCGGGGGTGCTGGGGGCGACGAAGGAGCCGCCCGTCGTGGCCAGGGCCTGGTTCTGCTCGACGAAACCGCGGGTGAGCCGCTCGTACGCCGCGAAGGCGGCCACATGGTCGGTGTGGCGGGCCAGTTCGCCCGCCAGGACGTACGCGCCGACCAGGGCGACGCTCGAACCCTGACCCGACAGGAACGACGTCGCGTGGGCCGCGTCTCCCGCCAGGGCCACGCGTCCGCGCGACCAGGACGGCATGTGGATCTGGCTGACGATGTCGAAGAACAGGTCCTCGGCCTCCCCCATCGCCTCCACCAGCCGGGGCAGATGCCAGACGCGCTCCGGGAACGTCCGCGCCACCAGCGCCCGCTGCGCGCCGGGGTCGCGGAACGCGTCGTAGGGCGGGACGGCCTGGGTGAACGAGAGGAAGCCGTGCAGGCGGTCCGAGGGCTCGTGGGCGTAGAGGACCGCGGCCCGGCCCGGCGTGTTCCAGATGACGCCCTCGTGCGCCAGGCCGAAGTCGTTGGGCAGGGTGAAACCGGCGAAGGTGTAGCCGAGGTAGCGGTGGAACCGCTCCTCCGGGCCGAAGACCAGGCGGCGGGTGTGGGAGTGCAGGCCGTCGGCGCCGACGACCAGGTCGAACGTACGGTGGCTGCCGCTGTCGAAGACCACGTCCACGGCGTCGCCCCGGTCGTCCAGGGTGGCGATGGAGTCGTTGAACAGGAACTCGACCCGGTCGCGTATCGGGGTGTACAGCGCGTCGGCCAGGTCGCCCCGGCGCACCTCCAGGTCCAGGCCCTCCGCGCCGCCGGTCAGAGACTCGGGGCGCAGGGAGGCGATCGGGGTGCCGTCGGCGTCGACGAAGGACAGCTCGCGGGTGTCGACGTGGGCCTCGCGCAGACGCGGGAGGAGGCCCATGCGGGAGACGACCTCGCGGGCGGTGCCGCGGATGTCGATGGCGTAGCCCCCGCCCCGGACGGCGGGGGCCTTCTCGACGACGGTGACGTCGAAGCCGTAGCGGTCGAGCCAGTAGGCCAGGGCGGGGCCGGCGATGCTGGCGCCGGAGACGAGGACGGTGCGGTTCGCGGAGTGGTTCACTGCGGGGGTCCTTCCGGAACAAACCAAAGATGCGTACTTTAGGTATCCTTTTAGAGGGTGCAGGTACCCCCGGGACACCTTCGGGTCCGAGCATATAGATACCTAACTTAGGTATGCAAGTGGAGTTGATGTGAACGCCGAACCCTCGGGCACGCCGTCGGCGGACGTGCTCGCCGTCATGCCGCGGCTCGCACAGCTGAGCAACGCCCTCAGCCGCGGCCGCCTGGCCGAACGCGCCACCGCGGCCGCCGGGCTCTCCCTCGACCGGCCCGCCGTGGGAGTGCTCGTCACCCTCCACATGGCGGACCGGCCGCTGCGCATCGGCGAGATCGCCGAGCGGATGCAGGTCGTCGGCCCGCACGTCACCCGCCAGGTCCAGGAACTCGAACGGCGCGGCCTCGTACGGCGCATCGGCGACCCCCACGACCGGCGCGCGAGCCTCGTCGAACCCACCCCCGACGGCGCCGACGCCGCGGACCGTTACGCCGCCTCCCTCGTCGGCTGGTTCTCCGAGGCCGTCGCCGACTGGTCGGACCAGGACCGCAACGACCTCGGACGACTCCTCGGACGACTCGTCGACGACGTCACCGCCCGCATGAACCGCCTCGACCAGGAGACCGGTGAAACCGGCGGAACCGGTGAGGGAGGGGCGCCTCCGGCGGCCCGCTGACCCGCTGACCTGGTGGCCGGACGCCGTCCCGCCGCCCGGGCCCGGCCCGGTTCCCCGCGACCGCTCGGGAACCGGGCCTCCCCGCCTGCGGGCTCAGGTCAGCGGGCCGTGCGTCGCCACCAGCGTGCCCAGCGGCATCGGCGGACCGTCCGTACCCGACAGGGCCAGCAGGGGCATGCCGTCCTCCCCGTCGCGGCCCAGGTACCGCCACGACCGGCCATGACGGTCGGCCAGGGCGCGCGCCAGGTCGTAGACGCGGCCGCCGAGCCGGTACGGGGTCACCAGCGTGCGGGACGCGTCGTCCAGCAGGCGGGGTACCTCGTGGGCCGTCAGGCGGATCTCCGTCCCCTCGATACGGCCCGTCACCACCTCGGCGTCACCCACCCGCAGCGTCCGCACGTCCGGCGGCACGCCGATCACCGTCAGCCAGTACTCCCAGTCCGCCAGCCCCAGCGCGTGGATGTGCACGCCCACCCGGTTCGCGTCCGCCGTGATCTGCGTGACCTCCAGGCGCCCCGCGCTCTCCACCCTCAGCCGCGCGGCCAGCAGGACCGGTCCCCCGGCCCGCTCCACGGTCTCCGGGACCGGGAGCACGTCGTCGTCGGTGACCGTGACCGGCTCGGGCAGCGGGTGGTCCGACACGGCCTGCGGTTGCGGCGCCGGGTCCTCCGACGGCGGAGCAGGCGCGTGGCGGCGTGTGTGCGGAAGCGTGATCGCACCCCGCAACATCCCGGCAGGCGGCGCCGGAACCGGCTCCAGCCGCGCCGCCGGATCGGGCGGGGCCTCCGCTGCGAGCGCCGGGGCCATTACCGGTACGGCCGGTTCCGGGGCGGGAACGGGCTCGAAGTACGGCACCCCCACCGGCACCGCCGTGTCGTGGACGGGCCCGTCCACGGAGTCCGCCGGCATGGCCGGGTCCGGTACGAACACGGCATCGTGGCCCGCGGACACGATCGGCGACACCAACTCGGAGACGGACTCGGCCCCTTGATCGGTCACCTTGGGCACACCCGGCGATGCCGCATCGGCAGCGAGCCGGACCTCCGGCTGCGCGACCCCCAACTCCGCGCCGGACACGACCGATTGAAGATGAGCCGGTCCCTGACGCGGTGTCAGGGGAACAACCCGCTCAGGCGGCCGTTCCAATCGGCGCCCCGCATCCAGTGCCGCGGCACCGGGTTCCACCAACCGTCCGTCCGCCCGGAGTTCGGCCACGAACGCGCGCGCGAGGCGGGCCAGCCGGTCCGCGAGCTCCCGCTCGACACCGTCCTCGCCGCTGAAGTCGAAGCCGCCCGTCATGCCGCCGCTCCCGTGTAGGCCTTGCGCAGCGAGCCCAGGGCGCGCCACTGCAGCGTCTTGACCGCGCCGTCCGTCGTACCGAGCGTGCGGGCCGTCTCGCTGATCGACATCTCGTCCAGGAACCGCAGCCGGATCACCGCCTGTTGGCGGGGCGTGATGCCCGCGAGGGCGTCGAGGAGGCCGTCGACGTCGAGGGTGGACAGGACGGTGTCCTCGGCGGTACTGACCGGGACGGCCCAGGTGTCGCCGATGTGCGTGATCTGGTCGACGAAGGTCAGGCGGCGGGTCGCGGCCACCTTGAAGTGGTCGGCGACCACGTGGTGGGCGATGGTGCACAGCCAGGCGCGGATCGGGGTGCCGGTCCAGCGGAACGTGGAGATCTTGGACCAGGCCTTCACGAAGACGTCGGAGGTCAGGTCCTCGGCAAGGGCGGGGTTGGATCTGACCCGGCGGCCGATGAACGCGGCGACGACACCGCGGTGCGATCGGTACAGCTCGCCGAACGCCTCCGGATCACCGTGCCGGGCGCGGGTGATGAGCGCCGGCTCCTTGGGGGTGAGGGAGACGGGGGCGGGGCCGGTCTGGGGGGAAGTGGTCAAAGTCTGCTCCCGGATCTGTAAGTTGGGCGGTCGCTGCGGCCGGGGGTGCGCCGGGGGGCTCCTGCGACGGGTGCGGGTCGTCGTAGACGAGGGTGTCCAGGCAGACGCCGTAG
Source organism: Streptomyces sp. NPDC026659 (assembly GCF_040638245.1). Classification (NCBI taxonomy): domain Bacteria; kingdom Bacillati; phylum Actinomycetota; class Actinomycetes; order Kitasatosporales; family Streptomycetaceae; genus Streptomyces; species Streptomyces sp. NPDC026659. The sequence continues at coordinate 21,001 of NZ_JBEZXY010000016.1, read as the reverse complement.
ACGCCGCGCAGCGTCCACAGCGTCGGCAGGCTCGGCTGCTTGGTCCCGGCCGCGAGGCGGTGGAGCGTCGACCTGCTGATGCCGGTGCGCCGTGCCACGTCGGCGACACTCGCGTCACCGAACTCCCCCGCCTTGTCGAGGAGTCTGGTCATATGGAGACGGAGCATGGTCAAACGACCCCCTCAGGGACGTGCGCCGCGCGGCTGGCCCCCGCGCACGCAACGTATGCAAGTTGCCCAACTCACGTGACGCAAGGGCATTCTGATTCGCACACAGATGCGAGATTGACCTTGTGGCCTGCGGAAATGTCGATCTAGGTCCTTGACCTGCGAAAGTGCACGCATGCAACTCGCGGGGCCCCACGCGCCCGCGCGCTACCCTCCCGACATGCGGAGCACGGAGGATCTCCACGGAAGCCGGGGCGGGCGGCAGGCCCAGGCGCGGCGCGTCGGCGCGTACCTCACCGCGGTCGCGACGGCGGCCGGGTACGACGTACGCCGACGGCAGGGCGGGCGGGCGCAGTTGGCGGCTGTGACGGGGCTGAGCCTGACGACGATCAGCCGGACGCTGGACGGCAAGACCCTGCCGCTGCCCGCGCAGTTGGCGACCTGGGCGGCCGTACTCAACCTGGATCACGGCCGGATGCTGCTGGAGAGCGGCATCATCCCCGCGCAGCGCGGACCGCGTGACGCCGAGCACGGGGATCGGCAGGCGGCGTCCCACGTCCGGGCATCCGCCGTCCAGGCGTCCCACGTCGAGACACCCCATGTGCACGAGGGGCCCTGCATCGACCCGTTCTCCCCCGCCGTGTTCTCGGCGCTGGCGTCCCTCTCCCCCGACGAGGCGATGAACGCCTGGGGGATCACCGATCCGGTCCTGCGCAGGACGCTGACCGGGAGCATCGTGCAGGCGATCCAGTTGCAGCGGGAGCTGGACGCGGCGCTCGCCCGGGGGCTGTGGCACGAGGGGGAGTGACACAGGGGCGAGTGACACGGGGGACGGCCGGAACCCCGGGTGCGGGGTTCCGGCCGTCGGGTGCGGCGCGGGGCCTGTCAGAAGGCCGTCAGGGTGAGGGTGAAGCCCGACGGGGACGTGTCCTGGATGAAGGAGGCGAAGTCGGCGACGTCGTCGAAGGCGAAGCCGTAGGCCTTGCCGTCCTTGGTGGCCTCGTGGATCGCCTTGGAGTAGTGGTTGGTCAGCTCGGCCTTGTAGAAGGCGGCGGCGTCGGTGCTGGGCTGCGCGGTGTCGGTGAGCAGCGTGGAGCGGTTGAACCCGGCGCCGAGGACGGCGGCGACGGGGCCGGTGGTGCCGTCGTTCGGGGCGGCGAGCTTGCCGTCGCAGAAGAGGACGTCACGGGTGGAGGGCTTGTCGAAGGACACCGAGGCCGGTCCGTCGAAGGTGAACTTCTCGCCGCGCACCCGGCCGGTGAACGTACCGGCGTTGGTGGTGATCTTCAGGTCCTTGCCGGTGAAGGTGGACCACACCTCGTCGATGTACGGCGCGAAGTAGTCCTTGGCGAAGATGCCGGCGTCCAGGCCGTGGCCGGGGGCGATGATGCGCTTGTCGTCGATGACCAGGCCCGCGAAGTCCTCGACCTGCTTGACGGCGGCGAAGGCGGCGGCGCGGCCGCCGTCGCGGATGGCGCCCGTGGTCTGGTCCTTGTCGCCGGTGAGGCGGATGTTCATCGGCACGCTGAACATGTCGACCATGGTGGTGTTGCAGAACATGCCGCTGGCGTTGTACGTGAACTCGGCGCAGTCGTGCAGGATCCCGAAGTTGGGGTCGGACTTGACCCAGCCGGCCGGGAACTGGAGCGCGGCGTTGCCGTTGCCGTCGGTCACGGCCTTGAACTTGAGCTTCTCGCCGAGCGAGACGTAGATGCGGCCCGACATGAAGGGCAGGGACAGCTTGGTCTCGGTGCCCGAGAGCGAGATCGCGTAGTCGGTGAAGCCGTCGGCGCCGTTGTCGGAGACGGCGATGGGGGCGAGGGTGCCCTCCGGGGTGAGGCGGACCTGCTTGCCGTCCTGGTTGCCGACGACGTAGACGTGGATGTTGGCGTTGTCGAACGAGCCGGTGTTGTTGACGACGGTCACCGGGAGCGCGCCGGAGGCCGCCTTGGTCCTGTTGGCGGGCTGGTCGGCGAGCGCGAAGGGAGCGATGGCGGCCGCGGCCGGGATGGCGACGGCGGCGCCGCCGAGGCCGATCATCAGCTTGCGACGGGTCAGGTTGCGCTGGTGACGAGGCGTCATGTGAGGGGCTCCTTGCGGTGAGGGGCCCGGCCCGGAGGCCGGGTACTCGGTGGGGGGAGATGAAGTCGCGCCGGAAAGACGGGGGTTGGCGGCCGAGCGATAGTCGCTCGCTCGGTTCAGCCCACGGTCCACTTCTGGTTGGCGTTGCCGCCGCACGTCCAAATCTGCAGGCGGGTGCCGTCGGCCGACGAACCGTCCTTCGCGTCAAGGCACTTGTCCGCGCCGACGTTGGTCAGGTCGCGGGCGGAGCTGTAACCCCACTGCTGGGCCTTGCTGCCGTTGCAGCGGTAGAGCTGGACGGCGGCGCCGTTGTCGGTCGAAGCGCCCTTCACGTCGAGGCACTTGCCGAGCGCGCGTACGGTGCCGTCGGTGCCGAGGGTCCACTTCTGGGCGTCGGCGCCGTTGCAGTCGTGCAGCTGGATCGGGGTCTCGTCGGCGTCGGAGGCGCCCGCGACGTCCACGCACATGCCGCCGATGCCCTTGATGGCGCCGGTGCGGGCGGTGCCGTCGCCGCCGGAGGCGGGCTGGTCCGAGGCGGAGACGTGGACGTAGTCGATGGTCATCGTCTGCGGGAAGGAGGTGCTGCCGTCGGGGCCGCCGGGCCAGTCACCGCCGACCGCCAGGTTGAGGATCATGAAGAACGGGTGGTCGTAGACCCACTTGTTGCCGTTCACGTCGGCCGGGGTGCGAGTCTCGTAGGCGTGGCCGTCGACGGACCAGGTGACGGAGTTGGGGCTCCAGTCGACCGCGTAGACGTGGAAGTCGTCGGCGAACGCCTTGCCGTCGGGCGAGTTGTAGGGGGCGCCGATGCCGCCCGCGCCGGAGTAGCCGGGGCCGTGGATGGTGCCGTGCACGGTGTTGGGCTCGTTGCCGACGTTCTCCATGATGTCGATCTCACCGCTGTTGGGCCAGCCGGCGCTGCCGAGGTTGTCGCCCAGCATCCAGAAGGCGGGCCACATGCCCTTGCCGCGCGGGATCTTGATGCGGGACTCGAAGTGGCCGTACTTCTGGGTGAAGGTCTGCGCGGTGTTGAGCCGGGCGGAGGTGAACTGGCAGGGACCGTTCCAGCACTGCAGGCCCGAGTCGGTGTTCTTGCGGGCGGTGATGACGAGGTTGCCCTTGCCGTCGAGCGCCGCGTTGTCCGTGCTCTTCGTGTAGTACTGCAACTCGTGGTTGCCGTTGCCGTTGCCGCCCGTCTCCAGCGTCCACTTGGACGAGTCGGGCGCCTTGCCCGCGGCGCCGTCGAAGTCGTCGGACCAGGTCAGGGCGGGGGCTGCGTCGGCTCTGTGCGCGGCGGGACCGGTCGTGGTGTAGAGGACGGCCGAGGCGAGAGCGGCGGTGCTCAGACACACCAGTCCTGCGAACGACCATCGGCGTGCGCGATGAGCGGCCATGGCGGGGACACACCTTGTCTGTGGGGGGAGTCGCTTGTGGGAACTGTTTTGGGGGGAGCTGTTTGTCGGGGGTTGTTCACGGGAAGCCTGTCCGGGCCGCCCTGGGGGTGCTTGCGGCTTCGGGCGTCGTACCGGTGCACACCGGGCGCGTGGTCCAACCGGGACCTGAGAGCGCTCTCCAGTGTGTGCGGGGGCGCCCGCCGGTGGGCCCTGACCATACGCACGTTCCATTGCCCCGGCCAACCGGAGCGCGGGGCCCAAATCCCCTTGAGCTGCGGTTACCTGGGCAATTGCGTGCCGCGTCCGAGGATGTTTAAGGGCCGATTAACCCGCGCTTAAGAAGGACCGGACCAAGTGGGCGGGCGGCGCGGCGGCGGTGTCGCTATGAACTCACCGCCGTGACCGGGCGGTTCGGGAGCGGGCTGGAGTAGACGACGCTGGTGGTGACGGAGCCGAGGCCGGCGATACGGCCGGTGGTCCGTTCGAGGTCGCGCATGGAGCGGGCGGCGACCTTCAGGACGAAGCAGTCCTCGCCGGTGACGTGGTGGGCCTCCAGGATCTCCGGGGTCGTGGCGAGCAGGTCCTCGAAGGGCTTGTAGTGGGAGGTCGGGTAGCGCAGTCGGACGAAGGCCAGGATGCCGAGGCCGAGGCGCTCCGGGTCGACGACGGCGGAGTAGCCACGGATCACGCCGGTCTCTTCGAGCCTGCGGACCCGCTCGGTGACGGCGCTGGCGGACATCGAGACGGCCCGCGCCAGCTCGGCGTAACTGGCCCGCCCGTCGCGCTGGAGGGCGGCCAGGATGCGCAGATCGGTGTCGTCGAGGGATTCAACGGTCATGGGCAATTATCGCCACGGGATTCCCGGGTGAGGGCCTGTCATGCCGTGGTTCGTCGGTTCCGGCCCGGTGGGGCGCTCCGTAGGGTCCTTCCCATGAACAACATCGACACGAGCCCGGCTCTCCGGGTACCGCCCGCGTCCGCCGCCGAAGCCGCCGCCTTCTTCACCGCACGTCTGACCTTCCAGGCGGACGTCTCCGATGTGCACGCCTCGCTCGACTCCGGCGACCCGGGGTTCGTCCTGGTCGACTCGCGTGGCGTGGCGGGCTGGGAGCAGGGACGGATTCCGGGTGCGGTGCATCTGCCCGGCGCCGAAATCCCTTCGCGCGCCGCCGGGTTGCTGGACCCCTCGGTGCCGGTCGTCACCTACTGCTGGGGGCCCGGTTGTGACGGTGCCACCCGCGCGGCACTCGCTCTCGCCCGGCTCGGCTACCGGGTCAAGGAGATGATCGGGGGCGTCGAGTACTGGATCCGGGAGGGGTTCCCGGTGGAGACGGCGGCCGGGGTCGAACGGCACGCGGTCGACCGGCTGACCGCGCCGGTCGGGTCCGTGACGTGCGGGTGTTGAACGGGCCGTACCGTCCGGCGTGGTCCCTACGGCCGGAGCGGGGTCATCCGGACGGTCAGGTACACCTCGCCGGGGCCCGGGGCGCGGTTCCAGGGGCGGGTCCGGAAGCTGTGCAGACGGCCGTGTTCCAGGGCGAACCGGGGCAGGCGAACGCCGAGTCGGTCTCCGAGCACCTCAAGGGTCCGGCGTTCGCCGAGGCGGCCCTCCGGGGACTCGCCACCGGCGAAAAGGCGGTCCGGGTCCAGCTCGTACGGCACGGTGCCGCGCTTGGTCCTCGTGGCGCCCCGGACCGTGAACGCGTACCGCTCCTCGCCGTCCTCCGCGACGGAGAGGTGAAAGACGCCGGAGGAGAGCCCACCGCCGCCGGCCGCGCTCCACACCGTCACCGCCCGCCTGCCCCGGGACGCGACGATGCCCGGCGGGACGAGGCGGCGTTCGTCCAGGTGTGCGCCGGGCCCCGGCTCCAGGGCGAAGCTCCATCCGGGACCCGCCCGGCCGACGACGGTCGCCGCCTCGTCCGCCCACGGGGTGTCCGGCCGCACGCCACGGGATCTGAGCCGTGCCTCCCATGGCGTCGCCGGATCGCTGAGACCCGTGACGCCCTCCGCTCCGATCAGGCCCGGGAGCTCGTCCGGCTCCACGCCCTCCACGAGGACGAAACGGTACGAGGAGAGGAACCTGCCGGGGCCCTGGTCGGCCAGCCAGGCCAGGCCCGGTGGGTCGAGGTCGGCCGTGGGAGCCGGGGGTTCGCCCTGCTGTCCTGCCTGTCCTGCCCGTGCTGCCCGGGGTATGGCCAGCAGTTCGCGGCCGCGTTCCCGGGTGATCAGGGGACCGAGGAGCGGGTCGGCGCACAGGCCGACGGGGGCGAGGTGGTCGGGGCCGAGCGGGCGCCATTCGGGCAGGGCGGTGCGCAGGGTGTGCCAGGCGGCGTCCGTGTCGCCCCAGCGGGCCTGCTCGCGCGCCCGCTCCACGGCCTCGCCGAAGGGACCGTCGGCGAGGTATCGAAAGGTGCCCTCGCTCAGCTGCCGCAGCAGATCCTGTGCCGACTCCCGCGCTGTTCTGGTGGCGACCGGTATCCCCACCAGCGCACTGTCGCTCCGCTGCGTCCGCACCCTTTCGGCCAGGAGCACGGGCAGGAACTCCGGCGCGTACAGCGGGTCGGACGCGAGGCCGTCGAAGCTCACCAGGGAGGTCTCCCCGAGGAGTCGGCGGAGCTGGTCGTGCAGCCCCTTTGCCCGGGGCCGGCCGTACTCCGCCGCGTCCGCCAGCACGGCTGCCGCCTCCTCGTGCCGTCCGCTCAGCGCGTCGAGACGGGCGGTCTCGACGGACGCGTCCACCGCGCGCGTCGTGGCGTTGACGAACTCCCTTCCCTCGCGCAGCGACCGGTCCCCCTGGAGGCGGTGGAATTCGCGGTACATCGCCTCCAGGAACGCGCGGAACGACGCGTACCGTTCGGGCGGCGCGGCGTGCCACGGCGCCCAGGTGTACAGGGCCCACTCCCCCGCGTCGCCCGTGTCCCCGGGGTCGAGCAGGACGTAGACGGCGTCCGACTCCACCTGCAGTTCCAGCGCACGGTGCCACATCCCGGCGAGCAGCTCGTCCTCGGGCGTCGAGTCGTCGTCCAACTCGCCGGGGAAGTACTCGGACAGGCCGCTCGCGTCCTCGTGCGGCCGGGCCCGCTCGGTGCCGGCGAGCAGCCAGACGAAGGCGCCCGCGTGCCGCCAGCCGTCGGTGACCGCGAGGAAGGTCCGGTACGAGGGCGGCAGGCGGTGTCCGATCCGCTCCTCCAGGGCGCGTATCCGCTCCTCGGAGGCGGGCGCGAACCCGAGCCACCGCGCCCGCACGGCCTCCTCGTCGCCGCTCCCCGCATCAGGCGCCTGCGCGTCCGCCCATTCCCCGCTCCAGCGCTCGAGGAAAGGCCGCCAGCCGTCCACCGTCTCCGTCGTCATGAGGAGATCGTGACAGGCACCACTGACAACGGCGGCGCGTGCGGGCGGGCTGGCTGGCTGGCTGGCTGGCCGACTGGGGTGGACCCCTCATCGGCTCCGCCTATCGGCTCTCCGCGCCCGCGATGGTCTCCCGAAGCAGCCTGCGGGCCGCCGTCAGCTCCTCGGCGCGCCGGTCCAGCGTGCGCAGCTGGTCGCGCAGGGTGTCGAGGACGCCGGGGCAGGGTCGTACGGCGGCCGTGTCGGTGGTGCAGGGCAGCACCTGGCGGATGACGCGTGTCGGCAGCCCGGCGGCGAGGAGGGCGCGGATGCGGTGTACGTCGGCTGCGGCCTCGGGGCCGTAGGAGCGGTAGCCGTTGGGCAGCCGGTCGGGGTGGAGGAGGCCCGTGCGCTCGTAGTGGCGCAGCAGGCGTTCGCTCGTGCCGGTGTGCTTGGACAACTCCCCGATCAGCACGGGACGTTCCTCTCGTTTGACCTTCCAACGGTGTCAGGGTCCAACACTGGTCCGGCCGCGCCGCATTCCGGCGGTCTCCCCAGGAAGGTGCCCATGATTCTCGATGCCCACAGCCACGTGCACGACCCGCTCGGCCCACAGTTGTCCGCGCTGGACGACGCGGGGGTGGACCGTGCCGTCCTCTTCCTGACCCGGCCGCACCCGGAGCGGGCCACGGATACCGCTTCGCTCCGCCGGGAGATGAGCGTGCTGGAGGGCGCGCTGAGCGGTGGGGCGGCGGACGGATACGCCGAGGCGTGGCGGGAGTTCGACGCGGCGCTCGCCGCGCACCCCGACCGCTTCATCGGCTTCGGGGCCGTCCGGCTTGGCCGTTCACTCGACGAGACCATGGCCGCCGTGGAGCGGGACGTGGTCGGGCGCGGCCTGTACGGCATCGGGGAGTTGACCCCTCCCCCGGACCGCGCGGACCTCGTCGAGCCCGTCCTCCGGGCGGCTCACGACCACCCCGGTCTGCCGGTGGTCGTCCACGGATACGCGCCCACGACGGCGGCGGACGTACGCACTCTGGCCGCGCTGGCGGCTCGCTACCCCCATGTTCCGCTGGTGATCAGTCAGTTGGCCGGCGCGAACTGGCTGGACGCGATCGAGCTGGCCCGTGACACACCCAACCTCCATCTCGAACTCTCCACCGCGCAGGTCGCCTTCGCCGTCCGGCTGGCGATCCAGGAGCTTCCCACGCGCACGTTCTTCGGCTCGGACGCGCCGTACGGCGATCCGGTGGTCGCCCGCACGATGGTGGAGCGGGTGACGCCACGCGGGGAGGTGCGGGAGCGGGTGCTCGGGGGGAACCTGGCCGAACTGCTGGGGTTGGGCTGAGCGGCGTCGCCCCAGGTTCGCTTCGAGGAAGGGCGAGGACGCGGAAATCGGGGCCGGTCGTCGCCCGGCAAGCCACTGCCGCACCACACCTCACCCCAGCCCATACACCGTCGCCGTAGCGAACACCGCCGTCACCCAGGTCCACAGCGCCGCCAGACCGACGTGGCCGGCGGTGCGCAAGCGGTGGCCACGCCAGATGCGGGGGGAGAAGTAGGCGAACTCCATGATCCAGCGGAGGCCCCAGAACAGGGTCTGGCCGCAGAGCAGGAACGTCGGCAGAGGTGCGCCGGTGAGCAGGGCCGGTGCGAAGGCCAGCGGGAGGGAGCCGAGCAGTGCGCAGGTCAGTGCGATGAAGAACAGGTGGGCGTAGGAGACTTGACGGGTGAGCAGGCTGCTGGAGCGCAGGTCGGCGGGCCAGCCCAGGATGCGTGGGAGTGCGACGTGCACCAGCCCCATGAGGATCAGGGCGACGCCGACCAGGCGCAACTGGACCGTCAGGCTGAGGAGTTGGGTCACCGTCGATCCTTGGTGAAGGCGAATGCCGTGATCAGGCCCGCGAAGCGGCGCTCGGCGCTGTGTTCCAGCCCCGCGTGGGCGGCGAGCCGCAGCCATTCCCGGCGCGGCAGGAAGTGCCAGGCGCCGGGCCCGAACACGGCCGTGTTGGCCGCGTCTCGCAGGTGTTCGGCGACGAGAAGCGTGCCGCCCGGCCGCAGCAGCCGGGCGCATTCGGTGAACAGCCGCTCCCGGTCCTCCGGTCGGCGCAGTTCGTGCGCGGCGAAGACGAGCAGGACGGTGTCGGCCGCGTTCGCCGGGTGCGGCAGCGCCCCCGGGCGGCCCGGTACGGCGTGGGCGGGGGGTGGCACCCGGCGCCGGGCGCGGCGCACGGACCCCTCGTCCGTCAAGGTCCGGTCGTACAGGTCGATGACGGTCTGCCGGGCCTTCGGCCAGCGTGCGGCGAGCGGTGCGCTCACCTCGTCCAGGCCGGTGCCGATCACCACGTACTCCGACGGGATGCGCGGCAGCAGCGACTCCAGCCAGTCGTAGGTGTACAGGCCGGAACGGTCGTAGACGTGCCAACTCGCCGCCGTGGCGGTGCACAGGAGAGCGAGTGCCGCGGCCGATCCCGTCCGGGCGAGGGGGCGCAGTGTCCGGGGCAGGTGTGGAGCGAGGAGGGCGGCGGCCGTCGCGGTCGCCGCACCCGCCGCGTACTGGGGCCAGTTGTAGGCGATGACGTCGCGGACGCCGGAGTGCCGGGGCGTCATCGCATGCCGCCGTTCTCGGTACGGCGCACACCGCGTTGCCAGCCGTAGTCGACGCCCGCGACGTGGAAGGCGTTGGCGAGCACGGGGTGGGTTCCGGCGAGCGGGCCGTGGTCGAAGAAAGTCAGCCGACGCACATCGACACGGACGGGCTGCGGGTCCCACTGCGTACGGAACGCCTTGACCACGATCACGGAGCGGGTCCGGGGTTCGTACTCGAAGGTGTACGGCAGGGGTCCGGCGAAGCGGCGGGCGGCGCGGGCGTCGGTGAAGGGGCTGTGCGGGGGCAGCGGTGCCGGGGCGCCGCTCAGGTCGGCCCGCACCTCCAGGTCGGCGTGCCCGTCCTCGCTGTCGACCCGGAATTCCAGGGTGCCGTCCGTGACGCGCGAACCGATGTCGGCCAGACGGTAGTTGTAGCGGGTGAACAGGTTGCCGCCCAGCCGCATCAACCGGGTGTCGGTGTCGCTGCGCAGGATGCGCAGCCCCCGCATGGTGCGCCCGCCGGGGGTGCGGAAGCGCGTGAAGACGCGGTAGCCGGTCAGCAGGAAGTCGCGGCCCAGTCGGGCGGGCAGGAACGCCGGTCGCAGGGCACGGGTGTCGACCAGGGCGGCGGCCACGAAGCCGTACTCCACGCCCTGTTCGCCGCGACGGTACGTGTCGAGTTCCAGGCCCGGTGGCACCAGCGGGCGCAGCACCTCGGCGGGCAGGGCGTACGACAGGACGAGCGAGTGCGCGAAATGCGTGCGCATCGCCATGGGATGACGCTGCATCAGATATCTCACGGGTCGATCCTTCGGTCCTGGGTGCCCGTCGGGTCCGCGCCCAGCCGCACCACGCGCACGACGCCCCACAGTGCGGATCGGTCCCGCGCCGCCCAGCCGGGTCCCGTCGCCGTGGGCTCGCGGAAGCTGCGCAGGACGACGATGCCGCCGGGTCGCACGGCACGGCGCACGGCGGCGCGCAGCCGGGCGGCGAAGGCGGGTCCGGGTCCGTCGAGCACGTTCGAGAGGGTCACCGCGTCGTAGGCGCCCCTCGGCGCCTGTTCCAGCGCGTCGACCACGTCGGCGTGGACGAGGCGGACGTCCGGCGTGAACAACGGCCGCGTGCCGGGCAGTTCGGAACCTGCGAGCAACCGCCACATCCAGGGGTTACGGGCATTGGGGTGCCCGGCGACGGTTCGCCCCAGGCGCCGTCTGAGCACCTCGTCGAAGCGCGCCGGGACGACGTGCGCGAACGAGGGGCGCAGCGCCACCGCGAGTGCCCCGCCCGGCCGCAGCGCGAGCCGCGTCAGCCGTGCCAGCCCCGGGCCGTCCAGTGCGGTACGCCAGTGCCGGGCCTGTTCCGCCGGGTTGTCGAGCGCCAGGAAGGCGCGCAGGGCGGGCCCGCGCCAGGCCGGCAGCAGTGCGCCGGCCGTTCCACGGCCCAGCCGCATCAGCGTCTCCGCGGAACCTTCCGTGATGGCTCCGCCCGCGAGCCGGTCGCGCGCGTAGGCGAGTTGTACCGGATTGACGTCGACGGCCGTCACGTCGTGGCCGGCCTGCCTCAGGGCGGCAGCGGTGTCGCCCGCAGAGGCGATGCACAGCACCCGGGCCCCCGAGCCGGGCAGGACGCGGAGCTCGATCCCGTAGTCCTCGTACATCCGCCCGAACAGAATGCGAGGGCCGCCCGACCCGCTGATGATCCGGCCTCGTGCCCATGGTGTGCCGCTCACCGGACCGCCGCTCTCGGCGACGTCCCCGCCACCAGCCAGATCAGCGCCAGGAACGCCAGATTCTGGGTGAGCATCCGCCCCGGCTCCGCTATGTGATCGAGGCCGAACAGCAGCCCGCCCGCGTTGAACACCACCACGAGCGCCGTCTGTACGACAGCGGCAGTCCGGGCCCACAGCCCGGAGAGCGCCCACAGACCGACGGCCGCCTCCGCGACACCGAGGGCGATCAGCGCGGCCGTCACCGCCCAGGGCGGCATGTGGGGAACGTCCCCGACGATGGCCCGCTGGTCTTCCCGCCCCGGCCAGACCTTGCACCACAAGCCCTCGTAGAACCACACCAGAGCGACAGCCCAACGGGCCAGCACCCCTTGCCACCCTCGCACTACGGGTCGGTCTCGCCGCCCGTCGGGGGGCGCATCCGCGGCAGGCGGAGCACCGGACGCACCGGCGCGGTGCGCGGCCGGAGCGGCAGACCCGGTCAGAAAGCCCATGGACATCACACCGATCGCAGAATTGAACGTGTTCAAGAACAGCGTACCCATGTGCGACCGTGAGAGATCAAGGTTGCGGAGAAGCCTCGGCCGAGGAACATGCGAAACCACCGCAATCCGCAGCGCGATCACGGGCACGATCTGCGCCCGTCAGACCGAACGCGCCCGCCCGGCGGACTCCAGCACCGCGGCCAGAAAGCGGCCCACGGTCTCCAACTCGCCTGCTTCGAAGTCCTCCGAGACCGCCACCACCTCACCGATCAGCGGCCCGAAGAAGCTCCACCCGAGTTCCGTGGCCTTCTCCTCCACCTCCAGGAGGACGCGGCGTCGGTCGGCCGTGTCCCTGCTGCGCCGGACCAGTCCGAGCCGCTCCAGCCGGTCCACGAGGGCGGTGGTCCCGGCGGAGTTGAGGCGCAGTTGCTCGCCGAGCCAGCCGGGTGTGGCGCGGGTGCCGGTCCGTGCCGCGTCGAGCAAGCGGATGAGCGCGCGTACATCGGTGGGGTGCAGCCCGTGGCGCGCGGCGAACTCGGCGCCGAGCAGGTCGAATTCCACGGTGACCGCGCGGAGCAGGTGCACCAGTCGCATCGCCGGGCTCTGATCGTCCATTGCGTACTCCCTCGTCCTGCGGCGTATTATCTCGCCGAACGAGATTATCGCTCACCGAGAGGGATACCCGTGCCACCGTCCCGATTCGACCTTGCCTACGCCGAACTGCGCGCCCGCTGGCCCGAGTTCACCGAGGAACGCGACATCGCCACGCCGTACGGGCGTACCCGCGTCCATGTGTACGGCCCTGCGGACGGGCGCCCGCTGGTGCTGCTGCCGGGCGGCTCCGCCACCGGACTGGCCTGGTTCGCCAACGCACCGGCGCTCGGGGAGCGTTACCGGGTCCACGCGGTCGACCTGCTGGGCGACGCGGGCCGTACCGAACGCCGGGGCGCGCCCCTGAAGAGCGCGGACGATCTCACGGCCTGGCTGGACGCGCTGCTCGACGGGCTGGGGCTCGCCCGCACGCACCTGTGCGGCCACTCGTACGGCGCCTGGCTGGCCGTCAGATACGCACTGCACGCACCGCAGCGGGTCGACCGCCTGGCCCTTGTCGACCCCACCCAGGTCTTCGCGGGGTTCCGCCCCGGCTACCTGCTGCGCGCCCTGCCCCACCTGCTCCGCCCGAGCGAGGCCCGCGCCCGCGCCTTCCTGGCCTGGGAGACGGCGGGTACCCAACCGGACGAGACCTGGCAGCGCCTCTACGCGCTGGCCACCACCGTTCCCGGCCGCAAGCTGATCGCCGGTGGCCGCCCCGGGACCGCCGGCCTCTCCATGCCGGTACTGGTCCTGCTCGCCGAGCACAGCCGCGCCCACCACGCGGGCAAGGTCGCCGACAGGGCCCGCCGCACGCTCCCGCAGAGCGACGTGGCACTGCTCCCCGGAGCCACCCACCACTCCCTGCCGCTCACCGCGCCGGAGCAACTCAACGACCGGTTGGCGGAGTTCCTGGGCTGATCGGCACCGGAGCGCGGTGGGGGGTCACCAGGCCGCGCGCGATGCGGTGGGAGACGGTGGGTAGTCGTCGACGGTCATGGAGTCGTAGAGGCGTGCGCTCTTGGTGACGAGGCGCAGGAGGGTCCGGCTGAGCCCTGCGGGCAGGGCGGAGATCAGGCGGGCGCCCCGGGCCAGTCCTGTCACGCCGAGGCGCGAGGTGGGGATCAGGGTCTTCGCCGCGCTGAGCGCGGCCGCGTGGCTGCCGCGCACGTGCTCCGCCATCGCGCGCTCGTAGGCGGGGAAGGCGCGCTCGTGGTCGCCGTCCGCCCGCGCCAGCTCCCCGGCGAGGACGTACGCACCGACGACGGCCAGGCTGGTGCTGCCGCCGACGGCCGGGCCGGGGCAGTAGCCCGCGTCGCCGACGAGCGTCACCCTCCCCCGCGACCAGGTGTCCATGCGGAGCTGGGTGATCGAGTCGAAGTAGAACGCCGGCGTGCGGTCGAGCTCGTCCAGCCAGCGGTCCACATGGCCGTGCAGGCCCGCGAACGCGCCGCGCAGCAGCTCCTTCTGCCGGGGCACGTCGCGGTGGTCGTATTCGAGCTCGCGCTCGCTCCGGAACAGGAACAACGCCCGCGCGTCGCCGAGGTGCCGCGCACCGTACATGCCGGCGGTGCGGCCGACGCCGACGTGCATCAGGAGCTCGCGGTCGAGGCCGAAGACGTTCGGCAGGGTCAGCACCCCCAGGTAGGCCCCGGTGAAGGCACTGAAGCGGGACTCGTCGCCGAAGCTCAGGCGGCGCACGTTGGAGTGCAGGCCGTCGGCGCCGACGACGAGGTCGAAGCGGCGCGGCGCGGCGTTCTCGAACCGCACCTCGCCGTCGGGCGAGATGGCGGTGATCGAGTCGCCGAAGACGTACTCGACGTCGTCGCTCGTGGCGTCGTGGTAGATCTCGCTCAGGTCGTCGCGCATGATCTCGACGTGCCGGTCGGAGGCGCCGCCGAAGATCTTGGAGAGGTCCGCCCGGGTGGGACGCCGGGCGCCTTCCCGGTGGACGGTCATCCGGTTCGTGGCGATGGCCCGCTCCTCGACGCGTGGGAGCACACCCATCTTCTCCGAGATGTCCATCGCGGGCCGGAACAGGTCGACCGCGTGGCCACCGGTCCTGCGCAGAGCCGGTGCGCGCTCGACGACGGTGACGGAGAAGCCGTGCCTGGTGAGCCAGTAGGCGAGCACCGGACCCGCGACACTGGCGCCGGAGACAAGAATCCGCGGGGCGCCTTTCCTTCTCATTCGCTCCACCGGCCCGGCATCGTCGCGGGTGAGCGAGTGGTGGGCCATACCGCGTGCGTCGCCCAAGGGCTCTCCCGGGATCGGGGAGCTTGCGAGTCCGTCGTCGGAGGCAGTCATGGGCTCACTGTCGCCGCCGGCGACCAGCCACGGATTGGATAAATGTTCCCTCGGCCGACTCAACTACCATGGAACGGTGCGGACTTTCATGCATGGTTCGGCTGTATGGGACGTCGCGTGTCCGCAGCGGCCGAGCCGGGTTGCGGGTGTCACTATGGCCGGATTCCGGGTCCGTGACCTGGACGCGCTCCGGATGGTCCCGCACCCGGCCGTGACGCTGCTCCTGGAGTTCGGCGCGGGCTCGCCCGTCGTCGACTGGGCCGCCGGGCGGCGGGAGCGGGGAAGCGTCGTCGCCGGGCCCGGTTTCGGTTCCGGTGGCGCGGTCCGGGCGCGGGGCGAGAACGTCGAGTGCGTCCAGGTGCGCCTGTCCCCGTTGATCGCACGCGCGCTGCTGGGCGCCTCCCCTGCCGAACTCGACGGCACCGTCGTGTCGCTGGACGATCTGTGGGGCCGAGAAGCGTCACGAATCCGCGAGCGACTCGGCGAAGTCCCGTCGTGGCAGGACCGCTTCGCGTTGACGGACGCGCTGCTCCTCCGTCGGCACGCGGCGGGGCCTCCGGTGGACCGGGAGGTGGCCTGGGCCTGGCACCGGATCACCCGCAGTCATGGCCTGACCCGGGTCGACGCGCTCGCGGCCGAGGTCGGGTGGAGCCGTAAGCGGCTCTGGTCCCGCTTCCGGTCCCAGCTCGGCCTGCCGCCCAAGCGCGCCGTGAAGCTGGTCCGCTTCGACCATGCCGTCCACCGCCTGGTCGCAGGTGACGGCGCGGCCCGAGTCGCGGCCGACGCGGGCTACGCCGACCAGTCCCACCTGCATCGTGACGTCATGGAGTTCACCGGGGCGACCCCAGCGACCGTGGCCGACGAGCAGTTTCTCGCCGTGGACGACATCGCGTGGCCCAACCGCGGAACACCCGACAAGCCTCACGTCCCCTGGGGTCTCTCCGGCCCGGTCGCCGACGGGAGTTGAGACGGCTACAGCTGTGAACGTCGCCGACGTCACCCGCGCCGGGCGGGCCCGGCGACGCCCCCGCTCGGCATCCTCACCGACGTCGACACCGGCAGCCCTGCGCCAGGGGGTGACTGCGGGACGCGGTTGGCGGGCCTCGCCGACTGCGGCGCCGGCAGGTGTGTCGGTGCCCTCCCGTAGCGTGCATGCCGAAAGCGTGGGCAGCGGCCTGCACGGATGGGTGGGGAGAGTGGCATGAGTGACCGTATGGAGTGGCCGGCGGGGCGTGACAAGGACGCCGCGCTGATCATCAGGACCGACCATGCGGACGAGCGAGCATGGTCGGCCGTGAAGGCGGATCTGATGACGCCGTGGGGAGAGCACGACGACTTCGAGCCGTACGTCCATGTGGTCGACGATCCGCGGTGGGCGGGAATCACACCCACGCAGGCTCTCTCCGAGGCATCCGCGCACGGAGAGGGCCACGGCGTCGTCTACCTCGCCGACCGTGTCTCCATGCGGGAAACCCCTGTCACATTGCTGGCGTTGTCCCTGCTGACCAGGGATCAGTGCGAGAGCGAGGAGGAGTTCGAGGCGTACGGCGGCACGTTCCGCGTGACGCCGGCCGGGATTCACGAGATGAACGCGAACCTGATGATCGCCAACCTGGGCTTCGGCGATTTCGCCGATGCGGCCAGGAATGATCCCGAGGGCGTCTTCCGAGGATTTGCCGGCTGAAGCGCTCCGTGCAAAGCGCTGCCGAGCTGCGGCATCCGCGCGATGCCGAACGGCGTGCGGCACCGGAAACTCCGCCTTGCGCGACGACGTCGCTGCACGGCATCTGGAGCGAGAACGCGCTGCCGCCGTCGCTCATCAACCCCAGCGACAGCGGCAGTTGGCAGAGCGAGTCCGACGGCTTCATGACCGGTACTGAGGGCCTGGCCACGATCTGACGAACTGGTCCTGGGCGCCCGCCACTTCCGCACCATCCAGAACGTCCGCAACGTCCTGGTCATGCTGCTCTCCGGCTCGGCCCACATGTAAGCCCGGCCCCGGCGCGGGCGGCCGCACCCGGAGCCACCGCCCAACGGCTCTGTCAACTGCCCGTCGGCGACGGCTTGACCGGCGCGATGATCGGTGCGCCGTCCTTGTCGGTCATGAAGTCGCGGTGGACCGGCTTCTTGTCCGTCGGCTCGGGGAGGTTCGGGCACGCGATGCCGTCGCCGTCCCGGTCGAGTCCGTTCGGGTCGAGCGCGTCCGCTCGCAGCACCGCTTGCGCGTCGGCCTGGGCCTTGAACGTGTCGCAGTCGACCACGTGCCCCTTGTGCACGTACGGAGCGACGTCGAACGTACGCTCCGGGGGTCTGTCGCCCCCGCACGCGGTCAGCGTGATCGCCGCGATCACACCGACCACCGCGAGGGAGATACGACATCCCGGTCGTAGCCGGCGATCCTGTCCCTTACGGGAGTTGCGTGGCTGCTCCGGCATGATCCTAGGCCGATCCTGTCCGGAACACCGCGACCGCTGCGTTCGCCTGATCCACCGCATACAGCTTCCCCGTAGTGTTGTTCACGGCCATCGCGGAGAACTGGCGAGGCGTGCCGAGCGGAGACTGCGGCAGCAGCGTGCCGCCGTCGACCACTCCGATGCCCCCCTGCGGGCCACCCCCCTGGGGGGCGCCTCCCTTCTGTTGTGCGACGAAGATCCTGTTGAAGTTTCTCAGCACGGCGACCTTGTGCGCAGGGTTCCCCAGGGGAGATGAGCTTGCGCAGGCTGGTGCTTGCCCCGTGACCTTCGTCCCGACGATTCGGTCGATGCGGCCCCCCTGACCGCCGCAGTTGGTTCCACCGTACAAGTAGACGTAGACCGCCCCTGCCGCGGAGTTGTAGACCGCGACTTGGGTCCCGTAGGGCGTCCCTACCGGGTCGGTGATCTCTGTTGAAGTGCCGTCGCTGGGGTTGATGACGATCGTCGTCGCGACGGCCTTCCACACGCCCGAGGGCTTTGCCGGATCCTGAGCGCACCTCTTGGCAAGGAGGTAGACCAGGTTGCGGCCGGGATCGAGGACGGTGGTGCCACGAACGCTGTTCATGACGAGGACGTTCCCGGCGTTGCGGCCGCAGACCGAGGTCGTCGGGAGCTGCGCTGCGATCTTGGCGTCGTGGGTCTGGGACGAGACAGCGAAGAGGCCTATCGTGGTGAACGAGTATGCGAAATACACCGTGTGGTGCACGGTGTCAAAGGAAAAGTCCAGGTCTGGGATCGCGGATGCTGTGGCGGGCAGTGGGATCGGCGTCGCCGACGAACTGCCGGCCGCGATGTAGGCGACCGCCAATTCGTCACTATTCACACGGCCACCGACATAGACGTCGCCGTTCTCGGGAGAGACGGCCATGGCGACGACGGACGCCGTGAAGCCGCTTGCACGGGTCACTTGATTGGCATTGGTCGTGTCGATGATCGCGACGCCGCCCACGCCCCCGACGTAGACCCGCCCCGTGCCGGGGTCGACCGCGATACGGGTCGGACTCGTCACCGCACTGGAGACGTCGATCGGATCACCGACCGGGGTGTCGGTCTTCCCGTCGATCACGGTCACGCTGTTGTTGTCGCTGGCCACGACATACACACGATTGACCTTCTCGTCGACCGCGACGTCGGTCGCATTCGGACCCACCGGGATCGCGTCCGCCCCGGCCTCCGTCGGTGCGGAGGTGTCATACAGCGCGAACGACGACTTCTCACCCCGGCCGCACTTGTTCTCCTCACCGACCGACACCATGTTGTAGACCGGATCACTCGACAACAGCCCGTCAGCCTTCAGATCATCGGTCGTACCGTAGTGACCGTGCTTTGCACAGTAGGCCTCCTCCGCCGTCCGCAGAGTAGCCGCATCCGCGGCGACCGCGTTCTTACGACCCTTGTCACCGATCCCCTTGACGGAGAACACCACGATGGCCGCAAGGACACCAAGAATCACGATGACCACGAGCAGCTCGATCAGCGTGAAACCGTCCTGACGTCTGACACGCAACAAGAACAGGCGATGATCCGAAGTCATGGCAGTCGGGGCTTCCTTCGATCGATGAGACACCTTCAGCCCGAGCGCACGCGCGGGCCCTTGCCGCGTCACGGTGTTCCCCGCCGCACCGGCTTGACGTCTTTCGGTTTCGGCAGGTCCGGACACGCGATGCCGTTCCCGTCGTCATCGAGGTGATTCGGGTCGGCCGGCGCGAAACGCAGGACGGCCTGCGCGTCCGCCTGGCTGGCGAAGTCCGGGCAGTCGTAGGCGTCATTGCCGTAGCGCAGGAAGTAGCGAGCGTCGAAGGACCGCTTCGGCTGCGGGCAGAGCGCGCTGCGAATGTCGTCAGGGCCGCACTTGAAGTGCTGTGCGCTACCGGCGACCGGTTTGGTGTCGCGCGGTTCCGGCAGTCCACGACAGGCGACGCCGCCCCCGTCGTCAAGATGATTCGGATCGCCGGGGTCGGCCCGCAGCACCGCCTGGGCATCCGCCTGACTGGCGAAATTGATGCACTCGAACGCGTCGCCGTGGACGGCGTAGTCCTTCGCGTCAAACACCTTGCCGTGTGGGCACAGCGCGCTGCGCGGGGTGCCCGGCGTGCACCACTTGGGGTCGGCCTTCTGGGTCGGGGCGGCCGCATCCGACCCACCGCGCACAAGCACCACAATGACCAGCGCCACCGCGACCACCGCGAGAACCGACGCACCCCACCTGATCACGCGCGAGCGCGGCAGTCTGCTCAACAGTGCCATAACACGCCTCTGACCATTGCGTCGCCGGCCCCTCCCTCGCGTCCCGCAGCCGGCCGACGGCGTTCCCCCGCCGGTCCACTGCAGGCTGGATACGTGCATTACATCCACAGCAAGGCAGGTTGTCAATCATTGACTACTGGGTGGCCGAGTGAGCACCATCTAGGCATGTGAGGCACCGTCACGCCGGGAAACCTCGCAGATGCCGAGGAGTTGTCGGACATTTGCCTGCTCCCGCCAGCAGGGTGCCGGGGCGGCAGTCGCCGCCAACCGGATCGACGAGGAGCAGCAGATGCAACGAAGGTCCAGACGCACTCGGAGCGCTCCGCGCTCCGGCCGCACCGCGATGCGCCGGTTACGGAACGCGTTCGTGGCGGGTGCCCTCGCGACGGGGCTGATCGCCGCCTCGGCACCGACGGTGTTCGCCACGACGAATTCACAGGTCGGGATCGCGAACAACATGTATCCCGCGGTGAAGGACATGAAAGCCACACTCGAGTCGATCGAGCCGTTCACGGCGTTCACGGCGAATGCCGCATCGCAGACCGGCGGGTTCTGGAACAAGCCGGCGATCGATACGTCGACGATGCGGGGGATCACGTCCGGAAGCCTGCGCCAGCAGCTGAAGAGCGCCGGCCCCTACACCACGTGCGATCCGTCTTCGTCGAACAACTGCGTGAACGGGCCGTTGCACATCGACGCGTTCCTGTCGGCGGACGAATCCAACGTGAACGCGGTCATCCCGACCGCGGCCGGCGGGACGTGCACGGCGAGCGGGAGCGTCGAGTGCAACGGCGTGCTCTCGAGCAAAACCGCTGTGGCGATCGGGAGCCTGGCGATCTACAGCTGCAGCGGCAGCTGGGCGGGCTCGACGCACGGTGACGACCCGTCCAACGCCGGGAGTCCGCCGCTGGCGTTCGGCGCGGACGCCAATGGCAGCGGCAACGGCAAGCCACAGTCGCCTCGGTGTGACGCGTCGCCGGTCTCCGGCGGTGCACCCACGACAATGTCGGGGTTGGTGAGCTGGCTCGCGACGAGTGGGCACCGGATCGCGGTAGCCGACCCGGCTTCCGCGCCGTTCGGTGCGGCGTCCAAGCAGGCGTTGACACAGAACGGTTTCTCGTGGGTCACCAGCGGGGCGGGCCAGAACGTGTTCACCGGAAGCGCGTGCGACAGCGCGGGTACGGCATGCAAGGTGCGCCTGGAATCCGGGATCAGCCAGGTGCGTGGCGCGGTGACGGCGAATGCCGGCGGGAACACCCAGCTGGGTCTTGTCGCGAAGTCGAACATCATGCACGTGAGCTGGACGTCGAGTTCGCTGAACGGCACCACGGGCGATGATCCCAACACGTGGACCGAAGTCGATCCGAGCGCGTACTCCGGCTACGGCGACATCCAGCAGTGGGGCGTCGCCCTGAACGGCGGCAACACCGGCGCAGAGGCCGCCTGGGCGGACCTGCTCAGCAAGTGGAACGGCAACTCCGCTATCCAGACGACCCTCGCCGCCTACGGCTACTAGGGCCTGTCTTTCGGATCAGGCCGCTCCAGCCGAGCGAGCTTTTCGGCCGACCCGAGCGGGGGCTGGTGCGTGCAGCTGCAAGGCGGAGGA
>NZ_JBEZXY010000015.1:0-110964 GCF_040638245.1 Streptomyces sp. NPDC026659 | reverse complement strand
GCCCCGCGGCGCCCCCCCCCCCCCCCCGGCCCCCCCCCCCCCCGCCGCCCCCCCCCCCCCCCGCCCCGGACTACGTACCTCCAGGTCCCTGGCACTCGCCGTCGGGCACGCCCCGCCCACGCGAATCCGGCTCCGCCGACGCGCTCCCCACCCCCAGACGCCCCGAAGTCCCCCCGCCGTCTCACCCCCGGGCATCCACCCCGGGGCCACGCTCCGCCCTCCTGCACCCAGGCACGCCCGGCCCGGTGCCCGAGCCCTCGGAGCGCCGCCGCCCCCCGGACTCGCTCCCGCCCCGCCCCGCGCCGCCACATCTCGCCCCCGGCCTCAGCACGACCACCCCACCCCCCACCACAACCACCACCGCATCCCAACTCCCGCCCCACACCCCGCCCCAGACACATCCCGCCACACCTTCCACCGCCCACCCCGCAGCCCCTCCCACCCCACGTCAACACCCCCCACCCCTGCCACAGCCCACCCGCATCCGCCCCCTCCTCCGCCACCCTGGCCCGAGCAGGCGCGGCGCTACGGCAGAATTTGAGACATGGGGATAGTCGCCGGGCTGGACAGCTCACCCGCCTTCACTCGCATCGTCGTCTGTGACACGGACACGGGTGCCGTGATCCGTCAGGGGTACGCGCCGCATCCGATCGAGGTGCCCGAGGGCGGTCGGCGGCCGAGTGACGTGGACCCGCAGGCGTGGCTGCTGTCGCTGGGCGAGGCCGCGGGGAGTGGGCTGCTGGAGGGGGTGCAGGCCATCGGGGTCTCGGCGCAGCAGAACGCGGTGATCCCGCTGGACGCGCAGGGGAACACCGTGCGCCCCGCGATGACCGGCGCCGACAAGCGCGCCCAGGTGGCCGCCGCCGACCTGCTCGACGCGCTCGGCGGCCGGGAGGCGTGGGCGCAGGCCGTCGGGTGCGTGCCGCAGGCCGCCCAGCCGGTGACCAAGCTGCGCTGGCTGGCCAAGAACGAGCCGGAGAACGCCCGCCGCACCGCCCTGCTGCTCCAGGCGCACGACTGGCTGGTCTGGCAGCTCCTGGGCCGCCCGGTGCGCCGTACGACCGACCGGGGCGGCGCCTCGGGCACCGGGTACTGGTCCGCCGCGACCGGCGGCTACCGGCCCGACCTGGTCGAGCTGGCCCTCGGCCACCAGGTGGCGCTGCCCGACGTACTGGGTCCGGCCGAGGCGGCCGGTACGACCCCGGAGGGGCTGCTGATCTCCGCCGGGACCGGCGAGACCATGGCCGCCGCCTTCGGACTCGGCATCGGCTTCGGGGACGCGGTCGTCTCGCTCGGCGCGTCCGGGTCCGTGATGGCCGTGCACCCGGGGGCGCTGGCCGACCAGTCCGGGATGATCACCTCTCTGGCCGACGCCACCGGTATGCATCTGCCGGTCGTCACCACCCTGAACGCCGTACGGGCCCTGCGCGGCACCGCCGAACTGCTCGGCCTGCCCGACCTGGAGAGCCTGTCCGAGCTGGCGATGAAGTCCACGCCGGGCTCGCACGGCCTCGTCCTGCTCCCGTACCTGGAGGGCGAGCGCACCCCGGACCTCCCCCACACGGCGGGCACCCTGGCCGGTCTCCGGCGCGAGTCCATGAAGCCCGAGCACCTGGCGCGGGCCTCCTTCGAGGGGATGCTCTGCGGCCTCGCGGACGCGCTGGACGTGCTGCGCGGCCGGGGCGTGGAGGTGCGGCGGATCTTCCTGCTGGGGCAGGCCGCCGAACTGCCCGCCGTACAGGCGGTGGCGCCCGCGCTGTTCGGCGCCCAGGTGGTCGTACCGCAGCCCGCCGACTACGCCGCGCTCGGCGCCGCCCGCCAGGCCGCGTGGGCGCTCGGCGCGGCCCAGGGCACGCTCGACCCGCGCACCCCGCCGGCCTGGCAGGGCGCGGCCGCGCAGGTCCTTGAGCCGGGCGACGACCTGGCCGTGGGTCAGGCGGTGCGCCAGCAGTACACGTCGGTGCGGGAGCAGATCCACCCGGGGGCGTTCCGGTAGGCCCGCTCACGCGTGGGCACGCGGACGCGGAGTCGTGAACCTCACCCGTCCGGAGGCGTTTCAGCCCACAGCTCAACAGGGCAGCCTGACGGGTTAATTCGGTTGAGGTAACGCGGGTGGAGTGTCCGACGATAGGGCCAGGGGCAGGCACCCCCGCCCCACCGCCGACTCCGAGAGACCAGCGTGCTCATACG
Source organism: Streptomyces sp. NPDC026659 (assembly GCF_040638245.1). Classification (NCBI taxonomy): domain Bacteria; kingdom Bacillati; phylum Actinomycetota; class Actinomycetes; order Kitasatosporales; family Streptomycetaceae; genus Streptomyces; species Streptomyces sp. NPDC026659. The sequence continues at coordinate 108,774 of NZ_JBEZXY010000015.1, read as the reverse complement.
ACTTCTGCGGACCTACCTCAGGCCCTACAAGAAACCCATCGCCTTCCTGGTGGCGCTGCAGTTCCTGCAGACCTGCGCCACGCTCTACCTGCCGACCCTCAACGCGCACATCATCGACAACGGTGTCGTGAAGGGCGACACGGGCTACATCCTGTCCTTCGGCGCCCTGATGATCGGCATCTCGCTGGTCCAGGTCGTGTGCAACATCGGCGCCGTGTACTACGGCGCCCGTACCGCCTCGGCGCTGGGCCGGGACGTGCGCGGCGCGGTCTTCGACCGGGTGCAGTCCTTCTCCTCGCGTGAGCTGGGTCACTTCGGGGCGCCCTCGCTCATCACCCGTACGACGAACGACGTGCAGCAGGTCCAGATGCTGGTCCTGATGACGTTCACCCTGATGGTCTCGGCGCCCATCATGTGTGTCGGCGGGGTCGTGCTGGCGCTCGGCCTGGACGTGCCGCTGTCGGCGGTGCTCGTGGCCGTCGTCCCGGTGCTGGCCGTCTGCGTGGCGCTGATCGTGCGCCGCCTTCGCCCGCTGTTCCGCTCGATGCAGACCCGTCTGGACACGGTGAACCGGGTGCTGCGCGAGCAGATCACCGGCAACCGCGTGATCCGCGCCTTCGTGCGCGACCGCTACGAGCGCGAGCGGTTCGGCCGCGCCAACGCCGAACTGACCGAGATGCAGCTGGCCACCGGCCGGATGCTGGCGCTGATGTTCCCGATCGTGATGACCGTGGTGAACGTGTCGTCCATCGCGGTGGTCTGGTTCGGCGCCCACCGCATCGACAGCGGCGGGATGCAGATCGGCGACCTGACGGCGTTCCTCGCCTATCTGATGCAGATCGTGATGTCCGTGATGATGGCCACCTTCATGTTCATGATGGTGCCGCGCGCCGAGGTCTGCGCCGAGCGCGTCCAGGAGGTGCTGGGCACCGAGTCCAGCGTCGTCCCGCCGCTCGCGCCGGTGACCGAGCTGCGCGGGCACGGGCATCTGGAGATCCGGGGCGCGGGCTTCCGCTACCCGGGTGCCGAGGAGCCGGTGCTGCGCTCCGTGGACCTGGTGGCCCGCCCGGGCGAGACGACGGCCGTGATCGGCTCGACCGGCAGCGGCAAGTCCACCCTGCTCGGCCTGGTCCCCCGGCTGTTCGACGCCACCGAGGGCCAGGTCCTTGTGGACGGCGTGGACGTACGCGAGGCCGAGCCCACGCTGCTCGCGCGCACGGTCGGCCTGGTGCCGCAGAAGCCGTACCTGTTCGCGGGCACGGTCGCCACCAACCTGCGCTACGGCAACCCGGACGCGACCGACGAGGAGCTGTGGCAGGCCCTTGAGGTGGCGCAGGCCAAGGACTTCGTCTCGAAGCTGGAGGGCGGTCTGAACGCCCCGATCGCGCAGGGCGGCACCAACGTCTCCGGCGGTCAGCGCCAGCGGCTGGCCATCGCGCGCACCCTGGTCCAGCGACCGGAGATCTACCTCTTCGACGACTCCTTCTCCGCGCTCGACTACGCGACGGACGCGGCGCTGCGTGCCGCGCTCGCGGAGGAGACCTCGGAGGCGACCGTCGTGATCGTCGCCCAGCGGGTGGCGACCATCCGGGACGCCGACCGGATCATCGTCCTGGACGAGGGCCGGGTGGTCGGCTCGGGCCGCCACCACGAGCTCATGGCGGGCAACGAGACCTACCGGGAGATCGTGCTCTCCCAGCTCACGGAAGCGGAGGCTGCCTGATGGCCGGGCCCATGGGACGCATGATGGCCGGGGGCGGCCCGGACCAGCGCTCGATGGACTTCAAGGGTTCGGGCAAGCGGCTGATGGCACGCTTCCACCCCGAGCGCGGCACCATCTACACCCTGCTGGCCTGTGTGGTCGGCAGCGTGGCGCTGAACGTGATCGGTCCGAAGATCCTCGGCAACGCCACCGACCTGGTGTTCGCCGGGATCATCGGCCGGCAGATGCCGGCCGGGGGCACCAAGGAGCAGGTGCTGAGCAACCTGCACGCGCACGGCCAGGGCACCGTCGCGGACATGCTGCGCAGCACCGACTTCACCCCGGGCCAGGGGATCGACTTCGGCGCGGTGGGCGACGTCCTGCTGCTCGCCCTGGTCACCTTCCTGGTCGCCGGTCTGCTGATGGCGGTGGCGACGCGGCTGGTCAACCGGACCGTGAACCGCACGATGCTGCGGATGCGCGAGGACGTGCAGGACAAGCTGTCGCGGCTGCCGCTGTCGTACTTCGACCAGCGCCAGCGCGGCGAGGTGCTCTCCCGCGCCACGAACGACATCGACAACATCGGCCAGACGCTCCAGCAGTCGCTGGGCCAGCTGATCAACGCGGTGCTGACCATCGTGGGCGTGCTCGCGATGATGTTCTACGTCTCCTGGATCCTGGCGCTCGTCGCGCTGGTGACCGTGCCGCTGTCCTTCGTGGTGGCGACCCGGGTCGGCAAGCGCTCGCAGCCGCACTTCGTGCAGCAGTGGCGGACCACCGGCGCGCTGAACGCGCACATCGAGGAGATGTACACCGGGCACACCCTGGTGAAGGTGTTCGGCCGCCAGGAGGAGTCGGCGAAGCAGTTCGCCGAGCAGAACGAGCAGCTCTACGAGGCCGGTTTCAAGGCGCAGTTCAACAGCGGGGTCATGCAGCCGCTGATGATGTTCGTCTCGAACCTCAACTACGTCCTGGTGGCCGTGGTCGGCGGTCTGCGGGTCGCCTCGGGCTCGCTGTCCATCGGTGACGTGCAGGCGTTCATCCAGTACTCGCGGCAGTTCTCGATGCCGCTGACCCAGGTCGCGTCGATGGCGAACCTGGTGCAGTCGGGCGTCGCCTCGGCCGAGCGGGTCTTCGAGCTGCTGGACGCCGAGGAGCAGGAGGCGGACCCGGTGCCGGGCGTACGCCCCGACGAGCTGCGCGGCCGGGTCCGGCTGGAGAACGTCTCCTTCCGCTACGACCCCGACAAGCCGCTCATCGAGGACCTCTCGCTCAAGGTCGAGCCCGGTCAGACGGTCGCCATCGTCGGCCCGACCGGCGCGGGCAAGACCACGCTGGTCAACCTGCTCATGCGGTTCTACGAGGTCTCCGGGGGCCGCATCACCCTCGACGGGGTCGACGTCCGCGGGATGACCCGCGACGAGCTGCGCTCCACCATCGGCATGGTGCTCCAGGACACCTGGCTGTTCGGCGGCACGATCGCGGAGAACATCGCGTACGGGTCCTCTCGCGAGGTCACCCGGGGCGAGATCGAGGAGGCGGCACGCGCCGCCCACGCCGATCGCTTCATCCGCACCCTCCCCGACGGCTACGACACCGTCATCGACGACGAGGGCACCGGCGTCAGCGCGGGCGAGAAGCAGCTCATCACCATCGCCCGGGCGTTCCTCTCCGAGCCGGTGATCCTCGTCCTCGACGAGGCGACCAGCTCCGTCGACACCCGCACCGAGGTCCTCATCCAGAAGGCGATGGCCAAACTCGCCGACGGCCGCACGTCGTTCGTCATCGCCCACCGGCTCTCCACCATCCGGGACGCGGACACGATCCTGGTCATGGAGAACGGCTCGATCGTCGAACAGGGCGCGCACGCGGAGCTGTTGGCAGCGGACGGCGCGTACGCCCGTTTGTACAAGGCCCAGTTCGCGCAGGCGGTTGCCGAGGTGGACTGAGCCCTGCGGGCGGCCGGGTGGGTGCCGCTGCGCCCACCCGTGCCGCCTGGGGGCACCTCCCAGGCCCTTAAGGCACTGGGGGAGGCACGACTGCCCGCAGCAGGGGGCGGGGGGACGGGCAGGCTTTTTTCTTTTAGGGGCGCGGGGAACTGCGCGATCAGCCACGACGGCCCCGCAGGCAGCAGCGGCGGCCAGCCCTTTGTCTTTTGGGGGCGCGGGGAACTGCGCGACAAGCCACGACGGACCCGCACCCGGCATCAGTCCAGATAGCCCCGAAGCTGATCCGCATACGTGTGATCGCGGAGCTTACCGAGCGTCTTGGACTCGATCTGCCGAATCCGCTCCCGGGTCACCCCGAAGAGCCGCCCAATCTCCTCCAACGTACGAGGCCGACCGTCAGCCAACCCGTACCGCAGCTGAACAACCTTCCGCTCCCGCTCCCCAAGAGTGGAAAGCACCGCGTCCAAGTGCTGGCGCAGAAGCAAGAACGCCGCCGTCTCCACAGGACTAGCCGCATCCCCGTCCTCGATGAGATCCCCGAGGGCGACCTCGTCCTCCTCACCGACCGGCGCGTGCAAGGACACCGGCTCCTGAGCAAGCCGAAGAACCTCACGGACCCGCTCAGGGGGAAGCTCCAGCTGCGCCCCGACTTCCTCGGGAGTCGGCTCGTACCCCCGCTCCTGAAGCATCCGCCGCTGCACACGGACGACGCGGTTGATGAGTTCGACCACGTGCACGGGGACACGAATCGTCCGGGCCTGATCCGCCAGCGCACGCGACATCGCCTGCCGAATCCACCACGTGGCGTACGTGGAGAACTTGTAGCCGCGCGCGTAGTCGAACTTCTCCACCGCGCGGATGAGGCCGAGGTTGCCCTCCTGGACGAGGTCGAGCATGGTCAGGCCGCGGCCGACGTAGCGTTTGGCGACGGAGACGACGAGGCGGAGGTTGGCCTCGATCAGGCGGCGCTTGGCGATGCGGCCGAGGACGACGAGCCGGTCGAGGTCGCCGGCGAGGTGGCTGTCCAGGTCGGGGGTGCCGCTCAGTTTCTCCTCGGCGAAGAGCCCGGCCTCGACGCGGCGGGCGAGTTCGACCTCCTCGGCGGCGGTGAGCAGCGGGATACGGCCGATCTCGCGCAGGTACTGGCGGAACAGGTCGGCGGAGGGCCCGCCGGTCTCGGTCTGGACGGCGGCACGCGTCGCGGCGGGTTCGCGTTCGGGCTCGGATGCGGGTTCGTCGCCGCTCAGGGCGTCCGCCGGGGGTTCGGCGGGCTCGTGGGTCTCCTCGGGTTCCGCCTCCCGGCGGGGGCCGCCCTGCGAGGGTACGGCCATGAGTACGTCCGTCTCCGCGTCGGGCTCGTCACCGGGGGGTGTGACGGCTCCTGCGGTCTTGGTGAGCGTGTGGGTCCGCACGGGGGCGACCTCCAGGATGAGTCGCGGCCTGCGCTCCGGGGGGCTGGGGCACCGCACCCAGTGTGGGGTACGACACATCCCCGCCACGAGGGGCGTGCGGTGACTTTTTGCGTCCGGTCCGTGACCGCGTGGTGATCCTGAGGCCCCGAGGGACTAGAGCGCGTCCGCTCCGTGAGCGCGCAACGCCTGGTCGTACTGCTGGAGGACCCACAATTCATTCTGCACGGAGGCCAGTTGCGCGGGGTCGCCGCCGTTGGCGAGACGGGCCAGCTGGGACTGGACGTCCTGGATGCGGCGCTCGACCGCGCGGCGGCGGATGACGACGAGGACGGTGCCCGCGTAAATGTCGTCCACGGTGCGGCGCAGGATCGGCTCGACGGCGAGTTCGGTGACCATGGCGCGCACGGTGTCGTCGGGCGCGGCCTCGCGGACCCGGACCAAATACTCCTGCGGATCGGTCACGCCGTACTCGGCACCGCCCGTCTCCGCGATGGTCTGGCGTACGGCGGCATAGGGGGCTGCCGTGAACTCGTCGATGCCGTAGGCGTCGAAGGCCGGGGAGACCAACTCGGGCCGCTGGAGGGCGAGTTTGAGCAGTTCGCGTTCGGCGGCGAAGACCGGGTTGCGCAGGGTGAGCGCGGGTCCCGAACTCGTCGGCCGGGGGGTCGTCTCCCACTGCTGCTGGGAGGCGCGGTTCGCCTGCGGCGGGGCGCCCTTGCCGCCGCGATCCCTTGCCCAGCGGGCGAGTTGGGCGACGCGCTTGACGACGAACTGGGTGTCGAGGATGCCGAGCATGCCCGCGAGGTCCACGGCGACCTCGTGCTGGGCGCCGCTGTTCTTGATGCGGGCGACGACCGGCGCGGCCTCGTCCAGCGCGGCCGCGCGGCCCGCCGGGGTGTCGAGGTCGTAGCGCGCCACGATCTGGCGGAGCGCGAACTCGAAGAGCGGGGTGCGGGGTTCGGTCAGGTCGGCGACCGCCTCGTCGCCCTTGGCGAGGCGGAGTTCGCAGGGGTCCATGCCGTCGGGGGCGATGGCGATGTAGGTCTCGGCGGCGAACTTCTGGTCGTCCTCGAAGGCGCGCAGCGCGGCCTTCTGTCCGGCGGCGTCGCCGTCGAAGGTGAAGATCACGCGGGCCGAGCCGTTGTCCATGAGCAGCCGGCGCAGGATCTTGATGTGGTCGCCGCCGAAGGCGGTGCCGCAGGTCGCGATGGCCGTCGTCACACCGGCGAGGTGGCAGGCCATGACGTCGGTGTAGCCCTCGACGACGACGGCCCGGCTGGACTTGGCGATCTGCTGCTTGGCGAGGTCGATGCCGTAGAGGACCTGCGACTTCTTGTAGATCGCGGTGTCGGGGGTGTTGAGGTACTTGGGCCCGTTGTCCGCCTCGTAGAGCTTGCGGGCGCCGAAGCCGACGACGTCGCCGCCGATGTCGCGGATGGGCCACATCAGACGGCCCCGGAAGCGGTCGATGGGGCCCCGGCGGCCGTCCTGGGCGAGCCCGGAGAGGATCAGTTCCTTGTCGCTGAAGCCCTTGCCGCGCAGGTAGCGGGTGAGGTGGTCCCAGCCCTGGGGGCTGTAGCCGACGCCGAAGTGGACGGCGGCGGCCTGGTCGAAGCCGCGCTCGGCGAGGAAGATCCGGCCGGTGTCGGCCTCGGGGCTGGTGGCGAGCTGTTCCGCGTACCACTGGGCGGCGATCTTGTGCGCCTCGACCAGGCGGATGCGCTCGCCGCGCTGGTGGGCGGGGTTGTACCCGCCCTCCTCGTAGCGCAGCGTGATCCCGGCCTGGCCCGCGAGGCGCTCGACGGCCTCGGAGAAGGAGAGGTGGTCCACCTTCATGACGAAGGTGATCGTGTCGCCGCCCTCCTGGCAGCCGAAGCAGTGGAAGAGACCCTTGCTCGGGCTGACCTGGAAGGACGGGGACTTCTCGTCGTGGAAGGGGCAGAGACCCTTGAGGTTGCCGCCGCCCGCGTTGCGCAGCTGGAGGTACTCGGAGACCACGGCGTCGATCGGGACCGCGTCCCGTACCGCCTTCACGTCCTCGTCGTTGATCCGTCCTGCCACGGATGAATTCTACGGGGGTCCGGCGGCCTTCCCCGCGCGCGGAGACCTCAGGGCACCAGCTCCGCGAGCGGGACGTGCGGGTCCGCCAGGGCCTCGGTGTCCACCACGGCCCGGGATCGCACCAGCCGCTGGATCGGCTCTGTGACGTCCCACACGTTGACGTTCATCCCGGCCAGCACCCGGCCCTCGCGCACCCAGAACGCGATGAACTCGCGCTTGCCCGCGTCGCCCCGGATCACCACCTGGTCGTAGGAGCCGGGGGGCGCCCAGCCGCTGTACTCCATGCCGAGGTCGTACTGGTCGGAGAAGAAGTACGGCAGCCGGTCGTAGGCGATGTCCTGGCCGAGCATGGCGCGGGCGGCGGCCGGGCCGCCGTTGAGGGCGTTGGCCCAGTGGTCGACGCGCAGCCGGGTGTCGAAGAGCGGGAGCGGGAAGCTGGCCACGTCTCCGGCGGCGTGGATGTCGGGGTCGGAGGTACGCAGGCGCTCGTCGACCGCGATGCCGCCGCCGAGGGAGCGGTCGGCGATCTCGAGCCCGGCGGCCTCGGCGAGGCCCGTGCGCGGGGCGGCGCCGATGGCGGCGAGCACGTCGTGCGCGGGGTGCTCCTCGCCGTCGTCGGTGCGGGCGGCGAGGACGACGCCGTCCTGGCCGACGATCCCGGTGAGGCGGACCCCGAAGTGGAAGCGGACCCCGTGCTCGCGGTGCAGCTCCGCGAAGAGGTTGCCCAGCTCGGGGCCGAGGACGCCGTACAGCGGGGTCGGTTCGGGCTCGATCACGGTGACCTCGGCGCCGTATTCGCGGGCCGCCGCCGCGACCTCCAGGCCGATCCAGCCCGCGCCCGCGATCACCAGGTGGCCGTTGTCCCGGCCGAGGGCGGCGAGGACGCCCTTGAGGCGCTCGGCGTGGGAGAGGCGGCGCAGATGGTGGACGCCCGCGAGCGAGGTGCCGGGGACCTCCAGGCGGCGGGGCTCGGAGCCGGTGACGAGCAGCAGCTTGTCGTAGCGGACGAGGGTGCCGTCGTCGCCGAAGCGCACGGTCTTCGCGGCGCGGTCGATCGCGTCCACGGTCTGGCCGAGATGCAGTTCGATGTCGTGGCGCGCGTACCAGGCGGGCTCGTGCACGAAGACGCTCTCGCGCTCCTCCTTGCCGAGCAGATAGCCCTTGGACAGCGGGGGTCGCTCGTAGGGATGGTCGCGTTCGTCGCAGATCAGTATCACCCGGCCGGTGAAGCCCTCCGCACGGAGCGTCTCGGCCGCCTTGGCCCCGGCGAGCCCGCCTCCGACGATGACGAACGTCTGATCCGCGTCGACCACTTGATGCCTCCTCATAGGGTGCCGCCTGCCGCCACAGGGGAGCGTCCCGCACGTGGCGTGCCGCGGGAAGGGGGAGTGACCCGATCAGGCCACCCGCAGGCACGTTCCTCCTACATATGCCCGGTGCTCCCGCCTCACTCCGTCGGCCGTGTCCCGTCGCTCCGGTCGCGTCCGGTCGGTCCGGACGTGTCCCGTCGCGTCCCGTCAGTCGCGTCCGGTGAGTCTCGCGTGCAGCGAGCGGGCCGAGGCGTCGGTCAGGGAGGCGATCTGGTCGACGATCACCCGCTTGCGCGCATGGTCGTCGGACGCCTCGTCGAACAGGGCCCGGAACTGCGGCTCCAGCCCTTCCGGGGCGCGCCGGGTCAGCGCCTCGGCCAGCTCCGCGACGACGATCCGCTGGTCGGCGCGGAGCAGCTCCTGCTCCGCGCGCTGCATGACGTACCGGTCGGCGACGGCCTTGAGCACCGCGCACTCCATGCGCGCCTCGCGGGGTACGACGAGTTCGGCGCCGTAGCGGGTCAGGCGCCCGGTGCCGTACGCCTCCCGGGTGCCGGCCTCCGCCGCGAGGCAGAAGCGGCCGATGAGCTGGCTGGTGGCGTCCTTGAGGCGGGCCTGCGCGGCCGCCGTGCCGTCGTAGCCGTGCGGCCACCACTCCTGGTCCTGGAGGCGGTCGAGGGCGGCGGCGAGTTCGGCGGGATCGGTGTCGGCGGGGACGTAGCGGCCGACGGCGACCTCGAAGACGGCGCGTCTCTCGGGCTCCGCCTGGAGGCAGTTGGGGTCGATGTGCCCGGCGTGCAGGCCGTCCTCGATGTCGTGCACCGAGTACGCCACGTCGTCGGACCAGTCCATGACCTGGGCCTCGAAGCAGGTGCGGGTGCCGGGGGCCTCCTTGCGGACCCAGTCAAAAACGGGGCGGTCGTCGTCGTAGACGCCGAACTTGGGGGACGCGGGGTCGGCCGGGTTCGCGCCGCGCGGCCAGGGGTACTTGGTGGCGGCGTCGAGGGTGGCGCGGGTGAGGTTGAGGCCGACGGAGCCCTCGGGGGTGAAGCGCTTGGGCTCGATGCGGGTGAGGAGGCGGAGGGACTGGGCGTTGCCCTCGAAGCCGCCGATGTCGTCGGCGAACTCGTTCAGCGCCTGTTCGCCGTTGTGGCCGAAGGGGGGATGGCCGAGGTCGTGCGCGAGGCAGGCGGCCTCGACGAGGTCGGGGTCGCAGCCGAGGGCCGCGCCCAGCTCGCGGCCCACCTGGGCGCACTCCAGGGAGTGCGTGAGCCGGGTACGGGGGCTCGCGTCCCAGGCGCGGCTGCGGGTGCCCGGCGTGACGACCTGGGTCTTGCCCGCGAGGCGGCGCAGCGCGGCGGAGTGCAGGATGCGGGCGCGGTCGCGCTGGAAGGCGGTGCGGCCGGGGCGTTTGTCGGGCTCGGGGGCCCAGCGCTCGGTGGACGCGGGGTCGTAGGAGCCGTGGGCGATGTCGGCGTCGTAGGCGTCGTCGGTCGAGGGGTGTGCGGTGCCTTCCATGCCTCGACAGTAAGCGGCGGCGGTGACGATCGGGGAAGGCGGTGCGGGCGATTGTCTGCTTGACGGTCTTTTGGGGGCGTGTCAGGCGGAGAGTTGTTCGACGGCCGGGCCGGTGTGGGTGAGTGCGGTGAGGTCGTCGCCGTCGGCGGGCGGGACGAAGCCGGGCGGGGTGACGTCGCGCAGCCGGCGGGCGAGCTGGGTGCCGATGCTGCTGATCAGGTGGGCGGTGCTGCCCAGGTCGGCGGGGAGATCGTCGCTGAGGAAATTCGGCACCGTCATGGGGGCATCCTGCCGCAGCGACGTTGCGTGTCCGTTGCCGTGTCGTCACGGACACACGGCGTACAGGGATGTGGGGTGTGAACCGAGTCGACCAGTTCAGCTGTGAACCGAGTCGACCAGGTCAGCCCCTGTGAACCGCATCCCCTTCCCGCGCGTCTCCCTGGGCGGAACACGATCACCCGGGGAGCCCGTATGAAAATCCGCCCGCCCCGCCTGCCGCGCACCCGGCGCGGGCAACGGCGTCTGCTCCAGGCCGTCATGGCCGGCTGCGTACTGGCACTGCTCCCCTCCGCCTGGCTGTACGTCTCGACGGCGGACCGGTTGCGGACGGCCGCGGACGTACCGCGCGAGCAGGTCGCCGTCGTCTTCGGCGCCGGACTCTGGGACGGCGAGCCGTCGCCGTACCTCGCGCACCGCCTCGACGCGGCGGCCCGCCTCTACCGCGCGGGCCGGATCGAGGCCGTCCTCGTCACCGGCGACAACAGCCGCGACGACTACGACGAGCCGGACGCCATGCACGCCTACCTCACCCGCCACGGCGTCCCCGCCACCCGCATCGTCGAGGACTACGCGGGCTTCGACACCTGGGACTCCTGCGTACGCGCCCGCAAGGTCTTCGGAGTGAACCGGGCGATCCTGATCAGCCAGGGCTTCCACATCCGCCGCGCGGTCGCCCTCTGCGAGGCGGCGGGCGTCCGCTCGTACGGCCTCGGCGTCTCCGAACCACACGACGCGACCTGGTACTACGGCGGCACCCGCGAGGTCTTCGCGGCGGCCAAGGCGAGCCTGGACGTGGTGTTCCGGCCCGATCCGCGGTTCCTGGGGCCGAGGGAGCGGGGGGTGGAGCGGGCGCTGGCGTCACGGGGGTGACGGGGCTTGGCGTCACGGGGGTGACGGGGAGCGGGGGCTTGGCGTGGCGGCGGTGACGAAAGGCGGGCACTCGGCGTCCCGGCGATGACGAGGAGCGGGCCGAGGTCCGCTGACGCCCCGTCGGACCGGTCACCCGTTCATCTGTGCCCGGCGCTCCATTCGTGTGCTCTTCCTCTTCCGCCCCGTACCCGCCCCTGACCTGCTGCGATACACCGCCACTAGCCCATGTGGGGCCGGTGACGACCACCCGTTCTCCGCAGTGGGGCCGCGTTCCCGGGAGGCGGGGCGGCCGCTCTGGCCTTTACCTCGGTAGGGCAGGGGCGCTCGCCCCTGGACGAGTCGCACCACGAGTCGGACAAGCCCTGGAGAGCACCATGCGTCGCACCGCCCGTCTGCTGACAGGTACCGCGCTCGCCGCGGCCGCGGCGGGGCTCGCCACCGCTCCGGCGGCCCACGCGGACGCGGCCCCGCTGCGGCCCGCCGTGGCCGGAAACCTGCGGCTGGGCGGCGCGGCGAGCGGCCTCCAGGTGTACCCGTCCACGACCACGCCGGGCAGCCAGGTCACGGTGAACACGGCGGCGTGCGGCGGACAGGGCGGCGCGCTCGGGGACGCGGGCGCGGTGGGGTCCGGGACGTTCCCGCTGGCGCCGAGCACGCACGAGGGCGAGGCGATCGGCCAGTTCCGGGTGCCGGAGGGCGCGCAGCCGGGGACGTACGAGATCGTCGCGCGGTGTGCCGAGGACGACCGGCAGGTGCGGGGCGACCTGAAGGTGGCGCTGAGCGCGGCGGGACCGCAGACGCAGCCGCGCGGCAGCCTGAAGACCGGGGTGGGTGGGGCGCCAGGCCCCGGCCCCTCACAGACCGCGGCGGGTGTGGCGGCGCTGGCCGTCGCCGCCGCGGGCGGTACCTGGCTCCTGCATCGCCGGGCGAGAGGCGACGGGATCTGACGGACACCCTCCGCTGTCCGTCGGCCGGTACCGCACGTCCCGCCCCCTCCGGGTCCGATGCCCCTCGTGGCCCGGAGGGGGACGGGGGTTTGGCCTCGTGGGAGGCGTGTGCACGGGAAGGGGGTTCACATGCGCAGACTGGGTGACGCGGCGATAGCCGCCGTGACGGTGGTGGCGCTGGCTGCCGGTGTCTGGCTGCTCGGCAACGGCACCGGCCCGCACGCCCCGCCCCAGCCCTCCGCCGCCGAGGGCCGCCCCGAACCGGGCGCCGAACACAGCGCGGCCCCCGCCCTCGACCCGTCCCCGCCGACCCGCGTCCGCATCCCCGCGATCCACGTGAACGCCCCCCTGATGGGCCTCGCCCTGACCCCCTCCGGCAGCCTGGACGTCCCGCCCCCGGCGGAAAAAAACCTGGCAGGCTGGTACGAGGCCGGCACCGCCCCCGGCTCCACCGGCACCGCCGTCGTCGCGGGCCACGTCGACAACACCGAAGGCCCCGCCGTCTTCTACGACCTCGGCGCGCTGAAGCGGGGCGCGGTGATCGAGGTGGACCGCGAGGACGCCACGATCGCGGTCTTCGCGGTCGACGCCGTCGAGGTCTACTCGGCGAAGAACTTCCCGGACGAGAAGGTCTACGGCGCGGCCGCGCGGCCGGAGTTGCGGGTCATCACGTGTGGGGGCGGGTACTCCAAGTCGACGGGGTATCAGGGGAACGTGGTGGTGTTCGCGCATCTGACGGGGAGCCGGCCCGGCTGAACACAACCTGCCCCGAGAGGCACCGCGTGAGGGTTCGGTTCAACCAGTCCTGCGGTGTGCGTGCCAGGCGGTGGCGGCAGCCGCGAGGCGCAGGGTCCACGGGTCGGGGTCGGCCGCGCTGATCTCGGACCAGACGTTGGCGTTGGCGGCGGCGAAGGCGGTGATGCCCTCGGCGGGGGCGGTGTGCCAGGAGGGGATCTCGGCGGCCCAGCGCTCGGCGGATGCGGGAGCGTGACCGGCGGCGATGAGCCAGATGACCCAGTAGCCGGCATCGAGCCAGGCCGCGCCACGGGTCGCCCAGGCCCAGTCGACCAGGCGGGCCCGATCGCCGTCGGCAGCATGATCGTCGACGAGGACGTTGGCGTTGTTCAGGTCGGTGTGGAGCAGGTGGGTCCCGGCGAAGAAGCGGAGGTCGTCGGGGTGGGCGGCGTAGTGCTCCAGACGCTGCTCGGCATGACGTAGCTCGATGCCGGGGCAGGAGGTCTCGCCGAGACGGCGCAGGAGTGAGGCGACTTCGGAGAGATCGGGGGAGCCGGGGGCGTAGTCGGCGTGGTGGCCGCCGAGAACTTCGAAGCCAAGGAGATCCCAACCGGCGGCCTCGACGCGCCAGCGGAGGGCAGGAGCCAGGCCGGTGAGGAAGGGGGCAACGGCGGCCTCCCGGCACTGGGTCCAGGCACGGGGGTGATCAGTGCGCAGGCCCTTGATGTGCCAGGTGCCCGTGGCGGAGGTGACGCGGGCCGCGATCTCGCTGTTGAAGCCCTCGGCGCCCTCCTCGACCGCGAAAAGGGGCCCGGTGTGCTCTTCGACGGCGGCGCGAGCGGCGGGCGGCAGCCGGTCGAGGCCGATGCGGATGGTCGCCATGGGGCTTCACTCTTCCACGGAAGCGGGTGCGGGCGTGGGCGGGCAGCGGTGCGGGGACTTCGGACGGGAGAACGTCCGGAAGCCCCCGCGGTCCGCGCGGCCGGTTGCCTACCGGTACGGGTTGTCGTCGTTGCAGCCCGGGATGGCCCCTTCGGTCAGCACCTCCAGGTCATCCAGGAGGATCACTCCCTCGGGCTCCCCCGGAACCGACGGTCGGGGGCTGATCTCCACCATGACCGACCTTGACTCGCCGCTGCAAACCTATCTGCGCTTACACCTCACTAACGGAAGAGGACTCATCAATTCCGTCTTCTATGTCAAGCTGGCCGCTCACACCCTTCAAGGCCAACTGCTCCGAGTTCGCCTTAAGGAGCATACTTATCGCAGACTGCCGCTCGGTGTCATCATTCAAGATGACCTCAACCTGAGAAGAGTGATAATGAACCTTCCCCTTGAGATTCTTCTTCCCAAGCACCGTAGTCATGCCTCTAAGAAGGTCGCCCTTAAGTTTATTCAACTCCTTGGCATGCCATTTGGGTGATATTCCGAACGTTGCCTCGCGCAGCAAGTCGTCACCCATCAACACTACTGAGTCGGGAACCCGCGCTGTGCCGAGCGCCCGCACAGCAGCGAGATAAAACCTCTCCAGCAGTTGGCGGTAGCAGTACGCTTTCTCATCCGGATTCTGATTTTCAGCTGTCGTTGGATCGTACGGAATGAGATACAACGGACGCGAATCGCCGCCAACCGCAGGTGAAACGAGAATTCGCCCTAGGATCGCCAGAAGATGCGGTTTATCACAGGGGCGACTCAGTCTCAGATCTGCCCAGAGGCCACTCTCATCTATCTCAAGACCAAGCGTCCCATAGGGCGCAGTCTCGAGCCCCGCCGCTTCCACTTCCGCACATATCTCTTCGAGACACCGCATCTGTAGATCAGCGTCCTCGGACGGAAGCGTGTAGAGAATGAATGCATCACCTGAAATGCTAAGCGCAGCTTCGGCATCCGCACCTGCCACCAGCAACTTGCGAGCCTGCCCAGCCGTGCTCGACTCAGATCCAAACCCAGATGCCTTGCACTCCATGACCAGGTGATCACCGGACTGGTGATGGTGGACCACAATGTCTGGCTCAGGTGGGGCTGGATTCCATCCAATGGATACCAGTTTAGTTTTGACGTGTGTGGCGAATGGGAATCGCGGACCCAGCGCCCTAAGCCGGTATCCAGCCTCAAAGTACGGTCGACTCGCACTTACCCCCTCTGCCTGGTCAGAGACGAGCCACAAACACGAATTGACCTGAAAAACAGGATCACGAGTGAGCAATTCCCCCCCTTGGGTGCAGCTCTACACAGCAACGGTCGGGATCAGCGTGCCGTATTCTTTGTTCCCGATGTAGGCAGTCACTTTCGGATCGATGAACCGCTGGATGTTTGAAACCAGTCGATTAACCGAATTTCCGCATGTGCCGTGCGGAAGGACGGCTACAATGCGCGCGGGCGTGAACTCCATAACCAGTGGCTGCCATAGGTGCTGGTCAATGGCATTCGCGTGAACCTTGGTTCCATTGAGCCACTTTGCATAGCCAGTAAGCCTGAACCTGTTCCGCCGGTTATTGAAGATACTCAAGACCCACCGCCGAAAAATATCCTCCGCAAGAGGCTTACTGAATACAATCTCAGCAACCGAACCGACGCTGGCCCCACCAAAGGAGCTGGACGGAGATACGGAAGTCCAGAGTTGCCGCTCGACACTACGCGTCAATGATCTATACATCTCCACCACGCCATGCAGCGTGCTGCGGTGGTCGACGAAAGAGCCGCTACGATTTGTGACCTTGCCGTCGTAGTAAAGGTCGTGACCTCCGCGACCCTGCGCAGGGAGGCGCATCTGCGTAATAGAGGCGAGTGGCGCATACTCCTGCTGGAGTGGATCCATCTTCTGTGCCATTACCTCGAGCTTATCGACCATGGTAAAGCGCGACGTTCGCCGTTCATCAGGGAGATACTCGCCGGCCTCTTCCTCCGACACTTCGTAGATGGACTCGTGCTCGAACGTGATCTTGCCGTAACGTCGTCCACTGTTCCCCGCTAGGACATTGGTCCACAACGCCAAGAAGGACTGAGACGAAAGCCATAGATGATCGAGAAAGGGGTTCACCGAAACGGCCGAGCGAACTAGCTTGTCTGACTGATTCGATGGGAGCAACGTATAAAGCGTCAGGTACCTATTGTCAACTTGCTCAACTAGGGCAACGCGCTCGCCGTTCTCTGTGGAGATCTCGTAAGCACTCCTTTCCCTGGAAAGCTGAGCCGCCTGAAGTCCGCTCCTCGAAAACAGTTCTTCAACAGACAAACGGGAATTCGGGTTGCCGCCATCCACAGTCTCTAGGATGTAGCTTTTCTGCAGCCCGGCAGCAAGCTTTTTGTCTTCTAGTTGTCGAACTTTCGATCCGTCGCCAGAGAAATAGTCAAAGTAATCAGATTTTTGATCAAACTTCGGCAACAGGGCGTTCTGCGGTACTTTCATTGCCCCCCCTAGCTCCGCGCTCGCCGCATGTCAACGCCAGATCGTACCCGCTGTAAGTGACTGTTAACAGAGCTATACCACGGCCGAGGTGAGCCCATACCACCTCCCATCATGATCGTCGCAACGTGCCATCCCCGGAGCTAGCCACCAGGATGGAGGCCGTTGCAAGTTGGGGGCGGTGCCGGCCCTGAAGGCCCCCACCACAGGTCAGATAGACGATCAGGCGTGGGGCAGTGAGTGCCATCCGATCCGATGACGCCGAGGCCATACTTCAGGCCAAGAACAATCGGCTCTTCTGCCGACGGCACCGAACCGCAGTGCTATGTCTGCACGTGCTGCGTGACAAGACCGGACGAGACCAAGATGACCAGTGGGACGGGTCTGATGGCAGCGAGGGTGTGCCCCAACACCATTCAGCAAGCCCAGCACGGTGTCGACGCACACCATTCAGACTTATCTGCGAGTACTTGCCTGCAACTTCTAAGCGCCGGTCCCAGGCCGTCCTCGGGCCCGTGGAAAGGCGCTCAAGGATGACCAACGTCGACCACTACCGACAGCTCAGCAGCAGGTCAGAGCGTTGATCGATGAGGCGGCCGCAGGTCACGGCCGCCCGTGATCAATTGTGGCTGTAGAGAACGGCCGCAGGCACGCCCCCCCCCTGGCGACTACCACCACACGTGACAAGCCCGAGCCGCACCCGCAGGGCACAACAGTTCCATGCAGGTTCAGCGACAACCAACGCCAGCAAACGCTATTTGGCCTGCTCAGCGACGTATCTTGGCAGTCCCCCCAGCTCATGCACGAAAGGGCGGCACCCCCGCACAGGGTGCCGCCCCTTCTTTGTGGCGCCGGAGCCGTCGGCGATCGGTGGTGAGGGTCGGGGACCGTCGACGGCTCCGGGGTTGGGGAGGGGCGGGTGCCGCCCCGGAGGGATCAGCGGTGGTCGCTCCCCCTGGACTCCGTCGCCGCGCGGCCCGCCTCAAGGCGGGCGACCGGGATGCGGAACGGGGAGCAGGAGACGTAGTCGAGGCCGACCTCGTGGAAGAAGTGGACCGACTCGGGGTCGCCGCCATGTTCGCCGCAGACGCCGAGCTTCAGGTCGGGGCGGGTCGAACGGCCTGCCGCGGCAGCCGACTTGACCAGGGAGCCGACCCCGTCCTTGTCGATCGTCTCGAACGGGGAGACGCCGAAGATGCCCTTCTCCAGGTACGCCGTGAAGAACGAGGCCTCCACGTCGTCCCGGCTGAAGCCCCACACCGTCTGGGTGAGGTCGTTCGTGCCGAAGGAGAAGAACTCGGCCGCCTCAGCGATCTGACCGGCGGTCAGCGCGGCGCGCGGGAGTTCGATCATCGTGCCGATCGCGAGCTTCAGGCGCGTACCCGTCGCCGCTTCCACCTCCGCGATGACCTGGTCGGCCTCCTCGCGGACGATCTCCAGCTCCTGGACGGTGCCGACCAGCGGGATCATGATCTCGGCGCGTGGGTCGCCCTTGGCGGTCTTGCGCTCGGCCGCGGCCTCCGCGATGGCGCGGACCTGCATGGTGAAGAGGCCGGGGATGACCAGGCCGAGACGTACACCCCGCAGGCCCAGCATCGGGTTCTGCTCGTGCAGGCGGTGGACCGCCTGGAGGAGGCGGAGTTCGTTCTCGTGCGGCTCCTGGCGAGATTCCGCCAGAGCGACGCGGACCGACAGTTCGGTGATGTCGGGGAGGAACTCGTGCAGCGGCGGGTCGAGGAGACGTACCGTCACCGGCAGGCCGTCCATCGCCTCGAACAGCTCGACGAAGTCCTTCTTCTGCAGCGGGAGCAGCTGCTTCAGGGACTCCTCGCGCTCCGTCTCCGTGTCGGCCAGGATCAGCCGCTCGACCAGCTCACGCCGGTCCCCGAGGAACATGTGCTCGGTGCGGCACAGCCCGATGCCCTGGGCGCCGAAGCGGCGGGCGCGCAGCGCGTCCTCGGCGTTGTCGGCGTTGGCGCGCACGCGGAGGCGCCGCTTGCGGTCGGCGAAGGCCATCATCCGGTGCACGGCCTCGACCAGCTCGTCGGCGTCGTCGGCGCCCGGGTGCATCCGGCCCTCGAAGTACTCGACGACGGGAGAGGGGACGACCGGGACCTCACCGAGGTACACCTTGCCGGAGGAGCCGTCGATGGAGATGACGTCGCCCTCCTCGACCACGTGACCGCCCGGCACCGTCATCCGGCGCCGCTTGGTGTCGACCTCCAGCTCCTCCGCGCCGCAGACACAGGTCTTGCCCATGCCGCGCGCGACCACGGCCGCGTGGGAGGTCTTGCCGCCGCGCGACGTGAGGATGCCCTCGGCGGCGATCATGCCGTCCAGGTCGTCGGGGTTGGTCTCCCGGCGGACCAGGATGACCTTCTCGCCGGAGCGGGACCACTTGACGGCGGTGTACGAGTCGAAGACCGCCTTGCCGACCGCCGCGCCCGGCGAGGCCGCGATGCCCCGCCCGACCTGCTCGGCCTTGGCGTCCTCGTCGAAGCGGGGGAACATCAGCTGGGCGAGCTGGGCGCCGTTGACCCGCTGGAGCGCCTCGGTCTCGTCGATCAGGCCCTGGTCCACGAGCTGGGTGGCGATACGGAACGCCGCGCCCGCGGTGCGCTTGCCGACCCGGGTCTGGAGCATCCACAGCTTGCCGCGCTCGATGGTGAACTCGATGTCGCAGAGGTCCAGGTAGTGGTTCTCCAGCGTCTCCATGATCTGCATGAGCTGGTCGTACGACGCCTTGTCGATGCTCTCCAGCTCCGCCAGCGAGACGGTGTTGCGGATGCCCGCGACCACGTCCTCGCCCTGGGCGTTCTGGAGGTAGTCGCCGTAGACGCCCTGCTGGCCCGAGGCGGGGTCGCGGGTGAAGGCGACGCCGGTGCCGGAGTCGGGGCCGAGGTTGCCGAAGACCATGGAGCACACGTTGACGGCGGTGCCGAGGTCGCCCGGGATGCGCTCCTGGCGGCGGTAGAGCTTGGCCCGGTCGCCGTTCCACGAGTCGAAGACGGCCTTGATCGCGAGGTCCATCTGCTCGCGCGGGTCCTGCGGGAAGTCCCGGCCCGCCTCGCCCTTGACGATCTTCTTGAAGGCGGTGACCAGCTTCTTCAGGTCGGCCGCGTCGAGTTCGGTGTCGACCTGGACGCCCTTGGCCTCCTTGGCCTGCTCCAGCGCCTCCTCGAACAGCTCGCCGTCGACGCCGAGGACGGTCTTGCCGAACATCTGGATGAGGCGGCGGTAGGAGTCCCAGGCGAAGCGCTCGTCGCCGGCCTGCTTGGTCAGGCCCTTCACGGACTTGTCCGACAGGCCGATGTTCAGGACGGTGTCCATCATGCCGGGCATGGAGAACTTGGCGCCCGAACGGACAGAGACCAGCAGCGGGTCGTCGGCCTGGCCGAGCTTCTTGCCCATGCGCTGCTCCAGCGCGTCGAGGTGCGCACTCACCTCGTCACGCAGTGCCGCGGGCTCCTCCCCGCTGTCGAGGTAGACCTTGCACGCCTCGGTGGTGATGGTGAAGCCGGGAGGGACCGGCAGTCCGAGGTTGGTCATCTCGGCGAGGTTGGCGCCCTTGCCACCGAGCAGGTCCTTGAGGTCCTTGTTCCCCTCGGTGAAGTCGTAGACGAACTTCGCTACGTGAGGCTCTTTGTTTTCCGGCACGGGTCTCGACTCCTTGAGGCCGCGGTGGCTGCCCTGACGGCGAGGAACATACCCAGATCGAAGGCATCTGGGTACGTCCAGCAGTGCGTCATAAGCCTGTAACCAGCCGTCTGCCACAGGTTCTAAAGCAAAGGCAGGGCAAGGGCACGGCCACTCGTGTTTTCAACTCTTGAACGCAAGCCTCCGTTCAGGCGGACCTGGGCGCTCATTTGAGCTATCTTCGGCGCGTTTGAGTTCGATCATTGAACGACCAAGAGGTGGCACCGAGTGCCACCCCTTGGAGAAGTGCAACCGCCGAAGATCCGCTCATCTGAGCGCTCCCCTTATCAAGGGTGGCGAGAATCACGCTGCCACAGGCCCCGGATTTTCACCATGCGGACGGGGACACGGGCCGGAAACGCACGCGTCACACCCCCAGCGCCGCCAACCGCTCCTCCGCCCGCTCCGGCGCGTACAGGTGCTCCACGACCAGAGCCCCCGCGCCGATCACCCCCGCCCGCTCCCCCAGTCGCGCGGTGACGACGTCCAGGTGGGCCGTGGAGCGGGGCAGGGCGCGCTGGTAGAGGAGTTCGCGGACGCCGGTCACGAAGGGGGTGCCCGCGAGGTCGCCCGCGATCATCAGGACGCCGGGGTTGAGCAGGGTGACGACGGTGGCCAGCACGTCTCCGACCTGGCGGCCGGCCTCGCGGGCCAGCGCCGCCGCCTGGGGGTCGCCCGCCGCGAGGAGTTCGCGTACGTCGGAGCCGGACTCGGCCGGCACTCCCGCCTCCGCGAGCCGCCGGGCCACGGCGCCCCCGCTGGCGACGGCCGCGAGGCAGCCGTAGGAGCCGCACCGGCACAGCGCGTCGGTGCCGACCCGGATGTGCCCGATGTCGCCCGCGCCGCCGTCGATGCCCCGGTAGAGCGCGCCGTCCACGACGACCCCGGCGCCGATGCCGGTGGACACCTTGACCAGCACGAACGCCGCGCAGTCGGGGTGTCCGGTGCGCTGCTCGCCGTAGGCCATGAGGTTGGCGTCGTTGTCCACGAGGACCGGGACGGCGGGGGCGCCGGTGTGTTCGGTGAAGGCGCGGGAGAGGCGGCCCCTTATGTCGTAGCCGTCCCAGCCGGTCATCATCGGGGGCTGGATCACCTGGCCGGTCTCGCTGTCCACGGGGCCGGGCACACCGAGCCCGATGCCGCAGACCTCCTCGGGGCGGTGGCCCGCCTGGTCGAGCAACCGGGCGAACCAGCGGCCGAGTTCGGCGAGGACCGCCTCGGGGCCGTCCTCCACGACGAGGGTGCCGGAGTGCTCGGCCAGGATCTCGCCGGTCAGGGTGAGGACGGCGGCGCGGGCGTGCCGGGTGTCCAGATCGGCGGCGAGGACGACCGCGTGCGAGCCGTCGAACTCCAGGGTGACGGCGGGGCGCCCGCCGAGCGGGGAGTCCACCGGACCGCCCGCGCCCTCGCGCAGCCAGCCCGCGCGGAAGAGCCGGTCCAGGCGCTGGCCGACGGTCGCGCGGGACAGCCCGGTCATCTGCTGGAGGGCGCCGCGAGTGACCGCGCGCCCGCTGCGTACCAGTTCGAGCAGGTCCCCGGCGCTCGACTGAGCGCCTCCCCTGGCTGTCTTTCCCGTCCTGCCGACCCGTCCGGTCATGCACACCCCCTTGTGTTCCTCAAGCTTGCATTACATATTGAGTTTTGCGTGTTAAATAGACGTAACCCTGCGGTAGACACAACCAAACCTGGCCGGCCGGACGTCTTCGGGGAGCCCCGAGTGGATCGCACTGCCCAGCTCACTGCCCGTGTCACGGAGCGCGAGATCGCATACGATCCGCCACCCACGACATCGCTGCACGTCAGGGCGGCCCGCGTATTGCGGACGAACTGGACGGGTGCCTCAACGGTCCCCTCGCGGAGCCTGTATCCGCACCAGTGGTCCTGGGACTCGGCGTTCATCGCGATCGGGCTGCGCCATCTCTCGCCGCTGCGGGCCCAGACCGAACTGGAGACGCTGCTTGCGGCGCAGTGGGCCGACGGGCGCGTGCCGCACATCGTCTTCCACCCCTCCGTGCCGCTCGACGCGTACTTCCCGAGCCCCGACTTCTGGCGCTCCTCGGCCGCCGGACGCGCCGCGGGCGCCCCGCGCACGGTACAGACGTCCGGCATCGTGCAGCCACCCGTGCATGCGCTGGCCGCGTGGCTGGTGCACCGGGCCGACCCGGGCCTGTCGCGGGCGCGCGGTTTCCTCGCCCGGGTCTATCCCCGGCTGGCGGCCTGGCACCGCTATCTGCTGCACCGGCGGGACCTCGGCGGGGGCGGACTGGTGTCGGTGGTGCATCCCTGGGAGCAGGGGATGGACAACAGCCCTTGCTGGGACGCCCCGTTGGCCCGCGTCTCCCCCGCCCCGGCCCGCTCCTTCCGCCGCGCGGACCTCGCCCACGGCTCGCCCGAGGACCGGCCGACGGATCTGGACTACGGGCGGTACGTGCGGCTCGCGGCCGACTACCGGGACGGTGAATACGCCGACGGGGGCGGGGAGTTCGCCGTGGAGGACCCGGCGTTCAACGCGCTGCTCATCGCCTCCGAGCACGCCCTCGCCGAGATCGCCCGCGAGCTGGGCGCCCCCGGCACCGCCCGCCACGCGCGCGCCGAGCGGCTGACGGCGGCCCTGGTGGAGCGACTGTGGGACACGTCGTACGGCATGTTCCTCTGCCGGGACCTGCGCGGCGGCGGGTTGGTGCGCGAGCGGGGCGTGACGGGACTGGTCCCGCTGCTGTTGCCGGGGCTGCCCCGCGAGGTGTCCGCAGCGCTCGTACGCACCCTGCGCGGCCCGCACTTCGGGCTCGGCTCGACCACTCGACTGGTGCCCAGTTACGACCTGTTGGGCGACGCGTTCGACCCGCACCGCTACTGGCGCGGCCCGGCCTGGTTCAACACCGCGTGGCTGGTCGAGCGGGGGCTGCGGGCTTACGGAGAGCGGCAGTTGGCGGACGGCCTGCGCACCGCCTTTCTGCGCACGGCGGACACCTCGGGCTTCGCGGAGTACGTCGCCCCGCACACCGGCGCGGCCTGCGGGGCACCGGCGTTCGGCTGGACGGCGGCCCTCACTCTCGACCTGCTGCACGGGGAGCCGGGGACCAACGGGCGCATGGACAAAGGCGATTCGCACGACACGCTCCTGAGCCACAGCGGCGGCAGGACGGACGAGGGAGGGGACCGATGACGGAGCGGCATCATCTGTTCGTGCGCGGGGCGACGTTCGCCGCCGTGGGCGACCGGGGCGACATCGGCGGAGTGCGCGGCGGGAGTTCGCCGGACGGCGTGTTCGTGCGGGACGCCCGGCATCTCAGCCGCTGGCAGCTCACCGTGGACGGCGCGGTGCCGGAGGTGCTGACGCCGGTCGCGGACGGGGACACGGCGCGCTGTGTCCTGGTGCCGCGCGGGGGGCGTCAGGAGCCGCCGCCGTACACCCTGTGGCGCGAACAGGCCGTCGGGGACCGGGCGTTCGTGGAGTCCCTGAAGGTGACCAGCAATCTCGCGGTGACCGCCACGGTGCGGCTCGCGCTCACCGTGGACGTCGACTTCGCCGACCAGTTCGAGCTGCGCTCCGACCACCGTACGTACGCCAAGGCGGGGGCGGTACGCACCCGCCAAGTCCTGGACGACGGGATCGAGTTCGGTTACCGGCGCGGCGAGTGGCGCTCCTGTACGTCCGTCACCGCCGATCCGGCGCCGGAGGCGGTGGAGGAGACCGGTACGGGGGCGCGGCGGCTGGTGTGGACGCTCGAACTGCCCCCGTACGGCAGCGCGGAGCTGCTGTTGCGGGTGATGGCCCGGCCGCACGGCGACCGGCGCGCGGTGCGGGTGCCGCGCTCGCCCGCCGCCGTGCGGGAACAACTCCGGGATCTCCAGGTCCGGTTCGTGGAGGGCGTCGCCTTCCCGACCGGCTGGCCCGAGCTGGCGGCGGCGTGTGCGCGGGGTCTTGACGACCTGGCCTCGCTCCAGGTTCCGGCGACCGGGCCGGACGGGGAGGAGCTGCGCGTACCGGCGGGCGGGGCGCCCTGGTTCCTGGCCCTGCTCGGCCGGGACGCCCTGCTGACCGCGCTGTTCGCGCTGCCGTACCGGCCGCAGTTGGCCGCCGCGACCTTGCCCGCCCTCGCCGCCACTCAGGCGACCGGCACCGGCCGCTCCCCGCTCGCCCAGCCCGGCAAGATCGTGCACGAGGTGCGCCACGGCGAGCTGGCCCACTTCGGGCAGGTGCCGTACGGGCGGTACTACGGCTCGGTCGACGCCACCCCGCTCTTCCTCGTCCTGCTCGGCGCGTACGTGGAGCGCACGGGGGACGCGGCGCTCGCCCGGCGCCTGGAGCCGCACGCCCGCGCGGCGATCGGCTGGATGCTGGACCACGGCGGGCTGACCTCGCGCGGCTATCTGGTCTACCGCGCCGACGAGGGCGGCCTCGCCAACCAGAACTGGAAGGACTCCCCCGGCGCGATCTGCTGCGCGGACGGCACCCGGCCGACCGGCGCGGTGATGGCGGCGGGCGCGCAGGGGTACGCCTACGACGCGCTGCGCCGTACGGCGTGGGTGGCGCGGACGGTGTGGGACGACGCGACGTACGCCGCGCTCCTGGAGCAGGCGGCGGCCGACCTCCGCGACCGTTTCCAGCGGGACTTCTGGATGCGGGAACGCTCCTTCCCCGCGCTCGCGCTGGACGGCGAGGGGCGCCGGATCGACGCGCTGGCCTCCGACGCGGGGCATCTGCTGTGGTCGGGGCTGCTGGACAAGGAGTACGGGGAGCTGGTCGGCCGCCGCCTCCTCGAGCCGGACTTCTTCTCCGGCTGGGGCGTCCGCACGCTGGCCTCCGGCCAGGCGGCCTACCACCCGCTCTCCTACCACCGGGGCTCGGTCTGGCCGCACGACAACGCGCTCATCGCCCTCGGCCTCGCCCGCTACGGCCTCCACGACGAGGCCCGCGCGGTCGCCCACGGCCTGGTGGACGCGGCGACGGCGGGCGGTCACCGGCTCCCCGAGGTGCTGGCGGGCTACGACCGCGACACCCACCCCGAGCCGGTGCCGTACCCGCACGCCTGCGTACGGGAATCCCGCTCGGCGGCGGCTCCGCTCGCGCTCCTCACCGCGGTCGGAGGTGCGTGACATCAGCCTTGACCGGGCGTTTGCCCGGTATTTGCCGAGCGCCCTGAACGTGGGCCGGTGGCAGCCCGTACGAATGGACGGCGGGCCAGGCTGACCGGTCCCGACCGGTCCCGCCCAGCCTCCCCAGCGCGGCCCGCCTCCTCCCCCCACCCCAGCCCGCGCACGGAAGGACCCCCGGGTTGCCTCAGCAAAAGAACACGAGCCATTCACCGAGCGGGGCCCCTGCGGGGGGCGCGGACGGGGACTCCGGCCGGGCGGGGACGAACACTTCCGTGAGGTCCGTGGACACGGGGGCCGCCCCGGGGGGCTCCGCTTCGGCCGGGGGCGCGACTGCCACTTCCGTGGAGGACGTGGACACGGACTCCGCCGGGGACGGCCCGACGGCCGAAGCGGCCGCGCCCGCGCGGGACGCGGACACCGTCCAGGACGGCCCCGAGGCCGAAAGTGCGGACACGGCCGAAGGCACCGGAGACGCCCCGAAGGGCGCGAAGGCCACCGCCGCCACGGACTCCCCTGCGAGGAACCCCGACGCGTCCCCCGCCGAGGGCGGTTCCGAAGGTGCGGCCCCGGACAGTGGCGCAAGCGCGAGTCCGGAGGCGGCTGTTCAGGGCGCGACCGGCGCGAAGGCAGCCCCCGGAGAGCACGCGGACACGGACGGGACGGAGTCGGCCGGCGGTGCCGCAGAAGTGGGCGACAGCCCGGCTCAGGACGGCACCGCGGAGCCCGACGCCGCCACCCCGGGTGACGAATCGCCCGCCAAGCCCCCTTCCTGGGCCGCCCGTTGGCGGGCGAAGAACCCCGGTGCCGCCCAAGTCCTCTCCGTCGCCCTCACCGTCATCGCCGCGGTCCTCGTCGTCGTGGCTCTCGTGATGCCCAACAGCATCTACGGGATCGGGCCCGCCAACTTCCTCCGCCTGCCCGGGGAGGCGATCGCCGGTGCCGCAGTGATGCTGGCGCTGCCGCGTCGGCCGAGGGTGGTCCTGGCCGCCGTCTCCGGTGTCGTGCTCGCCGCGCTCACGTTGCTGAACTGGCTGGACATGGGCTTCCGCCAGTATCTGGGGCGGACGTTCAACATGGTGCTGGACTGGACGCTGCTCGGGGACGCGCAGTCCTATCTGGAGGACTCGCTCGGCCGGACGGCGACGCTCGCGGCGACGGCAGGACTGATCGTGGTCGTGCTGCTGATGTTCGCCGTGCTGGCCCTCTGCGCCGTACGGCTGAGCAACGTGATCGCCCGGCATCAACGCATCGCGACCCGCGCCACGTTGATCGCCGGTGTCGCCTGGGTCGCCTGCTCCTCCCTCGGGTTGGAGATCGCAGGCGTGCCGCTCGCCTCGGACACCACCGTCGCGGCGATGCACAGCCAGACCGAGCGGGTGAGCGAAACCCTGAAGGACGAGGCGGAGTTCGGGAAGATCGCCAAGGTGGACGCCTTCGGCGACACGCCCCCCGCCCAGCTCGTACCCGACCTCCGCGGCAAGGACATGCTCTTCACGTTCATCGAGAGCTACGGCCGCAGCGCGATCGAGGACCCGATCATGGCGCCCGGCGTGGACAAGACCCTGGACGAGCGCACCGAGGCGCTGACCAAGGCCGGTTACCACGCCAAGAGCGGCTGGCTGACCTCCGCGACGTACGGCGGCAGCAGCTGGCTCGGCCACTCCACCACCCTGTCGGGCCTGTGGATCAGCAACCAGCAGCGCTACCGCACGGTGATGGCCAGCGACCACCTCAGCCTGACGAAGGTGTTCCAGAAGAGCGGCGCCTGGGACACCGTCGGCATCATGCCGGGTGTGCAGAAGGCATGGCCGGAGCAGAGCTACTTCGGCCTCGACAAGGTCTACAACGCCTTCGAACTCGGCTACAAGGGACCGAAGTTCAGCTGGTCCACGATGCCCGACCAGTACACCCTGGAGCAGTTCCAGCAGCGCGTCCACGGCAAGAAGCGCACCGACGGCAAGGCCCTGATGTCCGAGATCATCCTCACCTCGAGCCACCAGCCGTGGGCGCCGATCCCGAAGATGGTCGGCTGGGACCAGCTGGGCGACGGCTCGATCTTCAAGCCCATCGAGGCGGCGGGCAACAAGTCGGCCGACGTCATCGCGGACACCACCAAGTCCCGTGAGGAGTACGGCAAGTCGATCCAGTACTCGATGACCGCGCTCACCGAGTGGCTCACCCGCTACGGCAGCGAGGACACGGTGCTGGTCGTCCTCGGCGACCATCAGCCCATCGCCCGCGTCAGCGGCAACCACGCCAGCCGTGACGTGCCGATCTCCATCATCGCCAAGGACCCGAAGGTCCTCGACAAGGTCGCGGACTGGGGCTGGTCCGACGGCCTGCGCCCGGCGCACGACGCCCCGGTGTGGAAGATGAGCGCCTTCCGCGACCGCTTCCTGACGGCGTACGGCTCCACCCCGCACCCGAAGAAGGGCTGAGCCCGCAGACCGGCACCGAGAAGGACAGACCGACACCAAGAAGGGCTGAGCCCCCGAGCGGCTCAGCCCTTCTTCGCGTACCCGGACGGCACCCGGCCGTCGCGGCGGGTCGCTCAGCCCCCGGACGTGTCCAGCTCCGCGTCCTCGCCGACGCCCGCGCAGTCGTACGGGTCCTTCAGCCAGCCGTCCGGCAGCACCACCCGGTTGTTGCCGGACGTACGCCCGCGCGGGCCGTCCGCCCCGGTGGGCCACGCCTGGCCGAGGTCCAGCTCGTCGAGCCCGGCACGCAGCTCGTCCAGCGACGAGGTGATCGCGAGCTGCTTGCGCATCTCGGAGCCGACCGCGAAGCCCTTGAGGTACCAGGCGACGTGCTTGCGGAAGTCGATGACGCCCTTGGACTCGTCGCCGCTCCACTCCCCGAGCAGGGTGGCGTGCCGGACCATGACGTCGGCCACCTCCTTCAGGCTCGGCCGCGCCAGTTCGTCCGTACGTCCCTCGAAGGCGGCCACCAGGTCCGCGAACAGCCACGGCCGGCCGAGGCAGCCGCGTCCGACGACCACGCCGTCGCACCCGGTCTCGCGGACCATGCGCAGCGCGTCCTCGGCGGACCAGATGTCGCCGTTGCCGAGCACCGGGATCTCCGGGACGTGCTCCTTGAGGCGGGCGATGGCCTCCCAGTCGGCGGTGCCGCCGTAGTGCTGGGCGGTGGTGCGGCCGTGCAGCGCGATGGCGGTGACGCCCTCCTCGACGGCGATGCGGCCGGCGTCGAGGTAGGTGATGTGGTCGTCGTCGATGCCCTTGCG
Organism: Streptomyces sp. NPDC026659; assembly: GCF_040638245.1. Classification (NCBI taxonomy): domain Bacteria; kingdom Bacillati; phylum Actinomycetota; class Actinomycetes; order Kitasatosporales; family Streptomycetaceae; genus Streptomyces; species Streptomyces sp. NPDC026659. Next base: position 80,548 of record NZ_JBEZXY010000015.1, on the reverse strand, counting down.
CATCTTCATGGTGACCGGCAGGTCACCGGCGCCGGAGACGGCCTCGCGCAGGATGGCGCGCAGCAGGTTCCGCTTGTACGGCAGCGCGGAGCCGCCGCCCTTGCGGGTCACCTTGGGGACCGGGCAGCCGAAGTTCAGGTCGATGTGGTCGGCGAGGCCCTCCTCCGCGATCATGCGGACGGCCTTGCCGACGGTGGCCGGGTCGACGCCGTACAGCTGGATCGAGCGCGGCTTCTCGCTCGCGTCGAACCTGATCAGCTGCATGGTCTTCTCGTTGCGCTCGACCAGCGCCCGGGTGGTGATCATCTCGCTGACGAACAGCCCCTTGCCCCCGCTGAACTCCCGGCACAGGGTGCGGAAGGGCGCGTTGGTGATCCCCGCCATGGGTGCGAGCACGACGGGCGGCGCCACGGCGTGCGGGCCGATGGAGAGGGGCTGGTTCATCAGGGGCTCCGGGTCGGATGTCGGGTGTGCGGCTGGGGCCGGTGGGGCGTGGGCCGTCGTCCATTGTCCCCCATGTCCCTCGCGTGCCCGCCCTTTCACCGATACGCGGCCGCTCCTCCACCGACAGCGGCCGCTCCTCCACCGATATCCGTGCATTGGTAATTAGTTAGCCGCACTATTGAAATGAGCGTACGATGGAGCCCATGCCCGAGCTCAGCCACCGGCGGCGGCTGCTCGTGCTCGCGATCTGCTGCATGAGCCTGCTGATCGTGAGCCTCGACAACACCGCCCTGAATGTCGCGCTCCCCTCGATGCAGCGCGACCTGCACGCGACCACCTCCGGCCTCCAGTGGACGATCGACGCCTACACGCTGGTACTCGCCTCGCTGCTGATGCTCGCGGGCTCCACGGCGGACCGGATCGGCCGCAAACGGGTCTTCATGACCGGCCTGACGGTCTTCACCCTCGGCTCCCTGCTGTGCTCGCTGGCGCCGAACCTGGAACTGCTCGTCGTCTTCCGCATGATCCAGGCGGTCGGCGGCTCGATGCTCAACCCGGTCGCGATGTCGATCATCACCAACACCTTCACCGACCCGCGCGAGCGGGCGCGGGCGATCGGCGCGTGGGGCGCGGTGGTCGGCATCTCCATGGCGGCGGGCCCGCTGGTCGGCGGGCTGCTGGTGGAGTCGGTCGGCTGGCGCTCGATCTTCTGGGTCAACCTGCCGGTGGGCGTGGCGGCCCTGCTGCTGACGCTCCGCTTCGTCCCGGAGTCCCGCGCGCCGAAGCCGCGCCGCGTCGACCCCGTGGGCCAGCTCCTGGTGATCGCCCTGTTCGGCTCGCTGACGTACGCGATCATCGAGGCGCCGGACGCGGGCGCGGCGACGGTGCTCCCCTTCGGCGCGGTGGCACTGGCCGCGCTGCTCGCCCTGCTGATCTACGAGCCCCGACGCGCGGAACCCCTGATCGACCTGCGCTTCTTCCGCTCGGCGCCCTTCAGCGGGGCGACGGTGATAGCGGTGAGCGGTTTCGCGGCGCTGGGCGGTTTCCTGTTCCTGTCGACGCTGTACCTCCAGAACGTCCGCGGCCTGGACGCGTTGCACGCGGGCCTCTGGATGCTCCCGATGGCAGCCCCGACCCTCCTGTGCGCCCCGCTCTCCGGCCGCCTGGTGGGCAGCCGGGGCCCCCGCATCCCGCTCCTCCTCGCGGGCGCCGCGATGACCCTGAGCGGCGTCCTCTTCGCCGCCTTCGAAGCGGAGACCTCCAACCTCACCCTCCTCGCGGGCTACGTCCTCTTCGGCATCGGCTTCGGCTTTGTCAACGCCCCGATCACCAACACGGCGGTCTCCGGCATGCCCCGCGCCCAGGCGGGAGTGGCAGCGGCGGTGGCCTCCACGAGCCGCCAGCTGGGCCAGACCCTCGGCGTCGCGGTGGTCGGCGCGGTCCTGGCGTCCGGCATCGGCGACTCCCCGTACCGCGACGCGTTCGTCTCCGCCGCGCGTCCCGGCTGGTGGATTCTGACAGCGTGCGGCGCGACGGTCCTGATCCTCGGCTACGTCACCAGCGGCCGCTGGGCCCGGGGTACGGCCACGCGCACGGCGGAACGGCTCGAGGCGCCTGAGGTGCGGGAGTCGGTGGGGGCGGGGCGGGCCTGAGCCGTCATGGCAGCGTCTCGATCGACAGCTCTCCGAGAAGGTTCAGGACCACCTTCTCCAGCGCGCGTTGCCCCAGTCTCCTGAGAGCCGAGAGACGGCTCTCGGGAACGTCGATCAGCACACAGGACCGGGCGTTCTCTCCGGATTCGAGAAACCAGAGGTAGCACCGGAACGTCCTCTCCCCTACGGCCTCGCGGTATCCGTTCTCCAGCAGGGGCATGAGGACGTGCTGCGCACCCTCGTCAACGCGCCCGGTGGGGATGAGGCGATCCAGCCGGGCGCTCAAGAACGCGCTTCTCGGGTCGTCCCTGATGTCGAGCAGTTCGGCGTACGAAGCGACCCTGACTCCGTAGCCGCTGAGGTCAGCCATGGGGAACACGATCTGCCGGTACTCCGAATTCTCGCCGCGCCTTCACCGGAACCAGGTCACCCCGCCGCGCACGCCAGCTCGTACAACCGCTCCAGCCGCTCCCGCGTCTCCTCGTTCTTCGGCGTGTAGATCACCATGCGGGGCCCCGGGTCCGGGCTGAGCCACAGGTCCGTGTGTTCCAGGGTGAGGTGTCCCACGTACGGGTTGAGGAACTCCTTCGTCTTGGAGCGGTTGCCGACGACCTCGTACCGCTCCCAGTGTTCGCGGAATTCGGGGAGGGTCTGGAGTCGCTTGAGCAGCATCTTCCAGGCGGGTTCGCCGAGGTGGCCCGCGAGGGAGGCGCGGAGACGGGCGGCCATCAGGCGGAGGGTGTCGTCGAGGTGGACGATTGAGGAGCGCCAGTCGGGGTGGGTGTAGGCGAGGAGGAGGCAGTTGCGGTCCTCCGGCGGGACGGCGTCCAGGTCGCAGAGCAGCCGGGCGTAGGCGCGGTTGTAGGCCAGGATGTCGTAGCGGCTGTTCTGCACGGCGGCGGGGTACGGCTCCAGCTGGCGCAGCGTGTCCCGCAGGGCCGGGGTGAGACTCGGGCAGGTCGCGGCGGGCGTGGGGTCGGCGGCCCCGGCCAGCTGGAAGAGGTGGGCCCGCTCGCTGGGGTCGAGCAGCAGGGTGCGGGCGAGGGCGTCGAGGACCTGGACCGAGACCTGGATGTTGCGGGCCTGCTCCAGCCAGGTGTACCAGGTGACGCCCACGGCGGAGAGGTGCGCGACCTCCTCCCGGCGCAGTCCCGGCGTACGGCGCCGCGCGCCCCGGGGCAGTCCCACCTGCTCGGGCGGGATGCGCTCGCGGCGGCTGCGCAGGAACGTGGCCAGCTCATGGCGCCGGATCTCCGCGCTCTTGGACACGGGAGCGGTGGCTTCCGAGGCGATTCCCGCGGCGTTTTCCTGGGCCATGGTCGACATGGTTCCAGAATGCGCCCGCCCGCACCCCGTTTCCAGGTACTTCTGCTACCAGGACGAGCGGGAATCAGTACCAGGTTGCCTGCCCTGCCGGGCCGGACGGAGGGGATTGGCGGGTAGTTCCGGTACCAGGATGAGAACACTCTGGTACCCGTCTGCGGCGCGGCGCAGGCTCGGGGACATGACTGAGACCCTCACCGGCGCGACCACCGTGCGCGCCCCGGCGGCGGCACCCACCCTCACCGGGCCGGGCCTGCTGACCGTCCTGCTGGCCGCGGCGCTGCCGCTGGTCGACTTCTTCATCGTCAACGTCGCCCTGCCCGCCATCGGCGCCGGCCTCCACGCGAGCGAGGCCGTCCTGGAACTGGTCGTCGCCGGATACGGCGTCACCTACGCCGTGCTGCTCGTGCTCGGCGGCCGCCTCGGGGACCTCTTCGGCCGGCGGCGGCTGTTCATCGCCGGTATGGCCGCCTTCGGGGTCACCTCGCTCGCGTGCGGGCTCGCGCCGGACGCGTGGAGCCTGGTCGCGGCGCGGGCCGCGCAGGGCGCGTCGGCCGCGCTGATGCTCCCGCAGGTGCTCGCCACCATCCAGGCCACGACGACCGGCGGCCGCCGCGCCCGCGCGATGAGCCTGTACGGCGCGACGGCGGGGCTCTCCATGGTGATCGGGCAGATCCTGGGCGGCGTCCTGGTCGCCGCCGACATCGCCGGTACCGGCTGGCGGTCGATCTTCCTGGTCAACGTGCCCGTGGTCGTCCTCGGCCTGGTCCTCGCCGTCCGCCGCGTCCCCGACACCCGCTCCCGGCACCCGGAGCCCGTGGACGTGCCCGGCACCGTCCTGCTGGCCGTCGCCCTGCTCGCGCTGCTCGCCCCACTGACCGAGGGCCGCGCGACGGGCTGGCCGCTGTGGACATGGCTGTCGCTGGCCGTCTTCCCGGTCACGGCCTGGGCGTTCTACGCCGTCGAGCGCCGCGCGGACCGGCTGGGGCACACCCCGCTGCTGCCGCCGAGCCTGTTCGCGGCGCCGTCGCTGCGGCGCGGGCTGCTGATCATCGTGCCGTTCTCGCTGGGCTTCAGCGGGTTCATGTTCGTGATCGCGCTGAGCCTCCAGCAGGGGGCCGGGCTGGGACCGGTGGCGGCGGGGCTCGCGCTCGCGCCGATGGCCGTGTCGTTCCTGCTCGTCTCGCTGATCGGGCCGCGGCTGATCGCCCGCTTCGGCACGCGGGTGGTCGCCACCGGGTCCGCACTGCAGGGGATCGGTGTCCTGCTCATCGCGCTCGCCGTGTGGCTCGACTGGCCGCACCTGGGTCTCGGCGCGCTGCTGCCGGGCGCGGCCGTCGCCGGAGCCGGTCAGGCCCTCCAGCTGCCGAACCTGATGCGCATCGTCCTGGCCGAGGTACCGTCCGCCCGCGCCGGGGTGGGCAGCGGCGTCCTGACGACCACCCAGCAGGCGTCCTTCGCCCTCGGCGTGGCCACCCTGGGCGCTCTCTTCCTCAGCCTGATCCCCCACCTGGGGATGCGCGACGCCCTGCTCGCCGCGCTCGTCACCCAGCTGGGAGCCATCCTCGTCACGGGCCTGCTGAGCCTGCGGCTGCCGAGGGAGGTGGGGTGAGGGGAGAGTGAGCGGGGGCACTCACCGGTTCCTCCGCGCGGCGGTCCACAAAGCTCCGTGTTCAGCACAGCTCCGTGTTCAGCACAGCTCAGTGTTCAGCAGCTGAGGGCGCTCAGATGCCGGTAGAGCTCCTTGTGCCCTTCCGGGCCGGGGTGCAGACCGTCGACGAGCAGGTGCGGCTGGTCGCGGAGCGGCTCCCACATGTCGAGGAAGTCGACGTGGTGGTCCTCGCACCAGGTCCGCAGGGCGGCACGCAGTACGAGTGCCCGCTCCGTGGTGAAGCGGAGGCCCTCGAAATCGCCGAGCCGTGTCTCGTCGACCCAGATCGGTCCGACCACGACCATGCGCGCGTTGTGCCGCCGGGCTGTCGCGGCCAGCGAGACGAGACGGTCGGCGACGTGCGGCAACGCGTCACGGTCGGTGTCCGACGCGGCCAGGGGCAGGGCGGAGTCGTTGATCCCGGCGGCCACGACGAGCGTGTCGGGGTGGCGGGGAGCCAGGAGCGGCGGTGTCTGCTCGTCGACATCCGCCAGACCGCTGCCGGGGATGGCCAGGTTGAAGACGCGGTGCTGGGTCTCGTTCGCCGCGATGTGGGCAGCGGCCAAGTGTCCGGCCCAGCCTCCCTGAGGGTCGCAGCGTCCATAGGCGATGCTGTCGCCGACGATCACGATGCGTGCCGCCGCGCGCAGCGCCCGCGCGTCCAGATAGGCCCAGACGGTCTCCCCCGAGGTGAGGAGCACGCGCCGCCGGGCGTAGTCGTCCACCTCGTAGTCGTCGGCGGCGGCCAGCTCCTGGTCGCTCAGACGCAGGACGGCGCCCTCGACCGTGGCGCCGAACTTCCGCTCCAGGGTCAGGTGCACGTCCTGGCCGCTGGTGGCGATCACGGACTCGTCGGTGATCGCCAGGGGCCTGGTCGTGTAACCGGCCAGCGACGCCGCGGTCGTCGGTACCGTGCGACCGAAGAGAGCGATCTGTACCCGCTGGTCCAGCAGCGTGCCGAAGGAGAACAGGGCGTGGGGGCGGGACTCGGTCACGTCGCGGCCTTTCATCGGGATGATCAAGTCACCCTATCGGCCCTACGCATCGTGCCACTGCGCCTCTGACCAGCGCATCTGCTCCAGGAGCGGGGCTCTCGCGGCGAGTGGGTCCTCCATTCCCGCCCCCACCTCGCCCCCCGTGCTGCACACTCCGGCCATGGACAGCAGGGGTGCGGGCAGTGTGCGGCGGTGGGATCGGCACGGGCGGGTGCATGTGGTGGGGGTACGGCAGGACGGGCTGCGGCGGGTGATCAGTTGCGGGACCTGCGGCTGGCGGGAGGGGACGCGGTTCCTGCCGTGGGGCAGGGCGGGGGAGCACCTGGAGAGGGCCGCGGCGCATCTGGCCGAGGCCCATCAGGCGACCGTCGACCCCGCGCGGCGATGATTCCGCGCGGCCGTGGGAGTCGTAACACCTGACGGCCCGTGACCACCCACGGACCACCCACGCCGACCGGAGGGCGAACCCCATGACCGCACTGCACGACACCCTGCACCGGTACGTCGAGGACGGCCGCCTCCCCGGCGCCGTCGCGCTGGTCGCGCACGGGGACGACGTCGAGGTGGTGGCCGTCGGACACGCGGACGGCGACCGGAACGTGCCGATGGCGCGGGACTCGGTCTTCCGGCTCGCCTCCACCAGCAAGCCGATCGTCGCCGCCGCGCTGATGATGCTGGTCGAGGACGGGCGGGTCGCTCTGGAGGACCCGGTGGAGCGGTGGCTGCCGGAGCTGGCCGCGCCGATGGTGGTACGGACGCCGGAGAGTCCGGTGGACGACGTGGTGCCCGCCGAGCGGTCCATCACCGTGGAGGATCTGCTCAGTTCCCGGCCCGGCTGGGGCTTCCCCGCCGACTTCTCGCTGCCCGCCGTCCGTGCGCTGTTCGCCCTGCAGAACGGCCTCGTCCCGCACTCCTACCCGGCCCCGGCCGCGTGGCTGGCCGACCTCGCCAAGGTGCCGCTGCTGAACCAGCCCGGCGAGGCGTGGCTCTACAACACCGCCTCCGACCTCCAGGGCGTGCTGATCGCGCGGGCCTCCGGCAGCACGCTCCCGGAGTTCATGGCCGAGCGGATCTTCGAGCCCCTCGGCATGAAGGACACCGGGTTCTCCGTGCCCGAGCGGGAGTGGCATCGGTTCACCACCGCTTTCCGCCCGGGCGAGGACGGCACCGCCGAGGTCGCGGACACCCATGCCGACGACTGGAAGCGGCTGCCCGACTTCCCCTCCGGCGCCGGTGGCCTGGTCTCCACCGCCGACGACTGGCTGGCCTTCGCCCGGATGCTCCTCGCACGCGGCGAGAGCCCCGACGGCCGCCGGCTGCTCTCCCCGGAAGCCGTGACCCGCATGACCACCGACCGCCTGACCCCGGCCCAGCGCGAGGCCAGCCCCCTCTTCCTGGAGGGCCAGGGCTGGGGCTACGGCGGCTCGGTGGACGTCGCCCGCACCGAGCCCTGGACCGTCCCCGGCCGCTACGGCTGGGTCGGCGGCAGCGGCACGACGGCCCACCTGATCCCGGCCACCGCCAAGGTCACCATCCTGCTCACCCAGGTCGCCATGACGAGCCCCACCCCGCCCGCGGCGATGCGCGACTTCTGGCGGATCACCGCCTAGCTGAAGCCGTACGGCTACTTGAGGTGCTCGGTGAGGTCGTCCACCGTCCAGTCGGCTTGGCGGAGGATGGAGCGCAGGGTGCCCGGCGCGAGGGAGCGATGCAGGGGCACGATGACGGTCCGCTCGTCTTTGCGGTACTCGGCGTGGCTGCCACGGGTGGAGACATGCCCGAAACCGGCACGCTCCAGCGCCTTGACGATCTCGGTGCCGGACACGCCGTTGGGCACGGCGGGGCTCATGCGACGCGGACCTCGACCGGCGCGGTGATCACGTCGGTGACGGCGGGGACGGGAGCGTCCTCGAAGTACAGCTCCAGTGCCTCACGGAGGTTGGACAGCGCCTCTTCGATGCTCTCGCCCTGGCTGGTGACCTCCACCTGGAGGCAACGAGCCACGTACCACTCGTCCTCGTGGGTGACCGCGGCAGTCAGATGCAGTGCGTGCGTCATGGGCAAAGTCTGGCACGCCGGGCGATATCGGCGTCGATGTTCCGTCGGCCTCGCAGAGATCCCCGCCTACCCCTCCGCCCGCAACCCCCGTATCAGCAACCCCACGACCGCCTCGAAGTCCGTCTCGATCTCCGGCCGCTGCCACTCGCGCGCGTGGCAGGGGTCGTGGAAGCGGGCCGTGGCCTGGAAGACGGCGCGGGCCTCGGCGGAGGGGTCGGCCGGGCGGAAGGTGCCCGTGTCGACGCCGGCCTCGATGATGGTGGCGAGCTGGCCGGTGAGGTCGGTGATGTGCTCACCGACCGTCGCGCCGCTCTCGTCGGCCAGGACGCTGTAGGTGGCGAACAGCTCGGGGTCGTCCCCCGCCTTGTGCCGCTTGGCCTCGAACAGCGCGGCCAGCCAGTCGCGCAGCCGCTCCTCGGCGGGGCCGGGGCCTCCGGCGATGTCGGCCAGCGTGAGCGACGTCCGGTCCAGCCAGCGCTTGGTCACCGCCTCGCGCAGGGCGGCCTTGGTGCGGAAGTGGCGGTAGACGCTGCCGTGGCTGACACCGAGCGCGCGGGCCACGTCGACCACGGTGGCCTTGGCCGGGCCGTGGCGGCGCAGCACCTCCTCGGTCGCTTCGAGGATGCGCTCGGCGGTCAGGGTCTCGGTCGCTGCCATGTCCTAGACCGTACCTGGCGGGAAGGCGGCCGTGACCGGCGGAGACGGGTCCTTTCGCCGGGCACCGCGCCCCCGGCTCACCGCTCGCTGTCGAGCATCGCCATCTGGGCCGGGGCGTACCGCTCCCCCGCCGCCGCGTCCGCCGGTACGGCCTCCTCGATGGCCGCGAGGTCGGCCGCGTCCAGGGTCACGTCGAGCGCGCCCAGCGCCTCCGACAGCCGCTCGCGGGTGCGGGCGCCGACCAGCGGCACGATGTCCTCGCCCCGGGAGAGCACCCAGGCGATGGCGATCTGGGCGACGCTCGCGCCCTTCTGCTCGGCGATCTTGCGCAGGGCGTCGACCAGGGTCAGGTTGTGCTGGAAGTTCTCGCCCTGGAAGCGCGGCGAGAAGGAGCGGAAGTCGGTGGCCGCGAAGCCGCGGTCGGCCGTGATGTGGTTGGAGAGCAGGCCGCGCGAGAGGACGCCGTACGCCGTGACGCCGATGCCCAGTTCGCGCAGGGTGGGCAGGATCTCGCGCTCGGGGCCCCGGGAGATCAGCGCGTACTCGATCTGGAGGTCGCTGATGGGGGCCGTCGCCGCCGCCCGGCGGATGGTGTCGGGGCCGACCTCGCTGAGGCCGATGTGCCGGACCCAGCCCTTCTCGACCAGTTCCGCGACGGCGCCGACCGTCTCCTCGATCGGCACGTCCGGGTCGAGCCGGGAGGGGCGGTAGATGTCGATGTGGTCCACGCCGAGGCGCTGGAGGGAGTAGGCGGCGAAGGTCTTCACCGCGGCGGGGCGGCCGTCGAAGCCGAGCCAGGCGCCGTCCGGGTCGCGCAGGGCGCCGAACTTCACGCTCAGCACGGCGTTGTCCCGCAGGTGGGCCGGGGCGGTGCGGAGGGCTTCGCCGACCAGGAGTTCGTTGTGCCCCATGCCGTAGAAGTCGCCGGTGTCGAGGAGGGTGACGCCCTTCTCCAGGGCGGCGTGCACGGTGGCGATGCCCTCCGGGCGGTCCGCCTCGCCGTACATACCGGACATGCCCATGCAGCCGAGGCCGAGGGCGGAGACCTGGGGGCCGGTGGTGCCGAGATTTCGCGTGGGGATCGTCATGCGTCCAGCCTGGCACGACGACTGACAGAATTCAATATCTGTCATCTGTTATTTGTCAGTGGATCGCGGGTAGAAGCCCTCCGGGCGCGAGAACGCGGGCACGAAAAAGCCCACCCTCCGGCCCGGAGGACCGGACCGGAGGGTGGGCGGAAATGCAGAGGTCAGGCGCCGATGAGACGGGCCGCGAGGTAGCCCTCGATCTGGTCGAGGGAGACGCGCTCCTGCTTCATCGTGTCGCGCTCGCGCACGGTCACCGCGTTGTCCTCGAGCGTGTCGAAGTCGACGGTCACGCAGAACGGCGTACCGATCTCGTCCTGACGGCGGTAGCGGCGGCCGATGGCGCCGGCGTCGTCGAACTCGATGTTCCAGTTCTGGCGCAGGGCCTGGGCGAGACCCTTGGCCTTCGGGGACAGCTCGGCGTTGCGGGACAGCGGCAGCACCGCGACCTTCACCGGGGCCAGGCGGTGGTCGAGGCGCAGCACGACCCGCTTCTCCATCTTGCCCTTGGCGTTCGGCGCCTCGTCCTCGGTGTAGGCGTCGAGGAGGAAGGCCAGCATCGTGCGGCCGACACCGGCGGCGGGCTCGATGACGTAGGGGGTCCAGCGCTCGCCGGCCTCCTGGTCGAAGAAGGAGAGGTCCTGGCCGGAGGCCTTGGAGTGCGCACCGAGGTCGTAGTCGGTCCGGTTGGCGACACCCTCCAGCTCGCCCCACTCCGAGCCGCCGAACGAGAAGCGGTACTCGATGTCGGCGGTGCGCTTGGAGTAGTGGGAGAGCTTCTCCTTCGGGTGCTCGAACCAGCGCATGTTCTCCTCGCGCATGCCGAGACCGGTGTACCAGTTCCAGCGCTGCTGCATCCAGTACTCCTGCCACTCCTCGTCCTCGCCCGGCTTGACGAAGAACTCCATCTCCATCTGCTCGAACTCGCGGGTGCGGAAGATGAAGTTGCCGGGCGTGATCTCGTTGCGGAAGGACTTGCCCATCTGCGCGATGCCGAACGGCGGCTTCTTGCGCGAGGCGACCTGCACCTGGGCGAAGTTGGTGAAGATGCCCTGGGCGGTCTCGGGGCGCAGGTAGGCGACGGAGCCGGAGTCCTGCGTCGGGCCGAGGTGGGTGGAGAGCAGACCGGAGAACTGCTTGGGCTCGGTGAAGGTGCCCTTGTTGCCGCAGTTCGGGCAGTTGAGGTCAGCCAGGCCGCCCGTCGGGGCGTGGCCCTTCTTCTCCTCGTACGCCTCTTCCAGGTGGTCCGCACGGAACCGCTTGTGACACGAGGTGCACTCGGTCAGCGGGTCCGTGAAGGTGGCGACGTGACCGGAGGCGACCCAGACCTCGGGGGCCAGGATGACGGACGAGTCGAGACCGACCACGTCCTCGCGCGACGTCACCATGTAGCGCCACCACTGACGCTTGATGTTCTCCTTGAGCTCGACACCCAGCGGTCCGTAGTCCCAGGCGGCACGCTGTCCGCCGTAGATCTCACTGCACGGGAAAACGAAGCCACGGCGCTTGCTCAGGCTGACGATGGTGTCGATCTTGTCGGCGGCCACGGTGCTCTCTTCATTACGACGACGGGCGTTGAAGCGAGATGCTTCCAGCGAATGATTCAGGTTACCGGCGCAGGCTCCCCCTCGGCCAAATCGGCCCCCGCCCGCAGGCGCCCCGGGACTGCGCAAGATCACCCAAGGTCACCCAACCCCTTCCCAAACTTCTCCCGCGAGCGCCCGCATCGCAAGACGCCGGACAGCTTGTTGACAACGGTTTCCATCTTTGTTGAAAATGACTGTCATGAACGTACGGCGACGCCTCATATCCGGGTCCGCGCTCGCGGCTGCCACAGCGCTGGGCCTCGGCGCCCTCACCGGCTGCTCGGGCGGTGCGAGCGCGGCGGGGAACACGGGCAAGCTGGACGTCGTCGCCTCCTTCTATCCGATGGCCTTCCTGGCGAACGAGATCGGCGGCTCCCACGTCCACGTGACGACGCTGACCACCCCCGGCCAGGAGCCGCACGACCTGGAGATCAGCCCGCGGCAGATCGCGGGCCTCCAGGACTCCGACGCGGTCCTCTACCTCAAGGGGCTCCAGCCCTCGGTGGACAAGGCCGTGGCCGAGTCGCCGGTCAAGACCAAGATCGACGCCGCCACGCTGACCACGCTGGAGGAGCACGGCACCGAGGTCGGCGGCCACGCCGCCGAGCACGCCGAGGGCGGCCACGGCGACGAGGAGGAGACGGGCAAGGACCCGCACATCTGGCTCGACCCGGTGCGTTACGCGCAGGTCGCCAAGGGCGTCGGCAGTGCCTTCGCGAAGGCCGACCCGAAGCACAGGGCGGACTACGAGAAGAACACCGACGCCCTGGTCAAGCGGCTCGACGAGCTGAACACCCACTTCGAGGACGGCCTCGCCCACACCAGGACCAAGGTCTTCATCACCACCCACGCCGCCTTCGGCTACCTCGCCGAGCGCTACGGCCTCACCGAGGAGGCCATCAGCGGCCTCGACCCCGAGTCGGAGCCGAGTGCGGTGCGCGTGAAGGACCTCCAGAAGCTGGCGAAGGCCGACGGCGTCACCACCGTGTTCTACGAGACGCTGGTCAGCGACAGGACCGCGAAGACCATCGCCGGGGACGTCCACCTGAAGACGGACGTGCTCGACCCCATCGAGGGCATCACCGGGAAGTCCCGGGGCAAGGACTACTTCGCCGTCCAGGAGGCCAACCTCAAGGCCCTCCAGCAGGCGCTGGGGGCGAAATGACCACCGACGAGACCGTGCTTGCCCTGCGCGACGTACGCGCCGAACTCGGCGGCCGCCCCGTCCTGCGCGGTGTCGACGTGACCGTGGGCCGCGGCGAGGTCGTCGCGCTGCTCGGCGCCAACGGCTCCGGCAAGTCCACCGCCGTACGCACCGCCATCGGGCAGGTGGCCGCCACCTCGGGCTCGGTGGAGCTGTTCGGCACGCCGCTGAAGTCCTTCCGCGAGTGGGCGCGCGTCGGGTACGTACCGCAGCGCACCAGCGCGGCCGGGGGCGTGCCCGTCACCGTGACCGAGGTCGTCTCCTCCGGGCGGCTGGCGCGGACCCGCTTCGGGCTCTTCCGCAAGGCCGACCGGGAAGCGGTGCGCCGGGCGCTGGAGCTGGTCGGCATGGCGGACCGCGCGAGGGACTCGGTGACCACGCTCTCCGGCGGCCAGCACCAGCGGGTGCTGATCGCGCGGGCGCTGGCCTGCGAACCCGAGCTGCTGATCATGGACGAGCCGATGGCGGGCGTGGACCTGGCCAGCCAGGAAGTGCTGGCCGCGACGCTGCGCGAACAGGTCGCGGGCGGTGCGAGCGTACTGCTGGTGCTGCACGAACTGGGCCCGCTGGAGCCGCTGATCGACCGCGCGGTCGTCCTGCGCGACGGCTGCGTGCTGCACGACGGACCGCCCCCGAAGGCGGTCGGCCAGCACGCCCTCCCCGGCCACGACCACGTACATCCCCACGCCCCCGAGGGCGCCGGACCGATCCGCACGGGACTGCTGAGCTGATGGACCTCCTGAACTACGCCTTCATGCAGCGGGCGCTCCTCGCGGCCGTCCTGGTCGGCATCACCGCGCCCGCGATCGGCATCTACCTCGTCCAGCGCCGCCAGCCCCTCATGGGCGACGGCATCGGGCACGTGGCGATGACCGGTGTCGGCCTCGGTTTCCTGCTGCACTCCTCGCCGGTGTGGATGGCCACGCTGGTCTCCGTCGCGGGCTCGGTCCTCATGGAGCTGATCCGCTGGTACGGCCGCAGCCGCGGCGACATCGCCCTCGCCATGCTCTTCTACGGCGGCATGGCGGGCGGTGTGATGCTGGTGAACCTCGCGCCCGGCGGCTCCAACGCCAACCTCTCCACGTACCTCTTCGGCTCGCTCTCCACGGTCGCACCCGCCGACGTGACCGCGATCGTGGTGCTGGCGGCGCTGGTGGTCGCGGTGACGCTGGGGCTGCGGCGTCAACTGTTCGCCGTCAGCCAGGACGAGGAGTTCGCGCGGGTCACCGGGCTGCCGGTGCGCGCGCTGAACCTGCTGACCGCCGTCACCGCGGCCGTCACGGTCACCGTGGCGATGCGGGTGGTGGGCCTGATCCTGGTCTCCGCGCTGATGGTCGTCCCGGTGGCCGCCGCGCAGCAGCTCACCCGGGGGTTCGCGGCGACCTTCGGTCTGGCGGTCGCGATCGGTGTCGCGGTGTCCCTCGGCGGCACGGTCACCTCGTTCTACGTGGACGTTCCGCCGGGTGCCACGATCGTGCTCCTCACCATCGCCGCGTTCGCCGTCCTGGCCGTGCTGGCCACCCCGCTGGCCCGCCGACGCGCCCGCGCGCTGCGGCCCGTCGGCGACCCGGCGGAGTGCGCGATTCCGGCCACGCGGGCGGCCGGGGACGAGGTCGGCGTCTGACCCGGTGGGGTACGGGCTGGCACAATGGCCCGGTCAGAGGCGCAGACATGAGGAGGCACCCGGTGACGACCGCTGGACCGCCCGTGAAGGGCCGCGCGACCCGGCAGCGCGCAGCGGTGGCGGCGGCCCTGAACGAGGTCGACGAGTTCCGCAGCGCGCAGGACCTGCACGACATGCTCAAGCACAAGGGCGACTCGGTGGGCCTCACCACCGTCTACCGCACCCTCCAGTCCCTCGCCGAGGCCGGCGAGGTCGACGTCCTGCGCACCTCCGACGGCGAGTCCGTCTACCGCCGCTGCTCCACCGGCGAACACCACCACCACCTCGTCTGCCGCACCTGCGGCAAGGCGGTCGAGGTGGCGGGCCCGGCGGTGGAGAAGTGGGCCGAGGCCATCGCCTCGGAACACGGCTACGTGAACGTCGCCCACACGGTGGAGATCTTCGGCACCTGCGCCGACTGCGCGGGGACGCCCTGCTGAGCTACGGCACCGGGTGACGGGGGCCTGCCCCGGACCTCCCCGGCTCAGCAGCGCGTGAGGTGGCGGTCCAGGATCGCGCGCAGGCGGTCCACGTCCGTGCGGTCGGGCAGGCCGTGCTTGGGGAGCATCGTGAAGCCCGTGGCGTTCTTGTCATCGCTGACCAGGACGAAGACGCGCTCCGTCTCGCAGTAACGGGGCTGGGCCTGCCAGGTGACCGAGGCGCCGGCCGTGTCGGTCACCATCGAGACCCCGGCCTCCGTCACGGTGACCCGGAAGACGCCCTGCCGCTCGGTGTACCGGGCGAGCCGTCGCCCCGTCAGCCGGGGCGACAGCGGGAGCACCACCGCGATCATCAGCATCGACAGGAGCGCGGCCGACGACAGGTGCTCGTCGACGCCGGCGATGCGCAGCGCGATCTGCGCGACGACGATGCAGGCCAGCACGACGGGCAGCCAGCGGTACACCCACCCCAGGCGAGTCACCCGCAACCGCGCCCGCAACGCCGACGCGAAGTCCTCCGCCACCGGCCGGTACGTCAGCTCCACGACGTCCCCGGCCGTCTCCACGGCATCCCCGACGGTATCCGGTTCCTTCTCCACGGCCCCCACCCCTCTCCATGTCCATGACTGTGCGAGGGGATCGTAAGGCTGGATGATCTTCGGAAACGAGCCCTTTACGACGCTCGGCCGAGCCCCGCGTGCCGTTCCAGAAGCGCGCGCAGGCGCTCGGTGTCCGAAGGGGTGAGGGCGCGCTTCGGGAGGACCGTGAGACGGGGAGACGGTGGCTTGCCGCCGGTCAGGAGGAAGACGCGGCGGGTCTCGCGGCAGCGCGGCCGGGTCGCCCAGCTGAACGTCCGCACCCGCTCGCCGGCCGCCACCGTGACCCCGGTTTCCGTGAGCGTCACCCGGATCGTGCCGTCACGGTCGGCGCCTCGCCAGTCGAACCAGGCCGTCACCAGCGGCGCGGCCAGCAGGAGCGTGCCGATGACGGCCCGCAGGGCGAGCCAGGGCACCGGATCACCGCTGTGCCCCGTCCGCAGCGACCAGACCTCCTGCGCCACGTAGGCCCACTGGGCCGCGCCCAGGAACACGAGCCACCAGACCCGCTTCCTCCGCCAGGCCGCCGCCAGGAAGTCCCCCAGCACCGGCCGGTACGCCAGTTCCATCACGCCCCCCGTGTCCGTATCCGCCCCGGCGCCGGTCAGGCGTCGGCCGAGTCGTCGCCCCGCATCGCCGCCTCCATGGCGAGCAGGTCCTCGTTCGGGACGGCGCCCCCGAAGCGGCGGTCGCGGGAGGCGAACTCGACGCAGGCGCGCCAGAGGTCACGCCGGTCGAAGTCGGGCCACAGGACGTCCTGGAAGACCAGCTCGGCGTAGGCGCTCTGCCAGAGAAGGTAGTTGGAGGTGCGCTGCTCGCCGCTGGGCCGCAGGAAGAGGTCGACGTCCGGCATGTCCGGGAAGTACATGTACTTCTGGAGCGTCTTCTCGGTGACCTTGGACGGGTCGAGGCGGCCCGCCTTCACGTCCTCCGCGATGGCCTGGGCGGCGTCCGCGATCTCGGCGCGGCCGCCGTAGTTCATGCAGAAGTACAGGGTGAGCAGGTCGTTGTCCTTGGTCTGCTCCTGCGCGATCTGGAGCTCCTTGGCGACCGACTTCCACAGCTTGGGCATACGGCCCACCCACCGCACCCGGATGCCCAGTTCGTCGAGCTGGTCGCGGGTCTTGCGGATGAAGTCGCGGTTGAAGTTCATGAGGAAGCGCACCTCGTCGGGCGACCGCTTCCAGTTCTCGGTGGAGAAGGCGTACAGGGAGATGTTGCGCACGCCGACCTCGATGGAGCCCTGGAGCACGTCGAGCACGCGCTCGGCGCCCACCTTGTGCCCCTCGGTGCGCGGCAGCCCGCGCTCCTTGGCCCAGCGCCCGTTGCCGTCCATGACGATCGCGACGTGCTCGGGGATCAGCTCACCGGGAAGCTTCGGCGCACGCGCGCCCGAGGGGTGCGGCTCGGGCGCCTTGTACTCGCGCTGCCGACGCCCCAGAAATCCGCGTACGACCATGCTTCTCGTCTCCTCAGCCGTGCTAGCCGCTTACTTCTCTACGTATCGAAGGGAGCGCAGCCCACGCTCCAGATGCCAGTGCAGATAGGCGGACACCAGGCCGCTCCCCTCGCGGACGTGCCGCGCCTCGGCCGCGTCCGCCGTCTCCCAGTCTCCCGTAAGCAGCGCGGCGAGCAGCACCAGGGTCTGCGGGGACGGTACGACACTGCCCGCGACCCGGCAGTCCACGCAGACCGAGCCGCCCGCGGCGACCGAGAAGAACCGGTTCGGTCCGGGCATCCCGCAGCGCGCGCAGTCCCCGAAGCTGGGCGCGTAGCCGTTGACCGCGAGCGAGCGGAGCAGGAACGCGTCGAGGACGAGATGCGGGGCGTGCTCGCCGCGCGCGAGGGTGCGCAGGGCGCCGACGAGGAGCAGATACTGCTGCACGGCCGGTTCGCCCTCGTGGTCGGTGAACCGCTCGGCCGTCTCCAGCATGGCCGTACCGGCGGTGTAGCGGGCGTAGTCGGTGACGATCCCGCCGCCGTACGGCGCGATGGTCTCGCTCTGGGTGCACAGCGGCAGGCCGCGCCCGATCAGTTCGCTGCCGCGTGCGAAGAACTGCACGTCCACGTGCGAGAACGGTTCCAGGCGGGCCCCGAATTTCGACTTCGTGCGCCGCACCCCGCGCGCCACGGCCCGCACCCGCCCGTGTCCGCGCGTGAGCAGGGTGATGATCCGGTCCGCCTCACCGAGCTTCTGGGTGCGCAGCACGATGCCGTCGTCGCGGAACAGACTCATGGGGCCATTCTCGCGCACGCGCCCGGCGCGCAGGCCCGGTCCCCGTGGTTCAGGACCCCGGTCCCCGTGGTTCAGGCGGCGTCGGGCTCCGGTGTGCCCCCCTCGCCACCCTCCCCCGCGTTCCACAGTTCGTTGAAGCGCCTGATCCGCTGCTGTACGTCGTCCTCGCGGGCGTTCACGGTCGTCCAGGAGTTCACGCTGAGCTGGTCGGCGCCGATCTCGTAGGACAGGGCCCCGTCGAAGATGATGAAGTCGATCATCTTGCCGCGCCTGACGTGCAGCGGGAGCGAGGAGAGGGCCACCACGCGGACCTCGATGCGCACGTCCCGCTGTTCCTTGAAGACGTCGGACAGGCGCGGGATGTCCTCGGGAGCCCGGACGACGAACAGCCGCCTGACCTTGATCCCGCGCGCGTCGATCGCCTCGCGCTGGGACTCCAGATAGCGGCCGGCGGGCTCGGTGCTCCAGAAGTTCTGGTCGACGGAGGTGCTGATCGCGTCGATGGTCCGCTGGGCGCACTTGGTGAGGCTGAGCAGCCAGTCGTGGTTCTCGCCGGGGCACTCGGCGGTGAGGTTGGTGAGGTCGTCCATCTGGAGGGCGAGCCGGTTGATCTCCTCGTGCGCGAAGTCGTGCAGGATCTCGGGCCCGGTCGAGACGACCAGGGTGGCGCTCTCGGCGAGCCGGGGCACCGCGTCGCCGCGCAGCTTCTCGACCTCGTTGAAGAGCTTGGTGGCCCGGCCGATGTCCACGAAGCGTTTGTCGACGGAACTCTTCAGGTCGTTGAGCTGGTGCGCGAAGGTCACCATGAACTGGACGATCAGTACCGCGCCCCCGCACAGCACCGAAAGCACCAGCTGCCACACGTCCTCGGCGGTGGGGGCGAGCACCGTGGTCAGTACGTACACCACGCCGCCCGCCACGACCGTGACCAGCAGTTTCTGCAATAAACGGCGGCCCGCGTCCTCCCGGCCCCCGGTGTCGGAGACATGGTGGCCGTGCTGGCCGCGCGTGGTGATCGTTCCTGTCATCCCGCTTCTCCCCCCGTCGGGATCATGTGGGCTTCCATGAAGTCAGGAGGCGGCCAGGGCGGCGGCCTCCCGGTGCAGCAGGGCCCGCAGGGCCATCTGGTCGCGGACGCGCTGTACGAGGTTGTGCCACTGGCGGCTGAAGCCGGGGTGCTGCTCCAGGGTGTGCCAGAGCGGGCCGAGCGCCGGGTCGACGCGGGCCATGGGCATCCAGAGGTGGAGCAGGTGGTCGACGAGCGGACGCAGCACCTTGAGGGCGGCGGCGCCGTCTGCCCGGGCGAGCGGCAGCCCGTCGAGTTTCTGGCCGACGGTGGTCAGCAGCCAGTCGTGCAGGGCCAGGTCCTCGCAGAACCCGGCGACGGCGGCGGGTGCCAGGTCCTCGGGGACGCTCAGTTCCGCGGTGCGCAGCAGCCCGTCGGCGTCGTCGACGGTGAGGCTCACGAGCCGGGCCGGTGTCCCGGCGGGGGCGGGCAGGGCGACCCACCTGAGCCGGGTGGTGGGGGTGCGCAGCGGGGTGTCGTGGTCGAGGAGGCGGTGGTCGCGGGAGATCCGGGCCAGCATGCCTTCGGCGACCGAGCCGGCGTCGAGCAGGTCGGGGGCGTGCGTCTCGCGCAGGAAGCCGTCGGCGACCGCCCGGACCGGGAGCTTTCCGAGCGGGACGAGCACGCCGGGGTGGACCAGGTACTCCCCCCAGGGACGGCGCCGGTCGGGCCCGCTCGCGGCAGCGGCGAAGTGGGCCGTGGCCTGGAGCACCCGGCCCTCGGTGAGGGCGGCGCGGGCGGCGAGGGTGCCGATGGCGCGGGCCTTGGCGCCGTTGACGGCGGGCAGCCGACAGTCGACGCCGGTGAGCACGACCGGGGAGAGGGCGTGCGGGTTGGGGCGCCGGGAGAGGCGGACGCGTTCGTCGGGGCGCAGCCGCAGCAGCCGTTCGGCGGTGCGCTCGCTCACCGCGTCGCGGGTGGGCAGCAGGCAGGTGCGGACCTCGCCGCACATCAGGGCCGGGGTGGCGGCCATGTCAGAGCCCCGGCGGGAAGAGGTAGGAGGTGCGTTCCGCGACGCCCTCGGGGAGGGTGACCTTCTCCTGGCGGGCCCGCTCCACGGCCTGGCCGACCGCGTCGGCGTCGACGTGGACCTGGCCGAGGATGACGCGTACGGCGTGTTCGACGGGCAGGAAGCGGACCGGGAGGGCGCTGCACGTGTAGTACGCGGTGAAGGGCGGCGCGGCCGGGTTGAGCCGGAGCAGGGGCGGCAGCGCGTCCCAGTCGTCGGGGAAGGGCAGGTCCCGTTCCCAGGGGGTCGGGGTGAGGACGGCGCGGCCGTCGTCGCGCAGCAGCCCGAGCCGGGCGAGCTGCCAGACGGCGGCGAGGAAGGCGCAGGACCAGGTGCGGTGGGGGCCGTTGTCGTCCCAGAGTTCGACGTCGACGAAGACGGAGTGGCCGCGCGCCTCGGTCTCGGCGGGCGGCTGCCAGGCGCTGTCGGCGTCGAGGGCGGCGGAGGTGCGCCGGGTGGGCGCGCGGCGGCCGTTGGTGAGCCAGCCGGTACGGCTGACGGGCGGGCGGAAGCCGTTGCTGCCGGGCGGGGGCGACTCGACGAGCCGGTGCATCACGGACTCGGCGAGTCCGGCCCGGTCGGGGCGGGCCGGGTCGGCGAGCGCGCAGCCGGACTCGCGGGCGAGGTAGTCGATGGTGAGCCCGGCCCGCTCGGCGGCCTCCAGCAGGGTGGGCACGAGCTTGGCCGGGGTGGACAGCCGGCTGAAGTAGTCGTCGATGAGGAAACAGGTGCTGATCCGGGGCCGTTTGCCGTCGGGCAGGGTGGCGGCCCAGGCGCGGGCGGTGTCGGCCCAGGGGCGTACGGCGGTGAAGTGGCGCACCAGCCGGTCGGCGCCCTCGGCGAAGTCCTCCATGTACAAGTGGCCGAGTTCCAGGGAGAGATGGGAGTACGGCACGGATGCGGTGACCGGATCGGCGCTGGTCTCCCGGAAGACGGCGGCGGCCTCCGTCACAGTTGCCCCCAGTGCTTGTCGTCGGTGAGCCGCTCGGCCAGTTCCACCAGGGCCTGCCGGGTGGCGAAGTTGGCGATCTTGCTGTCGAGCACGTCCTCGTCGGTGATGAGCTGCTCGCGCATCTGGAGCACGGGTTCCAGCGGGATCGAGGCGAGGGCGCGGGTCTTGCCGATGCCGAGGGAGGCGGCGAGTTCCTCCAGGCGTTTGTCGCACTGGCGCATCCAGGCGTACTGCGCGGCGGGCATCTGGGCCCACTGCGGGGACTCCAGGTCGGGTACGGCGGCCCGGACGAAGCGGACGGAGCCGAGGAGCGCGGTGCGGTCGTGGCCCATGGCGATGCCGGAGCCGAGGATGCCCTGGCGGCCGGAGAGGAGTTCGGCGGCGGCCATCACGTGCTGCCGGGTCCAGCGGTGGTAGAGCAGCCAGCGGGAGCGGATGTGCCGCAGTTCCTCGCGGGCGGTGGCGGTCAGGGCGAGGTCCATGGCGTAGCTGCGCCCGGCGCTGAGGTCGACCACGACGAGGTCGAACTCGCGGTGCAGGCGCAGGAAGAGGTCGACGCAGCGGTGCAGGTTGTCCTCGTCGGTGACGAACTCGCCGCCGCCCCGGTCGCCGGGGAAGAGGACGAGGCGTCCGGAGCCGCTGGGGCGGTCGCTGAGGACGGGGTGTTCGGTTCGGCTCCACACGTCGACGCGCAGGGGTTCGCCGGTCTTGCCCTTGAGGTAGGCGTGCAGACCTCGGCCCTCGGCCTCCTCCATGACGTCGGGGGTGTCGAAGACGGCGGTGGCGGTGGGCGAGCCGAAGTCGAAGTCGAGGTAGCAGACGTCGTCGCCGTCGAGGGCGCGTCGGTAGGCGAGGTTGGCACTGGTGACGGAGCGTCCGGTACCTCCCTTGTCGGAGGCGGCGAAGACGAGCACGACTCATACCCCCTGGGACCCGGCCGCGCGGGCGCGGGCGAGGTCGTCGAGCCGGCTGAGCACGTTCAGGGCGAGCGCGCAGGACGTGCCGGGCTGGGTGTCGAGCAGGGAGCGGGCGCGGCGCAGGTCGGCTTCGATGCCCTTGAGTTCCGCCCCTTCCTGGCTCTTGGCGATGGGTGCGGGCTGTTCCAGCTGCTCGGTGCCGAGGAGGTGGGTGGCCTCGCTGAGGAGGGCGTGGGCGAGCGCGGTGGGTTCGGCGCTGCGGATGGGTGACTGGTTGTAGAGCTGTTGGGCGGCGACCATGCACTCGGTGATGCGTTCGGTGATGGTCCAGGACGGCTGGTTCTGGCGGTCGGCCGAGTCGGGGAAGATCGCGTGCACGTTGTCCCACAGGCCGACGCCGTCGCCGTCGGTGATGCGCCGCGTCCACAGATGGTCCATGGTGCGCTCGGCGAGCTGGAGCAGCCGGGTGTGGGCGGCGACGTTGCGCGAGAGGGCGCACAACTGGATGGTGCGCTTGAGGAGTTGGGCCGAGAAGTCGGTCATGGTCCACCGCATGGGCGGCCCGAGCGGGTGGTCGGAGGCGAGCGGCAGGGCGAGTCCGGGGTTGTGCAGCAGGACGGCGGAGTCCTTGCGGGTGATGCTCGCGGTGACGCGGCCGCGCTCGGCGAGGCGTTCCATGATGCCGACGGTGCGGTTGAGGTCGTCCTCGGTGGCGCGGCGGCGGACCAGGTCGTGGACGAGGATGGAGGCGACGCAGAGGGAGAAGTACTCGGACTCCATGCGCTGCCCTGTGGTGCGCCAGGGGATGTCCTCCAGGGGCCAGCGGTCGTCGTCGAAGCGGGCGATGCCGGACCAGTACTGCTGGGTGATGGTCCAGCGCAGGCGGAGCGCCTCGGCGAGTTTCTGCTGTTCCTGGTTGAGCAGGCCGAGGACGAGGGTGCGGTCGGAGAACAGGTCCTGGATGCCGTCGAGGGCGACGACGGTGAAGTAGAGGTACGGCACGGCGCGGGCGACGCCGGTGGGCTGTTCGCCGATGGACTCGGAGGTCTCCACCAAGGGTGCGCCCCGGACGACGCTCCAGGCCCAGCCGCATTCGAAGAGGCGGTTCTCGTTGCCGAGCTGTTCCTCGACGTCGACGCCGAGGACGACGCTCTCGCGGATGACGGCACGCAGGGCGCGGAAGCGCTCCTGGAACTGCTGGAGGACCATGCGGTCGGGGGTGCGGCCCTGCCCGAGGAGTCGGCACAGCGCCTGGCCCTGCGGGGAGTCGACCGTGTACACGTCGACGGTGAAGGCGCGCAGGAGGTTGACCATGGCGGCGGTGAGCCGGTCGTTGGTGGCCTGGCGCAGGGACTCGATCAGCTGGAGCGTGCCCGGCCGTTCGGTCTTGGTCTGGTAGACCTTCAGGAAGCCGAGGGTGGCCAGACACAGGGTGACGGAGAGGCTGTAGGCGTCGACGACGCCGAGGCCCCGCTGCTCCTTGGACAGTTCGTCCTCGTCGCTGAGGGCGGAGAAGTAGTTCCCGCCGGAGAAGGTGGGGGTGTCACCGGCGCGGTGGCGCTCCATGAATTCGGTGAGCACCCGGACCAGTGTCTCCGGGATCTCCGTGGCGTCCCCGACCGAACGCAGGGATTTCTCCACGTCGGGCTGGGTGGTGTCGGGCGCGTCGAGACGGAATGCGGGAGCCTCGGTCGCGGGATACAGCAGGCAGAGCAGTCGCTCGGCGTCGGCGACGCTGCTCTGTCCGCCCCCTTCTCCCCATTCCCAGGCTCCACCGGGGAAACAGTGACGTGCTACGGCCTGCCAGATCGACAGCAGATTCTGTCTGGGTTGGATCTGCATCCCCATGCCCCTCACACAGGTATGTCATCCCGACGGTGAAGACGGTGAATGGATCTCCGCATTTACCGGTCGCTCCGATGACCCGTGGCGATGATCATTCCCGTGTAGCCCTCGCGCAACAGGCCACCCGGTTTTCCCAGCCGATGAGTATCGACATTCGACGCGTGAATGTCGAGTGCCTCACGAACTCCCTGTTCATCGATGTCGAGCGCGGGGAAATCGCTCTCCCCCACCCGGTATCCCCGGGAGTGTTCCATGAACGCGGCGGCGAACGGGGCGCCCGGTTCGAGGGCGGTCATGAAACAGCCGACGGCCTGCCGGAACTCCTCCGGCGAAGTGGTCATCGACTCGGCGACGAAGAACATGGTGCCCATCGCCCAGCGCTCGTCGCCCTTGGCAAGATCGAAGAGGTTGCCCTGACGGGGGTGGACGGTCTGCGCGAACCGCGCGCGCGGGTCCTCGACCCGCTCGGGGTACGCCTCGTCACGGCACAGCACGTCCCAGAACTGGTCCCACTGGGGGCCGTACGACTCGATCTGGGAGTTCAGATACTGGACGTTCGCCGGCGAGCGCTCAAGGAGCGTGATCTTGTCGCACCAGGGAAGCATGGTGAGCGCCGGATAGATATTGGGACCCGCTCCGGCGTCGATCCCGGAGGCCACCGAACCGGAGCCGCCGAAATGCCCGCTGAAATGATCTCGGACGACGGTGATGATCGCCTCGTCATCCGGATGCAGGACGCGGTAATTGTGCTCGATGTACGCCTGGGGGTCGAAATCCTCCCACGCGACATCACCATTCAGCTTCTTCACGCCAGCAGGCGATCCCGAGGTCATTAACTCAGCGTAGCAGCATGAGAGCACAGCGAAACCCACGCCACGCAAAAATCATCAACGGGCGAGGTAAGATCAATATCGGAACTGCGCGCGATTTCGCTCGCGTGACACAGTCAACCACATTTGGTCCGGATCTCTACTTGGATGACCGAAAAACAGCGGGTAACCATGGGAGAAGCCGCACCGATCACACCTCGGATGCGGCTGCATACTGTCGCATCAGTGCGGATATCGCACGAATCTCGGGGGACCGGAAAGGGGACGGAATGATTCCTCTTCACGGAGACCGCTTCCTGCGAAAAATCACGGAAGCGGATCTCCCTGACGTGCTGCGGCTCGACCGCGAGACCTTCCCGGACGACCCCTACCCCTACTTCGCGCTCCGCCAGTTCCACGACGCCCTGGGCGACCACCTGCTCGTGGTGGACGACGGCATCGCCCTCCACGGCTACATCCTGGCGACCCCGCCGCTCCACGCCTCCAGCTGGATCCTCAGCCTCGTCGTCAGCCCGGCCCTGCGCGGCAACGGCCTGGGCCGCGAGCTGATGACCGAGATGCTGCGGCTGCTCCGCGAGGAGGGGGCGGGCGAGGTCCTCCTCACGGTCGACCCCGCGAACGACTCCGCCGTGACCCTCTACCGCCACCTCGGCTTCACGCCGTCCGGCGCGCCCGACCCCGAGTACTTCGGCCCGGGCGAACCCAGGCAGCGGATGCGGCTCGCGTTTTGAGGAGTCGCATCCCGTCAGGCTTACAAAACCTCACCCCGGCTGCGGGCGTTGGCCCGCGCCGTCGCCGCCCGGAGCCGCTCCGCCGCGGTGGCCGTACGGAGGCGGTCGGGCGGGCAGTCCCATTCGCGGCCGCCACCGAGGGGGCGGAGCTGTACGTACGGGCCCTCGTGGCCCATCACCACACCGACCCGCCCCGTCCCCATGTCCATCGCGTACGAGCCGAGCGGTGGCCGACCCTCACTCACCGCAGCGCCGCGACGAGCCGGGCCGCCGTCTCCACCGAGCACCGGCCCAACTCCACCAGCGGGCACGGGGCCTCGCGCACCACCGACACCGGGTCGATCCCCAGCGAGGGCAGCTTGATCCCGGCCTTCGCGAGTGCGTCGCGCAATTCGACGAGGGTTCGCTCCGCTTCCTCGACACAGGCCGACGCGTGCGGTGTTCCCATGGTTCGCATCCCTTCGCTTTCTTTACGCCTTCACGCTTCGTGTCCTCACGGTGACGCGATCGCCCCTATCCTCGGAAGGGGCTCGGGCCCTACAAGCGCGTGGCAGCACAAGGGGGTTGGTTGTGGCCAACGTTTCACGTCAGGCGGTCTGGGAGTTCTTCGGCACGGAGCTGAAGAGGCGTCGGGAGAACGCGGGTCTCACGCAATCGGAGCTGGGTTTGCGGGTGTTCGTCTCCGGCGGATACATCGGCCAGTTCGAGCAGGCGATCCGGAAACCTCAGCTGGACGTGGCGCGGCGGATCGACGAGGTTCTGGAGACGGACGGCATCTTCGAGCGGCTGTGCAAGAAGCTGATCGATGATCCGAGGTACGCGGATTACTTCGCCGAAGTGGTGGATCTGGAGCGTCTGGCCATGCGGATCTGCGAGTTCGCCCCGACGGTGGTTCCGGGGCTGCTCCAGACGGAGCCGTACGCCCGCGCGGTGACCATCGCGGCCAACCCGTTCAAGACCGACGAATACGTGGACGAGATCGTCTGCGCCCGACTGGAGCGGTCGCGAATCCTGAACGACGCTACAAGGCCCGAGTATTGGGTGGCTCTGCACGAAAACGTGCTGCGCAACCCCGTGGGCGGCCCGGCGGCCATGGCAGGCCAACTGGAACACATCAAGCGCCTGATCCGGGATCGAACGGCCATTGTGACGGTGATGCCGTACACGGCTGGAGCACACGCCGCGATGAACGGAGACCTCCGGCTCATGGAGTTCGACGACGCGCCACCTGTCGCCTATACAGAGACCTCGTTTTCCGGAACGCTGGTGGACGTTCCGGCCGTGGTGAAGCGAGCCCAGCGCGCATACGATCTACTCAGGGTCGCCACGCTGTCGCCGGAGGCGTCCCTGACCCTGATCGAATCGGCGGCGGAGGACTTCAGACGATGCGCGAGTACGACCTGACCAACGCCCGCTGGCATAAGAGCACCTACAGCAACGGCGAGGGTGGCAACTGCATCGAGGTAGCCGACGGAGTCCCCGGTGTCATCCCCGTACGGGACAGCAAGGTCACCGAGGGCGCCGTAGTCGTCGTCGGCACCCCCGCCTGGGCCCACTTCATCAACGCGGTCGGAGCAGCAAACCTCTGAGGGGACTCCCTGCGAACTCGCCGAGGAACTCGGCCTGGACACGACACAGGCAGAAGGCGGGGACCTGCTGTGGGTAGTCGACCAGCGCGTCACCCGTCCCGGCCCCACCCCACCCCCGGGCCACCGTCGCCAACGCGGCTCTGGACGCCGTCACCGACGAGAACTACACCTGGGTCCGACCCTGAAGCAGAACGGCCCCGCACTCCCCCTCGTCGCTCATCAACGGTTCCGCAGGCGGAGTACGACAAGCGCGGCAACGCACAGCGTCGTCACCCCGCCGGAGGCCAGGTGGATGTCGATGCCCGCCCCCGTGAACGAGGCCACGGTGTTGCAGACGACACTGACCGCCAGGACCAGCCAGAGCAAACCGCGGAGCACGTTCGTACCGCTGTTGGCCGCCCGGGTCCCGTTCCGGCCGTGGGGCGATGCGGGACGGTGAAGGTTCGTGTTCATCAGGGGAACTCCGCTCTGCGTGGCGCGACGTTGTCGACGCTACGAGCCGTCGGACCGGCGGAGCGATCCCGTGGGCGCCCCGGCCCCTGGTACAGCAGCCTGTACGGTCCGTCCGACCTTGACGCACGGGCATAGGGTGTCGGACGCACCAGCGGGCCGGTGGGAGGCGGACAGGTGAGGACCCGGCAGCACGAGAGCGTCGACGGCGGGGACGGACCTGGTACGACGCGCCCCGCGCAAGAGGCCGCAGGCGTCGTCGCTGCCACGCTGACCGCGCTGGGGCAGCTCGCGGGCGGACTCGGTACCGCTCTGCTCGCCCTGGTCGTCCTCGGCTGGCTCGCTCTGTCGGCCGTGGCCTGTCTGGTGGGCGTCGGCCTGCTCATGGTGCCGGCCGCGCTGCGCGTTCTGCACGCGCTCGCCGCGCGGGAACGGGACCGGCTTGCCCGGCACGGGTTCGAGATCGTCGCGCCCGACCCGCCGCCCGTGCGATTGCGGTCGGCGGTCGTCGATCCCACCACCCGGCGTGAGGTGGGCTGGCTGGCGGTGCATGCGACGTACGGGCTGGCCCTGGGCCTGCTCGGGGTGCTGCTGCCGATCGCGGCCGTCCGCGACATGGCCTTCCCGCTGCTGTGGCCGGTGGCACCGGACGCCACCAGCACCTCTTTGGGATTCGGCACGGCTCACTCCTGGCCACAGGCCGCAGCCGTGTCCTTGCTCGGCCTGGGGTGGATCGCCGTTCTCCTCGGGTTCGGCCCCGGTATGGCCCGGCTCCAGGCGCGGCCCGCTCTGCGCCTGCTCGCGGCCGGGCCACACGCTGATCTCTCGCTGCGGATCGCCGAACTCACCGCGACACGGGCCGCCGCCCTGGACGCCCACGCCACCGAACTGCGCCGTATCGAACGCTCCCTGCACGACGGCACCCAGAACCGCATCGTCACCGTCACCCTGCTGCTCGGCGCCGCCCGCCGCATGGTGACCCGGGATCCGGCGGGGGCCGAGGAACTCCTCGAACGCGCCCAGACAGCAGCCGAGTTGGCGCTTGCCGAACTCCGGGTGATCGCCCGCGGCATTCTGCCGCCCGTGCTGAGCGAACGGGGTCTGGCCGGTGCCCTCTCCGGTCTGGCCGTGCAGAGCGCCGTACCGTGCCGCATCGACGTCGACCTGGCGCAGCGGTGTGCCGCCTCCGTCGAGGCCACCGCCTATTTCGTGGTGGCCGAAGCGCTCTCCAATGTCGCCAAACACAGCGCCGCCACTCAGGCCACCGTCACCGTGTGCGTTCGGGGCAGCCGACTGCTGCTCCGGATCGAGGACAACGGACGGGGCGGCGCGGGCGAGGCGGGCGGCTCCGGCCTTACCGGGATTCGCCGCCGTGTCGCGGCTCACGACGGTAGCCTTCGCCTGACCAGCCCGGACGGTGGACCGACAGTGCTCGAGGTGGATCTCCCATGCGGATCGTGATAGCGGAGGACGACCCCTTGCTGCGCGAGGGACTCGCCCTGCTGCTGCGTGCGGAGTCACTCGACGTGGTCGCCAAGGCCGGAACGGCCGACGAGGCGCTCGAAGCCATCGACATCCACCGGCCCGACATAGCCGTCCTCGACGTGCGGATGCCCCCCACCCACACCGACGAGGGCATCCGTGCCGCCATCGAGGCCCGCAAGCGCCACCCCGGACTCGCCATCCTCGTCCTGTCCGCCTACGTCGAGCAGACCTTCGCCACCGAGTTGCTGACCACCGGTGTGGCCGGTCTCGGCTATCTGCTGAAGGAACGGGTCGGCCGCGTCGAGGAGTTCCTCGACGCGCTGCGACGAGTGGCGGACGGCGGTACGGCCGTCGACCCCGAAGTGGTCGCGCAGCTCTTCACCCGCTCGCGCCAGGACACCCGGCTGGAACGGCTCACCCCCCGCGAGCGGGACGTACTGGCCCTGATGGCACAGGGGCTGGGCAACAGCGCCATCGCCGAACGGCTCGTCGTCACCGACGGCGCCGTTCACAAACACATCCGCAGCATCTTCGCCAAGCTCGACCTGGCGCCACACCCGCAGGTGGACCGGCGCGTTGCCGCGGTCCTGCACTACCTGGAGAACGCCCGCCACCGCTGAGGGCCCGCGCAGGCCGGTACAGCCTGCTGCACCGCGACTCGGGAAGCGCACGGCAATGACCTTCCGGTCTGTGGCTGATGGACTCAAGTGACCCCATCAGCAACGGACTTGAAGGACAGCTCTGTGCGTGCCGAACATTCCGTCAGCCCCTCCGTCCCGCCCTCGCCTTCTGGCGGACCGCCGTCCACCGACATCCCACCCCTGCCCACCGGCCCACGTGCCCGCATCCGGCGACGGCCGCTCACCTGGTTCTTCCTCCTGGCCTTCGCCCTGAGCTGGCTGGCGTGGACACCGTACGTGCTCTCCGAGAACGGCCTGGCCGTATGGCACTTCGCGTTCCCCGGCAGCGGCGGGGCGAGCCAGCTGCTCGGGGTGCTCCCCGGCGCCTACCTCGGCCCGATCACGTCCGCCTTCGTCGTCACCGCCGCCACCGACGGCCGTCCGGGCCTGCGCGTCTGGCTGCGCCGGATGGGCCACTGGCGGGTCGGCTGGCGCTGGTACGCGGCGGTCGCCCTGTCCGTCCCCGCCGTCCTCACCCTCAGCTCCGTCGCCCTGGCGGGCCGCACCCCCGCATGGCCGTCCACAGCGGTCCTCCTCGCCTACGTTCCCGGCCTCGTCGTGCAGATGGTCACCACCGGCCTCGCCGAGGAGCCCGGCTGGCGCGACTTCGCGATGCCGCGCATGCAGCGCCGCCACAGCCCCGTCGTCGCCACCCTGACCGTCGGTGTGCTGTGGGGTCTGTGGCACCTGCCGCTGTATCTCAGCGACTGGGGCGGCTGGCCGGACGTGAGCTGGGACC
This sequence comes from Streptomyces sp. NPDC026659, assembly GCF_040638245.1. Classification (NCBI taxonomy): domain Bacteria; kingdom Bacillati; phylum Actinomycetota; class Actinomycetes; order Kitasatosporales; family Streptomycetaceae; genus Streptomyces; species Streptomyces sp. NPDC026659. The sequence goes on along the minus strand of NZ_JBEZXY010000015.1, from coordinate 50,665 downwards.
TGCCGCTGGAGTTCGTCGTCACCACGGTCGCCTTCAGCTTCGTGATGACCTGGGTCTTCAACCGCACCAACGAGAGCCTGCCACTGGCCATGCTGTGCCACACCAGCGTCAACAACTTCATCTCCATCGCCTGGAGCGGCATGTTCCCGTCCCTCTCGACAAGGGACATCACCCACGCCTTCCTCCTGAGTTCGGTGACCGCGGCCCTCGTCGTGATCATCTCCACCCGTGGCCGCCTGGGTCTGCCCTCGGACAGCGCATCGTTCGACGCAACGCCCGTTCACCACTGAGTCATTGACAATCGCTGCGGCCACCGGTGTCCCTCTCGACACCCGCACCAGGGACACCGCCACACAGGCTCTCCCACTGCGCTCTTCCGGGCTCAGCCGCCGACGCGTCGCCCCCTCGGCTCAGCGGGACGCGAACCGCCGTACATACCGCCGCTGCCACGGCGTCTCCACCGCGTGCCGGTCGTAGTGCCGCCGGACGAACCCCACGGCCTCCCCCGCCGGTACGCCGTCCAGGACCGCCACGCAGGCGAGCGCCGTGCCCGTGCGGCCCCGGCCGCCCCCGCAGGCGAACTCCACGCGGTCGCCGGCCGTCCGCTCCCACGCGTCGGTGAGGACCGCGCGGGCGGCCACGTGGTCGGCCGGGAGGCGGAAGTCGGGCCAGCGCAGCCACTGGAACTCCCAGGAGACCGGGGGCGGTTGCTTGCCGAGGAGGTAGACGCCGTAGGTGGGCGGGGGTGCGGCGGGGTCCAGCGGTTTGCGCAGTCCCCGGCCGCGCACCAGGCGTCCGGAGGGCAGCCGGAGCACGCCGGGGGCGTCCTCGTTCCAGGGAGGGGTCGACGGGTCGTCACTCATGCCCGTGATTATTTCGGCGGAGGCGCGGAGCGGGCGGCGCCGACACCAACCCCCTTCCCTGGACTTGTCTCGCCGGGTATCTTGCATCGCATGGAACCAGGTGATTCGACCAAGCAGGCTCGGGCAGCCGCCCAACTGCGCAAGGGGGTGCTGGAGTACTGCGTGCTGGCGCTGATGCGGGACCGCCCCCGTTACGGGGTGGAACTCCTCCAGGCCCTGGAGGACTCCGGCGCCCTGGCGACCAGTCAGGGCACGGTCTACCCGCTGCTCTCCCGGCTCCGCCGCGACGACCTGGTCACCACCGACTGGCAGGAGTCCCCCTCGGGACCGCCCCGCCGCTACTACGCGCTCACCGACAGCGGCCGGGCCGCGCTGGACGAGTTCACCCGCGTCTGGCCCGGCTTCCGCGACGCCGTCGACACCTTCCTGGACACCCCGCCCTCCTCGACCGGAGACCTCACGTGAAGACTTCCGCCGATCTCGTCCGCGACTACCTCTCCGCCGTCGAGCGCGAGGCGTCCGCGCTTCCCGCCGAGCGCCGTCAGGAACTCCTCGCCGACCTGGCCGAGCACATAGAGGTGACGCGCGCCGAGCGCCCCGACACGGCGATCGGCGAGATCCTGGCGGGGCTGGGCGACCCCCGTACGATCGCGGCGACCGCGCTGGCCGAGGCGGGGGTCGGGTCAACGGTCCTTTTGGGAAAGGGCGTTGAGGACGCACCCGCCCGGCGCGGCAAGGTGCACCCCCTGGTCCCGCTCCTGATGCTGACCCTCTCGCTGCCCTTCATGATGATCTTCCCCGACCTGCCCGGGCCCGCCTTCGGCGTCCTGTTCCGCATCGTCGGCGCGGTGCTCCTGTGCACCTCGGTCCACTGGACCACCGTCCAGAAGACCACCGGCGTCCTGCTCACCGCCGTCCTCCCCAGCGCCGTCTTCGCCACCGCCAACCTCTCCGGCACCGGCCCGGCGACCGGCACCCCGGCCCTCCTGGCCAACCTGACGGTGTTCGTGCTGCTGGCCGGTACGGCGGCGTGGCTGTGGCGGGCGCGGCGCGTCTGAGCTTGCTGTTCAGCCTCGGGAGGGCGGTCTCGGCCCAACCGGCGTCCAGGCATCGGCCGAGTGCCAGGAGCGCGGACCGCCGACCCGGCCCCGTCGCGCAGTCCGGACGACCATCGCACGCTCCCGTTCCAGCCGGGGACTCCCCGTCGCACGCGCGGTGCGCCGACTGAGCCCTCGGCACCCGGCCGCTCAGCACCCGGCCGCCCGGCACTCCGCCGGTGGCCTTCAGTCGGCAAGGCCCTCCGCGCGGAGTACCTCGAGTTCGGCCAGGTAGGTCGCGAAATGCTTCGACCGCCTGGGGGCGATGGCCACCACCGTGTCGAAGGGAGTCGCCTCGAAGCGGCGCGCCGCGATCTGTGCGAACAAGGGCAGTCGCGCCAGGTCGCCGAACCGTTCCAGCCGGTCGCGGTACAGCAGGAACTGGGTCTCCTCGTCGCGTCGGACCAGGTGCCCGGGAACGTAGTAGAACGAGGCGGCGGAGAACGCGGCCGCGGAGATGTCCAGAGCCCAGTCGACGTCGGCGTAGTAGGCGACGATCCCGGCGGTGAACCGTTCCCGCACGTCCTGCGGCAGGGAAGGGTTCGGCGGCGTCGCCATCAGTGGGCCGATGTTCCCCGCCAGCGTCACATGCTTGAACACGCAGCCGTTCAGGTTCAGTTGCGAAGCGACGGCAAGGCCGTCGATGCGCACGTCCTCGAACCGCACTCCCTGCGCCAGGGACCGAATCACCCGACAGCGTCTGGCGGTGACATCTCTGACGACCAGCCCCAGGTGTGGATCGTCGAACTGCGCCAGGGCCGAGCCGTTGAACACGCACCGGTCCAGCTCGGCCGGACCGAGTACCCGGTTGCTGCCCAGCGACTTCACACCGACGATCTCCTGCTTCTCCCACAGCATGTGGACAATGCTCCCTCAAGGAGAGCCTCGGACCTGGTGGCCACCTAAATCCGCTTTACGGCGTGCCCCCTCCCCGTCAAGCTGGTGCCATGTCCCGCAAACTCATGTTCGTGCAGCTCAAGACGGGTTACGACACCGACCGCGGACCGTCCTGGATCGGCTGGGTGGACTTCTCGAAGACCTGGAAGACGGCCTACTTCCAAGGGCGGACCCTGCGCCGCGGCACCGGTCTCGGCCTGTCCGACGCGAACTTCTACGACGTCGACACGGACGACACGTTCTGGCTCTCCGGCCCGAAGCGCGACCGCACCGACACCCGGTACGGCCCGGACGCACCGACCGTGGAGCCCGACGCCGCCGACTCCTACCAGGCGTTCCTCCGGGGCGACCAGTGAGCGGCGCGGCCCCCCTGCCTCCCGAGACCGTACTCGTCCTCGACCGCGACGACTGGCTGCACGTCTACGCGTCCTTCGCGCACGTCACGAAAGACCTGGAGGCGATCGACGTGGCGGAGGGCGAGTACACCGCCTACGCCCCCGACGGCCGCGTACTGGCCCTCACCGCGCCCGACGGATGGCGGGGTCCGGTCGTCCTGGCCCGCACGGAGGAGTTCGACACCGCCGGGCTGGAGCGGAGGGTCACCCGCTCCTGGCAGCGCCACCAGGCCGGTCATCCCCCGCTCGACCCGCCGGAGACGGCACGCCGGTTCCTCGACGAGGAGAGCCACCCTCGCGAAGGATGGCTCGCCCGCCTGTTGAAGCGGGGCTGACCTCAGCGGCGGTCGCGCGGGCCCGTCAGGCGGGTGGCGCTCCAGTTCTCCGCCACCGCGACGGAGGAGCCGTGGGCGAGTCCGGCCGTCGTCACGTCCTCGCCGATGTCGCCGGCTTCCACATGGCCGTCGCGGCCCGGCTTCGGGGTGAGGAGCCAGATGGTGCCGCCGTCCGCGAGAACGGCCTGCGCGTCGGAGAGGGCGTCCACCAGGTCGCCGTCGCCCTCGCGCCACCACAGCAGCACCACGTCCGCGACGTCCTCGCTGTCCTCGTCGGTCAGTTCGCTGCCGGTGCGCTCCTTCACGGCCGCGCGCAACTCGTCGTCGCTGTCCTCGTCCCAGCCGATCTCCTGCACGATCTGCCCCGGCCGAATGCCCAGCCGGTCCGCCAGGCTCTGGTCCACCGTCGTCATCGTCCTACCGCCCTGTCATCGCTGTTCCCGGCCCACGGACGTGGAGCCGCGATACTCAACGGCGACAAAGGCGTGGCGTCACGGGGCAGTCGCGCGGCGATGGGGAGAACCCTTCCCCCCTCAGAACCGCCACCGCGCCTCCTCCAGCAGCCCGCTCACCTCGGAGCCGCTCAGCAGCAGCGCCACCCCGATCGCCGTCAGGGCCGCCCGCTCCGCCGGGGTGTACGGGCCGTCCGCCAGGGCGATGCGGGCCGCGTCCAGGAAGAGGGCCTCGCGGCCGGGGGCGGCGAGGTGGGGGGCCAGGGGGTCGAGGGTGGTGTGGAGTTCGAGGGCGAGGCCCGCGCCGTAGGGGCCCGCCGCGTCGGCCAGGGCGGCGAGTTCCTCTTCCGCGCAGTCCTCGACGCCGCCCGCGCGGACGGTGGCGGCGGCCTTGGCGACGGGGGCGCGGGAGGCGGTGCCGCCGGCCACCAGGACCGCGAGGGCGACCGTGTGGACCGCGTCCCGCAGCATCGTGGAGAGGCGGCGCGAGGTGGGGTGGTCCAGGGCGTCCAGGCCGTAGTGCCGCTGGCAGGCCGCACACTCCACCACCGGGCCGGTCTCGCCCCGCGAGCGGACCGGTACGCCGAGCAGGGTCAGGCGGACGTGGCCCGTCATCCGCTGGTAGTTGCGGTCGCCCCCGCAGCCGGGGCAGAAGAACTCGCCGTCCCCGGCCGGAGTCCAGGTGGTGCGGGTGCCCAGAATGCGCGCAGCCCTGGCGGCACGGCCGTCTCGTCCCCGTACTGGCAGCACGTCGCACCTCCGCGCGTAACGACGCGGCAACATCGCCGCGCTGGCGTGATGTTAGCCACACTGCGGAGCCCGAGTCAGCACCTCGAACGAGACCGGCCCATTACGCCGCGTGAGGTACGGCTGATAAACGAGGGTGCCCGGGCCGCCGTACACAGGTCGTATACGACGGCCCGGGCACCGAAAGTCCCGGTCAGCGGCGGGTCAGCGGGTCGCGCGGTTCACCGCGGAGACGACCGCCTTCAGCGACGCACGTGTCGTGTTCGCGTCGATGCCGATTCCCCACAGAACCTTGTCGCCCACCGCGCACTCGATGTAGGAGGCGGCCTGCGCGGAGGCGCCCTCGCTCATCGTGTGCTCCTGGTAGTCCAGCAGGCGTACGTCCACGCCGATGGACTGCAGGGCGTCGAAGAAGGCCGAGATCGGACCGTTGCCCGAGCCGGTCAGGACCGTGTCCGCGCCGTCCACGGTCGCCTCGACGGTCAGCGTGTCCACGCCGTCGGTGTCCGTGGTCGACTGGCCCGTGCGCACCTGGATGCGGCCCCACGGGTTCTCCGGGTTCGGCAGGTACTCGTCCTGGAAGACCGCCCAGATGTCGCGCGGCGTGATCTCCCCGCCCTCGGCGTCCGTCTTCGCCTGGATGATCTTCGAGAACTCGATCTGCATCCGGCGCGGCAGTTCCAGCTTGTGGTCGTTCTTCAGGACGTACGACACACCGCCCTTGCCGGACTGCGAGTTGACCCGGATCACGGCCTCGTAGGAGCGGCCCACGTCCTTGGGGTCGATGGGCAGGTACGGCACCGCCCACTCGATGTCGTCGACCGTTACGCCCTTCGCCTTCGCGTCGGCCTCCATGGCGTCGAAGCCCTTCTTGATGGCGTCCTGGTGGGAGCCGGAGAAGGACGTGTAGACCAGGTCGCCCACGTACGGGTGGCGCGGGTGGACCTCCATCTGGTTGCAGTACTCCCACGTACGACGGATCTCGTCGATGTCGGAGAAGTCGATCTGCGGGTCGACGCCCTGCGAGAACAGGTTCATGCCCAGGGTCACCAGGTCGACGTTGCCGGTGCGCTCGCCCTGCCCGAACAGACAGCCCTCGACGCGGTCGGCACCGGCCATCAGCGCCAGCTCGGCCGCCGCCACCGCCGTACCCCGGTCGTTGTGCGGGTGAACGGACAGGACGACGTGCTCGCGGCGGGAGAGGTTGCGGCCCATCCACTCGAAGCGGTCCGCGTGCGTGGACGGGGTCGAACGCTCCACGGTGGCGGGCAGGTTGAGGATGATCTCGCGGCCCGGACCCGGCTGGTAGACGTCCATCACCGCCTCGCAGACCTCCAGCGCGAAGTCCAGCTCGGTGTCGGTGAAGATCTCCGGGCTGTACTGGTAGCCGAACTCCGTCTCGGGGCCCAGCAGCTTCTCCGCGTACTCCATCACCAGACGGGTGCCGTCGACGGCGATCTGCTTGATGTCGTCCTTGGAGCCGCGGAAGACGACCCGGCGGAAGACCGGGGCGGTCGCGTTGTACAGGTGGACGGTCGCGCGACGGGCGCCCTTCAGGGACTCCACGGTCCGCTCGATCAGGTCCTCGCGGGCCTGGGTCAGGACGGAGATCGTGACGTCCTCGGGGATCGCGCCCTCCTCCTCGATGATGGAGCGCACGAAGTCGAAGTCGGTCTGGCCGGAGGCCGGGAAGCCGACCTCGATCTCCTTGTAGCCCATCCTGACCAGCTGGTCGAACATCCGGCGCTTGCGCTCGGGGGACATCGGGTCGATCAGCGCCTGGTTGCCGTCGCGCAGGTCGGTGGAGAGCCAGCGGGGTGCGGTGGTGATCCGCTGCTGCGGCCAGGTGCGATCGGAGATGTCGACCTGGTCGTACCGGCCGTACTTGTGGGTCGGCATGGGGCTGGGCTGCTGGCGGTTGGCCATGATCGCGGGGGCTCCTCGGAAAGGTCCGGATGGACGGCCGACGACGCAACGCCAGAGCACCGCGGGGAGGGGGTCGGCCTTGTCTACAGGCCCTCGCCGCGGCAGCTAAGGAGAAGCAGCCCGAATCGCATGATGCTGGGCAGCCTAGCCGAGCCGTCCCGGAGGCGCCGGGGCGTATCAGCATGCGGAACCGGCCCATAGCATCTCGTGACGCGGAGTGACGAGAGATATCCCCGCATTTCATCAATCGCGGTGGCAACTAGTGACTTTGATGTCACGCAGTGCAAGCATTTCCAGGTATGAGTACCCACGGGGGCTTCGAGCCCGTCTTCTGCACGATCGTCCCGCCGCACGTCCTCGACAAGCTCGCCCAGGACTCCGACCCGGCCGTGGCGGACCCCGCCCGCCGCTCCCTGGAGCGCGACGCGTTCGAGCGCACCCGGCGGCGGCTGACCACCGTGATCGGCGCGGCCGCCGTCGAGCCGCACGGCGCCGCCGCCGACAAGCCGCACCGCACGATCTACGACGCCCGGCACACCCAGCACCTGCCCGGACACCGGGTCCGCACGGAGGGCTCCGAGCCCGGCTCCGACGCCACCGTCAACCGCGCGTACGCGGGACTCGGCGCCACCTTCGAGCTGTACCTGAAGGCGTTCGGCCGCCACTCCATCGACGACAGCGGCCTGCCCCTGAAGGCGACCGTGCACTTCGACAAGGACTACGACAACGCCTTCTGGAACGGCGACCAGATGGTGTTCGGCGACGGGGACGGCGAGATCTTCCTCGACTTCACCATCCCGGTCGACGTCATCGGCCACGAACTCACCCACGGCGTCACGCAGTACACCGCCAACCTCGCCTACTTCGGCCAGTCCGGCGCGCTCAACGAGTCGCTCTCCGATGTCTTCGGCTCGCTGATCAAGCAGTACACCCTCGGCCAGACCGCCGCCGACGCCGACTGGCTGATCGGCGCGGGCCTGCTCGCCCCGCGCGTCACCGGCAAGGCGCTGCGCTCCATGAAGGAGCCGGGCACCGCCTACGACGACGACGTCCTCGGCAAGGACCCCCAGCCCGCCGACATGGAGCACTACGTCCACACCGGCCGGGACAACGGCGGCGTCCACATCAACTCCGGCATCCCCAACCGCGCCTTCTACCTCGTCGCCTCCGCCATCGGCGGCTACGCCTGGGAGAAGGCCGGCCACATCTGGTACGACGTGCTGACCGGCGGCGCCCTCGAACAGGACGCCCAGTTCACCGACTTCGCCACCCTCACCGTGAAGGCGGCCCGCGAGCGGTTCGGCGCGGGGGCGGAACTCCAGGCCGTGGAGAAGGCGTGGGAGGAAGTCGGGGTGCACACGCTCTAGTTCCGTACTAGACAGGTCCCCATGCGTATCCAAGTACGGCGCACGGGCGGCTTCGCGGGCATCGAGCGGCGGGCCGAGATCGACACCTCGGCCCGCCCCGACGGCACGGAGCTGCGCTCCCTCGCCGAACGCGCCCTGGCCTCCGCGCCCACCACCCCGCCCCAGGGCGTCCCCGACGGCTTCCACTACGAGATCACGGTCGACGGCCGCACGATCCACACCGCCGACCCCCGACTGACCGACGCACAGCGGGAGTTGGTGTCGCGGGTGCTGAAGGAGGGCGCCTGAGCGGGCGGCTCGGGACCGCTTGACCTTGTCGTTGGCGGCAGGGTCGGACGATGTGCGGCATGAGGGACACCACACGCCACAGGATCGTCGTCGTCACCGGGGCGGGTACCGGCATCGGGCGGGCCACGGCCCGTGCCTTCGCCGCCGAGGGGGCCCGGGTGGTCGCCGTGGGGCGGCGGCCCGGACCGCTCGACGACACCGCCGCCGGGGACGCCCGGATCGCCCCGCTGCCCGCCGACATCACCGCCGAGGACGGCCCCGAGCGGATCGTCCGGGCCGTCCTCGAGGTACACGGGCGGCTGGACGTGCTGGTGAACAACGCGGCCGTCGTGCGCGGCGGCGCCCTCGGCACGCTCACACCGGACGCGGTCACCGCCCAGCTCGCCACGAACCTCACCGCCCCCGTCCGTCTCACCCAGGCCGCGCTCCCCGCGCTGGAAGAGGCGCGCGGGGTGATCGTCAACGTCAGCACGTCGGTCGGTCAGCGGGCGTGGCCCGGGAACTCGGTGTACGCCGCGACCAAGGCCGCCCTGGAGACCCTCACCCGGAGCTGGGCGGTGGAGCTGGCACCGCGCGGGGTGCGGGTGGTCGCGGTCGCCCCGGGTGCGATCGACACCCCCATCGGCGTGCACCAGGGCCTCAGCCCGGAGCGGATGGCCGCCGTACGGGAGTGGCAGCTCGCCCACACCCCGCTCGGCCGCGTCGGACGGCCGGAGGAGGTGGCCTGGGCGATCACCCGGCTCGCCTCTCCCGACGCCTCGTTCGTCACCGGGGCCGTCCTCCCCGTGGACGGCGGCGCGGTCGTGGCGTGAGCCGTCGCGTGGTGGGCGTGACGCACACGTGGTGGGCCTGAGCCGTCGCGTGGTAGGAGTGGGCCCGGAGGTGACGCGGGTGCGGATCGGTGAGCTGGCGGAGAAGACCGGGACGACCGCCCGCGCGCTGCGCCACTACGAGCAGGCCGGGCTCATCTCCTCCGAACGCGCGCCCAACGGCTACCGCGTCTACGGCACCGGGGCGGTGACCCGCGTCCGCAACATCCGCCAGCTGCTTGCCGCCGGGCTCACTCTGGACGACGTACGGGTCTTCCTGCCTTGCCTGGACGGCGACCTGGCCACGGCACGGCCCTCGGAGAAGGGCCTGAGGGTCGCCCGGGAACGGCTCGCCGTCCTGGAGGCGCGCATCGCGGCCCAGACCGAGACGCGTGATCGCCTCGCGGCCGCACTGGGACACCGAACTCCCCTGCGCGAGCGTTGACTTCGCGGGCGCGGCGTACGGATGATCCCCGCATGGCGACTGACGCGCGCGGTCCTGTGCCCCGGTTTCCCGAGGGGTTTCTGTGGGGGGTGTCCACCTCGGCGCATCAGATCGAGGGGGCCGTCGGGCTGCGGGAGCCGTCGGTGTGGGACGTGTTCACGGCCGAGCCGGGGCGGGTGAAGGACGGGTCCACGGCGGCGGTCGCGTGCGACCACTTCCACCGGTGGCCGGAGGACGTGGCACTGCTCGCGGACCTCGGCGTGGACGCGTACCGCTTCTCCGTCTCCTGGCCGCGTGTCGAGTCACCGGGCGGGCTGGACTTCTACGACCGGCTGGTGGACGCACTGTGCGCGGCGGGCGTGCGGCCGGTGCCGACGCTGTTCCACTGGGATCTGCCCGCCTCACTGGACTGGCTGGAGCGGGACACGGCATACCGGTTCGCGGACCACGCGGCCCGGGTCGCGGAGCGGCTCGGGGACCGGGTGGTGCAGTGGATCACGCTCAACGAGCCCGCCGAACACACCCTGTTGGGCCACGCGCTCGGCATCCACGCCCCCGGCAAGCGGCTGCTGTTCGACGCGCTCCCGGCCGCCCACCACCAACTCCTGGGCCACGGCCTCGCGGTACGCGCCCTGCGCGCGGCCGGGGCGACGAGCGTCGGCATCGCCAACTCCCACGGCCCCACCTGGCCCGCCTCCGCCGACCCGGCCGACCAGGAGGCCGCCGCCTTCTACGACCTCCTGCTGAACCGGATGTTCGCGGAGCCGGTCATCCTGGGCCAGTATCCGGAGGGTATCGGGGAGTTGATGCCGGGCGACCCCGACGCGGACGCCCGGATCATCGGGGAGCCGGTGGACTGGTACGGGATCAACTACTACGCGCCGACCCGGGTGGGCGCCCCGGAGGGCACCGACACCGAGTTCGGCGGAGTCACCGTCCCGGCCGAACTCCCCTTCTCCCTCAAGGAGATCGAGGGCTACCCGGTCACCGACTTCGGCTGGCCCGTCGTACCCGAGAGCCTGACCGAGCTGCTCACCGGCTTCCGCGACCGCTACGGCGACCGGCTCCCGCCTGTCGTCATCACCGAGAACGGCTGCTCGTACGAGGGTCTCGACGACCAGGACCGCATCACCTACCTGGACGCCCATGTCCGCGCCCTGCACGGCGCGTTGACCGCCGGGGTCGACGTGCGCGGGTACTTCGTGTGGTCGTTGATGGACAACTTCGAGTGGGCCGAGGGGTACGCCCGCCGCTTCGGTCTGGTCCACGTGGACTTCGCGACGCGGGAACGCACCCCGAAGGCGTCGTACCGCTGGTACCGCGAACTGCTGCGCAGCCTCAGGGACTAGAGGTCGTACCCGCCCGACACCTCGATGTTCTGCGCGGTGACCCAGCGGCTCTCGTCGGAGACCAGGGTGGCGATCAGCGCGCCGACGTCCTCGGGCTCGCCGACCCGGCCGAACGCGGTGCGCGCGGCGAGGGCCGGGATCACCTCCGGGAAGCGGGTGAAGCCGTCGTCGCCGAGGCGGGTGCGGGTCGGCCCCGGCGAGACGGCGTTGACGCGGATGCCGCGCGGGGCGAACTCCTTGGCCATGTAGCGGGTGAGCACGTCGATGCCGCCCTTCAGGGCCGCGTAGGCGGAGTAGCCGGGCTCCGGGGAGGCCGTCGCCGAGCTGCTGCTCGTGTTGACGATCGCACCCCCGTCGGCCATCAGCGGCAGAAGCTTCTGGGTCAGGAAGTACGGCCCCTTCAGCAGCACCCGCGCCATCAGGTCGAAGGTGTCCTCGGTCATGTCCTCGATCAGCGCGGACTGGGCGAGCCCCGCGTTGTTCACCAGGTGGTCGAACGTGTCCCGCTGCCAGGTGTCCCGCAGCACGCCGGCCACGGTGTCCCGGAAGGCGTCGAAGGTGCCGGACGCCCCGAGGTCCAGCGGCAGCGCGACGGCCATGCCGCCCTCCTTCTCGACGGCGGCCACGGTGTCGAGCCCGCCCTGCCGGTTGCGGCCGTAGGTGAGGATGACACCGATACCGCGCTTGGCGATCTCGACGGCGGCACCGCGCCCGATGCCGGAGCTGGCTCCGGTGACGATGGCGACCTGCATGGGATTCCTCCAGGAGTGAGGGCCGATGGACTTCCTTCCTCCATTAGGCGCCTCTCACCTGCGGAAACGTAGAGCGATCCTCCTCCGTACCTGCACGATCCTCGCGTGCGCGGGAGCCGGGACGCCGGGAGGTGCTGCAATGGAGATATGCGTGACGAGCGAACGGACTCCCGGCTGGAGGAGCTGCGCGCCCTGCTGGAGCGGCATGTGCGGCCCGACTGGACCACGGCCATCGACGGCGTGCTCATCTCACGGGTCGACCGCCCCGATCCCCCGCAGCCCTCGATGTCGGGGACGGTGCTGGCGGTGATCGCGCAGGGCGCGAAGCAACTGGCCCTGGGTGACCGGGTGTTCACGTACGGCGCCGGGCAGTATCTGGTGGCGTCGGTCGACCTGCCGGTGACGGGGCATTTCGTCCACGCGGACCCCGAGCACCCGGCCCTCGGCTTCGGCCTCACCCTGGACCCCTCGGCGGTCGCCGAACTGCTGCTCGGGGCCGCCCCCGGAGACCTCCCGCGCACGCCCCAGGGGACGCCCTCGGGCATCGCCGTCAGCGACGCGCCCACCGCGCTGCTGGACGCGGTCGTACGGCTGCTGCGTCTGCTGGACGAGCCCCGCGACCGGGCCGTACTGGCGCCGCTGGTCAAGCGGGAGATCCTGTGGCGGCTGATCACCGGGGAGCAGGGCGCGACGGTCCGCCAGCTGGGGCTGCCGGACAGCGGGCTCAGCCATGTCTCACGGGCCGTCGGCTGGATTCGCGAGCACTACGCGGAACCCTTCCGGGTGGCGGACGTGGCGCGGCTGTCCGGGATGAGCGTCTCGGCGTTCTACCGCAACTTCCAGGCGGTGACGGCGATGAGCCCCATCCAGTTCCAGAAGCAGATCCGGCTCCAGGAGGCCCGGCTGCTCCTCGCGACCCGCCCCGGTGACATCACCGGGGTCGGGCGGCGCGTGGGCTACGACAACCCGTCGCAGTTCAGCCGGGAGTACCGGCGTCGGTTCGGGGCCCCGCCGAGCCGGGACGCGGCACGGCTGCGGGAGGCGGCGCGGAGTCCGGCGGGGGTGTTGACCCAAGGAGCGACGTGAAAGGTGACGGCGCGTCAGAAGCCGAGCTTGCGGAGCTGCTTGGGGTCGCGCTGCCAGTCCTTGGCGACCTTCACGTGCAGGTCGAGGAAGACCGGCGTGCCGAGCAGCGCCTCGATCTGCTTGCGGGACTTGATGCCCACGTCCTTCAGGCGCTTGCCCTTGGGGCCGATGATGATGCCCTTCTGGCTGGGGCGCTCGATGTAGACGTTCGCGTGGATGTCGAGCAGCGGCTTGTCGGCCGGGCGGTCCTCGCGGGGCAGCATCTCCTCGACGACCACGGCGATGGAGTGCGGCAGCTCGTCGCGCACGCCCTCCAGGGCGGCCTCGCGGATCAGCTCCGCGATCATGACCTGCTCGGGCTCGTCGGTGAGGTCGCCCTCGGGGTAGAGCGCCGGGCCCTCGGGCAGCAGCGGGACGATCAGGTCGGCCAGCAGACCCACCTGCTTGTCGCCGACCGCCGAGACCGGCACGATCTCGGCCCACTCGAAGCCCAGCTCCTTGCCGAGCTGGTCGATGGCGATGAGCTGTTCGGCCAGGGCCTTGGAGTCGACCAGGTCGGTCTTGGTGACGATCGCGACCTTGGGGGTCTTCTTGATCCCGGCCAGCTCCTTGGCGATGAACCGGTCGCCGGGGCCGAGCTTCTCGTTCGCCGGGAGGCAGAAGCCGATCACGTCGACCTCGGCCCAGGTGGTGCGCACCACGTCGTTCAGCCGCTCGCCGAGCAGCGTGCGCGGCTTGTGCAGGCCGGGGGTGTCGACCAGGATCAGCTGGGCGTCGTCGCGGTGGACGATGCCGCGCACCGTGTGCCGCGTCGTCTGCGGCTGGTTCGCGGTGATCGCGACCTTCTGCCCGACGAGAGCGTTCGTGAGGGTGGACTTGCCCGCGTTGGGGCGGCCCACGAAGCACGCGAAGCCTGCACGGTGGACGCTGTCGCCCGACCGCTCGGATGACTGGGTACGAACGCTCATGCCGACCATTCTCCCTGATCCTCGGAGCGGCGCCGCACGGACGGGTGTGGGGATGCGGTGGAACACCGCGGTACGTCCCGGGCGGCACCGTCCTGAACCGCCGACGTCACGCTCCGAAACATCACGGTAACGCCCTCGTAGGCGCCCGGAAACGCGGACCGGTGACCCTCTGACGAGCCCCCGCCCCCTCCCCGACCCGCCGGAGACGCCCGTGACGCCCGTGACCCTCGCCGCCGCGCACGCCGACTCCGGCGACACCGCCTGGCTGCTCGCCGCCACCGCCCTGGTCCTGCTGATGACCCCGGGCCTGGCCCTCTTCTACGGCGGCATGGTGCGCGCGAAGAGCGTGCTCAACATGCTGATGATGAGCTTCGTGTCCATCGCCCTGGTCACGGTGGTGTGGCTGGCGGGAGGCTACTCGCTCGCCTTCGGCGCGGACCTGGGCGCGGGCCTGCTGGGCGACCTCCACGAGGCGGGCATGGCCCACATCGGCCCCTCCTCCCTCCACGGCACGGTCCCCACCCTTCTCTTCGCCACCTTCCAGCTCACCTTCGCGATCATCACGGCGGCGCTGATCAGCGGGGCGGTGGCGGACCGGACCCGGTTCCCGGCGTGGCTGGTGTTCGTCCCGCTGTGGACCCTGCTCGTATACGTTCCGGTCGCGCACTGGGTATGGGGTCCCGGCGGCTGGATAGGCAGCGGCGGCCTGGGCGCGCTGGACTTCGCGGGCGGGCTGCCGGTGGAGATCACGTCGGGCGCCTCGGGGCTCGCGCTGTGCCTGGTCCTCGGCCCGCGGCTGGGCTTCAAGAAGGACGCGATGCGCCCGCACAACCTCCCGCTCGTGGTGCTCGGCGCCGGTCTGCTCTGGTTCGGCTGGTTCGGCTTCAACGCGGGCTCCGCGCTCGGCGCGAACGGCCTCGCCGCGGCGGCCTTCCTCAACACCCTCGCCGCCGGCTGCACCGGGCTCCTCGGCTGGCTCCTGGTCGAGCAGAAGCGGGACGGCCACCCGACGACACTCGGCGCGGCCTCGGGCGCGGTGGCGGGCCTTGTCGCCATCACCCCCGCCTGCGGGGTCGTCTCCCTGCTGGGCGCGCTGGTGGTCGGGCTCGCGGCGGGGGTCGTCTGCTCGTACGCCGTGAGCTGGAAGTTCCGGCTGAACTACGACGACTCCCTGGACGTGGTCGGTGTCCACCTGGTCGGCGGGATCATCGGCACGCTGCTGATCGGGCTGTTCGCGGACCGGGCGCTGACCGGCGGGGCGGAAGGTCTGCTCCACGGGGGCGGTCTCGCGCTCCTCGGCCGGCAGTCGGTGGCCGTCCTCGCCGTGGGCGCCTACGCCTTCACGATGACGTACGCCCTCGGGAAGCTCCTCGACCGCCTGATGGGCCTGCGCGCGAGCGAGGACCACGAACGGACCGGCCTGGACCTTACGGTGCACGCCGAGACCGCCTACGATCACGGGGTCCTGGGCCATGGCGCCCCCGTCCGGAAGGCCGGCACCCCCGCATGAAGCTCATCACCGCCGTCGTGAAGCCCCACCGCCTCGACGAGGTCAAAGAGGCGCTCCGCGCCCTCGGCATCCACGGCCTCACCGTCACCGAGGCCAGCGGCTACGGCCGCCAGCGCGGCCACACCGAGGTCTACCGCGGCGCGGAGTACCAGGTCGACCTCGTCCCCAAGGTCCGCCTCGAAGTCCTGGTCGAGGACGCGGTGTCCGACGACGCGATCTCTGCGGTGGTGGAGGCGGCACGGACCGGGCGCATCGGCGACGGCAAGGTGTGGGCGGTACCGGTGGAGACGGTGGTGCGGGTGCGGACGGGCGAGCGGGGGCCTGCGGCGCTCTGACCAAGTCTGCCCACCCGCCCGCTCTTACTCGGCGTCACCTCAAGCTCGATACCTGCTCCTGCTACAGCACGGTGCCTTCCCAGTCTCCCGAGACGGGTGGGTGTGGTGGGCGAGGCGGGGGTCCAGGGGGCGGAGCCCCCTGGGGGCCTCAGCCGGCGGAGACGGTCAGGTGGACGACTCCGTCGGAGGCAGCGAGCAACACCGGCGTGCCCGCGCCTCCCAGGTCGGCCACCGCGGCCAAGTCCGAGGCGGCCAGCGCCCCCGCCTCCGACACCACCGCCGCCGCCTCAAGAGACCTCGCCCCGGAAGCCACCGCCATCGCGACAGCCGTACGCAGCGCGCTCAAGGACAGGGACGGCAGCTCCACGGACCCCGCCGCGTACGTCCGCCCCGTCTCGTCCCGTACCGCCGCCCCCTCGGCGACGCCGTTCCGCGCCCGTACCGACCGCGCCAGCGTCACGATCTTCCGGTCCTCAGGATCAAGCTCGTTCTCGCTCATGCCCCGAGCATACGAACAGCGGAACCCTCCCCCGCCAGCCACTCCAGCTTCGCCGCCGTGTCCGCCTCGTCCAGCGGGGTGTGCAGCACCACCAGGAGATCGGGCCGCGCGGGCACCTGCATCGCCGTGGACTCGACGACCAGCCGCCCGGCCACGGGGTGTTCCAGTTCCTTGCGGATCTGCCCCTGGTCCTCGATGTCCCGCTCGGCCCAGATCCGGCGGAACTCGGGGCTCGCGTCGCTGGCTTCGGCGAGGACGGCCTGAAAGCCCTCGTCGTCGGGGGAGGCGGCGTACATCGCCCGGAACTGCGCGACGACGATACGCGCGTTCTGCTCCCAGCTCCGGCTGCGCAGCTGGTAGAGCGGATCGGTGAAGAAGTCGACCAGGCAGTTCCCGGGAACACCCCCGCGCCCCATCCCGAGCACCACGACGGCCGCGTGGTTGAACATGACGCAGTTGTAGTAGCGGTCCATGATGTGCGCCGGATACGGCATCCAGGTGTCGATCAGCCGCCGCAGCCCGTCGCACATGTCCCTTCGGTCCGGGGTGACTTGGGGCGCGGGCGGGTTCAGCCCGGCGAGCAGATAGAGGTGCCGCCGCTCGGCGTCGCTGAGCCGCAGCACCCGCGCGACCGCGTCGAGCACCTGCGGGGAGACGGAGATGTCCCGCCCCTGCTCCAGCCACTGGTACCAGGAGGCGCCCACGCCCGCGAGCACGGCCACCTCCTCGCGCCGCAGCCCCGGCGTACGGCGCCGCACCCCGCCCGCCGGCAGCCCCACCTCCTCGGGGCTCACCCGGGCGCGCCTGCTCATCAGGAACTCCCGCAGCTCGGTGCGCCGTTCACTTCTCGCCGTACCCGCAGACGCCACGTGCCGCTCCCCCGTCGTCGCCGTGTCTGGTGGTGCCACCACCACCATAAGTTCCGACTCCCCGCGTTTCTTCCCGCGCCCGCAGGCTCGTGCCATGGCGATCGACACGACCACCGAACCGAACCCCACCTCAAGCGAACTACCCACTCCCGTAAGCCCCGCAGACCCCGTAAAGCTGTCCACCCGCGACAGGCTCGTCCTCTTCGTCCTGTGCGCCGCCCAGTTCATGGTCGCCCTGGACTTCTCCGTCCTGAACGTGGCCCTGCCCCAGCTCGGGGACGACCTCGGCATGAGCCGTACCGCGCTCCAGTGGGCGGTCACCGCCTTCGCGCTGCCCTCCGGCGGCTTCCTGCTGCTGTTCGGCCGGGTCGGCGACCTCTACGGCCGCCGCAGGCTGTTCCTCGGCGGGCTCGGCCTGTTCGGCGCGGCCTCGCTGCTGGCGACGCTGGCCTGGAACCCCGAGATCTTCCTCGCCGCCCGCGCGCTCCAGGGGCTCGGAGCGGCGGCCATCGTGCCGACCGGCATGTCCCTGCTGACGACCACCTTCGCGGAGGGCCCGGCCCGCGACCGCGCGCTCGGCGTCTCCGGCGCCCTGCTCTCCCTCGGCTTCACCACCGGCATGATCGCGGGCGGCGTCCTCACCGACACCCTCGGCTGGCGCTCCACGATGGCCCTGCTCACGCTCGTCACGCTGCTCGTACTGCCGCTGGCCCCCGCTCTGCTGCCGGAGTCCCGCACCGCCACGCACCGGCGCCTGGACGTGCCCGGCGCGGTCACCGTCACCGGCGGCCTGCTGTCCCTGATCTACGCCCTCTCCAGCGCCGCCGACCGCGGCTTCGGCCACGCCGACGTGCTCGTCTGCCTGGTCGCGGGGCTCGCCCTGCTGGCCGGGTTCACCGTGATCGAGTCCCGTACCCCCGCACCCCTGGTCTCCCTGCCGATGCTGCGCCGCCGCACGGTGGCGTGGGGCAACCTGGGCGGTCTGGTCACCTTCTCGATGATGTCCGCGGTCGTCTTCGTCCTGACCCTGTACCTCCAGGAGATCCTGGGCCTGTCCGCGTTCGAGACCGGGCTCGTCTTCGGCGTGCAGGGCGTCCTGTCGGTCGTCGCGGGCACCCTCGCCCCGAAGGTCATCGGCCGCCTCGGCGCCCCCCGCACCCTGGTCGTCTCGCTGGCCGGTCAGGGTGCGCTGGTGGCGACCCTGCCCCTGCTCGACACCGGCTCCTGGTCGGCCTGGCTCGCCACCGCCGCCGTGTCCCTGGCGAGCGTGTGCCACCTGGGCGCGATCGTCTCGTACGGCCTCACCGCCACCTCGGGCGTCCCCGACACCGAACAGGGCCTGGCCACCGGCCTGGTGACCTCCACCCAACAGGTCGGCATCACCGTCGGCATCCCCCTGCTCGGCAGCCTCGCCGCCGCCTCCCCCGACCTGCTCTCCGGCGTCCACACGGTGCTGGGCCTGGACGCGGCGATCGTGCTGGCCGCCGCCGCGCTGGTCGGGGTGGGGCTGCGCCGGGGCCGGACGCGCCCCTGACGGCCGTACGCCGTACCGTCACGGGCGGTCGAGCCGCAGCCGCTCCGCCCGTGGCAGGCCCGCCACGACCAAGTCGTAGGAATCCTCGACCAGTTCGCGGAGCAGGGCGTCCGGGAGGGCGCCGTCCGCCGTCACCGTGTTCCAGTGGCGCTTGTTCATGTGCCAGCCGGGGACGATCAGGTCCTCGTGCTCGGCGCGGAGCCGGACCGCGTCCTCCGGGTCGCACTTGAGGTTGACCGTCAGGGGCCGCGCGCCCAGGTTCGTCAGCGCGAACATCTTGCCCAGCACCTTGAAGACCGAGGTCTCGGGGTTGAAGGGGAAGTCCTCCACGACCGCGTTGAAGGACAGACAGAGGGCGCGCAGCTCCTGGGGCCTCACTCGGGTTTCTCCTCCCGCGCCGTACTCCCGGCGGGCTCGACCAGTACCGTCACGATCTTGTTCCGGCGTCCGGCCGCCGCCTCCGCCGTGAGCTTCAGGCGGCGCTCGTCGGGGAGTTCGACCTCGGCCGAGGCGCCCGCGATGGGCACGCGGCCCAGCGCCTTGGCGAGCAGCCCGCCGACGGTCTCCACGTCCTCGTCGTCGTACTCCTCCAGGCCGTACAGCTCGCCGAGGTCGGTGATGTCCAGACGGGCGGTGACCCGGAAACGGCCGTCGCCCAGCTCCTCGACGGGCGGCAGCTCGCGGTCGTACTCGTCGGTGATCTCGCCGACGATCTCCTCCAGGATGTCCTCGATGGTGACGATCCCGGCCGTGCCGCCGTACTCGTCGATGACGACGGCGACGTGGTTGCGGTCCTTCTGCATCTCGCGCAGCAGGTCGCCCGCGTTCTTGGTGTCGGGCACGAAGACGGCGGGGCGCATCGCGGTGGAGACGAGGTCGTTCTCCGCGTCGCGGTTGATGTGCGTCTTGCGGACCAGGTCCTTGAGATACACGATCCCGACGATGTCGTCCTCGTTCTCGCCGGTGACCGGGATGCGGGAGAACCCGGAGCGCAGGGCGAGGGTGAGGGCCTGGCGGATGGTCTTGTACCGCTCGATGACGATCAGGTCGGTGCGCGGCACCATCACCTCGCGCACCAGGGTGTCGCCCAGCTCGAAGACGGAGTGCACCATGCGGCGCTCGTCGTCCTCGATCAGCGACTCCTGCTCCGCGAGGTCGACCATCGCGCGCAGCTCCGCCTCGGAGGCGAACGGGCCGCGCCGGAAGCCCTTGCCGGGGGTGAGCGCGTTGCCGATGAGGATCAGCAGCGAGGGGATCGGGCCCATGATCCTGGCCAGCGGCAGCAGCACGTACGCCGCGACCGTGGCCGTGTTCAGCGGGTGCTGGCGGCCGATGGTGCGCGGGGAGACGCCGACGGCGACGTACGACACGAGCACCATGACCGCGATGGCGATCAGCAGGGCTTCCCAGGTGTCCGGGAACTCCCGCAGGCAGGCGTACGTCACCAGCGCGGCCGCCGCCATCTCGCAGGCGACGCGGACCAGCAGGGCGACGTTCAGATAGCGGGTGGGGTCGGCGGCGACCTGGGCGAGCTTGGCGCTGCCCCGGCGGCCGGACTTGACGGCCTCCTCGGCGCGGAAGCTGGAGACACGGGCGAGGCCCGCCTCCGCACAGGCGGCGAGCCAGGCCACGACGATCAGCGCGACCGCGCCGACCACGATCTGCGGACTCATGCGACCCCTCTTACGAGACGGTCGGCGCCGGGGACGGCCCGGTCAGCCCGCGCTCGGCCCGCCAGCCGTCCACGATGGCGGCCTGGAGCCCGAACATCTCGGCCTTCTCGTCGGGCTCCTCGTGGTCGTAGCCGAGGAGGTGCAGCACTCCGTGGACGGTGAGCAGCTGGAGCTCCTCGTC
The DNA here is from genome assembly GCF_040638245.1 of Streptomyces sp. NPDC026659. Lineage (NCBI taxonomy): Bacteria > Bacillati > Actinomycetota > Actinomycetes > Kitasatosporales > Streptomycetaceae > Streptomyces > Streptomyces sp. NPDC026659. The sequence goes on along the minus strand of NZ_JBEZXY010000015.1, from coordinate 30,288 downwards.
CATGGAGTGCTGGGTCGGCGCGTCGGCGCCCTGCTGGGTGGCGACCTCGGGGCAGAGCACGATGTCGCCGAGGAGGCCCTGCGGGGGCTCCTCGTCCTCCTTGCCCGGCGGACGCAGCTCGTCCATCGGGAAGGACATGACATCCGTCGGCCCCGGCAGGTCCATCCACTGGATGTGCAGCTGCTCCATGGCGTCGGCGTCCACGACGATCACCGAGAGCTCGGAGAGCGGGTGGATGCGCATCCGCGCGAGCGCGTAGCGGGCGATGTCGAGGATCGCCTGCTCGTCTACCTCGGTGCCGGACTCGTTGTTGACGTCGATCGACATGGTCGTGCTGGCTCTACTTCCCCTTGGGTCCGGCCTTGCCGCGGCTGTGTCCCTTGCGGGCGCCGTTCTCGGTGCCGTGCGTGCTGTCGTACTGCTCGTACGCGTCGACGATACGGCCCACGAGCTTGTGCCGGACGACATCCTGCGACGACAGCCGCGAGAAGTGCACGTCCTCGACGCCCTCCAGGATCTCCTGCACCTGCCGCAGGCCGGACTTGGTGCCGTTCGGCAGGTCGACCTGGGTGACGTCACCGGTGATGACGATCTTCGAGTCGAACCCGAGCCGGGTGAGGAACATCTTCATCTGCTCGGGGCTGGTGTTCTGGGCCTCGTCCAGGATGATGAAAGCGTCGTTGAGCGTGTTGTGCGTCAGCAGGTGGTCCTGGGTGACGTAGAGGGAGTCCTCGGCGGCCACCTGGATGCAGACACACTCCTCGCGGCCCGCAGGCTCGATGCTGTCGATGAACCGCATCGGCCGACCGCCGCCTCCGGCCGCGTGGTACGTGTCGCGCTTACGGGCGAGACGGAAGGGCTCGACGCCTTCCGGCAGGCGAATGTCGATCACGTGCGCGTCGTACCGGTACGCGACCTCACGCCCCTTGGCGAGGCCCGGCCTGCGGCCCTCGGCGGGCCTGCGGCGGGTGTACGCGACACCGCCCAGCGACTGGACCAGCGCGATCACATCGTCGCGGAGCATGATCGACGTGGTCGTGTACTGGATCCGGCAGGTGCGATCCCGCTGGGTGACGGGACCTCCGTCGGAGTCGAGCAGGCCCTGAAGGACGGCCAGCCGGACTTCGGGCGAGTTGTGCAGGTAGTCGTCCGGAACAAACTTGGAGTGCGAGCGGGTACGCAGGAGGTCCAGTTCACGCAGGACACGCGTGACCGGGTTCTCCAGTGTGACCACGTCGCCCGGCGACTTGACGCGGTTGAGGACGTAGTCGGGTCCGCTCTTGTGGCGTACGGCCACGCCGGGCAGGGCGCCTTCCAGAGCCTCGGCCAGTTCCGGATCCTCCGTCGCGAAGGAGGGAGTGGTCGAGCCGGTCAGGCAACCGTCGCCCAGCAGCAGACCCAGCGCGTACGGGTCCATGGGGACCGGGCGCTCGGGGAAGCAGACCGGCGCCGTGAGGAGAGGCAGCTCGTACCGGCGGGCGTGCGCCGCCCGCAGGTTGCCGATCATCTCCTTGGTCTCCAGGACACGCCAGGGCTTGTCGCGGCGCTTGTCGGACGCCGTACGGACCGTCCACAGGTGCTCGCCGCAGCACAGCGTCCAGGAGCCGTCCTGGGCCGTGACACGGTAGATGTCCTTCTCGCCCTGCGGATAGACACCCAGCACCGGCGTCGGTTCACCGTTGGAACCGATGACCAGGTCACCGACCTGGAGGTCGCCGATGGGGCGCCACCCGTCCGGGGTGAGGACGTTGGTGAAGACCGGCTGGGCCCGGCCACGCATGTACGCCAGCGGAGCGACCTCGATGGTTCCCGCCGCCATCAGCCTCGGAATCGAGTCCGGGTCGAGCATGTCGTGCAGGGCGTCGTAGAGCGGGCGCAGGTAGGGGTCGATCTTCTCGTAGAGCGTGCCGGGGAGGAAGCCGAGGCGTTCGCCGGCCTCCACCGCGGGGCGGGTGAGGATGATCCGGTTGACCTGCTTGGACTGGAGCGCCTGGACCGCCTTGGCCATGGCGAGGTAGGTCTTGCCGGTGCCGGCGGGGCCGATGCCGAAGACGATCGTGTGCTTGTCGATCGCGTCCACGTAACGCTTCTGGTTGAGCGTCTTGGGGCGGATCGTGCGGCCCCGCGAGGACAGGATGTTCTGCGTCAGCACCTCGGCCGGGGTCTCCGGGCCGTCGCTCGTACCGTTGTCGCTCGCCTTGAGCATGGCGATCGAGCGTTCCACTGCGTCCTCCGTCATCGGCTGCCCGGTGCGGAGCACGAGCATCATCTCGTCGAACACGCGCTGGATGAGGGCCACTTCCGCCGAGTCGCCCGTCGCGCTGATCTCATTGCCCCGGACATGGATGTCGGCCGCCGGGAAGGCCCTCTCGATCACGCGCAGCAGGGAGTCTCCGGACCCCAGCACGGTCACCATGGGGTGCTGGGCGGGAATGCTGATCTGTGCTCGCGCCCGCTGCGCGGAAGTCTGAGCTGTGGGTGTCTGAGTCATGGGCCGGCGCTCAGGGCCTGCGAATCCTCCTCATCACGGCCGCACCCCTGAGGGCGGCCTCGCACTGTCCAGAGTACGACGCGGCCCCGACAAGGCGGCAGCGGTTTTCCTCCGGTCGGGGGGCGGGGTCCGGTGTCGGCGGAAGGCCGTCCTTTGCGGGGTGTCCGCCCCCCTTCTCACTACGCCGACCGGCCGAACCCGATCGTCGGGACCGCTCGGCGCAACGGCCAGGGGCGGTCCAGGCGGGGTGGGACCATCCGGTCGAGGAAGGCGTAGCGGTGGAGGGCGGTGGGGTTCTGGCCGGGGACGGACTGGACGCGGCGCCACCAGGCGCCGATCTCGGACCAGCCGGGGGCCGAGAGGGAGCCGCCGAACTCCTGGACGGAGAGGGCGGCCGTGAGCCCGGCGAGGGCGAGGCGGTCCGCCAGGGGCCAGCCCGCCAGGGTGGCCGTCACGAAGCCGGCCACGAAGACGTCGCCCGCCCCCGTGGGGTCCAACGCCTCCACCTCGATCGCGGGGACCTCGGCCGTCTCCCCCGTGCGGCGGTCCACCGCGTAGGCGCCCTCCGCGCCGAGGGTGACCACCGCCAGCGGGACGTGTGCGGTGAGGGCGTGGGCGGCGGCCCGGGGGCAGGTCGCGCCGGTGTACCGCATCGCCTCCTCCGCGTTGGGGAGGAACGCCTCGCAGTGTTCGAGGTCGGCCAGACCGGCGAGGTCCCACGCGCCCGTGTCGTCCCAGCCGACGTCCGCGAAGATGCGGGTGCCGCGCCGGGCGGCCTGGGCGATCCAGGGGGCGCGGGTGCCGGGGGTCAGGGAGGCGACGGCGGCGCGGGCGGGCGGCGGGCAGTCGGGGGCCGGTTCCTCCGGCGGGGGCTCGTGGCCGTGGGAGATCATCGTCCGCTCGCCCTCGTACGCCATGGAGACCGTCACCGGCGAGTGCCACCCCCGCACCGTGCGGGACGGCGTGAGGTCGATGCCCTCGCCCCGGGCGAGCGCGTCCCAGCAGTACTCCCCGTAGTGGTCGTCCCCGAAGGCCGCCGCGAGCGACGTACGCAGGCCGAGCCGGGCCAGCGCGGCGGCCATGTTGGCGACACCGCCGGGGCTGGACCCCATCCCCCGCGCCCATGACTCCGTACCCCGCACCGGCGCCGAGTCCAGGCCGGTGAAGACGATGTCCAGGAAGACCGTGCCGGTGAGATAGACGTCGAAGGGCGGATCGCCGGGCGCGCGCAGGGCGGCCAGCGGGTCGACCTGGGCCTGGCGGCGCGCTGCCTGGGTGAGGTGTTCCGGTTCTCCTCCGGCTTCCTCTCCGGCGATCGCGGGGGACGGGGTCACGGCGAGCTCCCTGTCGTGGTGCGGATCTGGCCAGTGTGCACCACGTCGGCCGCGTACCGGGAAGGTCCCGTACGACGTCAGCCCCAGGTGGTACCCGGAGCCGAGCCGCACCGGGACCGCCCCGTCACCAGCGCGGCATCACCGGTGTCCGCCACCCCGGTTCGGCCACGCGCATCGCCGCCGCGTCGTCCCGTTCGCGCAGCCGCCCGTCGTCGTCGAGCCAGCGCCGGTGCAGCCGGGCCAGCTCGTCGCGGTCCAACTCGACGCCCAGGCCGGGTCGTTCGGACACCGCCACCCGGCCCTCGGTGAAGGCGATCCGCGACGTGAGCACGTCCTCCGACTGCCAGGGATAGTGCGAGTCGCACGCGTGGTGGAGGTTCGGCACGGTCGCCGCGACCTGGGTCATCGCGGCCAGGCTGATGCCGAGATGGGTGTTGGAGTGCATGGACACCCCGACCCCGAAGGCGGCGCATATCGCCGCGAGGTGACGGGTGTTGCGCAGCCCGCCCCAGTAGTGGTGGTCGGAGAGGACGACCTGCACGGCGTCGCGCAGGAACGCCTCCCTGATCTCCCCGAAGGTGGTCACGCACATGTTGGTCGCGAGCGGCACCCCGCTCCCGGCGGCCACCTCGGCCATCGCGGGAGTGCCCAGCGTCGGGTCCTCCAAGTACTCCAGTACGTCCGCGAGTTCGGCCGCCACCTTCAGCGAGGTCGGCACGGACCAGGCGCCGTTGGGGTCGAGCCGGAGCGGCTGCCCGGGGAACGCCTCGGCGAGGGCGTGCACGGCGGCGACCTCCTGCTCCGGCGGGAAGACCCCGCCCTTGAGCTTGAAGGAGGTGAACCCGTACCGCTCGGCAAGGAGGCGGGCCTGCGCGACGATCCCCGCCGGGTCCAGCGCCGCACCCCAGTCGTCCGGCTCGCACCGCACGCCGTCCGGGTGGGCGCCCCACTTGTAGAAGAGGTACGCGCTGTACTCCACCGAGTCCCGCACCCGCCCCCCGAGCAGCGCGTGCACGGGAAGCCCGAGCGCCCGCCCCTGCGCGTCCAGGCAGGCGACCTCGAAGGCGGAGAGCACGGAGAGGCGGAGTTTGTCGGCGCTGCGCACCCCGCGCAGCCCGCCCGCGTCCAGCGCTCCGCGCACCCGGTCCTCGTCCACGTCGAGTCCGAGACCGAAGAGCGCGTTCACATCCGTGACCGAGCGGCCGACGAGATGGTCGGCCAGCGGACGCGCCAGCTCCAGGTAGTCGGTGTCCCCGTAGGTCTCCCCGAGCCCGGTCGCCCCGCCCGCCGTGACCACCTCCACGATCAGGCGCGGGGTGTACGGCTGGTGCACGCCCTGGGCGTTGAGCAGCGGCGGGTCGGCCACCAGGACGGGGGTCAACCGGACGTCCACCACGGTCAGTTCGCGGTTCACAGCGCGGCCCCCACCAGGTCGAGTCCGGTGGCCAGCAGCTCCCGCAGCGCGGCGAGGTCGGTGTCCGACGGGTCGACGAGCGGGGCGCGCACGGGTCCGACCCGTTGTCCGCGCAGCCTCGCCGCCGCCTTGACCAGGGAGACCGCGTACCCGGGCACCCGGTCGCGGAGGTCGGCGAGGGGGCCGTAGAACTCCCGGAGCAGCTTCTCCGTGGTGCCGTGGTCGCCGCCGCGCAGGGCGGTGAAGAAGGCCCCGGCGATCTCGGGGGCGAAGGCGTGCACGGCGGAGGAGTAGGCGGGGACGCCGACGGCGGCGTAGGCGCGGGCCTGGAGTTCGGCGGTGGCGGCGCCGTTGAAGAAGAGGAAGTCCTCGGGGGCGGCGAGGGTGAGGCGCCTCAGGCGGTCGAGGTCGCCGTGTCCGTCCTTGAGGCCGATGACGCCGGGGATGCGCGTCAGGCGTCGCAACGACTCGGTGGTGTAGGCGACTTGGCCGCGCTGGTAGGTGATCAGCGGCAGCCGAGTGCGGGCGGCGAGCTGCTCCAGCTGGGCGACTAGGCCGGCCTGCGGGGCGGCGGTGAGGTAGTGCGGGAGGACGAGCAGGGCGTCGGCCCCGGCGTCCTCGGCGATCCGGGCGAAGCGGGCGGCCTGCGCCCAGCCGTACCCGGTCCCGGCGACCACCGGCACCCGCCCGGCCGCCTCCTCGACGGCGATGGTGACGACCTGCCGGTACTCGTCCTCGTCCAGGGAGAAGAACTCACCCGTGCCGCAGGCCGGGAAGAGGGCGCCGGGTCCGGCCGTGAGCCGGGAGGCCACATGGGTGCGGAAGCCGTCGGGGTCGAGGGAGCCGTCGTCGTGGAACGCGGTGAGCGGGAAGGACAGCACGCCGTGCGCCATGCCCTCCCTCAGTCGTCGTGCCACATCGCGCGGGTCCGGGTCGTCGCTCATCGGCCATCATCTCCCCTTGTGAATGCCGATCACGTATGAGAACAGAGGCTAGGTACACGTACACGACACCGTCAATGGCGCATCGGGAGGGGGTGCGACGAGAAGAGGCGCGGCAGGAAAGGGGACGGGCGCACAGCAAAGAGCCCCACCCCGCCGAACGGCGGGATGGGGCTCGATCGAGCGCCGGGCAGGCCTTGCACCTGCATTTCCCCGCAGGAAGCGGGGCGTCTTTCCTTGGACCACCAACGCACTGTCCGCCACCGGGAGTTCCGGCGACCGCGACGTGATCAACCATAGCGCATCCACGGCCGTTTGTGATCACCCAAGATCACAAACCGACCACCCACCCGGTCACCCACCCGGGGGAGTGCAGAGAAATACCCGCGATCGCGCACCCCAAACCAAATGTGACTCAGATCACAGTCACTCAACTTCTGCTCGAAACCACGTGCTTGATACAACTTGCTCGCGCCCTCCCGTCCCCCGGACCACCGGCGTCTCTCTCCCCTCTCCCGCATCCTTTCGAGCTGTCGCTCTCGCCTGCCCTGGGAACGCCCGTGTCCGCCCCCCGCACCACCCCCTGGCCCCTCGTCGCCCTTTTCACGGCCGGGTATCTCGCGCCGTATCTGCTGCCCACCACCGTCGGCAGACTCGACACCGGGCTTCCGCTCACCACCACCGAGGCCGGGGCCACCGGCAGCGTCCTGCTGCTGAGTTCCGCCACGGCCGGCTTCCTGCTGGCCGCGCGCGGCGGACGGGCCGGGGCGCGCGCCCTCGCCCGCGTCGGCCTCACCCTCGCCGTCCTCGGCTACGGCGCCGCCGCCCTCACCGGCTCCGTCCCGGCGGTCGTCGCGGGTGTGATCGTCGGCGGCCTCGGCTCAGGCACGGTCACGGCCGTCGCCGCGAGCGGGATAGCGGGCCGCCCCGACCCGCACCGGGTCACCACACTCGGACTGCTCAGCGTCTCCGCCCTCGCGGGCGCCCTCTATCTGACGATCCCGCACCTCGGCCCTGGCCACGGCCTGCCGCTCGCCGCGATCGCCCTGACCGCGCTCGCGGTCCTCCCCCTCACCAGCCGCCTGCCCGCCCGTACGACCGTCACCACGGCCACCGCCGCACCCGCCCCGCTCCCCCACCGGAGCACCGGGCTCCTGCTGGCCGCCGCCATGCCCTGCTGGTCCCTCGCGCAGAACTCCCTGTGGGGAGTGAGCGGCCGGATCGGTCTGACCCAGGCGCATCTCACCGAGGTCACCGTCGGCGCGGTGTTCGCCGCCGCGCTCGGCGCCGGACTGCTCGGCACCCTCGGCGCGGGCGCGCTCGGACCGCGCATGGGCCGCGCGGTGCCGATCGGCGCCGGTACGGCACTCATCGCGGCCTGCGTCGTGGTCAGCGCGTCGGCCTCGGGGCCGGTGTCGTTCGCGGGCGGGGAGATCGCCTGGAACGCCTGCTACCCGCTCGTGCTGTCGTACGTCATCGGGCTCGCCGCCTCCCTCGACCCGCGCGGGCGCTGGGCGGTGCTGGTCGGCTCGGCGGGCTCGCTCGGCACGGCGGCCGGACCGCTGGCCGGCAGCCTGCTCTCGGCCTGGGCGGGCTACCCGGCGATGGGCCGGATACTCGCCCTCGTCCTGCTGGCCTCAGCGGTGCCGATGACGGCGGCGGCCCTGCGCGCGACCGCCCCGGCCCGCCGTACGACACGGGTCGCGGACCTGCCGGTGGTGGAGATCCCGCTCACGGAACTCCCGCACGCGGAAGTCGCTTTCGCGGAGATCCCGGACTCGGTGCTCGCGGACCGGGTGCCCCTCCTGGAGCCGCCCCTCAGGGAACCGCTACTGGAACCCCTCCTGGCGGAAACCGCCCCCGGCCTCCCGGTCCGCGCGCTCCCCGGTCAGTCGAACTCGTACGCCTCCACCTCGGCGAGGTAGCGGGCGCGCAGCTCCTCGTCGTCCTCCAGGAAGGAGGCGAGGAAGGAGTTGCGGGCCAGCTCGCGCAGGCGGTCCTGGGACAGGTCGAGGGTCTCGTGGACCGCGGCGAAGTTGTCGCCCGCGTAACCGCCGAAGTAGGCGGGGTCGTCGGAGTTGACCGTGCACATCAGGCCCGCTTCCAGCATCGCCGGGAGCGGGTGGTCGGCCAGGGTGTCGACGGTGCGAAGGCGCACGTTGGACAGCGGGCACAGGGTGAGCGGCACCCGGTCGCGGACCAGCCGCTCGACCAGCGCCGGGTCCTCCATGCAGCGCAGCCCGTGGTCCACGCGCTCGACCCCGAGCACGTCGAGGGCCTCGGTGATGTACTCCGGCGGCCCCTCCTCACCGGCGTGCGCCACGCGTCGCAGCCCGAGCGCGGCGGCGGCCTCGTACACCTCGCGGAACTTCACCGGCGGGTGGCCGACCTCGGCGGAGTCCAGGCCCACGCCGGTGATCCGGTCCAGGTACGGCTTGGCGGCGTCCAGGGTGGCGAGCGCGGACTCGGCGGACTCGTCGCGCAGGAAGCACATGATCAGCCGGGTGGAGACGCCGTGGTTCTCCACACTGGAGCCGAGCGCCCGCCACAGCCCCTCGACCACGGTGCCCATGTCCACGCCCCGGGCCAGATGCGCCTGCGGGTCGAAGAAGATCTCGGCGTGCCGGACACCCTGCGCGGCGGCGCGGGCGAGGTAGGCGTTGGCGAGGTCCTCGAAGTCCTGCTCAGTGCGCAGGACGGCCATCAGCTCGTAGTACAGGTTCAGGAAGGACTGGAGGTCCTCGAACCGGTACGCCTCGCGCAGCGCCTCGGTGTCCGCGTAGGGCAGCGTCACGCCGTTGCGCCCGGCCAGCCGGAAGGCTAGCTCGGGCTCCAGGGTGCCTTCGATGTGCAGGTGCAGTTCAGCTTTGGGGAGGGGCATCAGAGCATCGTACGGCCCTTTACCCGCCCATTCATCCGGGCGCGGGAGTGGCGCTCAGCGGCGTTTGGGTACGGGTACCCGCTGGAGGTCGCGGGCCACGGTCAGCTCGCCGGTGAAGCCCGCCGCGCGGGCCTGCCGTTCGAAGACCTCGGGGTCGGAGTAGCGCTGGCTGAAGTGGGTGAGGACCAGGTGCCGCACGCCCGCGTCCCGGGCCACGGCCGCGGCCTGCCCTGCGGTCAAGTGGCCGTGTTCCTCGGCGAGTTGTACATCCTCGTCCAGGAAGGTCGACTCGATGACGAGCAGGTCGCAGCCCTCGGCCAGCGCGTGGACGCCCTCGCAGAGCCGGGTGTCCATGACGAACGCGAACCGCTGCCCGCGCCGGATCTCGCTGACCTCCTCCAGCGTCACCCCGCCGAGGGAGCCCTCACGACGGAGGCGGCCCACGTCCGGGCCCGCGATACCGTGCGCGGCGAGCCGGTCGGGCAGCATCCGCACGGCGTCGGGCTCGGTCAGCCGGTAGCCGTAGGACTCCACGGGGTGGGAGAGGCGGCGGGCCTCCAGCGTGTAGGCGGGGGTCTCGGCCAGGACGCCGTCGGTGTCGGCGGGGGCCTCGGTGAGGGCGACGGTCTCGCGGTAGGCGGTGGCGTACCGCAGCCGGTCGAAGAAGCGCTGCCCGGAGCGCGGGTAGTGCGCGGTGATCTCGTGCGGCACCCGGTCGAGGTTGATCCGCTGGATCACCCCGGCGAGGCCGAGGCTGTGGTCGCCGTGGAAGTGGGTGACGCAGATCCGGTTCAGGTCGTGCGCGGCGACCCCGGCGCGCAGCATCTGCCGCTGGGTGCCCTCGCCGGGGTCGAACAGGATGCCCTCGCCGTCCCAGCGGAGCAGATAGCCGTTGTGGTTGCGGTGCCGGGTCGGGACCTGGCTGGCGGTGCCGAGGACGACGAGTTCGCGTACGGACATGTTTTTACGGGCCTTGGCCTAGCCGGGGGGCCATTCGAGGCCGCGGCCGCCGAGGACGTGCGCGTGGGCGTGCCAGACGGTCTGACCGGCGCCGGCGCCGGTGTTGAAGACCGTGCGGTAGCTCTCCAGTTTTTCCTCGTCGGCGATGACCTGCGTCTCGGCGAGCACGTCGGCTGCTAGCTGCGGGGCCTCTGCCGCGAGGGTGGCGGCGTTCTTGTAGTGCGCCTTGGGGATCACCAGGATGTGCGTCGGGGCCTGGGGGTTGATGTCCCGGAACGCCACGGTGGTGTCCGTCTCTCGGACCACGGTCGCGGGGATCTGGCCTGCGACGATCTTGCAGAACAGGCAGTCTTCCTGCGGCTCTCCCGCCATTTCGCTGCGCTCGCTTTCGCCGGTTGGGTGGTCTTGGGCATCGTAGTCGGTTTGGTGCGGCGCCGTTTGGGCTGGTCGCGCAGTTCCCCGCGCCCCTTCAGGTTGGCAGGGTCCAGGGTGTTTTCGCGGCGCCCCACGTCCCTTTAGCTGGGCAGGCCTGGGGGAGTTTTCGCCGGCTCCCTCTCCAGTGCCTCCAGCGCCAGCCTTATCGCCTCGTCCAACTGGGTGTCCCTGCCCGCCGCGTGGTCCTGGGGCTTCTGGATGACCTCTACGTCGGGGTCCACCCCGTGGTTCTCGACTCCCCACCCGTAGCCCTCCAGCCAGAAGGCGTACTTCGGCTGGGTGATGAGCGTGCCGTCGACCAGGTGGTAGCGGCTGTCGATGCCGATGACGCCGCCCCAGGTGCGGGTGCCGACGACGGGGCCGATGTTCAGGGCGCGGATGGCGGCGTTGACGATGTCGCCGTCGGAGCCGGAGAACTCGTTGGCGACGGCGACGACCGGGCCGCGCGGGGCGTCCTGGGGGTAGCTCTCGGGGCGCATGCCGCGCGGGAGGTCCCAGCCGATGACGCGGCGGGCCAGTTTCTCGACGACGAGCTGGGAGGTGTGGCCGCCGCGGTTCTCGCGGACGTCCACGACGAGGCCCTCGCGGGCGACCTCGACGCGCAGGTCGCGGTGGATCTGGGCCCAGCCGGGGGCCTGCATGTCGGGGACGTGGAGGTAGCCGAGGCGGCCGCCGGACTTCTCGTGGACGTAGGCGCGCCGGTCGGCGACCCAGGCGTGGTAGCGCAGCGGCTCCTCGTCGGAGAGGGGGACGACCACGGCGTGCCGGGGTTCGCCGCCGCCCGCCGGGGAGATCGTCAGCTCGACGGGCTTTCCGGCGGTGCCGGTGAGCAGCGGGCCGGGACCGGTGACCGGGTCGACGGGGCGGCCGCCGATGGCCACGAGCGCGTCGCCGGGGCGTACGGCGACACCGGGCGCGGCGAGCGGGGAGCGGGCCTCGGGGTCGGAGGTCTCGGAGGGCAGGATGCGGTCCACGCGCCAACTGCCGTCCTCGTGACGGGAGATGTCGGCGCCGAGCAGACCCTGCCGGGGTCCGCCGCCGAAGCCGCCGCCGGGGGTGACGTAGGCGTGCGAGGTGCCGAGTTCGCCGTGCACCTCCCAGAGGAGGTCGACCAGGTCGTCGTGGGTGGCGAGGCGGGCGAGGATCGGGCGGTAGCGGTCGAGTACGCCGTCCCAGTCGACGCCGCTCATGTCGGGGCGCCAGAAGTTGTCCCGCATGACGCGGCCGGTCTCTTCGTACATCTGGCGCCACTCGGCGACCGGGTCGACGGTGTGCCGGATGCGGCCGAGGTCCACGACGATGTTGGAGTCGCTCTCCTCGTCGTCGGAGGCGCGCCGGTCGGCGGGTACGACGCGCAGCCGCCCCTCGCTCCAGAGCAGTACGCGCTTGCCGTCGCCGCTGACCCGGAAGTGGTCGGCGTCGGCGGCCAGGTGCTCCAGGCGCTGCTGGGCGAGGTCGTACCGCTCCAGCTCGGTCTTGGGGTCGGGGGCGTCGGGCGTGGCGCGGGCGGCGCCGAGGACACCGCGCATCGGGTGGCGCAGCCAGAGGACGCCGTCGCGGGCGGCGCGCAGGTTGGTGTAGCTGGCGGCCTCGACCGGGAAGGGCACGATGCGGTCGGCCAGGCCTTCGAGGTCGATCCGGGTGACCGGGGCGCCCTCGCTCTCCGGGGTCTCGTCCTTGTCCGGGGTGCCGAAGGGGCGGCCGTGGCGCTGCGGTCCGAAGGGGGACGGCGTGGTCGCGGCGAGGGTGATCAGGTGCGGGCGGACGCTGTCGACGAAGGCCAGGTCGAAGACGTGCCGGTCGTAGATGGGGTCGAAGGAGCGGCTGGAGAGGAAGGCGAGGTGCTTGCCGTCCAGGGTGAAGGCGGGCGCGTAGTCCTGGAAGCGCAGCGGGGTCGCCTCGGTGACCGTGAGGTCGGTCGTACTGGCGATACGGATCTGGGAGAGCGGGCGCGGGCCGGGGTGGGCCCAGGCGAGCCAGCCGGAGTCGGGTGAGAAGGCCAGGCCGTGGACGTCGCCGTGTTCGCTGCGGTCGACCTCGCGGACCTCGCCGGTCTCCCGCTCGACCAGCAGCAGCCGTCCGTCGTGGGAGGCGACGGCGGCCCGGCTGCCGTCGGGCGACATGGCGAGGGCGAGGACACGGCCGAGCTGTCCGGCGGCGATCCGGCGGGGTACGGCGCCGGGGGCGAGGCCGGTGGCGGGGGCGAACTCCAGGGCGTCCTCGCCCTCGGCGTCGGTCACCCAGACCACCCACTCCTCGCCGTCGGCGCGGAAGGTGCGCGGCAGCCGGGCGCGCACGCCGGGCTCGGCGGCGAGGGCGCGGGCGGGGCCGCCGCGGTGGGTGACCCAGTGGACGGTGCCGCGCACGCCGACGGCGCTGCCGCGTCCGGTGTGGTCCGGGGAGGCGGAGCCGAACCAGCGGGCGGTGCCGACCTGGTGGGGCTGGAGGTCGACGCGGGCGCCGCCGAGGCGGATGTCCAGGCGGCGGGGTTCGGCGCCGTCGAGGTCGTCCAGGAGCCAGAGTTCGCCCGCGCTGGACCAGACGACACGGGTGCCGTCGGTGGCGGCCTGGCGGGCGTAGAAGCCCCCGAGGGGGGTGTGGCGGCGCAGGTCGGTGCCGTCGGCGAGGGAGGAGTAGAGGGCGCCGGTGCCCTCGTGGTCGGAGAGGAAGGCGATGCGGTCGCCGACCCACAGGGGGGCCTCGATGTTGCCGTCCAGGTCCTCGTGGAGCCGGACGAACTCGCCGTCGCCGTCCCGGTCGATCCACAACTTGCCCGCCGTACCGCCCCGGTAGCGCTTCCACCAGGCGGCCTCGCGGCCCATGGGGGCGGAGAGCAGGACGGTGTGCGGGCCGTACGCGATGTCGCCGACCGGGCCGTACGGCAGGGTGGTGGCGGGGCCGCCGTCGAGCGGGATCGCGCGGGCCCAGGTGCGGCGCAGGCTGGCCTGGCCCTGGGTGCTGACGGCGAGGACCTCTCCCTCCGGGGTCCAGCCGAGCACCTGGGTCTTCCAACTGCCCCAGTACGTCAGCCGCTTGGCGGGTCCGCCGTCGACCGGGGCGATGTGCACCTCGGGGGCGCCGTCGCGGGTCGAGGTCCAGGCGAGGGTGGTGCCGTCGGGGGATATGCGGGGGTGGTTCACGGGGACGTTGTCCGCGCTCACCCGCCAGGCGCGGCCGCCGTCGAGCGGGGCCACCCAGACGTCGTCCTCGGCGGTGAAGGTCACCAAGTCCCCGTGGATGTGCGGGAATCGGAGATACCCCGAGGTCGTCGTGGTCGTCGTGTCTGCCGTGATGTCCTTGCCAGCACCCTGAGTCACGCGGTCACCTTACGCGCGGTCCGGCGTCGTGGCGCCGGATTTGGATCACTTTCCTTCGACGGGCCAGCAGGTCGGATCGCCCTTGCACCACAGGGTCCGGGTGACGGTGACCGTCACGGTGGGCCGGGGCTGTCCCGGCGGGCGGTAGGTGGCGGGCGGGGGGAAGACGGGGCTGGGCGTGGCGTCGCAGTCGCCGAGTCCGCTGAGCCGGAAGACCCGGCGGCCGTCCACGGTGGCGGTCAGGTTGCCGCGTACGCAGGCGCCGTTGACCGCGCGGGTCACCTCACCGGTGACGGCTATCTTCTTGCCGTCCTTGGTGCGGCCCTGGCAGTCCACGCCGACGACGGTGGCCGTGGAGGGTGAACTCGCCCTGGACGCAGTGGCACTGTCGCCCTGCTGCCCGACGCAGGTCAGCCAACTCACGTCCACATGGCGCCGGTTCAGCTCGGCGGTGGCGGTCGAGTCGGTGGTGTAGGCGACGGTCGCGGAGCCCAGGTCGGTCGGCTGGCACGCCGTCACCGTGCCGAATCCCAAAGCCGCGAGCCCGCTCACGGCCAACAGCCGTACGGAGCGGCGATTCCACCTCGAAGCCCCCATGCCTCTCAGCGTGCCACCGACTCCGGCCCGGCGAAAGACCGCCTCCGCCCCGTCACCCGAACGTGCGGCGCACGCCGGTTCCCCCGCCCGCGGTGCGTGCTACCTTCCCCCGATGCGCGACGCCCGCAGACGCAGACGCCTGGTCCTCCCCGACGGCACCGCGTACCGGTGGACCGTGCGGCACCGGCACACACCGGAGACGGGCTGCCAGGAGGTGCTGACCCTGAGCCGGGACGGTGCCGTCCTGCGGATCGTCTTCCGGGACCGTCCGGGACGGGTGCTGGGCACCGGCGCGGCCTACGCCCACTCCGGGCTGGTGTGCGACGAGCACGGCCACAGCGCGAATCTGCACCGGCCCGCCGTCGTACGGGCCTTCGTGGACGAGGTACGCCGACGCGGGGTCACCGCCGGGGAGTTGGACGGCTGGGAACTGCTCCCCGCCGCCGTCGGGTCAGGACCAGCGGCCGGTGCGGCCCAGCAGGAGGGCGGCGGCCGCCGTTCCGGCGGTGGAGGTGCGCAGGACTGACGGGCCGAGGACGCAGGCGCGGGCGCCGGCCTCCTCGAAGAGGGCCAACTCGTCGCGGGAGACGCCGCCTTCGGGTCCGACGACGAGCACGATGTCGCCGGTCGCGGGGAGGTCGACGGTGGCCAGCGGCGCGCTCTCGTGCTCGAAGTCGGAGTGCAGCACGGCGGCGAAGTCGGCCTCGGCGAGCAGTGCGGCGACCTGCTTGGTGGTGGCCGCCTCGGCGACCTCGGGAAAGCGGACCCGGCGGGACTGCTTCCCCGCCTCGCGCGCGGTGGAGCGCCACTTGCCGAGCGCCTTCAGACCCCGGTCGCCCTTCCACTGGGTGATGCAGCGGGCGGCCTGCCAGGGCACGATCCGGTCGACGCCGACCTCGGTCATGGTCTCGACGGCGAGTTCGCCCCGGTCGCCCTTGGGCAGTGCCTGGACCACGGTGATGCGCGGGGCGGGCTCCGGCTCCCGGATCACCGCGCCGAGGCGCACGAGCAGCCGGTCCTTGCCCTCGGTCCCGGTCACCTCGGCCACGGCATGGCGTCCGGCGCCGTCGGTGAGGACGACCTCCTCGCCCGCCTGGAGCCGCTTCACGGAGACGGCGTGCCGTCCCTCGGGCCCGTCCAGGACGAACGGTCCGCCCTCCGGGCCGAAGTCCTCCACCACGAACACGGGAGCGGTCATCCCGCACCACCTCCGTCAGCCAACTCTGTTGTCGCCGCGCGCAGTTCGGCGGCCAGTACCTCCACAAGGCGTCCGGCCGGCAGCGCGCGGGCCAGCCGGTGTCCTTGTCCCGCCCACAGCGCCATGCCCTGCGCGTCCCCGGCCCCGGCGGCGGCCCGGCGCAGCGGGGCGGTCAGGTGGTGGACGGCCGGGTAGGCGGCGGGGGCGTCCGCGCCGTGTTCGCGCAGGAAGCGGTTGACCAGGGCGCGCGCGGGGCGTCCGGTGAAGGCGCGGGTCGGCTCGGTGTGCGGGAAGCCGGGGTCGGTCAGCGCCCGCTTGTGCACCTCGGGGGCGCCGGACTCGGGGGTCGCGAGGAAGGCCGTACCGAGCTGGGCGGCACTGGCCCCGGCGGCGAGCACGGCGGCGATCTGTGCGCCGCGCATGAGTCCGCCGGCCGCGACGACCGGGATGTCCACGGCCTCGGTGACCTCCGCGAGCAGCGCGAGGAGTCCGAGTCCGGCGCCGTCGCGCGCGGGGTCGTCCCGGTGGGTGCCCTGGTGGCCGCCCGCCTCCACGCCCTGCGCGATGACGGCGGCGGCCCCGGCAGCCTGGACCGCGCGGGCCTCCTCGGCGGTGGTGGCGGTGACCAGCGTGACCGTCCCGGCCCGGCGCAGCGCTGCCAGGACCTCGGGTTCGGGCACGCCGAAGTGGAAGGAGACGGCGGGGACCGGGTCGGCGAGGAGAAAGGCCAGCTTGGCGTCGTAGCCGTCCTCGCCCGGGCCGTACGGGTCGCCGGTCGCGGTGCCGTAGCGCTCGCGCTCCCCGGCGAGGCCGGCGGCGTACGGCTCGACGGCGGCGGGGTCGGCGGGCTGCGGCTGGGGCAGGAAGAGGTTGACGCCGAAGGGGCGGCCGGTCAGTGAGCGCAGCCGCTCGATGTCCGCGCGCAGCGCGTCCGGCGTCCGGTAGCCCCCGGCGAGGAAGCCGAGGCCGCCCGCCTCGCAGACGGCGGCGGCCAGTTCCGGCGTGGAGACGCCGCCCGCCATGGGTGCCTGCACGATCGGAAGCACGAGGAGATCGGCGAGGGTGCGGGGCATGTCCGCATCGTGTCACGTCCGCCGCGCGAGTCCGAATCGGGCCGGGCTCCCTGCCCCGCAAACGGAGGGAGGGTCCCGGAAACGGAGGGAGGGGGGTGCCGGGCACCCCCCTCCCCACCGACGCTCGCGGTCAGCGGCCGTTGAACGCGTCCTTCAGCCGCGAGAACAGACCCTGCTGGCCGGGCTGGAACTGGCCCGTGGGCCGCTCCTCGCCGCGCAGCTTGGCCAGTTCGCGCAGCAGCCGCTCCTGCTCGGGGTCGAGCTTGGTCGGGGTCATGACCTCGACGTGCACGATCAGGTCGCCCCGGCCGCCGCCGCGCAGGTGCGTGACGCCCCGGTTGTGCAGCGGGATCGACTGGCCGGACTGGGTGCCGGGCCGTATGTCGACCTCCTCCATGCCGTCCAGCGTCTCCAGCGGCACCTTGGTGCCGAGGGCCGCCGCCGTCATCGGGATGGTGACCGTGCAGTGCAGGTCGTCACCGCGCCGCTGGAAGGTGGAGTGCGGCAGCTCGTGGATCTCGACGTACAGGTCACCGGCGGGGCCGCCGCCGGGGCCGACCTCGCCCTCGCCCGCGAGCTGGATGCGGGTGCCGTTGTCGACACCGGCCGGGATCTTCACCGTCAGGGTGCGCCGGGAGCGGACCCGGCCGTCGCCCGCGCATTCGGGGCACGGGGTCGGGACCACGGTGCCGAAGCCCTGGCACTGGGGGCAGGGCCGCGAGGTCATGACCTGGCCCAGGAAGGACCGGGTGACCTGGGAGACCTCGCCGCGGCCGCGGCACATGTCACAGGTCTGCGCGGTGGTGCCGGGGGCCGCGCCCTCGCCGCTGCAGGTGTTGCAGACGACCGCGGTGTCGACCTGGATGTCCTTGGTCGTACCGAAGGCGGCCTCGTCCAGCTCGACCTCGATCCGGATCATGGCGTCCTGGCCGCGCCGCGTGCGCGAGCGCGGGCCGCGCTGCGACGCCGTGCCGAAGAACGCGTCCATGATGTCGGAGAAGTTGCCGAAGCCACCGGCGCCGAAGCCGCCGGCCGCGCCCGCACCCGCACCGCCCGCCTGGGAGAGCGGGTCGCCGCCGAGGTCGTAGACCTGCTTCTTCTGCGGGTCCGACAGCACCTCGTAGGCGGCGTTGATCTCCTTGAACCGCTCCTGGGTCTTCGGATCGGGGTTGACGTCCGGATGCAGCTCGCGTGCGAGCCTGCGGAACGCCTTCTTGATCTCATCCTGCGACGCGTCGCGGCGCACGCCGAGAACGGCGTAGTAATCCGTGGCCACTTACGACTCCGCCAGGATCTGTCCGACGTACCGTGCCACTGCGCGTACCGCTCCCATCGTTCCCGGGTAGTCCATGCGGGTCGGTCCGACCACGCCGAGCTTGGCAACCGCCTCGCCGCCCGAACCGTAGCCGACCGACACGACGGACGTGGAGTTGAGTCCTTCGTGGGCGTTCTCGTGCCCGATACGCACGGTGACGCCCGGATCTTTGGCCTCGCCGAGGAGTTTGAGCAGCACGACCTGCTCCTCAAGTGCCTCCAGAACGGGCCGGATCACCAGGGGGAAGTCATGTCCGAAACGGGTGAGATTGGCGGTGCCGCCGATCATCAGCCGTTCCTCGTTCTCCTCGACCAGTGTCTCCAGCAGTGTGGAGAGCACTGTGGAGACGGTACCGCGATCGTCGGCCTCGAACGCATCGGGGAGGTCCTCGACCAGTCGCGGCACGTCGGAGAACCGGCGTCCGGCGACCCGGCTGTTGAGCCGGGCGCGCAGATCGGCGAGCGAGGACTCGCCGAACGGCGCCGGACAGTCGACCATGCGCTGCTCGACCCGGCCGGTGTCCGTGATCAGCACGAGCATCAGGCGCGCGGGGGCGAGCGAGAGCAGTTCCACGTGCCGCACGGTCGAGCGGGTGAGCGAGGGGTACTGCACGACGGCGACCTGCCGGGTCAGCTGCGCGAGCAGCCGGACCGTACGGGCCACCACGTCGTCCAGGTCGACGGCGCCGTCCAGGAAGTTCTGGATCGCGCGCCGCTCGGGCGCGGACATCGGCTTGACGCCCGCGAGCTTGTCGACGAAGAGGCGGTACCCCTTGTCGGTGGGGATGCGGCCCGCGCTGGTGTGCGGCTGGGCGATGAAGCCCTCGTCCTCCAGGGCGGCCATGTCGTTGCGCACGGTGGCCGGGGAGACGCCGAGGTTGTGCCGCTCGGTGAGCGCCTTCGACCCGACCGGCTCCTCGGTGCCCACGTAGTCCTGCACGATGGCGCGCAGCACCTGAAGCCTGCGTTCACTCAGCATTCGGCGCGCACCTCCATCTTGTCGCCCCACGGCACTCGGCTTGTTTCCCCTGGCACTCTGCTCATGCGAGTGCCAGACTTCCCCGGCCCAGTGTACGGCCGCGGGGTACCGCCCGGGCAAGGTCAGCGGTACTGCACCGGCTTCTTGCCGATAGCGTCCCGGTATGAGCGTGACTTGGGAAGACCTGGGGTGGGAGCGACTTGCCGAGGGCGTCGGACGGTGCCGGCTGCCGGGCTGGGACTGTACGGCGGGGCTGGTCGTCGGGGCGGGTACGGCACTGCTCGTGGAGGCGGGGGCGAGCCTCGCGGAGGGGGCGCGGCTGAAGGCGGCGGTGCGGGAGCTGACCGGCCACGATGTGACCCATCTCGCGCTGACCCACCCGCATTTCGATCATGTGCTGGGCGCGGCCGCGTTCGGCGGGGCCGAGGCGTACGCGCCGGTCGGCATGGACGCGCTGCTCGCGCACGAGGCCGGGGAACTGCGGCTGGACGCGATCAAGCAGGGGCTGCCGGTCGCCGACGCGGACGAGTCCGCGGCCTCGCTGCCCGTGCCGCTCCATCCCGTCTCCGGGGAACTGACCCTCGACCTCGGCGGCGGCCGTCAAGTGCTGCTCGCCAACGTCGGCCCCGGCCACACCGCCCACGATCTCGCGGTCCTGGTCCCCGGCTCGCCGGAGGTGGTCTTCTGCGGCGACCTGGTCGAGGAGTCCGGCGAACCCCAGGCGGGCCCGGACGCCGTACCCGCCCGCTGGCCCGCCGCCCTGGACCGGCTGCTCGCCCTCGGCGGCGAGGACGCGCTGTACGTCCCCGGTCATGGAGCGGTGGTCGACGCGGACTTCGTACGACGCCAACGCGACGCCCTGGCAGCCCGTTTCGGCGTGTCGTGAGGGGGCTGGGGCGAGTTCTCCTATCGTCATCAGAATGCGTGAGTACTCCCCCGATCTGACCGCCCCCTGGAAGAAGCCGCAGCCGGTGCCCGAGGTCGCCGCCGAGCCGGGTCTGGTGGTGGAGGAGCCCGGCACCGGGTTCTGCGGGGCGGTGATCCGCTGCGAGGCGGGCACGGTGACGCTGGAGGACCGCTTCGGCAAGCACCGCGTCTTCCCCCTGGAGCCGCGCGGCTTCCTGCTCGAGGGGCGCCCGGTGACCCTCGTACGCCCCTCCGCCACCCCACTCCGCCCCACCCGCACCGCCTCCGGCTCCGTGGCCGTCCCCGGCGCCCGCGCCCGCGTGGCCCGCGCCGGCCGCATCTACGTCGAGGGCCGCCACGACGCCGAACTGGTCGAGAAGGTCTGGGGCGACGACCTGCGCATCGAGGGGGTGGTGGTGGAGTACCTGGAGGGCGTGGACGATCTGCCTTCCGTGGTCGCGGAGTTCGCCCCCGGCCCCGACGCCCGCCTGGGCGTCCTGGTGGACCACCTGGTCCCCGGCACCAAGGAGTGGCGCATCGCCCAGTCGGTGACCAGCGACCACGCCCTGGTGGTCGGCCACCCGTACATCGACATCTGGGAGGCGGTGAAGCCGTCCGCCCTCGGCATCTCCGCGTGGCCCCGGGTTCCCCACGGCCAGGACTGGAAGACGGGGGTGTGCCGGGCACTGGGCTGGCCTTCGGACAACACGGGGGCGGTGTGGCAGGCGATTCTGGCGAAGGTGACGTCTTATCGGGAGCTGGAGTCTGAGCTGCTGGGCTCGGTCGAGCGGCTGATCGATCACGTGACCGTGCCCTGATCGCTGCCGGTTCGTTGAGCAAATCGTGCCTGGTGGGCTGCTCTCCGCGCATGCGGAGGTGATCCGTCGATCAGCTCGTCCACGCGGCCGAGCAAGTCGTGGTCCCCGCCGTTGCGGGGGTCGGTCCTTCAGTCCACCAGGTCCCGCACCACCGCGTCCGCCAGCAGCCGCCCCCGCAGCGTGAGCACCGCGCGCCCCTCGTCGTACGGACCAGAATCGAGCAGACCGTCCGCCAGTGCCCGCCGGGAAGCCGCGAGCCCGTCCGGCTTCAGGAGGGACAGGGGGACTCCCTCCCGCAGCCGGAGCTCAAGCAGGATGCGCTCCACGCGGCGGTCCTCCTCCGAGAGGAGTTCGCGGCCGGCGCCCGGAGAGCGGCCCGAAGCCAGCGCAGCCGCGTACGCGCCCGGGTGCTTCACGTTCCACCAGCGCACCCCGCCCACGTGGCTGTGGGCGCCCGGCCCCGCGCCCCACCAGTCGGCGCCGCGCCAGTACAGCTCGTTGTGGAGGCAGCGGCCCGCTTCGGAGGTGGCCCAGTTGGAGACCTCGTACCAGTGGAGGCCCGCCGCGGAGAGCAGTTCCTCGGCGATCAGATAGCGGTCGGCGTGGACGTCGTCGTCCGTCATGGGGACCTCGCCCCGGCGGATGCGGCGGGCGAGCTGGGTGCCCTCCTCGACGATCAGGGCGTACGCGCTGATGTGGTCGGGGCCCGCGCCGAGGGCCGCTTCCAGGGAGGCGCGCCAGTCGTCGTCGGACTCGCCGGGCGTGCCGTAGATCAGGTCGAGGTTGACGTGCTCGAACCCGGCCGCGCGGGCCTCCGCGACACACGCCTCGGGGCGGCCCGGGGTGTGGGTGCGGTCGAGGATCTTCAGGACGTGCGGCTTCGCGCTCTGCATGCCGAAGGAGATCCGGTTGAAGCCGCCCTCGCGCAGCTCGGCGAGGTAGGCGGGGGTGATCGTCTCCGGGTTGGCCTCGGTGGTGATCTCCGCGTCCGGCGCGAGTCCGAACTCGTCGCGGATCGCGCCCAGCATCCGTACCAGGTCCCCGGCGGCCAGCAGGGTCGGCGTGCCGCCGCCGACGAAGACCGTGCGGATCTCGCGCGGGTCGTCGCCGAGCACCTTGCGGGCCAGGCGGACCTCCTCGGTGAGGGTGTCCGCGTAATTGTCCCGGGAGGCGAGCACGCCGCCGGTGCCGCGCAGTTCGGTGGCGGTGTAGGTGTTGAAGTCGCAGTAGCCGCAGCGGGTCGCGCAGTACGGGACGTGCAGATAGAACCCGAGGGGCCGGTCGGCGGCCCCGGCGAGCGCGGAGGCGGGCAGCGCGCCGTCGGTGGGGACGGGCTCGCCGTCGGGGAGTGCGGAAGGCATGTCCTCCATTGTCCCGTACTCGGGACGGCACCCGTCCGGCCTCAGTCCGCCTGGAGCACCAGCAGCGCCAGGTCGTCGTCCGGCAGGTCGGCGGCGAAGCCGAGCACCAGGTCGTGGATGCGCTCCGCGATGCGCTCGGCGTCGAGCCCCGCACAGTCCGCGAGGGCGAGCGCGAGGCCGTCCTCGTCGTCGAACTGGCGGGAGCCGGAGCGGCGCTCGGTCACCCCGTCCGTGACGCACAGCAGGCTGTCGCCGGGCTCCAGCTCGACGCTCTCGCTGGTGTAGGTCTCGTCCTCGACCACGCCGAGCAGGGTCTGCGGCCGGGCGGCGCTGCGGACCGTGCCGTCGGGGCTCAGCACCAGCGGCAGCGGGTGCCCGGCGGAGGCGAGGACGCAGGTGACGCCGTTCGCGTGCGGGGTCAGCTCGCCGTAGAGCAGGGAGAGGAAACGGCTCTGCGGGCCCTCCCCCGGCGCGATGGGGCCGCCGCCCGCCGCGACCAGCGCGCGGGCGGCCGCGTCGGCGGCCTCGGTGGCGTCGTCCAGGAGGAGCTGGTTGAGGCGGTCGAGGACGCCCGCGACCGGGTAGCCCTCGCGGGCCAGCAGCCTGATCCACGGCCGGGCCAGGCCGATCACCACCGCCGCCTCCGGGCCCTTGCCCTGGACGTCGCCCACGGCGAAGCACCAGCGGCCGTCGCCCGCCGGGAACAGGTCGTAGAAGTCGCCGCTGGGGCCGCCCTTGTCGCGGGGCTCGTAGACGAGCGCGCTGCGCATGCCCGGGATCTCCGCGACCGCGCCGGGCAGCAGACCCCGCTGGAGGACAGCGCTGATGGTGGCCTGGCGGGCGTACTGCCGGGCCGCGCCGATGGCCAGCGCCACCCGGCGCCCCAGGTCCTCGACCAGCCCGGTCACCTCGTCGGGGAAGCGGAGCAGCCCGCAGCGGCCGATCACCAGCGTGCCCAGCGGGCGGCCGCCCGCGATGAGCCGGTAGGCGAGCGCGGTGCCCTGGGTGCCCTCGGGGCCGAGCGCGGCACCCGGCCAGGGGTACGGCTCCGGGCCCGAGCGCACGCCGTCGGGGCGCGGCGGGTCCTTCTCCAGGGCGCGGAGCAGCTCCTCGCTGCGGCTCTCGTGGGCGTGCCAGACCCGGACGGGCCCGGAGCCGCACCCGGTGCGCACGGTCGCCTCGTCCTCCAGCCACACCGCGCACCAGTCCGCGAGCCGGGGCACCAGGAGCTGGCCGGTGAGGGCGGCGACCAGGTTCTCGTCGAGCTGGCCCGCGAGCAGGTCGGACGCCTCGGCGAGGAAGGACAGCGCGCCCCGGCCCAGCCAGTCCCGGTCGCCGCCGGGGCGCTGCGGCTGCGGCGCCAGGGCCTCGGCGGAGCGCAGGGCGGGTACGGGCGCGGGGCCCTCGGGTTCCTCCTTGCCGCCGGGCGGCAGCCGCGCCCACAGGGTCTTGCCGCGGGCGTGGTAGGTGACGCCCCAGGTCTCCGCGAGGGTGGCGACCAGGCGCAGCCCGCGCCCGTGCTCGGGCATCTCCGGGGGCGCGTCGGTGTCGGAGGGGTCGCGCGGGGCGCGCGCGGGGTGCTGGTCGTGGACCTCCACGGTGAACGCGCCGGTCGCCTCCAGGCGCCAGGCGATCTCGACCTCGGTGCCCGCGTGGACGACCGCGTTGGTGACGAGTTCGCTGACGACGGCCATCGCGTCGTCGGTCAGCCGTGCGTCGCCGTCCGGTCCGGTCAGTCCGAGGGCCGCCCACTCGGCGAAGGCGCCGCGCACCAGGGTGCGGGCGGAGCCGGGCGCGGCGAGGCTCCCGGCGAGGGTGGCCCGCCCTTCGCCGAGCGGACCCGCGCCGGGGTGCGCGGGCGTGTCACCGACGGGGGCGTCGGTCGCCCGCTGGGTCGGTATGGCCGCCATGTCCATGCGGCCAGGGTGACAGACAGGGGGCGCGCATAAGCGGGGTGTCACCGAAATGAGCGGTCGTGCGGGGGAACTGTGCTACTGGTGTGCCAGAAGACGGACACTTTCGAGCGCAGACGGGCGCGAACTCCCCTCTTCGGGGGGTTCACGCCCGTTCCGCGGGTGCGTGTGCGTGCGGCTGTGGAGGTACGGCCACGGAGGTACGGGGTCCGGGTCCAGGTCCGGGGGCCCGGTCAGTTCTCGCGCGCCCCGGCGTACATCTCGTCGATCAGCCCGCGGTACTCCCGCTCGACCACCGGCCGCTTCAGCTTCAGGCTCGGGGTGATCTCGCCGTGCTCCACGTCGAGGTCGCGGGGCAGCAGCCGGAACTTCTTGATCGTCTGCCAGCGCTGCAGGCCCTCGTTGAGCTGCTTCACATACCTGGCAACCAGCTCGACGGTCTGCGGCGCGGCGACGACCTCGGCGTACGACTTGCCCTCCAGGCCGTTGTCGGCGGCCCACTGGAGGATGGTGGGCTCGTCCAGGGCAATGAGGGCGGTGCAGTAGTTCCGGTCGGCGCCGTGGACCAGGATGTTGGAGACGTACGGGCACACGGCCTTGAACTGGCCCTCGACCTCGGCGGGCGCGACGTACTTGCCGCCGGAGGTCTTGATGAGGTCCTTCTTGCGGTCGGTGATGCGCAGATAGCCGTCGGCCGACAGCTCGCCGATGTCCCCGGTGTGGAACCAGCCGTCGGACTCAAGGACCTCGGCGGTCTTCTCGGGCTGCTGGTGGTAGCCCTGCATGACACCGGGGCCGCGCAGCAGGATCTCGCCGTCGTCCGCGATGCGCACCTCGCAGCCGGGCAGCGGCTTGCCGACCGTGCCGGTGCGGTACGCCTCGCCCGGGTTGACGAAGGAGGCGGCGGAGGTCTCGGTGAGGCCGTAGCCCTCCAGGATGTGGATGCCGGCGCCGGAGAAGAAGTAGCCGATCTCGGGGGCGAGGGCGGAGGCGCCGGAGACGCAGGCGCGCAGTTGGCCGCCGAACGCCTCGCGGATCTTGGCGTAGACGAGGGCGTCGGCCACCTTGTGCTTGGCGGCGAGCGCGAACGGCACGGAGGCGGTGCCGGTGCGCCGGAAGCTGTCCTGGGACGCCTTGGCGTACTCGCGGGCGGTCTCGGCGGCCCACTGGAAGATCTTGTACTTGGCGGCGCCGCCCTCGCGGGCCTTGGCCGCCACGCCGTTGTAGACCTTCTCGAAGATGCGGGGCACGGCGGCCATGTACGTCGGCCGCACGACCGGCAGATTCTCGATGATCTTGTCCACGCGGCCGTCCACGGCGGTGACGTTGCCGATCTCGATGTGCCCGGAGGTGAGCACCTTGCCGAAGACGTGGGCGAGTGGCAGCCACAGGTACTGCGTGTCGTCCGGACCGAGCAGCCCGGTCGCGGCGATGGCCTTCGCCATGTACGACCAGTTGTCGTGCGGCAGCCGCACGCCCTTGGGGCGGCCGGTGGTGCCGGAGGTGTAGATCAGGGTGGCGAGCTGGTCGGCGGTGATCGCGCCGACCCGCTCCTTGATCAGCTCGGGGTGGGTCGCCAGATAGGCCGCGCCGCGCTTCTCCAGCTCGGCGAGGGTGATCACCCAGTCGTCGGTCTCGACGCCCTCGGGGTCGATGACGACGACCTTGGTGAGCGCGGGCAGCTCGGCTCGCCGCTCGGCCGCCTTGGCGACCTGGGCCGCGTCCTCCGCGATCAGCACCCGGCTCTCGGAGTCGGAGAGGATGAACGCCGACTCGTCGGAGTTGGTCTGCGGATAGACGGTCGTGGTGGCGCCGCCCGCGCAGAGGATGCCGAGGTCGGCGAGGATCCACTCGACCCGGGTCGAGGAGGCGAGCGCCACACGCTGCTCGGGCTCGACGCCCAGTTCGATGAGGCCGGCCGCGATGGCGTACACGCGCTCGGCGGCCTGGCTCCAGCTCAGCGACTTCCACTCGTCCGGACCGGTGCCCGTGGCGGACGGGACGGGGTAGCGGTACGCCTCGGCGTCCGGTGTCGCCGCCACGCGCTCCAGGAAGAGGGCCGCCACGGAGGGCGGTCGGTTCTCGATCAGGGTCTGTGTGTCGCTCACGACATCCTCCGGGGCCCGCGACGGTGCGGCTGACTCGGTGCGGCTGGGTTGACTCACGTGGGTGTTCGAACGGGTACGGCCTGTTGTTTAACTCGCGAGTAACTATGGGCAGGGATCAGGGTAAGGCGCTACCGGCCGTCGCGTAAGGGGACGCGGCCTGCGACTTCCGCACAGGACCCCGCGGAACGTCCACGCAGAGCGACGCCCCGTACACGCAGGGGCCCGCCGCACTTGTGTGCGACGAGCCCCATGTGCCCGGAATTGCGTGTACGGCCCGGTACCGCGCGCGGTTACTTCTTGCCCTTGCCCGATCCCGCGCTGTCGTCGCTGGAGAGGACCGCGATGAAGGCTTCCTGCGGAACCTCCACGGAACCCACCATCTTCATCCGCTTCTTGCCTTCCTTCTGCTTCTCCAGCAGCTTCCGCTTACGGGAGATGTCACCGCCGTAGCACTTGGCGAGGACGTCCTTGCGGATGGCGCGGATGGTCTCGCGGGCGATGACCCGCGAACCGATGGCGGCCTGGATCGGCACCTCGAAGGCCTGCCGGGGGATCAGCTCGCGCAGCTTGGCGACGAGCCGCACGCCGTACGCGTACGCGGCGTCCTTGTGGGTGATCGCCGAGAAGGCGTCCACCTTGTCGCCGTGCAGCAGGATGTCGACCTTGACCAGGCTGGAGGTCTGCTCGCCCGTGGGCTCGTAGTCCAGCGAGGCGTAGCCGCGGGTCTTGGACTTCAGCTGGTCGAAGAAGTCGAAGACGATCTCCGCGAGCGGCAGCGTGTAGCGGATCTCGACCCGGTCCTCGGAGAGGTAGTCCATGCCGAGCAGGGTGCCGCGCCGGGTCTGGCACAGCTCCATGATCGAGCCGATGAACTCGGTGGGCGCGAGGATCGTGGCCCGCACGACCGGCTCGTAGACCTCGTTGATCTTCCCCTCGGGGAACTCGCTCGGGTTGGTGACGACATGCTCGCTGCCGTCCTCCATGACCACGCGGTAGACCACGTTGGGCGCGGTGGCGATCAGGTCGAGGCCGAACTCGCGCTCCAGGCGCTCCCGGATCACGTCCAGGTGCAGCAGGCCGAGGAAGCCGACGCGGAAGCCGAAGCCGAGGGCGGCGGAGGTCTCCGGCTCGTAGACCAGGGCGGCGTCGTTGAGCTGGAGCTTGTCCAGGGCCTCACGCAGCTCCGGGTAGTCCGAGCCGTCCAGCGGGTACAGGCCCGAGAACACCATCGGCTTCGGGTCCTTGTAGCCACCGAGGGCCTCGGTCGCGCCCTTGACCTGGCTGGTGACGGTGTCACCGACCTTGGACTGGCGGACGTCCTTCACACCGGTGATCAGATAGCCCACCTCGCCGACGCCCAGGCCGTCGGCCGGGAGCATCTCGGGCGAGTTGGTGCCGATCTCCAGCAGCTCGTGGGTCGCGCCGGTCGACATCATCTTGATGCGCTCGCGCTTGTTGAGCTGGCCGTCGATGACACGGACGTACGTCACGACACCCCGGTAGGAGTCGTAGACCGAGTCGAAGATCATCGCGCGGGCGGGGGCGTCCTTGACGCCCACCGGTGCCGGGATCCGCTCGACGACCCGGTCGAGGAGCGCCTCGACGCCCATGCCGGTCTTCGCGGAGACCTTGAGCACGTCGTCGGGGTCGCACCCGATGAGGTTCGCCAGCTCCTCGGCGAACTTCTCCGGCTGGGCGGCCGGCAGGTCGATCTTGTTGAGCACCGGGATGATCGTGAGGTCGTTCTCCATCGCCAGGTAGAGGTTGGCGAGGGTCTGCGCCTCGATGCCCTGGGCGGCGTCGACGAGGAGGACGGTTCCCTCGCAGGCGGCCAGCGACCGCGAGACCTCATAGGTGAAGTCGACGTGCCCCGGGGTGTCGATCATGTTGAGGATGTGCGTCGCGCCCTGGTCGGGGCCCTCGGTCGGGGCCCAGGGCAGACGCACCGCCTGGGACTTGATCGTGATGCCGCGCTCGCGCTCGATGTCCATCCGGTCGAGGTACTGAGCACGCATCTGCCGCTGCTCGACCACACCGGTCAGCTGGAGCATCCGGTCGGCGAGCGTGGACTTGCCGTGGTCGATGTGCGCGATGATGCAGAAGTTGCGGATCAGAGCCGGGTCGGTACGGCTCGGCTCGGGCACATGGTTAGGGGTCGCGGGCACGCAGGGTCCTGTCTCTTGAGGCGCCTTATGCCTCGGGTCGGATCGATACGTAGTCTCCATGGTCCCACGGAGAGCGACCGGGGGGCGTTTTGGGCCGCCGAGGCGGCCACTGGTACTGTTGATGGCTGTGCCTCATGCCCTCTCAGCGCGAGGCACGTACTGAAATCCTTGGATCACCGGTCCGGGGCCCGAGCGGTCCCGTGCCTGAACCTGAAAAGGCTCCTTTCGTGGCGAACATCAAGTCCCAGATCAAGCGGATCAAGACCAACGAGAAGGCGCGCCTGCGCAACAAGGCCGTCAAGTCCTCCCTGAAGACCGCGATCCGCAAGGCCCGTGAGGCCGCTGCCGCGGGTGACGTCGAGAAGGCCACCGAGTACCAGCGCGCTGCCGCGCGTCAGCTCGACAAGGCCGTCTCGAAGGGCGTCATCCACAAGAACCAGGCCGCCAACAAGAAGTCGGCGCTGGCCGCCAAGGTCACCGACCTCAAGGGCTGAGTTCTCACCTGATCTGAACGCCGGCGGGACCCAGGGCGGGCCCTCTCTCATCCGCCCCCTACCGGCCCCCGAACTCGCACGCGGCCTGCGTTCGCCACGCGGGTGCGAGTTCAGAATCTTCAACCGAAGGCCCCGTCCGACCCCTTCCCCAAGGGTGCCGGGCGGGGCCTTCGGCATACCCGGGCACGGCCGTCCGGTCCGTCGCCGTCCGGTCAGTCACCCTCGCGCAGCCTGCGCCAGATCCTGGTGCGGTGCAGCACGTAGAGGGAGAGGAGCAGGACGAGCAACTGCAGTCCGATGGCGAACAGCCAGAACTCGTCCCGGCTCTCCAGCTTGTCCGTCAGGAACGTGAAGTTCATGCCGAAGAACCCGGTCAGGAACGACAGCGGCAGAAAGACCACCGACACAATGGCCAGCCGGTTGATCACCCCGTTCTGCTCACCGGCCACCAGCGAGGAGTAACTGGCGAACGCCCGGCGCGTGGCCTCCTGCAACGACTCGAGGTCCGCGAGCACCAGTCGCCCGCTGGTCTGGAACTCCCGGGCGAGCCGCTGCCGCTGCTCGGGGAAGGTGGGGCTCATCATCCGGCGGGTGAGCATCTCGTCGGTCAGTTCGAGGAACGGCCGCAGGAAGTGATGCAGGAGGGCGGAACGGCGTCGCAGCCGCGCCAGCTCGCGCACCTGCTCGGGAAGCCGCTCCTCGAACATGTCGTCCTCCAGCTCCTCGGTCTCCAGCAGTGCCTGCACGGCCGCCCGGCGAAACGTGCCCAGTGCCTCCCCGAGCATGAGGAAGAGCACCGCCACGGCGTCGGACGGCCGCTCGTGCGTCAGCGCCCGGGTCATGGGAATCGCCAGCCCGGCCTGCCCCCGGTGCACGGTGGCCAGGAAGTGCTCGGTCACCAGCACATGGACGAGGGCGATCCGCTCCCCCTGGACGACCGGCACGACCAGTCCCGCCCTGTCCCCCAGATACTCCGCCCGTGGCGGCTCGTCCGCCCTGCCGAACCAGTCCAGCCCCTCGGCCTCCAGCCCCAGCTCCTCGGCCACCGACCCGGCTTCCGGCCCCTCCCCCGGCAACTCGATGTCGACGAGCACGAACCGCTCCGTCGCCAGCCTCTCCCTCGCCTCCGCGACATCCGCACGCGTGATCGTCGCCTCCGGCATCGACACCACCGTTACGATCATCGCCCCTCGCCGTCCGTGCCGGATGCTGCGGATTCCAGCGTCTGTTCTCCTCGACGGTCCCGCACCTGTAGGCACTCGTGTGCGTCGTGGGGTGGGCCGAACGGATTACTGGGTCTGGGGGCGGGGGCGGGTCGCTGTGGAGGGGCGGGGCCCCGGTGCCTGGTGGCGCGGACCTCGGTGTCGGACGGTACTGGCGCGGGACGGTACTGGCGCGGCTCGGACCGTTCGGTCAAGGCTCGGACCATGCCGTAAAGGCTCGGACCATGCCATCGAGGCTCGGGCCGTACGTCCCCGGCAAGGGGAGTGCCCGCTAGGGGGTGTCTCGTCGATCAGGCCGGATCAGGGAGCGGCGTCTGGTGCCGTGCATCGCAAGGCGGAGGAGGGAGTCGATGCGGAGCATCGGCG
>NZ_JBEZXY010000014.1:0-188843 GCF_040638245.1 Streptomyces sp. NPDC026659 | reverse complement strand
CTGGATGCCGGTGCGGTCGGCCACGGTGAGCGCCGCGTCGATGACGGCCGGGGTGACGCAGGCGCAGGCGCCGACGCAGGCGGGCGCGCGGTGCCGGGCCCCGGGGCGGGGCTTACCCCTCCGCCCCCGTGAACATCGCCGCCAGCAACTGGGCGGAGTCCTCGCGGAACAGGAGCCGTCCCTGCTGGGCGGAGTCGGTCGCGGAGGCTTCCGCGCGCCGGAACATGTCCGACTCGTAGGCGGTCAGGGCGGCCTCCGTGTCGCCGGGGTGGGCGGCCAGGGCGAGGCCCAGTTCGGCGCCGTCCAGGAGGGCGAGGTTGGCGCCCTCGCCCGCGAACGGGGACATCAGGTGGGCGGCGTCGCCGAGGAGGGTGACACCGGGGACGCGGTCCCAGCGCAGGCCGACCGGCAGGGCGTGGATGCGGCGCGGAACGAGGGCGCCCTCCGCGTCCCGGACCAGCGCCTTCAGGGTGTCGTCCCAGCCGTCGAACTCCTTGAGCACCGCGTCCTTGGCCGCCTCGGTGTCCGTGAAGTCGATGCCGTCGAGCCAGTCCTCCGGCGCCTCGACGGCGGTGTAGACATGCAGCCCGCCGTCCGTCTCGCGGTGCGCGAGGAAGCCCCGCCCGGCGCCCAGCGCGAACAGCATCCCGGCGCCGATCACCCCGGCGCTCACCGGATGCCGCTCGTCCGCGTCGGGCAGGTCCGTCTCCACGAACGAGATCCCGGCGTACGCGGGCACCGCGTCCGACACCAGCGGGCGTATCCGCGACCAGGCGCCGTCCGCGCCGACCAGCAGATCGGTGGTGAAGACACCGCCGTCCGCCAGCGTGACCTCGTGCCGTCCGTCGCAGAGCGGCCGCGCCCCGGTCACCTTCGCGCCCCAGCGGACCGTGCCCTGGGGCAGCGAGCCGAGGAGCAGGTCGCGCAGGTCGCCCCGGTCGATCTCGGGGCGGCCGCCCTCGCCGTCGTCCGGCGCGTCGTGGTGCACGGTGGCGTGCCGGTCCAGGACGCGGGTCGCCTCGCCGCCCCGGTGCACCCGGGCGAGGAACTCCTCGTGCAGCCCGGCCGCGCGCAGCGCCTTCTGGCCGGAGTCGTCGTGGATGTCGAGCATCCCGCCCTGGGTGCGCGCCTCGGGCGAGGCGTCGAGGTCGAACAGGGCCGCCTCGACGCCGCGGGTGTGCAGCACCCGGGCCAGCGTGAGCCCGCCGAGCCCGGCGCCGACGACGGCGATCGGGTGGTGGGGTACGGGAGCGGATGCGGTCATGGTGGCCTCCTGGGGGCTCACTCGGGTACGGCGGTGCGCTCGATGCCGTTGATCAGGGTCTGGAAGGCCCACGACACGCGGTTCTCGGGCGTGCCCGAGAGCAGGACGTGGGCGGCCGCCGCGATGTGCGGACGGGTGGGGTCCTCGGCCGCCCGGCGCAGTACGCCGATCAGCTCCTCCCACTCCTCCGGGTTGTCGCCCCCGGCGTGTTCGGCGGCGGTCGCGACGGCGTGCTGGAGCAGCAGATCGACACCCCAGGCGGCCTGTGCGCGCGGCACCCCGCCCTCGTCGAGCAGGGCGAGCAGGGTCTCGATCAGATTCAGGTAGTGCGGGCCGCGCGGCCGGGCGGTGAGTGCCGCGCGGGCCAGCTCCGGGTGTGCGAGGAGCATGCCGGTGCAGGCGACGAGCACATGCTCGAGGCGCTCGCGCCAGGTGCCCCCCTCCGGGGCCGGGGGGACGGTGCCGAGCAGTTCGTCCAGGACGGCGGCGTGCAGCTCGTCCGTGTTGCGCACGTAGACGTACAGCGAGGCGGGGCCCGTGTCCAGCTCCTGTGCCAGCCGCCGCATGGTCACCTTGCGCAGCCCTTCGGCGCGCATCACGGCCACGGCGGTCGCGACGACGACCTCACGGCTGAGCGCGGGCTTCGCGGGGCGCTCACGGCGGGAGCGGGGGGAGTGCTGGGGAGAAGCGGGCATGGGCCGCAGCGTAACGAACATGTTCGTCACGAACAAGTTCGTAGCGAACGTGTTCGTCAATTGGTGTGCGCGACCCACGCGCGATTCCCGCTCATGCTCATGCCCCTGCCCCTGCCCCTGCCTCTGCCTCTGCCCCTGTCCCCGCTCACGCCCCCGTTCTCGTCCGGTTCTGTACGACCTCGCCCCGCCCGAAGCGGCCCCCGGCGCCTCTGCCAGGATGCGTTCCGTCATGGTGCAGATACCGAACACGCCCACGAGCGCGGACGTCGCCCGCCTGGCCGGGGTCTCCCGCGCGACCGTGTCCTACGTCCTCAACGACACCGGCGCCGTCCGTATCAGCGAGCCGACGCGCCGCCGCGTGCGCGAGGCCGCCCGCGAACTCGGCTACGTCCCGCACGCGGCCGCCCGCACCTTGCGCGCCGGACACAGCCGCATGGTCGTGATGCCCGCCCCCGCCCTCCCGGCGGGCCCGCTGCACAGCCACTTCCTCGGTGAACTCCAGTCCGCCCTCGGCCGCCTCGACTACACCGTCGTCCAGTACGGCGCCCTCGGCCTCCAGGGCGACGAATCCGCCCGCGCCTGGGCCGAGTTACGCCCCGTCGCCGTACTCATCCCCGGCACCGGACCCGGCCCGCGGGGCGTCGAGGTCCTCAAACGCGCCGGAGCCCGCGCCGTGGTGACCCTCGGCCCCGGCCGCGTCCAGGGGGCGCACGCCCTCCTCATGGACCACGCGGTCGTCGGCCGCCGCGCGGGCGCGCATCTGCACGCGAGGGGAAGACGCCGTATCGGGGTGGTCGTCCCGGAGGACCGGGCCCTGGACGTGTTCTCCCGCCCGCGCCTCGCGGGCGTACGCGAGGCGCTGCGCGGCACCGACGCCACCGTCACCGAACTCCCGCTCGCCTACACCGAGTCGGCCGCCGCCCGGCTCGCGAACCAATGGCCCGGCCTGGACGCGGTGTTCGCCTACGACGACGAGTACGCGATGCTCCTGATGCGCGCGCTGGAGGACGCGGGACTCGGCGTCCCCGGCGAGGTCGCCGTCGTCGGCGCCGGGGACCTCATGCTCGGCCGGCTGCTGCGCCCCCGGCTCAGCACCGTCCGCCTGGACGTGCCCTCGGGGCGCGAGCTGGCCGCGTTCGTGGACGGCGTCGTACGCGACCCCGGGCGGGAACCCGGGGTCCGCGCGGTCCTGGACGCCTCACTGATCCACCGCGACTCCAGCTGACCCGCACCGGGCGGCCCAACTCCCTTCGCGCCGACCGGGGTTGCCGGGGCCTACTACTGCCCCGCCTCCTCCTGCTCCTCCTGCTCCGCGATGTTCTTGCGCACCTCGTTCATGTCCAGCTTGCGGGCCTGGTCGATGATGTCGACGAGGGCCGGCTCGGGCAGCGCGCCCGGCTGGGCGTAGACCGCCACCTGGTCCCGGACGATCATCAGCGTCGGGATCGACTGAATGCCGAACGCCTGGGCCAGCTCCGGCTGGGCCTCGGTGTCCACCTTGGCGAACACCAGGTCGGGATTCTCCGCCGCGGCCTTGTCGTAGACCGGCGCGAACTGCTTGCAGGGCCCGCACCAGTCCGCCCAGAAGTCGATGAGGACGAATTCGTTGTCCTGCACCGTCTGGTCGAAGTTCTCCTTGGTCAGCTCCACGGTGTTGCCGCTCATGGCATCTCCCTCTTCCTGGTGTGGGGGTGCTGCCCTCGGCACAAACACGCCCTCCGGTCCGGCTATTCCGCCGCACATCCCACCCGTACCCCCAGAAACCGCACCCGTACCCGCCCGGTCCTCACCCGCGGGCGGCCGGACCCGCGCGCGTACCGTGTGGCCCCCGCGCCCACCACCCACCACACTGGGGCCCATGACGGAAACGGAAGCCATCGCGTACGACGTCGTGGTGCTCGGGGCCGGACCCGTGGGGGAGAACGTCGCCGACCGGACCCGCGCGGCCGGTCTGTCCACCGCCGTGGTGGAGAGCGAACTCGTCGGCGGCGAGTGCTCGTACTGGGCCTGTATGCCGAGCAAGGCGCTGCTCAGGCCGGTCATCGCCCAGGCCGACGCGCGCCGCCTGCCCGGCCTGGCCGAGGCGGTACGCGGGCCGCTGGACGCGTCCGCCGTGCTCGCCCGCCGGGACGGTTTCGCCTCGCACTGGAAGGACGACGGCCAGGTGGGCTGGCTGGAGGGCGTCGGGATCGACCTCTACCGGGGCCGGGGCCGTCTCGCCGGGCCGCGCACGGTCACCGTGACCGCCTCGGACGGCACGGTCACCACCCTCACCGCCCGGCAGGCGGTCGTCGTCGCCACCGGAACCCGCGCCAGGCTCCCGGGGCTGCGAGGGCTCGACGAGGTTGAGCCGTGGACCAGCCGCGAGGCCACCAGCTCCCAGCGGGCGCCCGGCACACTGATCGTCGTCGGCGGCGGAGTCGTCGCCACGGAGATGGCCACCGCCTGGCAGGCCCTGGGCTCCCGGGTCACCCTGCTCGTCCGTGGCGAACGGCTGCTCGGCCGCATGGAGCCCTTCGCCGGGGAACTGGTCGCCAAGGCCCTCACCGAGGCGGGCGCCGACATCCGCACGAACACGTCCGTCGCGTCCGTCACCAGGGAGAACGGCAAGGTCGTGGCCGTCACGGACGGCGGCGAGCGCATCGAGGCCGACGAGATCCTCTTCGCCACCGGGCGTGCCCCGCAGACGGACGACATCGGGCTCGACACCGTGGACCTGGAGCCCGGCACCTGGCTGGAGACCGACGACACCCTGCGGGTCCCGGACACCGACTGGCTGTACGCGGTCGGCGACGTCAACGGGCGCGCCCTTCTCACCCACCAGGGGAAGTACCAGGCCCGGATCGCGGGCGCCGCCATCGCGGCCCGCGCGGCGGGCGTCCCGCTCCAGGACGAGCCCTGGGGCGCGCACGCGGCCACCGCCGACCACTACGCCGTACCCCAGGTCGTCTTCACCGACCCCGAGGCCGCCGCCGTCGGCCTCTCGCTGGCCGAGGCGGAGGAGGCGGGTCACCGGGTCCGCGCCGTGGACGTGGACTTCGGCTCGGTCGCGGGCGCCTCGCTCTACGGCGACGACTACACCGGCCGCGCCCGCATGGTGGTCGACCTGGAGGAGGGCATCCTGCGGGGCGTCACCTTCGTGGGCCCCGGCGCGGGTGAACTCGTGCACTCCGGGACGGTCGCCGTCGCCGGCCGGGTCCCGCTCGACCGGCTCTGGCACGTGGTCCCGCCGTTCCCGACGCTCGGCGAGGTGTGGCTGCGGCTGCTTGAGGCGTACCGCGACAACTGACCTCGCCGGTCAGGGGAGTTCAAAACCGAGCACCTTTGCCGCGGCCTCCGGCGCCGGCTGGGCCCACAGGGCGGCGGCCGCCTCGTTGGTGGAGAGCGAGCGCGGCTCCGCGCGGTCCAGGTAGAGGGTGCCGTTCAGGTGGTCCGTCTCGTGCTGCACGATCCGGGCGGGCCACCCCGAGACCTCCTCGTCCAGCGCGCGGCCCCGCTCGTCCTGCCCGCGCAGCCGCACCCGCGCGTGCCGGGCCACGACCGCCTGGTAGCCGGGCACGCTGAGGCAGCCCTCGTAGAACGCGGCGAGTTCCGGCCCGGCGGCCTCGTACGACGGATTGACCAGCACCCGGAACGGCAGCGGCACCCGGGCCCGGGCCGCCGCGATGTCCTCGGGGACCGTCGCCGGGTCCTCCAGTACCGCGATCCGCAGGGGCACGCCCACCTGCGGCGCGGCCACGCCGACCCCGGGAGCGGCGTGCATGGTCACGCGCAGCGCCTCCACGAACCTCTCCAGCAGGGCGGGGGAGAGCTGCCCCTCGTACGGTTCGGCGGGGCGGCGCAGGACCGGATGGCCGGCCGTGACGATGGGCAACGGGCCACCGGCGGCGAGGAGTTCCTCGATCCGCTCGGCCAGGGGCGCGTGATCGCTGGGGAGTGACATCCGGTCAGGATGCCACGGCGGCACGCACGCGGGCCCGGCGCGGGCGACAACGCCCGCGCCGGGCCCGGGTGCGTGCCGTTCCGCTGTATCCGCGGGACCCGGGCCTCAGCCGGTTCGGTCGAGGACGGACGTCAGCGCGGCGCGCAGTTGTTCGTCCTCACGGATCATCGCGTGGTCGAACTCGGAGACGACCAGGCGGCGGTCCCCGGTGACGAGCGCGGCCAGCCGGTCGTGCTGCTCCGGCGTCAGGGCGGCGACGCCGAGCGCCCGCAGGGCGTCGCAGGCGCCCTTGAGGTCGGCGCGGCTCTCGGCCGAGCGCAGCGCCACCTCGGCGAGCCGGGTGCGGTCGAGATCGGCCGGATCGGCGACGGCGAGCAGCCCGAGGACGGCCGAGGGTGCTTGGGCCGGGGCGTCGAGGAGAGCCTGGAGCCGGGCGGTCAGCGGGCGCCCGGCCGGGCCGAGCACGGCGATCTCGCGGGCGGCGCGGGCGGCCGTCCAGTGGAACCATCGCTCGCCCTCACACCGGTCGAAGACCGAGGCCAGCACCGGGACGACCTCGGCCGCATCACCGGCGATCCGCCACAGGGCGAGCGCCAGGGCGAGGTCGGTGTCCACCTCCGGCGTGGTGTCGCGGTCGGTGGTGCGGCCGAGCGCCGTCCGCAGGGTCGGGGCCAGGGGGGCGGCCGCCGGGCCGAGGCCGGCCAGGACGCGGATGCCCTCGTCGACATCGCGCGCACCGGTGGCGAGCGCCGCCTCGGCGGCGGCGAACAGCGGCCCGGTCTCGCCGGTCAGCTCGTGCAGTGCCTGCGCCACGAACAGCTTCCGGGCGTCGGCCCGCAAGGCGGTGGCGGCCTGCTCGCGCTGCTCGGGCCCGATGCCGACGGCGACGGCGGTGATCGCGGTGGCAGCGTACTGGAACCGGGGCAGAACGGCGCACAGTTCGGGCAGCGCCTCGACGGCCTGTGGGCCCCATTGCCGCAGCAGGTGGACCAGCTGGGCGGTGTCGTTGTGGTCCTCGGTCGTCGAGCAACCGCAGTCCTTGCGCCCCTCGGGGCGCTCCAGCGCCTTGGCGGCCAGGCGGCCGCGGACCGCGGCGAGCAGTTCCGGGTCGAACGGGAAGGGCGCGTCGGCCGGGGCGTGGGACTGGGTGGCGCGCCGCATGGCGCGAGGGCGCCGGTCGACGGCCCGGGCCAGCAGCGGGGCGGCGGCCCGCGGCGCCACCAGGACGAGCGTGGCGAGGGCCTGGTCGGCCGCCTCCTCGTCCGGCTGCGCGGCGAGTTCGGCGAGGACGGGCGCGGCCTCGCGTGCCGCCGGGCCGAGCTTGCCCAGGAGCTGGGCGGCCGCCCAGTCTGCGGCGAGCGGGGCGATCGCGGGGATCAGCCGCTGCGGGGCGCTGCGCGACAGGGTGCAGGCGCGATCGGCCGCCCACAGGGCCTCGGCCCGCACCTCGGGGCGCTCGTCACGCAGCGCGGCGTCGAGCAGTGCGAGGGCACTCTCGCGGTCGGCGTCGGTGTCCCGCCCCAGCAGGGTTCCGACGATGGTACGCAACGGCTCGCGGTGCTCGCCGGCGTAGCCGGACTTGGCCGTCTCGCGCGCGGGCAGGAGGCCGAGGACGGCGTCGCGGTGTGCGGCGAGCCACGGCTCCCCGGCGTCCAACGCGGCGAACACGGCGGCCAGGCGCAGCGGCGCGGGCGTGTCCGGGCCGAGCAGGGCGCGGGCCTCGGCGACGGCGCCCGCGCGGTCCAACCGGGCGTACGCGGTGAGGAGTTCGGCCCGAACGGCGGGATCGGTCTCGGCGGCCAGGCGGGCCCGGACGGCGGGCAGGGCGGTGCGGGTGTCCCGGGTGTGGCCGGCCGTCCAGCCGGCCGCCTGCCGGACGGCGGCGTCATCGTCGGCCAGCAGCGCTATGAGCAGCGGCAGTTGGGCGGTCACGGCGGCCCGGACGGCGCCCGGCTCGACGTCGTACTCGTCCTCGCTCTGGGCGAGGCAGCCGAGCAGTCGGAGCGCGTCGACGGTCTCTCGGCCGCAGGCGGCGATCCGGGCGAGGTACGGGACGGCGTCGACACTGGCCGCGTACACGGTGCCCTGGTGCACGATCGAGCTGTAGAGCTCCTCCAGTGCCTCCTCGGCGTCCTCACCGCCCTCGGCGAAGGTGCGCAACAACCCGGGCAGGTCCTCGGCCGGGCCGTAGGCGTGGTTGACGGTGGCCCAGGGGTGGGCGTCGAGACCGGCGAAGGCTGTGGAGAGTTCCATGGCCGTGATCTTCGCAGGGACCTCTGACATCCCCTCCGACCAGGGCCGGGGCGGAGGGGAAGGAGAACGTCGCCTCGGGCTCGTCGAGCCGGACCGGGGGTCCCGGCCGACTCGGCGATCGCGCGCACACCGGAACGCGGCCGGGGCCCGCCGGAAGGGGCCCCGGCCCGCCGGTCACTCCTGCGGGAAGTCGCCCGCGAGCGCGGACGCGATGCGCAGGTGCGGCTCCGCCTCCGTGTGCCGTGCCTGGCGTTCGAGCGTGCGGCCCAGCATCAGACGGGCATAGTGCTCCACCGGGTCGCGCTCCACGATGGTCCGCAGCTCCGCCTCCGCGCGGCCGAGCTGTGCGGAGTGGTAGTAGGCGCGGGCCAGCAGCAGCCGGGGCGCGGTCTGCTCCGGCACCTCCTCGACCAGCCCGGCGAGGACCTTCGCGGCGCGCGCGTAGTCCTTGGCGTCGAAGAACATGCCCGCCCGCTCCCAGCGCTCGGCGAGGGTGCCGTGGTCGTAGTACGTGGTGTCCACTGGTGACCTCCTTCGCCGGGTACAACCCACCGAGGTTGTTGAATATTTCACTACATTGCGTGGTGATCGCGTGACGGTCGTCACGCGGAGCGTCAGTCGGTGAGGGACTTCAGCTCCTCCTCGGTCAGCGGGGCCCGCGACAGGAACGGCCGCTTGGGGCCGAAGAGCATCGGTACGAGCATGTCGGGGGAGAAGAGGCGGGTCGCGGGCTTCTCCAGGCTCATCACGTCGAGGAGCGCCCCGAGGGCGCGCGGATTGCGGGCGCCGGTGGCGACGGCGCGGTCCACGAAGGCCGCGAGGGCGCGCTCGGCGCGGTTCGGCGGACGGTCGCTCGCGCCCGGGTAGCGCACGTCCTGCCCGATGGCCAGCTCCCACGCGGCGGCGACCGGCCGCGTCACCGCGCGCTGCAGCCGCCGCCCGGTGCCGGGACGGGCGAGCCCGTCGGCGCCGGTCAGCGCGCCGAGCGCGAGGGCGCTCTGGGCGGCGACCGTGATGCCGTGTCCGTAGACGGGGTTGTAGCCCGCGACGGCGTCCCCGGTCACCACGAAACCGTCGGGCCACCCGCGCAGCTTCTCGAAGTAGCGGCGCCGGTTGGCGGTGCTCCGGGTGGTCACGACCTCCCCGAGCGGCTCGGCGTCGCGGATCAGCTCCCCGATGACCGGGTCGCCGAGCTTCAGCGCGAAATCGGTGAACTCGGCCGGATCTCCGGTGGGTTCACCGCCCCGGGTGCCCGAGAGCGTGACGATCCAGCGGCCGTCCTCGATGGGCAGGATGATGCCGCCGCGCCCCGGCGCCTTGGCCGGGTTCGCCTGCACGTTGACGAGCGGGAAGGGCAGCTCCAGGCTCCCGGCGGGGGCGCGGAACAGCCGCGTGGCGTAGGCGACCCCGGCGTTCACCTCGCGCTCCGCGACCTCGGGAAGCCCCAACTCCCCGAGCCAGCGCGGCGCCCGGGAGCCCCGGCCCGAGGCGTCGACCACCAGATCGGCGGCCAGCGTCTCCTCGCCGTCCCGCCCCTCCGTGCGCACGCGGACGCCGGTGACACGTGCCGCCTCTCCCGCGAGACCGAGTGCGGTGGTGTCCTGACGCAATGTCAGACGCGGATCGGCGAGGACGCGTTCGCGGAGTACGCCGTCCAACAGGTCGCGCGAGCAAACCAGGTTGCGGTGATGGGTGGCGGTGAAGCGGCGGAACCAGACCTCGTTGGGGGCGCGGGACACCATCTCGGCCATGATGGGCACCAGGCGCGCCCCCCGCTCCACCAGCTCCTCCACGAACCCCGGCAGCAGTTCCCGGAACGCGAGCACCCCGCCCGACCAGACCAGATGCGCGTGCCGGCCCTGGGGCACACCCCGGCGCGGTGCGGGACCAACAGGCAGCGTGTCCCGCTCGATCACGGTCACGTCGGCGTGCTCGACGAGTGCCGCCGCCGCGAGAAGGCCGCCGATACTGGCGCCGATGACGACAGCGGTGGGCCGGGGAACGTCAGACATGGGTGCTCATGCTTTCTTCGGGAATCACCCGTCGGCGGACGGGGTCGATGATCCGTGCGCGGTGGAACACACGGGAGATGGCCTCGATCTCGTCCTCGTCGCCGCTGATCCGCACGGGGTCCGCGGAGCGGGCGGGGCCGGTGCCGCGGGGGTCGTCCGGGGCTCGGTCGCTCAGAGCTCGGTCGCCCGGGGTGTGCGCGGACGGGGTGGGCGAGGCCGGGGGTTGCGCGGCCGGGGTGCGTACGGCCGTCAGCGCGGCCCGCACGGTGACGGCCCCGGCGACGCCCAGCGCCGTCCGCCCGTCGTGCCCGGCGGCGCGGGCCACGTCGTACGACCGCTGCCACACGTCCTCGTCGAGAAGGGGCGCGAGGCGCAGCAGGCCGTCGTGGATGCGCTGGCGGCGCTGGAGCAGCTTGAGGTCGAGGGGAGCGAGGCGGCCGACGCTGGCCGGGGGCGCGGACGGCCCGACCGCGCGCAGGGCCGACTCCAGCGGGCGCAGCCGGTGGAAGCTGATCCGGTCGCGGGTCCACTTCTCCAGGAAGGGTCCGGCCTGCGGCACGATGAACCCGATGCCGACCAGCGTGGCGTCCAGGATCGCGAAGGGCGGCGCCAGCCGGGTCGACAGCCAGTCCCAGTCGGTGCCGCTCCAACGCGCGCCCACGGCGGCGAACTTGGCGATGTCGAAGACCAGCCCGAAGGCGTAGCCCGCCTGGAGGAACACCAGTCCGGCCTTGAGCCAGGTGTCGCGCACCCGGGATGTCCATGTCCAGATGAGATACGCGGCGACCAGTGCGGACACCATGTGCGCGAGGAGATAGAGCAGGATGTGCCAGCGCATCCAGGGTTCGCAGGCGTAGTAGGTGTCCAGGTCGTGGACGCGCTCGTCCGGTACGTCCGCGAGCAGGAAGGTGATCCACAGCGCGACGACGATCCCGGTGTAGATGAGCCAGATGCGCCGGATCGTGCGGCCGCGGCGCGGGGACGGCTCGTCCCGCCAGGTGACGACCATCGCCAGACACGAGCCGCAGAACGCGGTCAGGAGTGAATAGACCCAGGGGGCCGCGATGTTGGGCACGCCGGTGGCCGTGTTGATCCCGTGGATGCCGGCCGGGGAGACCGAGACGAACACGGCGGCGGCCAGCAGCAGGAGCAGCGTCGTCGCGCGGACGTCCGGGTCCTTCCAGGCGCGGACGAACGTCGGGGTCTTCAGGGCCAGCGCCAGCGCCAGGAGCACGGCGGGCACGGCGTAGGGGAGATGGGGGACCGTCGGGGTCATCTCGGCAGCTGCCCGCCCCGGTTGAGGAGGGAGAGCCGGATACGGCCTTCCAGTGTCGTGGAGTTGACCGGGCCGCGGGCGTACCGGCCGGGTATCCAGGTCCGTAACTCCCGGCCGAAGAGCAGGCCGAACGTCTCCGCGTCCCGCTCGTGCCGGTCGGCCGATCCGGCGCGGGCGGCGACGGCGGGCAGGGTCTCGCGGGGCACCTCGCGCGCGGCGAGGATGCGCGCCGCCGTCCGCCGTACCGCCTCGGTGGCCCGCTCGGGGCCGGGAGCGCGCGCGTCAGTGGTGTGATGTCCGTGCCCGCCCTGTTCCTCGTGCCACAACTCGTGTCCGAGGATGACCAGTTGGGACTCCGGCGGGGTGCGTTCCTCCACCACGACGATGGACCGGTCGCCGCAGTCGAGTCGCAGCCCGGACGCCGGGACGTCCTCGGGGAAGGCCCGAAAAATCAGGTCGATCGGACGGCCGCGACGCCTGCTCATGGCGGCGCAGAACGTGCTCATGACCACGCGTGGCTCGGCGGGCGGGGTGAGCGTCCTGGACGCCTCGGCCACCAGCCCGGCCAGCAGTGACTTCATCGCCCTGGTCATCGTCGGCTGTCTCCCTCGTCGGACCCGACCATCCGGACCACAGGTGTCGGCGGGGGCGTGCCGCCTCGCGACGGCGTGGGGGTGCGGTGCGCGTGTGGTGCGCATGACAGCCTATGCGGGGGCGGTGCGCCGATCAACGACGACCCGGGGTCGGGACGCCGACGGCTTGCTCACGTACCTCGCGGCGCGCCTCGACCCGGATGGGCCCGTCAGTGACGGCCGACTCCCCGCACCGGACGCGCCACGCCCAGCCGTACATCCCGCACCGGCCGCGAGAAGTGCACGACGGGCGCGCCGAGCGGAGCGGGCAGGCCCGCCGCGGCCGTCAGGTTCTCCTCCAGCGCCTCGACCCTCGCGGAGTTCAGCGGCCAGGGTTCGTGCTCCACCGGGCTCTCCCACAGCAGCCCCGCGCGGCGCGTGTACGCCCGCCGGCGCGAGACCAGCCAGTGGTCCCGCTCCGTCAACTCGATGGGATCACCGGGCCGGACGGCCATCCGGTAGCGGGCATCGCCGGTCCAGCGCGAGCCGGAGTACACGACGGTGTCCCCACTCCTGCGCAGGTCCACGCTCCCCGGTGTGTACGGCGCCCCGATGACGCGCGCCGCCCACATCGCCGGGCAGCCGACGTCGACCGAGAACAGCCACAACCCG
This sequence comes from Streptomyces sp. NPDC026659, assembly GCF_040638245.1. Classification (NCBI taxonomy): domain Bacteria; kingdom Bacillati; phylum Actinomycetota; class Actinomycetes; order Kitasatosporales; family Streptomycetaceae; genus Streptomyces; species Streptomyces sp. NPDC026659. The sequence goes on along the minus strand of NZ_JBEZXY010000014.1, from coordinate 176,156 downwards.
TCCCGGCCACCGCGGTGCCGGACGTAGGTGCGCAGATTGGTCTGCGGGAAGTCCGGGAGCGCGGGCAGCGCCGAGGGCATCCCCAGGAGACGTACGTCCGCCATGAGGAACAGGGCGAGCGACACCCAGGCGGTCCCGTCGTACCGGTCGACGGTCAACTCCTCGGGCAGCAGGGCCTGTACCGCCTCCGGGTCCATGGGCCAGTGGACGAACGTCAGCGTCCGCCACCGCGCCCGTATGACGGGCACCCGCACCCGCTCCTCCGCCGCACAGGACACCATGCCCCGGCGAGTCCCCAGTCGCGGGCCGGGGAAAACCCACGGGCACGGGTCGGGGAAGCCCGCGGGCACGGACAGGGAAACCCGCGGGCACAGGCCGGGGAAACCCGCCCATGAGGCGTCTTACCTTCGGTCGCTATGTTGAGCCGATCGTATGAGGAACGGCTGACGGGTCGGGGCGGGATGCAGCAGACGCAGGAACGGGTCCAGGAGACAGCCGCGCCACCGGGCCCCGCCGCCCCGGGCCTGCTGCGCAACAAACCCCTCCTCTTCCTGGGCGCGGCCGTGCTGCCCGGCGCGCTGGTCTTCCTCGTCGGGCGATGGGGCGACGCGCCGGCCGTGCAGGCGTGGCGGACCGTCGCGCTCGCCGTGGTCCTCCAGGCGACGCCGTTCATGCTGCTCGGCACCGCGCTCTCCGGGGCCATCAACGCGTTCGTCCCGGCCTCCGTCTTCACCCGGCTGCTCCCGAAACGGGCCGCGCTCGCGGTGCCGGTCGCCGGGGTCGCGGGCGTGGCGCTGCCCGGCTGCGAGTGCGCGTCGGTGCCGGTCGCCAACAGCCTGATCGGGCGCGGGGTCGAGCCCGCCGCCGCGTTCGCCTTCCTGCTCTCCGCGCCCGCCGTCAACCCGGTCGTGCTGACCGCCACCGCCGTCGCCTTTCCCGGGCAGCCCGTGATGGTGGTGGCCCGGCTGGTGACCTCGCTCCTCGTCTCCGCCCTCATGGGCTGGCTGTGGCTGTGGCGGGGCAAGGCGGAGTGGCTGCGGCCCACTTCACGGCACACCGGACACCACCATGGGCACAGCCGCTGGGCGGAGTTCCGCGCGGGCGTCCAGCACGACTTCCTGCACGCGGGCGGCTTCCTGGTCGTCGGCGCGCTCGCGGCGGCCACCTTCAACGTCGCCGTACCGCCCTCCCTGCTCGACGCGTTCACCGGTTCCGCGTGGCTGGCGGTGCCGTTCCTCGCCGGACTCGCCGTCCTGCTCGCGGTCTGCTCCGAGGCCGACGCCTTCGTGGCCGCCTCGCTGACCGGCTTCTCACCGGTCGCGCGGCTGACGTTCATGGTGGTCGGTCCCATGGTCGACCTGAAGCTCATCGCCCTTCAAGCGGGCACCTTCGGGCGGGCGTTCGCGCTCCGCTTCTCCAGCGCCACGGTGGTCGTGGCCGTCCTGTGCAGCGCCCTGATCGGAGGAGTACTGCTGTGAAACGCCCCGTCCAGGCGGCCCTGCTCCTCCTCAGCGGCCTCGGGCTGCTCCAGGCCGCCCTCTTCTCCGACCTGTATCTGCGGTACGTCAAGGCGGGGATGAAGCCCCTCCTGATCGCCTCCGGCGTCATCCTGCTGATCCTCGGGGCGACCCAGGCGTGGACGGCGTTCCGCAGCGCCCCGCACGAGGGCGAACACCCGCCGCCACGCGTCGCTTGGCTCCTCTTCCTGCCCGCCCTGAGCCTCCTCCTCTACGCCCCGCCCTCCCTCGGCGCCTACACCGCCGCCCGGGAGACACCCCGCGCGACGGCCGCCGACGTCTCCGACGCGGACTTCGACCCGCTGCCCGCGACCTCCCCGCTGCCCAGCACCCTCGGCGACTTCACCCACCGGGTGCAGCAGGACCACACCAAGGCGATCGGAAAGCGCACCATCCTGATGACCGGCTTCGCCACCCCCGCAGCCAAGGGCGACGGCTGGGACCTGACCCGGCTCATCATCAACTGCTGCGCGGCGGACGCCCAGTCGGTCAAGGTCCGCATGTACGGCCACCCTTCGCCGAAGCCCAACACCTGGGTCACCGTCACCGGCACCTGGCACCCGCACGGCCGCCTCGGCACCGCCTCCGCCGAAGTCGCCCTGGACGTACGCACCTTGAAGAAGGTCCAGCGCCCGACCAACAGCTACATGGACGCCCTGCTGCCGGGCTGACCCCGGTCATACTGCGGGGATGAACCCTGACATGAAGCCCGACCCGTATCCCGAACTGGCCGCAGCGGGCGGCTTCGTGGCGGCGCTGGAGCGGGAGGCGGCCCGGCTCGGTCTCGACCTCACGGCGCGACCCAACGCAGCGGCGCCCCGCACTTCGGCGTACATCCCCTCCGTCGTCGCCGAGCGTGATCCGCTCGGCGTGCACATCATCGGGTCCGAGAGCCGCCTTTTCCGCGTAGAGGGAGGGAGTCAGGGCATCTCGCTCGTCAGCGGCTGGACGTCCGACCTGCAGGACGTGGTCCGGGCTGGTGCCGCTTGGAGCCGGGGCGCGAGCCTGCGCGAGATGCGGGCCGAAGCGCCCTTCCTGAGCTACGACGAACTCGCCGAGGCCCATGAGTGCGGGCCCGCCGCCGTGGTCGAGTCGCAGTGGCGGGCCATGCGGCGACAGGCCGCCAAGGCGCCGGACTTTCCCGAGTTCGCCGCCCTCGTGGAGGCGGCCCACGCCGAACCCCGGCTGCGGCAGCTCTACGTCTTCTCCAGCCACTGGACGCTCGGCTTCAGCTCCTGCACCGGATGCCCCTTCCGGGGCGAGATCGCCATCGTCCCGCCCGTTGGGGCTCTGTACCGTGTGCGGAGGAGGCCGATGTCCGAGAACCTGGACGAGGCCGCCACCGCCGAGGAAGCCGTCGCCCTGGCCGTGTCCCACCTCCGTGCCGACCTCGGCCCGGCGATCTCGGGCACCGCCCGACGGGACTGAACCAGGGTAAACCGAACCCGTTTTCGCGGCTTCACCCCCGCCGGTGAAGCCGTTTCCGCTTGCACGGGGGCTACTGCTTGACTGCCCCGCGACAGGGAGTATTCAGGCGCTAACCACCCAAGGTGCAGAACATGCAGACGACGGAATCCCCGTACATCCGAACCGAGGACTTCGAGGCCGTGATCCGCGAGGTCATCGCGCCCCTGGCCGATGAGATCGACCGCGCGGGGCGCTTCCCGGGTGAGGGCATCCGGGCGCTCGGCGAGGCCGGGCTGCTCGGGCTGATCAGCTCGCGGGAGAGCGGCGGGGCGGGCGCGGGTATGCGCGAGGCCGCCCAGGTGATCGAGCGGCTCGCGGGCGCCTGCGGTTCGACCGCCATGGTGCTGCTCATGCACTACGCGGCCGTCACCGTCCTCGACCGGTACGCCTCCGAGGAGGTGCGCCGCGAGATCGCCGCCGGGAACCACCTGAGCAGCCTCGCCTTCTCCGAGCGCGGCTCCCGCAGCCACTTCTGGGCCCCCGTCGGCACCGCCACCCCCGAAGGCGCCGACACCGTCCTCCTGGACGCGCAGAAGTCCTGGATCACCTCGGCCGGAGAGGCCGACAGCTACGTCTGGTCCAGCAAGCCGCTGGAGGCGGAGGGCGTGATGTCGCTGTGGCTGGTCCCCAGCGACAGCGCCGGACTGGACGTGCGCGGCCCGTACGACGGATTCGGGCTGCGCGGCAACGCCTCGAGCCCCGTCTCCGCGAAGTCCGTCTCCGTACCCCGCACCGCCCTGCTCGGCACCGACGGGGAGGGCTTGGGCACCGCCCTCGAAGTGGTGCTGCCGTACTTCCTGGTGCTCAGCGCCGCCTTCTCGCTCGGCGTCACCGAGGCCCTGCTGAACCTCACCGCCACCCACCTGCGCGAGACCCGTCTCGTCCACCTGGACCAGACGCTGGCCGAACAGCCGATCGCCCGCAACCAGTACGCCGCGCTGCGGCTGCGCGCCGACGCGCTGCGCGCGATGCTGGAAGCGACACTCACCGCCGTGGAGAACGGAAGCCCGGAGGCCACCCTGCGAGTCCTCCAGATCAAGGCCCTCGCCGCCGAGACCGCCGCCGAGGTGGCCGACGGCACGATGCGCCTGTGCGGTGGCGCCGCCTTCCGCCGCGAGACCGGTGTCGAACGCCGCTTCCGCGACGCCCTCGCCGCCCGCGTGATGGCCCCCACCACCGAGGCCCTGCACGACTTCTGCGGCCGCGCCGAGCTGGGCCTGCCGCTCTTCGAGGGGGCCTGATGACCGAGCTGCTCCTCGGCGCCGTCGCGTACGACCCCAAGGTCGTGACCATCTGGTCCGGCTTCCGGGACTGGCTGCGCGAACAGGACCTCCCCTTCGACTTCGTGCTCTACGCCCACTACGAACGCCAGGCGCAGGACCTGGTCGACGGCCGCATCGACGCCGCCTGGCACTCCCCGCTGGCCTGGCTGCGCACCCGCCGCCTGGCCGACGCGCAGGACACGGACGTACGCGGGCTCGTCATGCGCGACACCGACCGCGATCTGACCTCCGTCGTCGTGGTCCGCGCCGACAGCGCGATCCGCGAGCCCGCCGACCTCAAGGACAGGACCGTCGCCGTCGGCGCCGTCGACTCGCCCCAGTCCACCCTCATCCCGCTGCACCATCTCGCCGACCTCGGCCTGGAGCCGGGCACCGACTTCGCGGTGCTCCGCCACGACATCGGGGTCGGCCTGCACGGCGACCACATCGGCGGCGAGCGCGACGCGGCCCGCGCCCTGATGGCGGGCGAGGCGGACGCCGCCTGCATGATCGACGCCAACCATCTGCTGTTCGGCCAGGAGGGCACCCTCCCGCCCGGCGCCACCCGGATCCTCACCCAGACCGCGCCCTACGACCACTGCGTCCTGGCCGCCGGACCCTCCATCGACCCCGAACTCGCCGACAGGTTCACGCAGTTGCTGCTCTCCATGTCGTACAGCGACCCCGAGGTGCGCCGCCTCCTCGACCTGGAGGGGCTCACCCGGTGGGTGCCCGCCCGCGAGACCGGGTTCGGGCAGCTCACCGCCGCCGTCGACGCCACCGGCTTCTACGACCCGGGCGGCCGGATCACCGCCGCCGACTACCGGCCATGACCACCAACGCGGCCTCGGCCGACCTCGGCACCCTCGGCTTCGAGCAGGGCGCGCGGCTGCTGCTGACCCGCGTCCTGCGCCAGGTGCCGCCCGGCACCACCGTCGAGATCACCGGGACCGACCCGGCGCTCCCGCTCCACCTCACGGCCTGGTGCCGCCGCGAGGGACACGAGCTGGAGCGGGCCGACCCGCGCGACGCCCCGGTCGTCGCGCGGGTCCGCCCGGGGCCCGCCGCGACCGCCCGGCTGCACGGCGCGGAACGCGCGGGCGGCCCGGCCAGTACCGAGATCGCCGACCGGGCACCCCTGCACTGGGGCCTCGCCGCGCGCGGCGCCCTGGTGGAGGCGGGCGGCCCCGAGATCCCCTTCGCGGTGGCCGACCGCGACGTGGCCTGGACCGAGCTGGCCCCCCGGCTCTACCGCCAGGCCACCGCCTCTCAGTGGAACCCCGAGACGGCCGTCGACTGGGACGCCGAGTTCGCCCTGCCCGACGAGATCGAGGACGCCGTCGTCCAGGTCATGACGTACCTCGTGGAGAACGAGCAGGCCGCCCTGGTCATCCCCGGACGGCTCCTCGCCCAGGTCCACCCGCACTTCCGCGAGGTGCTGCAACTGCTCGCCGTGCAGGCCGCCGACGAGGCCCGGCACGTGGAGGTCTTCACCCGGCGGGCCCTGCTCAAGGGCGGCGAGATGGGCACCTCCTCGGTCGGCGGCCGCGCCTCGCTGGCCACCCTGCTCACCGAGCCCGACTTCTCCATCGCCTCCTTCCTGCTCTCCGTCCTCGGCGAGGGCAGCTTCCTCAACCTCCTGTCCTTTCTGGAACGCCACGCCCCCGACCCCGTCACCCGCCGCATCAGCCACCTGGTCCGCACCGACGAGGCCCGGCACGTCGCCTTCGGCGTCGGCCACCTGGAACACCGGGCCGGAGTCGACCCACTGCTGCACGGACGGCTGCGTGCCGCCGTCGAGCGACGGCACGACGCGCTGATCGGTACCGCCGGACTCAACCAGGACGTCTTCGACTCCCTGGTGCTGCTCGCCGCCGGTTCCTGGGAGCCCGAGGACATCGCCCGGGGCTGGCAGGCGGTCCAGGAACTCCAGAAGGACATGGACGAGGGCCGCCGCCACCGGCTCTCCCGTCTGGGCTTCCCCGACGACGAGGCCGCCGCCCTGTCCGCGCTGCACACCCGCAACTTCATGTGAGGCCCCCGCCGTGAACGGACCGTACGTCGCCCCGCCCGATCCGACCCGCGACGGCGCACGGGTCGTCTACCTCGACCACAACGCCACCACCCCCGTCGACCCCCGCGTGGTCGACGCCATGCTGCCCCTCCTCGCGAGCGGCTTCGGCAACCCCTCCAGCGGCCACGCCTACGCCGCCGCACCCCGCCAGGCGCTGGCCAGGGCCCGCCGCCAGGTCGCCGCGCTCGTCGGCGCCGACCCGGCGGAGATCGTCTTCACCGGCTCCGGGTCCGAGGCGAACAACCTCGCCCTGCGCGGCGCCGTGCTCGCCGCCCCCGAGGGCCGGCGGCGGGTGATCACCCAGGTCACCGAGCACCCCTCCGTCCTGGAGACCTGCCAGGCCCTGCACCGCCTCGACGGCGTCGAGGTCACGTATCTGCCGGTCGACGCGCGCGGCCTGGTCGACCCCGCCGACCTCGCCGCCGCGCTGGACGACCGCACCGCCGTCGTCTCGGTCATGGCCGCCAACAACGAGACCGGCACCCTCCAGCCCGTCGCCGACCTCGCCCGCCTCGCCCACGACCACGGCGCCCTCCTGCACTGCGACGCCGCCCAGGCCGCGGGCAAGGTCCCCCTCGACATCGGAGCCCTCGGCGCCGACCTCCTCACCGTCGTCGGCCACAAGATGTACGCCCCGAAGGGCATCGCCGCCCTCTGCGTCCGCACCGGCGTCCGCCTGGAACCCGTGGTGTACGGCGGCGGCCAGGAGCACGGTCTGCGCGCGGGCACCGAGAACGTCGCCCTCGCGGTCGCCCTCGGCACCGCCGCCGACCTGGCCGCCCGGGAACTCGCGTCGGGCGAGGCACGGCGCCTCACCGAGCTGCGCGACCGCCTGCACCGGGCGCTCGAGCGTGCCCTGCCGGGCCGGGTGCACCTCAACGGCTGCGAGCGCCGCCTGCCCGGCACCCTCAACATCAGCGTCGAGGGCACCACGGGACACGACCTCCTCGCCGCCGCCCCCGGCCTGGCCGCCTCCACCGGGTCCGCCTGCCACAGCGGCGCCCACACCCCCTCGCCCGTGCTGAGCGCCATGGGGTACGACGACACCCGCGCCCTGGGCGCCGTACGCCTCTCGCTGGGCCGCTGGACGAGTGCCGAGGACGTCGACCGGGCGGCCGCCGCACTGGCCGACGCCGCCCGCGCGCTCACCACGGCCCGCACCCTCTGACCTGCCCGCGTTCCCGCCAGGACTTGCGACTCGCTCCCCAGCCGGTAGCGTCGAGATGAGGCTAGGCCCCTTGCGCGAAGGAGCGGGCACATGGTCGTCAAACGGTTGCTGGAACTCTGGCCGGTCTACCGGCAGATCACCGGGGCCGACTGGCTGGGCCGAGGCAAGGCCGTCCAGTCGAAGCGGTCCCGCACGCTCCAGCCACGCACCGAGACGGCGGACCGGGTCGTGCACTCGGTCTGCCCCTACTGCGCGGTGGGCTGCTCGCAGAACGTCTTCGTGAAGGACGAGAAGGTCATCCAGATCGAGGGCAACCCGAACAGCCCCGTCAACCGGGGACGCCTGTGCCCCAAGGGCTCGTGCAGCAAGCAGCTCGTCACCGGGCCGCAGCGCGAGAACTATGTGCTCTACCGGCCGCCGTACGGCACCGAGTGGCAGCGCATGGACATGGACCGGGCCATGGACATGGTGGCCGACCGGGTCCTGGACGCCCGGCGCAGGGGCTGGCAGGACACCGACGAGCAGGGCAGGGTGCTCCGCCGCACCCTGGGCTTCGCGGGTCTCGGCGGCGCGGCGCTGGACAACGAGGAGAACTACCTCATCAAGAAGTTGTTCACCGCCCTCGGCGCCATCCAGATCGAGAACCAGGCCCGTATTTGACACTCCGCCACGGTTCCCGGTCTGGGAACCTCGATCGGACGCGGCGGCGCCACCAACTACCCGGAGGACCTCACCAACTCCGACTGCATCATCCTGATGGGCTCGAACATGGCCGAGGCCCATCCGGTGGCCTTCCAGTGGGTCACCGAGGCCAAGGTGCGCGGCACGAGGGTCATCCACATCGACCCGCGCTTCACCCGCACCAGCGCGCATGCCAACCAGCACGTGCGGATCAGGGTGGGCAGCGACATCGCGTTCCTCGGCGGAGTGGTCAACTACATCCTCTCCAACGACCTGCACTTCAAGGAGTACGTGAAGGCGTACACCAACGCCACGTTCATGGTGAACGAGAACTTCCGGGACACCGAGGAACTGGACGGCCTCTTCAGCGGCTACGACCCCGAGACGGGCAGCTACGACAGCTCCAGCTGGGCGTACGAGACCGTCGAGAAGGGCGCCGACGGACGGCAGGGCAGCACGCTCATCTCCGCCACCCCCGCGCAGGCGAAGGGCGGCCACGAGGCGCCCCCCGGTCCGCCCGGCACGATCGCGACCGACCCCACCATGACGCATCCGCGCTGTGTGCTCCAGGTCCTCAAGCGGCACTACGCCCGGTACACGCCGGAGATGGTCGAGCGGGTCTGCGGCATCACCCAGCAGCAGTTCCTGGACGTCTGCCGCGCCTGGACCGAGAACTCGGGCCGCGAGAAGACCACCGCGCTCATCTACAGCGTGGGCTGGACCCAGCACACCGTCGGCGCCCAGTACATCCGGGCCGGTTCCATCGTCCAGATGCTGCTCGGCAACCTCGGGCGGCCCGGCAGCGGCATCCTCGCCCTGCGCGGTCACGCCAGCATCCAGGGCTCCACGGACATCCCGACCCTGTACAACCTGCTGCCCGGCTACATGCCGATGCCCAACGTCACCCACCACACGCTGGAGAAGTTCGTGGAGGACGTGCGGCACGTCTACCGCAAGGGCTACTGGTGGAACGCCGACGCCTACATGATCTCCCTCCTGAAGGAGTACTGGGGCGACGTGGCCACCCCGGAGAACAACTTCTGCTACGACTACCTGCCACGCATCGACGGCGACCACGGCACCTACCAGACGACCATGGACATGATCGCCGGCAAGGTCTACGGGTACTTCCTGATGGGGCAGAACCCCGCCGTCGGCTCGGCGAACGGGCAGCTCCAGCGGCTCGGCCTGGCCAATCTGGAGTGGCTCGTCGTCCGTGACCTCGCGATGATCGAGAGCGCGACCGTCTGGCGGGACGCACCGGAGATCGAGCGTGGCGAGATCTCCACCGAGAAGTGCCCCACCGAGGTGTTCTTCTTCCCCGCCGCCTCCCACGTGGAGAAGTGCGGCACCTTCACCCAGACGCAGCGCATGATCCAGTGGCGTGACGTGGCCGTCGAACCCATCGACGACCGCCGCTCCGACCTGTGGTTCTTCTACCACCTCGGCCGGATCCTCCGGGAGAAGCTCCAGCACTCCGAGGACGAGCGCGACCGCCCCCTCCTCGACATGGCCTGGGACTACGAGATGGAGGAGGGCGACGAGCCCTCGGCCGCGGACGTCCTGCGCCACATCAACGGCATCGACCTGACGACCGGCCGCACCCTGAGCAGCTACGAGGAACTCAAGAACGACGGCTCCACCAAGTGCGGCTGCTGGATCTACACCGGCGTCTACGCGGACGACACCAACCTGGCGCGGCGGCGCAACTCCCGCTTCGAGCACCCGATCTGGGAAGGCAAGTGGGCCTTCGTCTGGCCGCTGAACCGGCGGATCCTCTACAACCGGGCGTCGGCCGACCCCGAGGGCCGCCCGTGGAGCGCCCGCAAGGCCCTCGTCTGGTGGGACGAGGAGAAGCGGGAATGGGTCGGCGGCGACACGCCCGACTTCCAGCGGCACAAGCCACCGGACTTCCGGCCCGCGCCGGACGCGCACGGTCCGGAGGCACTCTCCGGCGACGACGCCTTCATCATGATGGGCGACGGCAAGGCGGCGCTGTACACGCCGACCGGCCTGGTGGACGGGCCCCTGCCCACCCACTACGAGCCGGAGGAGTCGCCCGTCCGCAACCCCCTGTACGGGCAGCAGTCCAACCCGACGCGGACCATCTACAAGAAGACCTTCAACCCCTACAACCCCTCGCCGCCCCAGCCGCACGAGGAAGTGTTCCCGTACGTGTTCACCGCGTCGCGGTACACCGAGCACCACACGGCCGGCGCGATGAGCCGCACGCTGCCCTACCTCTCGGAGCTGCAACCCGGTCTCACCGTCGAGGTGTCGCCGGAGCTGGCCGCCGAGCGGGGGCTGCACCACATGGGCTGGGCCCACGTGATCACCAGCCGTACCGCGGTGGAGGCCAAGGTGGTCGTCACCGACCGGCTGGCGCCGCTGAAACTCGACGGCCGCACGGTGCACCAGATGTGGATGCCCATCCACTGGGGCAACCTCGGCATCACCGTCGGCGACGTGACCAACGACCTGATCGGCGTCGTGCTCGACTCCAACGTGCTGATCCAGGAGAGCAAGGTCATGACCTGCGACATCCAGCCCGGCCGACGACCCCGCGGCCGCGAACTCCTGGCGTACGTCGAGGAGTACCGGCGCCGCGCCGGGGTCACCCTGGACACCGGCACCCACGAGCTGACGGTCGACTACCCCGAGGACGAGATGTCGTCGGGCGCACCGGACGGGGAGCAGCCGGGCGGGGGCCGCACCGCCACCCCGGGCTACGGACCGGAGGATTCATGAGCACGGACATGGACCACACGGCCGAGGACGCGGCCGGAGGCACCGCCGGGCAGCCGGAGGAGGGCTGGGACAACAGCTTCTTCGGACCGCTGGCCGACCCCGCCGGGGACGCCGGATACCCCGACGACCACCCGCCGCGGATGGGGTTCTTCACCGACACCTCCGTCTGCATCGGCTGCAAGGCCTGCGAGGTCGCCTGCAAGGAGTGGAACGCCGTCCCCGCCGACGGCTTCGAGCTCACCGGTATGTCGTACGACAACACCGGCTCGCTCGGCGCCAGCAGCTGGCGGCACGTCGCCTTCATCGAGCAGGACCTCAGACTCGGCGACCAGGACTCCGGTCTGGTCGGCCTGCCCACCGGCCCCTCCGGCACCGAGACGGCCGCCGAGACCGTCGCAGGCGCGCTCCGCAAGGGCCACCGCGCGGGCGGCGAACTCGGCACCGAACCGGTCGACCTGGGCTTCCCCAGCTTCGACCTGCCCGGCGCCGGGAGCGGCGCGGAGACCCGGCAGGACTTCCGCTGGCTGATGTCCTCCGACGTGTGCAAACACTGCACCCACGCGGGCTGCCTGGACGTCTGCCCGACCGGCGCGCTCTTCCGCACCGAGTTCGGCACCGTCGTCGTCCAGCCCGACATCTGCAACGGCTGCGGCTACTGCGTCTCCGGCTGCCCCTACGGCGTCATCGACCGGCGCCCCGACGACGGCCGCGCCTGGAAGTGCACCCTGTGCTACGACCGGCTCAAGGGCGGCCTCGAACCCGCCTGCGCCAAGGCGTGCCCCACCGACTCCATCCAGTTCGGCGAGCTGGACGAGCTGCGCGAACGCGCCGACCACCGGCTGGCCCAGCTCCAGAACGCGGGCGTGGAGTCCGCCCAGCTCTACGGCCGCGACCCGGAGGACGGCGTCGGCGGCGACGGCGCCTTCTTCCTGCTCCTCGACGAGCCCGAGGTCTACGGACTGCCGCCGGACCCGATCGTCACCACCCGGGACGTGGGCTCCATGTGGAAGCACGCCGGAGTGGCCGGCGCGCTCATGGTGGCCGCGACCGCAGCCGTGTTCTTCAAGGGAGGACGCCGATGACCGAGCACGCGCCCGGCAACGGAGGCGGGCACGCCTCCGGCGACGGCGGCCGCAAGCGGAAGAAGAAGCACGGCGGCGAGGAGTCGATGGTCCCCGACGCCGACTTCAAGTCGTACTACGGCCGCCCCGTACTCAAACCCCCGGTCTGGGAGTGGATGGTCCCCGCCTACCTCCTCACCGGCGGACTCTCGGCGGGCGCCACCCTGCTCTCCGTGGGCGCCGACCTCACCAACCGGCCCGCGCTGTGCCGCTCCTGCCGCATCGGCGGCTTCGGCGCCCTGCTCGCCTCCAGCTACCTCCTCATCGGAGACCTCGGCCGCCCCCTGCGCTTCCACCACATGATGCGCGTGGCCAAGCCGACCTCCCCGATGTCCATGGGCACCTGGATCCTCATGTCCTACGGCCCGGGCAGCTCCCTGGCCGGCATGGTCGAATGCCTGCCGAAGTCCTGGCGCACCCACAGCCGCTACGGCCCCCTGCTCAAGTGGGTCGCCCGGCTGAGCGGCATGTCCGCCGCAGTGATCGCGCCCGCCCTCGCCTCTTACACGGCCGTCCTGCTCGCCGACACCGCCGTGCCCGCCTGGCACGGCGCCTACCGGGAGATGCCGTTCGTCTTCACCGGCTCCGCGGCCGCCAGCGCCGCGGGTCTCGCCCTCGCCACGACGCCGCTCAAGGAGGCGGGCCCCGCCCGCAAACTGGCCGTCCTCGGCGCGGCGATCGAGATCACGGCCGCCCGCCTCATCGACCGCAAGCCGGACTTCGAGACCTCCACCTTCACCCACGGCGAGCCGCACCACCTGCGCCAGACGTCGGAGCGCCTCACCCTCGCCGGCACGCTCGTCGCCGTCACCCTCGCCCGGCGCAGCCGCATCGCCGCCGTGCTCGGCGGACTCGCCCTCGTCGCGGGCAGCGGCTTCCAGCGCTTCGGCACCTTCGAGGCGGGCGTGGAATCCACCAAGGACCCGATCTACGTGGTGAAGCCGCAGCGCGAACGCCTCAATGCCCGGCGCGCGGAACAGGAACGGCAGCGGCAGGAGGAAGAGGCACGGACGCAGGGGCGGCAGGAGGAACAGCAGGGCGGACAGTGACCGGGCGGCGGGGCGGCCCGTGACCGTCCCGGCCGGTGTGGCGCGGGTGCCCCCGGGCCCCGACCGTCGTAGCCTGGCAGGTGCCTCAGCCGGCCAGGCCAGAACGAGGGTGCCCGATGGACCGCCGTCAAGCCTCCGCCACGGACGCCGCCCCGCCCGTCGACGAACGACGGCGGCTGCCCCGTACCGACGTGCTCCTTGCCGACCCCCGGCTCGACGCGGCCGCGCTGCGCCTGGGGCGCGACTTCGTCAAGGAGGTCGTCGCCCGGGTCCAGGACAGGGCCCGCACCGGCGAGGTGCCCGTCGCCGAGATCGCCGACCGCGCGGTGGCCGCCCTGCCCGCCACCGCCTCCGCGCTGCGCCCCGTCCTCAACGCCACCGGCGTCCTGCTGCACACCAACCTCGGCCGCGCCCCGCTCTCCGAAGCCGCCCGCGACGCCGTCCTGGCCGCCTCCGGTACCACCGACGTCGAACTCGACCTCGCCACCGGCGCCCGCTCCCGGCGCGGCCGCTCCGCGCTTGACGCCCTGCGGCGCGCCGTACCGGCCGCCGGGGACGCCCACGTCGTCAACAACGGCGCCGCCGCGCTCGTCCTGGCCGCCACCGCGCTGGCCCAGGGCCGCGAGATCGTCGTCAGCCGGGGCGAGATGGTCGAGATCGGCGACGGCTTCCGCCTGCCCGACCTGCTCGTCTCCACCGGCGCCCGGCTCCGCGAGGTCGGCACCACCAACCGCACCACCCGCGCCGACTACGAAGCCGCCGTCGGCCCCGACACCGGCTTCATCCTCAAGATCCACCCCTCCAACTTCCGCGTCACCGGCTTCACCAGCGAAGCCTCCGTGACCGAACTCGCCGGTCTCGGCGTCCCCGTGATCGCCGACATCGGCTCCGGGCTGCTCACCCCCGAACCCGCCCTGCCCGACGAACCCGACGCCACCACCTGGCTGCGCGCCGGAGCCTCCCTGGTCACCGCCAGCGGCGACAAACTCCTCGGCGGCCCCCAGTGCGGGCTCCTCCTCGGCGACGCCGACCTCGTACGACGCCTGGCCCGGCACCCCCTCGCCCGCGCCCTGCGCGTCGACAAACTCACCCTCGCCGCCCTGGAGGCGACCGTACGCGGACCCCGCACCCCGACCGTCGCCGCGCTCCGCGCCGATGTGGCGGAACTGCGCGAGCGCGCCCAGCGGCTCGCCGCGATGCTCCGCGCCGACGGCGTCGACAGCCGGGGCGTCGACAGCGAGGCCGTCGTCGGCGGCGGCGGCGCCCCCGGCGTCACCCTGCCCAGCGCCGCCGTCTCCCTGCCCGCCGAGTACGCAGCCCGGCTGCGCCAGGCCGACCCCGCCGTGATGACCCGCGTCGAGAACGGCCGCTGCCTGCTCGACCTGCGCGCCGTACCCGAGGACGCCGACGCCCAACTCGCCGAAGCCGTACGGCAGTCCGGGCCCGCCGAGGACACCGAAGCCACCGGAACGGGGAGTTGACCGTGCACGTCGTCGCCACCGCCGGACATGTCGACCACGGCAAGTCCGCCCTGCTGCGCGCCCTCACCGGCATGGAACCCGACCGCTGGGCCGAGGAACGCCGCCGGGGCATGACCCTCGACCTCGGCTTCGTCTGGACCCGCCTGCCCGGCGCGGGTGACCTCGCCTTCGTGGACGTACCCGGACACGAACGCCTCGTGGGCAACATGCTCGCCGGAGTCGGCCCCGTCCCCGCCGTCCTCTTCGTCGTCGCCGCCGACCAGGGCTGGCAGCCCCAGTCCGAGGAACACCTCGCCGTCCTCGACGCGCTCGGTGTACGGCACGGCCTGCTCGCCGTCTCCCGCAGCGACCTCGCGGACCCCGAGGCCACCCGCGAACAGGCCCTCGCCCGCATCGCGGAATCCTCCCTCGGCAAGGTCCCGAGCGTCGCCGTCAGCGCGGTCACCGGCCAGGGCCTGGACGACCTGCGCGCCGCCCTGGTCCGGCTGGCCGGCGAACTGCCCGCCCCGGACCTGGGCGGCGACGTACGGCTGTGGGTGGACCGCGCCTTCACCGTGCGCGGCCACGGCACCGTCGTCACCGGCACCCTCGGCGCGGGCACCCTGCGCGTCGGTGACCGGCTCCAACTGGCGCGCGACGGAGTGCTGTTGCGGGTGCGCGGCCTGGAGAGCCTGAAGGAGACCCGCCAGGAGACCGGCGCGGTCGCCCGGGTCGCCGTCAACGTCACCGGGCCCGGCGCCGGGACGCTGCGCCGGGGCGACGCGCTGCTCACCCCGGGCCGCTGGCTCACCAGCGACACGATCGACGTACGGCTGCGCGGCGACGCCGCCCGCGACCTGCCGCGCGAACTCACCCTCCACGCGGGCTCGGCGGCGGTCCCCGTCACGGTCCGCCCGCTCGGCGAGGACACCGTACGCCTGCGCCTGGCCGCACCGCTCCCGCTGCGCGTCGGCGACGGCGCCCTGCTGCGCGACCCCGGCCGCCACCGCGTCCCGGCCGGGATCACCGTCCTCGACGTCCGCCCGCCCCGGCTCACCCGGCGCGGCGCGGCCGCCGCCCGCGACCTCGAACTGAGCACCACGCCAGGGCGTGCCGACGGCGCCGCCGAACTCCGTCGCCGCGGCCTGATCCGCCGCACCGACCTGCTCGCCATGGGCGTACCGCCCCCCGCCGAACCCGTCGCCGGGGACTGGCTCGCGGACCCGGACCACTGGGCCGCGCTGAAGACCCGCCTGGCGGAAGAGGTCGAGCAGCACGCCGCCCGCCAGCCCCTGGAGCCCGGACTGCCCCCGGAGGAGGCCCGCCAGGCGCTCGGGCTGCCGGACCGCGCCCTCGTCGACGCCCTGCTCGCCCAGTCCCCCGGTCTGCGGCACAGCGAGGGCCGGATCTACGGCGCGGAGGCCCGCCCGAACCTCCCGCCCGAGGTCGAGGCAGCCGTCGCACGAGTACGTGAGGACCTCACCCGCGAGCCGTTCCACGCCCCGGACGCCGACCGGCTGCGCGAACTCGGGCTCACGCCGAAGCTGTTGGCGGCGGCCGAGGCGGCGGGCGCGCTCCTGCGCATCGACAAGGGTCTCGTGCTGCTGCCGGGGGCCGATGCCCGGGCCGCCGCCGTGCTCGCCCGGCTGGAGCAGCCGTTCACCGCGAGCCAGGCCTGCCGGGCACTGCACACCACCCGCCGGGTCGGCATCCCGCTCCTGGAGTATCTGGACCGGCACGGCCACACCGTGCGCGTGGAGGGCGCCCTGCGGCGCTGCCGGAGCGCGGAATGAGCGGGGTTCCCCGGCTGAGAGAGCGCGGGTACTGGCGGAGACGGACGGGAATCGAACCCGCCTGCCCGAGTTGCTCGGACACCTCGGTTTTGAAGACCGGGAGGGCCACCAGGCACCCTTACGTCTCCCCGCGGGCCGTCACGGGACGGATGCCCCGGGCCACGCGGCCATGGAACCCCCGCCCCCGCCCCGAGTCAACACGCCACACGGCATTCCCCCGAGGACGCGACCTGAACGCACCCCGGACGCCCCACCCGCAGACGTGAGCGAGGACTGAGACAGTCATGACCGACATCCGCACCGACGGCCGCCCCACCCCCGAGCGCGACACCGTGCGGCTCACCCAGTACGCGCACGGCGGCGGCTGCGCCTGCAAGATCCCGCCGGGCGAGCTGGAGGAGATCGTCACCGGACTCACACCCCCGGGCTCGGCCACGGACGACCTGCTCGTGGGTCTTGAGCACGGTGACGACGCGGCGGTGGTCCGGCTGCCCGGCGGGCTCGCCGCCGTCGCCACCGCCGACTTCTTCACCC
Source organism: Streptomyces sp. NPDC026659 (assembly GCF_040638245.1). Taxonomy (NCBI): domain Bacteria; kingdom Bacillati; phylum Actinomycetota; class Actinomycetes; order Kitasatosporales; family Streptomycetaceae; genus Streptomyces; species Streptomyces sp. NPDC026659. Next base: position 159,282 of record NZ_JBEZXY010000014.1, on the reverse strand, counting down.
CCGTCGTGGACGACCCCTACGACTGGGGCCGCATCGCCGCCGCCAACGCCCTCTCCGACGTCTACGCCATGGGCGGCACCCCGCTCGTCGCCGTCAACCTGCTGGGCTGGCCCCGCGACGTGCTCCCCTTCGACCTGGCCCGCGAGGTGCTGCGCGGCGGCCTGGACGTCGCCACGAAGGCGGGCTGCGCGGTCGGCGGCGGCCACAGCGTGGACGACCCCGAGCCCAAGTACGGCATGGCCGTGACCGGCGTCGTCGACCCGGACCGCCTGCTGCGCAACGACGCCGGACGCGCGGGCGTCCCGCTGTCGCTGACCAAGCCGCTCGGCCTGGGCGTCCTCAACAACCGGCACAAGACGACGGGCGAGGTCTTCCCGCAGGCGGTGGAGACGATGGTCGAACTCAACCGCGACGCGGCGCGGGCCGCGCTGGCCGCGGGCGCCGTCTGCGCCACCGACGTGACCGGGTTCGGCCTCCTCGGCCACCTCTACAAGATGGCGCGCGCCTCCGGGGTGACCGCCGTCATCGACTCCGCCGCCGTCCCGTACCTCGACGGCGCCGTGGAAGCCGCCCGCGAGGGGTACGTCAGCGGCGGTACACGGCGCAACCTCGACTGGGTCGCGCCGTACACGGACTTCGGCGACGCCGACGAGGTGACCCGGCTGCTCCTGGCCGATGCCCAGACCTCCGGCGGGCTGCTCGTCGCGGGGGAGGTGCCGGGCGCGCCGGTGATCGGGGAGCTGGTGCCTCAGGGGCCGTACCGGCTGGTGGTGCGCTGACGGGGCCTGCCGACAGCGCCTGCTATCGGGTGCCTTGAGAGGGCGGGCTCGCCGGCAGGCCCGCCCGTCAGGCGTTGGCCAGGGACACCTCGGTCGACTTGATGAGCGCGACGACGCGCGTACCGGCCGCCAGACCGAGATCGTCCACCGCGTCCCTGGTGATGGCGGCCGTCAGCTCGCCCGCCTCGACGGCGACCTTCACGGCCGCCATCGAGGGTCCTGCGGTGACCTCACTGACCGTGCCGGGCAGCTGGTTGCGGATGGACAGCCCCTCCACCTCCCCGGTCGCGAGCGCGACCTCGGTGGACTTCATCATGGCCCGCACGGCGGAGCCCTCGGTGAGCCCGAGATCCCGTACGGCGTCCTCGGTGATCGCCGCCGTGAGGTCCGGGCCGCTGTCGACACGCACCTTCACCGTGGCCATCGCCTCCCCGTGCGCGATCTCGGTGACGGTGCCGGGGATCTGATTGCGAATGCTCAGGCTCATGGCGATTCTCCTGTGAATGCGGTGGCGTCTGTTTCAACCTAGGCGCGATATGCCGAGGCGGTTTTCGAGCGGTCGCATTCGCTGCCTGTGGGGACGTACGAGCCCGGTAAATCAGAGGAAGGCTCCCCCGGTCGGCCCCAGGGGCGCCTGGACGCACTCCTGGGCCGTGTTGGACGCATCTGCGTGTTCGAGACGCTCTCACGGCTCGCATGTGCGGCCTTCTGTGGCGGTCAACCTGGCATTTGCGTATGCATGAAAGGCCCGATCGCTGTGTCGTGGGTCACTGTCGCGCGGGTCGCGGGGGTGGGGGTGGGGGCCGATCGGGTGGGTGGGTGGGGGCTCCCCGGGGTGGGGTGTGGGTCATAGGTGGTCGTCAAATCCCTTGTCGTGCAGGTGAATTGACCCTTCCTTGGCGCCTGGCCGGCGCGTGGCCGCGCCGCCGTCAGCTAGTTGAATGACGTACAGATAGGCATCTCCTATCAAGCGGTCGAATTCCCTTCTTTGACGGCCTCGGGTGCCCGGGTGGAAGGTTGTTATCGACACGGAAACCGGAAAGGAATTCCGGAGCGAAATTCCGTGGTCTCACACAGGAGGAAATCGTGGCGAAGATTGTCTGTGTTCTGTACCCGGACCCGGTGACGGGTTTCCCGCCGAAGTACGCCCGTAACGACCTGCCGAAGATCGAGGGCTACCCGGGCGGTCAGACCCTGCCGTCGCCGAAGGCCATCGACTTCACCCCGGGCGAGCTGCTCGGCAGCGTCTCCGGCGAGCTGGGCCTGCGCCGGTTCCTGGAGGAGCGCGGCCACGAGCTGGTCGTGACCTCGGACAAGGAGGGCCCGGACTCGGAGCTGGACCGCCACCTGCCCGACGCCGACGTCGTCATCTCGCAGCCGTTCTGGCCCGCCTACCTCACCCCCGAGCGCATCGCCAAGGCCCCCAAGCTGAAGCTCGCCCTCACCGCCGGTATCGGCTCCGACCACGTGGACCTGGACTCGGCGATCGCCCGCGGCATCACGGTCGCCGAGGTCACCTACTCCAACTCCATCAGCGTCGCCGAGCACGCCGTGATGATGGTGCTGTCCCTGGTCCGCAACTACCTCCCCTCCCACAAGTGGGCGGCCGAGGGCGGCTGGAACATCGCCGACTGCGTCTCGCACTCCTACGACCTCGAGGGCATGGACGTCGGTGTCATCGCCGCCGGCCGCATCGGTGTCGCGGTCCTGCGCCGTCTGAAGCCGTTCGACGTCAAGCTCCACTACACCGACAAGCGCCGGCTGCCCAAGGAGATCGAGGAGGAGCTGAACCTCACCTTCCACCCCACCGCGCAGGACCTCGCGAAGAACGTGGACGTGGTCTCCATCCACGCCCCGCTCCACCCCGAGACGCTGAACCTGTTCGACGAGAAGCTCCTGAACAGCATGCGCAAGGGCTCCTACATCGTGAACACCGCCCGCGCCCAGATCGTCGACCGCGACGCCGTGGTCCGCGCCCTGGAGTCGGGTCAGCTCGGCGGCTACGCCGGTGACGTGTGGTACCCGCAGCCCGCCCCGGCGGACCACCCGTGGCGCACCATGCCCTTCAACGGCATGACCCCCCACATCTCCGGCACCTCCCTTACCGCCCAGGCCCGCTACGCGGCCGGTACGCGGGAGATCCTGGAGAACTTCTTCGACGGCACCCCGATCCGCGACGAGTACCTCATCGTCGACGGCGGCAAGCTCGCCGGCACCGGCGCCGCCTCCTACACCGCGGGCGACAAGAAGAAGTAAGCCCCACTGGCTGTGACAGGGGCGGACGATACCGGTCTCGCCCGCCCCGGCCACGGTCCCCTCGTCCGGAGTTTCCCCATCGCCGGTGTGGGCCGGGTTGCTCCGACGCGGACAGGACGGAATTTCCGTCGGCATAAGAGGTCGTTTTCTCCGGGGGTGAAAAACCGGAGGGGGCGACCTCTTGCCGTGTAATCAATGAATTTCTTAGAAGACGCCGCCCGACGCCGTCATAACCGTTGCCTATCGGGACGAGTGCCGTCCTCGACGGGCATCAGCACCGAGAGAGTCACCGTGCCCATTCCCCTTCAGCACGCCTTGGAAGAACAGGCCGCCGCAGCGCGGACCAAGGTGTCCCAGCTCCGCAGTCCCGGCCGTTATCTGCTGCTCTCCGCACTCGCCGGAGCCTTTATCGGCGTGGCCGGTGTCCTCCTGATCATGGTGACCGGGCCGCTCGGTGCCCAGCACTCCGCGTGGACCAAGCTGGTCCAGGGCGGCGTCTTCGGCATCGCGCTGATCCTCGTCGTCTTCGCCGGGTCGGAACTGTGCACCGGCAACGTGCTGACGATGACCCAGGGAGTGAGTAGGCGGCGCGTGTCGCTGCTCGGCGCGGTCGGCGTCATCGTCTTCTCCTTCATCGGCAACCTGATCGGCTCGATCGTCTTCGCCTGGATCGTGCACAGCGCCGGTGTCCTGGACATGGCCGGTGTCCCCGGCAAGCCCGCCCCCGGCGCCACCCTGCTCACCGGCATGCTGACCACGAAGATCCACGAGAGCACCGAGGCGCTCTTCTTCCGCGGGGTCCTGTGCAACTTCCTGGTCTGCCTCGCCCTGTGGATGGCCGGCCGGACCCGCTCCGACGGCGCCAAGATCGCCCTGATCTTCTGGTGTCTGCTCGCCTTCATCGGCTCCGGCTTCGAGCACGTCGTCGCCAACATGACGTACTTCTCGCTCGGCCTCTTCCAGCACGTCCCCGGCGTCACCATCGGCGCCTTCGCCCGTGACCTGCTCTTCGTCGGCCTCGGCAACCTGGTCGGCGGCGCGGTCCTGGTCGGCATCGCGTACAGCGTGATCGCCCGCCCGGCCAAGGGCGCCGGTGCGCAGGTCGACACGCAGACCGGAGCGCCCGTCACCGCGCAGAGCTAGGGCCTGTCTTTCGGATCAGCCCGAGTCGCGGGGGCTGGCACGCACATCTGCGGCGTTGTCGTCGGTCTCCCCCAAGCTCTCGGCTGCGCTCGAGCAGGGGGCACCCCCATCACTCCGCGTCGACTCCCTCCTCCGCCTTGCAGCTGCACGCACCAGCCCCCGCTCGGGTCGGCCGAAAAGCTCGCTCGGCTGGAGCGGCCTGATCCGAAAGACAGGCCCTAGCGCTCCGCCCGCCCCTGCCCCGTACCCCGCCGCTCGCCCCTCCCCAGAAAGGCCCTTCCTCCATGCCCAGCACCGGCACCACCAAGCCGCCCCGGATTCTCATCGTCGGCGGTGGCTACGTCGGGCTGTACACCGCCCTGCGCCTCCTCAAGAAACTGCACAAGCACGAGGCCGCCGTCACCGTGGTCGACCCGCGCCCGTACATGACGTACCTCCCCTTCCTCCCCGAGGCCGCCGGAGGCAACATCGCCGCCCGCAACCTCGTCGCCCCGCTGCGCCCGGCGCTGAAGGGCGCGGAGGTCGTCACCGGGCATGTCGTCGCCGTCGACCACGCGGCGAAGACCGCCACCATCGTGCCCGCGGCGGGCGACGAGTACGAGCTGCCCTTCGACTACCTCGTGGTCGCCACCGGCTCCGTGTCGCGCACCTTCCCCATCCCCGGTCTCGCGGAGCACGGCATCGGCCTGAAGACGGTCGAAGAGGCCATCAGCCTGCGCAACCACGTGCTGTGGCAGCTCGACAAGGCCGACTCCACCACCGACCCGGAGGTCCGCCGCAAGGCGCTCACCTTCGTGTTCGTCGGCGGCGGCTTCGCGGGCGTGGAGGCCATCGGCGAGATCGAGGACATGGCCCGGGACGCGGCGGAGAACTACAGCAACGTCAGCCGCGACGACATGCGCTTCATCATGGTCGAGGCGGCGAACCGCATCCTGCCCGAAATGGGCCCCGACCTGGGGGTGTGGACGATGCAGAAGCTGGAGGAGCGCGGCATCGAGGTCTACCTCAACACCTCCATGGAGTCCTGCCTCCACCAGCACGTGGTGCTGAAGAACGGCGTCGAGACCCCCGCCTCCACCATCGTCTGGACGGCCGGCGTCAAGCCGAGCCCGCTGCTCGCCGACTTCGGCCTGCCGCTCGGCCCGAAGGGCCACATCGACACCGCCCCCACCCTCCAGGTACAGGACATGGACCACGTCTGGGCCGCCGGAGACAACGCCCAGGTGCCGGACCTCGCGTCGGGCGAGGGCGCCTGGTGCCCGCCGAACGCGCAGCACGCCGTACGACAGGCCCTCGTCCTCGGCGACAACGTCATCGCCCGGCTGCGCGACGACGAGCCGAGGGTCTACCGGCACAAGAACCTCGGCGCGGTCGCAAGCATCGGCCTGCACAAGGGTGTGGCCATCCTGTTCGGCAAGTACCGGCTCAAGGGCCGCCCCGCCTGGTGGTTCCACCGGCTCTACCACGGCAGCCGCGTGCCGACCATGAACCGCAAGCTGCGGGTCTTCCTCGACTGGACGCTCGCCGTCTTCCTGCGCCGGGAGACGGTCGGCCTGCCCGCGATGGCCCACCCGCGCGACGCGTTCGTGGACGCCTCCCTCCCCGAGCCGCTGCTGCGCCGCGCCGACCGGGCGAACAGCCTTTCCTGAGAGGTGAGTTCGGGCGTGACTCAGCCCGCCCGGCGGACCGCGCGCAGCAGAAAGTGGTGCGGGGCGTCCTCGTAGCACACCGCCCGCCAGCCCGTCGCGCGCAGGGCGGGGAGCAGGTTGACCTCGGTCAGCGGGTCGTCGGGGGCGAGGGGGCGGCCGTGGCGGGCGGCGCGTTCGACGTGGCCCGAGGGGTGGAAGAGCAGCAGGACGCCGTCCGGGGCGCTCACCCGGGCCCACTCGCGCAGCGCCCGGCGCGGGTCGGGGAGATGGTTGAGCAGGCCCGCGCTGAACACGCCGTCCACCGCCCCGGCCCGCAGCGGGAGACGGCAGGCGTCGGCCAGGACCAAGTGGCCCTGTTCACCCCGGCCTTGGTGCGCGGCGGCCGTCAGCATGGCGGAGGTGAGGTCGACGCCCGCCACGACGCCCGCCGGGCCGACCTGGTCACGCAGGGCGGGCAGTACCCGGCCGGTGCCGCAGCCCACGTCCAACACCCGCTGTCCGGGCCGCAGTTCCATCCGGTGGGCGGCGGCCGCGTACCGGGGGCCGTCGTCGGTGAACCGCTCGTCCCAGCCCGCCGCCCGGCGCGTGAAGAACGCGCGCGTCGTGGTCCGCTCGGCCCGGTCCGCGACGAGGGCGGCGAAACGGCCGTACACGCCGTCGGCCTGAGGGATCTGGTGGAGCTGGTGGAGCTGGACCCCCCAGGCCGACGGGCCGATTCGGAGGACCCGTACATCGCCCTCGTCGTGCGGGACGCGCGAGCGGTCGGGGAGCCCGCCCCTTCCGGCGCCGCCGTCGGCCGCCAGGGCCAGCAGCCGCGCCCCCGCCCCGACGCCCAGCACCGGCACCTCGGCCTCCAAGGCGGCACGCAGCAACGCCAGTTGGGCGCCGGGGGCGGGCACGGTCGTCGGGCCGTCCAGCACGACCAGGGCGACCATGCCGTCCACCGTGTCCGGCACCCGCTCACCCGCCCAGACGCGGCAGACCCGTACCGGAAGACCGGTGGCGGCGAGTGCGGCGCCGATGGCGGAGGGGCTCTCCGCCGCTGTGTGTTCGACGATCTGGATCACGGCTCACCACCTCACGCGCGACCCGTACCCCCGCCGGGCGGCGGGGGTAAAGGCGGGAACGGGTCTTCGTACCTCTCGTTTGCCAGCCTATTACGGCCACGAGGGTGGCGAATGCGAGGGGTGATGCGACGCGACTGGCTGTCACGGCTAGCTTGTGCCCGTACACGCACAGGGCATAGACGACCTCTCTCCGTGAGGAGCGCCATGAACTTGAGCATTCGCAACCAGATCCCCGGCACCGTCACCGACATCGTCCACGGCGAGGTGATGGCGACCGTGCAGGTGCGCCTCGACGGCGGTCAACGTCTGACGGCGGCGATCACCCTGGAGTCCGTCAAGGACCTTGGCCTGGCCGAGGGGTCCGCCGTGCGGGCCATGATGAAGTCCACCGAGGTCGCGCTTGCCACGGGCCGGGTGGAGGGGCTGTCCATCCGCAATCAGCTGCCCGGCACGGTCACCGGCCTGGCCGTCGGCGGCGCGATGGCCACCGTGCGCGTCGCCGTCGACGAGGGCGAGCTGACGGCGGCGATCACCAGGGACGCGGTGCTCGACCTGGGGCTGGCGGTCGGCTCGCCGGTCGTCGTGCTGATCAAGTCGACGGAGGTGTCGCTGGCCAGCGTGTGACGCGAGGCGGGGCGGGGCCCTTGCCTCCGCCCCCTTCCCGGCCCCACCCCGTGCCCCGCTCCACGGGAGCACCTACGCTGCTCTGGTAGGCAGCTGTGCCCCGGGGCACGGGCGGAGAGGGGACAACCACGTGGCCGGCAACGGACAAGGCGCCCCCACCGACGCACCTGATCGGATACCGCCCGGGCAGCGCCTCGTCCACGGCTGGCCCGTCTCGCACTACGGCTCCGTACCGCGCTTCCGCCCCGAACGCTGGAACCTGCGCGTCTTCGGCGCCACCGCCTCCGGCAAGGAGCGGCAGTGGCTGTTCGACGACCTGACCGCGCTCCCGCACACCACCGTCGTGGCCGACCTGCACTGTGCCACGGGCCCCACCTCCACCGACCACGAGTGGTACGGCATCCCCGCGCGGGCCCTCCTCGACCTGGTCCCGCCCGCACCCGAGGTCACCCACGTCATGGCCTGGGCGGAGTACGGCTACTCGGCCAACCTGCGCCTGTCCGACTTCGACGCCCCCGAGACCCTCCTGGCCACCCACCACAACGGCGAACCCCTCACCGCCGAACACGGCTTCCCCCTCCGCCTGGTCGTCCCCCACCTCTACGGCTACAAAAGCCCCAAATGGCTCCGCGCCGTCGAATACCTCACCGAGGACCGCCGGGGCTTCTGGGAGGAACGCGGCTACCACAACATCGGCGACCCCTGGCGCGAGCAGCGGTACTCCCATCAGGAGAGGCCGGGCGAGGGCCCGGAACTCTCGGGCTGACGGGACCGGCCCACGCGAGGATGACCGCCATGGACGAACTCCCGGACTTGCCGGTACCGCGAAAACTGAAGGCCGTCACCACCGACTCGCTGCTCGAACTGGAGCAGTGTGCATGGGACTTGGGGCTGAGCCGACGACTCGATCCGGAGTGGGTCCGGGAGCATGCCGAGCCCTGCGGGCGGCACTATCTGCGGCCCGCCTTCTGGCACTACCTCTTCCACCGCTCGGACGTTCCACGCCAGTTGCGCTGCGAGCTGTTGATCGCGCTGCGCTCGGGAGAGCGCGTACTCAGCCTGCTCGACGTCCTGCCGGAGACCTTCCCTTCCTTGCCGACGGTGACCTCGCGCGAGGAGGGCATGCCTGTCCTCGAGTTGCTGCGTTCGGCCCCGGGTGTCCAACAGTGGATGGACAGCCGGGACGGCGAGAGCGCTTGACGGTGACCATTGCATTCTGGAAGGAAACGACGAGATCATGCGAGGCGTCGTGACCCCTGGCCTGACGGAGGAGAACGGATGAGCGGCGGCGAGGAGTCCGTACTGTTGCGCACCGCCGGGCGCGCCGGTCACGTCGTGCTCAACCGGCCCCGGGCGATCAACGCGCTGAATCACGCCATGGTGCGGCGGATCGACGAGGCGCTCACCGCGTGGGAGCACGACCCCGCCGTCGAGACCGTCGTCGTCACCGGGGCGGGGGAGCGCGGGCTGTGCGCGGGCGGGGACATCCGTGCCGTGCACGACGACGCCCGGGACGGCGACGGCACCGCCTCCGCCGCGTTCTGGCGCGACGAGTACCGGCTCAACGCCCGTATCGCCCGCTACCCCAAGCCGTACGTCGCCGTCATGGACGGCATCGTCATGGGCGGCGGCGTCGGCATCTCCGCGCACGGCAGGGTCCGGATCGTCACCGAGCGGTCCCGGGTCGCCATGCCCGAGACCGGCATCGGATTCGTCCCCGACGTCGGCGGCACCTGGCTGCTCGGCCGCGCACCCGGTGAACTGGGCACGCATCTCGCGCTCACGGGCGTCGCCGTCGGCGCGGGCGACGCGCTGCTGTGCGGGCTCGCCGACCACTACGTACCCTCCGAGGCGCTCCCCGCCCTTTTGGACGACCTCGCCGCGCTGCCCGTGCGCGAGGCCGTCGCACGGCACGTACAGGCGCCCCCGGAAGGGGAGTTGGCCCGGCACCGGGAGTGGATCGACGCCTGCTACGGCGCCGGCACGGTCGAGGAGATCCTCGACGGACTGCTCGCGCACGACGATCCCGCCGCGAAGGAAGCCGCGCAGACCCTGCTCACCAGGTCGCCCACCGCATTGAAGGTCACCCTCGCCTCCATGCGGCGCGCCCGGCGGCTCGGCACCCTGGAGGAGGTCCTCGACCAGGAGTACCGCGTCTCCTGCGCGGGCCTGACCGGCCCCGACCTCGTGGAGGGCGTCCGCGCCCAGATCATCGACAAGGACCGCGACCCGCGGTGGTCCCCGGCGACCCTGGCCGAGGTCACCGAAGCCGACGTGGAACGCTTCTTCGCGCCGCTCGGTGAGGGCGAGTTGGGTCTCGGTGGGGTGGGCGACCGGGTGGGAGTCCGACCGGCTACGCCTTGATCGGCGCAGCCGACCTGGCGGCCTGCTCGATCTTCGCGCGGTAGGCCGCACGGGCTTCCTCGTCGATCCGCCCCTCGTGTTCGGCGCGCAGCCCGGTCCGGCCGTCGAGGCCCTCGCGCAGGATGTCGGCGTGCCCGGCGTGCCGGACGGTCTCGCTGAGAACATGGACCATGACGGCGAACAGGTTCGTGTTGGGCTCGGGCTCCCGCCACCACGGCACGTGGCCGACGGCGTCGAGGGGAAGCGCGTTGATCGTCGCGTCCGAGTGTTCCCATGTGCGCCGGTAGAACCCGATGATCCGATCGCGGCTCTCGTCCTCGGTCGCCCACAGATCGCCGCCGTCGGAGTCCTGCCACCGGCACAGCGGCTCCGGGGAAGGGCGGTCGAAGACCTCGCTGAAGTACCTGGCCTCGACGGTGGCCACGTGCTTGACCAGACCGAGGAGGTTGGTCCCGGTCGCCGTCAACGGCCGGCGGGCGTCGTACTCGGACAGGCCGTCGAGTTTCCAGAGCAGCGCCTCGCGGTCCCGCCGCAGTCTCCCGTGCAGGTTGTTCTTCGCGAATTCATCGATCATGCGGCATGAGCCTGCCATGGGCTGATCGTGGTCTCAAGATCCCGTACGCGGTCCGCGACGACCGGCGAGCTGCGAGGCGTACTCAGGCCGCTACCGGCGGGGCCGGGTGACGAACACGTCCGAGACCTCGTTGGTGTCGCCCGGGACCAGGTCGGCGGCGGTGGAGGTGAAGACGGCCGCGTCGCCGTTCCGGGTGACCGAGCCGGAGCGTGCGGTGGCGGACGCGGTCGGGGCGACGGTGCGCTGCCGACCGGTACGGAGGTCGCGCAGGACCAGGGAGTCGCCGTCGGTGAGCAGGATGTGCCGCAGTGAGCCGTCGCCCGCGGCGGCGGGGCCGTCGGCGATCCGGCGGACCTCGTCGGTGCGGAGGTCGCGCAGGTAGGCGACCCACACCCCGTCCCCGAGGTGGACGTTGAACAGCACGCGGTCGCCGTCGGCGGAGAGCTGGACCAAATAGGCCTGGGTGCCGGTGTCGACGCGGCGGGTCGTGCCGGTGCGGCGGTCCTTCACATAGATCTGGCCGTCGCCGCTGCTCGTGGTGATGCCGTACGCGAGGGTGCGGCCCTGCGCGTCGAGCGAGGCGCCGTTGAGCCCGGATTCGCGGTCCAGTTTGATGATCTGGTCGTCCGCGCCGGTGGCCAGGTCGCGGACGTAGAGGACGTTCGCGTACTCCAGGCCGTGCCGGTTGCCGAGCGTGTACGCCACGCTCCGGCCGTCGCCGCTGATGGCCGCCGTCTCGCCCAGCTCGTACGCGTCGCCCTCGGCGGGCCACAGCAGCTGCGTCTCGCCGGTCACGCGGTCGTAGACGTACGGCTTGGGATAGCGGTTGCTGTCGGAGTACGCGATGCGGCGGCCGTCGGCGCTGAGCCCGGTGATCATGGTGTACACCAGGTTCTCGGGCACCTTCGTGAGCCTGCCGCTGCGCAGGTTCTTGAGATACAGCAACTTGTCGATACCGCCCGCGGGGTCGTTGCCCAGGAACGCCGCGTACCGCCCGTCGGCACTGACGACACCGCCCGCCGACGCCTTCGGCAGCTGACTCCCGTCCGACCCCGAGCTGACCCGCTCGACTCTCGCTCCGGCCGGATGAGCGGGGGCCGCCACCGCCGTACCCGCCCCCACGAGCAGCAGCACGGCCACCAAGGACACACGCACAGCACCGGACATGCTTCCCCCCGAAACCCCCTGTGCCCCCGGCCCCTCACCGAGGACTCCCCGGTGGATGGAACCGTATGCCCAACTCGCGGGTCAACCAGACGAATTGCGTACAACCCGGGTGCGTGATCGCGGGTCCGCGTGCGGGCGTCGGGCGCGCGGTGCCTCCGGTTGTCGTTTGGCTTTCGTTAGCCCCGGCACCCTCATCACATGTGGCCTCACCACATGTGTCCTCACCACACACCCCCGAGTCGCCGGGCGCGAACCACGACCGCGCGTCACCATGGTCTGGACGACGGCGCGGCCGTACGACGCGCCGGGCCGTGGAGTGCCGGAGGACTCGGAGGACAGCGTGGCCGTTCATCCCGATCAGAAACCCCGGATCGTCGTGGGCGTGGACGGCTCGGAGTCGTCCAAGCGGGCGCTGCGCTGGGCCCTCCGCCAGGCGGAGACGACGGGCAGCACACTGGAGGCGGTGACGGCCTGGGAGTTTCCGCAGATGTACGGCTCGCTCGGCTGGATGCCGCCCACGGGCGCGGAGGCCGATTTCGAGCGCGTGGCGGGAGAGATCGTCGCCGAAGCGCTGGAGGAGACGGCGGGCCCGGATCCCGGGGTGGAGATCCTCACCAAGGTCGCCTACGGCAGCCCGGCCGGTGTCCTGCTGGAAGCCGCCGACGGCGCTTCCCTCCTCGTCGTCGGCAACCGCGGCCACGGCGGCTTCGCCGGCGCCCTCCTCGGCTCCGTCAGCCAGCACTGCACCCAGCACGCCACCTGCCCGGTGGTCATCGTCCGGCCGACCACGGAGGTGCCGGAGTGATCGCACCGGTCGGCTGTTCCGCTCGGACCGTTGTGGTGGCAGGTCAACCCGTCCGCAACCACACCTGACACTCTCACCGCCTACTCGATGGATCGCCCCACGTGAAATAGCCTTGCCGTCGGCGGAGTTGGCGAGCCCCGGTCGGCCGGGGCGAGGCGGAGGGGGCCAGCGTGACGGCGGTGTTCGTCGACCGGGAGGACAGCCTCGATGTGCTGGGCAGCGTCGCGGCACGGCTCGCGGAGGGCGTGGGCAGCGTCCTGATCATCGAGGCGGACTCCGGCATGGGGAAGACCTCCTTGCTCGCCGAGTTCCGCCGCAGGACGGCGGCCGGACCGTGCCGGACGGTGCTGGTGAGCTGCATGCCGGGTCTGGGCACCGGACGCGAGTACGGTCCCTTCCTCGACGCCCTGACCGAGCTGAGCACCGTCCCACGGCCGGGACAGCGCCGGTCACGCTGGGCCCGCGCGGTGGGCCGAGGGGCGATCGCCGCCGCGCCGACCCTGCTGTCCGCCGCCCTGCCCGGGCTCGGGGAGCTGTTCTCGGCAGGCCGGGCGGTGGCGGAGGCCAGTGTGACGACCGGGTCCATCCCCGGCGACAGCCTCGGACCGATCCGGGCGACCATGACACGGCAGCTCGTCAACGCCCTGCTGGAGGAGGCGCGCGACGGCGGCCCCCTCCTGCTGCTCATCGACGACATGGAGTGGTGCGACGAGGAGAGCCTGGAGCTTCTGCATCTGCTCCTGCCTTCGCTCGAGGGTGAACCGTTCGCCCTGGTGCTGAGCCTGGGCGCGTTCGCGTCGGCCACACCACGGGGTGCGGTGGTCGAGCAGATGATCCGGGGGTGGGAGAACCGCCACAACCTGCTCGTGGCCCGTCACCAGGTCCCGCCTCTTCCCGACTGGGCCGTCGGCGAACTGGTCCGGGAACGTCTGCCGAGCCGGCCCGTGCCGACCGGGTTCGCCCAGCGGCTGACGGATGTCACCGGCGGACGGCCCGTGTTCGTCGAGCAGTGCCTCAAGCTGTGGCAGCCCGGCTACGGCGCCGAGGTACCTCTTCCGGAGAAATTCCCCGATGCCGTGGCCGACAGGTTCGAGCGCATCGACCCCGACGTCCGGGAGCTTCTCGTCGTCGGCGCCACGATGGGCGAGTTCTTCTTCTCCCACACCCTGGCGGAAGTCACCGGACTGCCGCAGACCCGTGTGCAGGATCTGCTGCTCCAGCTGGAGCGCCGACACGGCATGATCCGTGAGCGGCGGCGCGCGGACATGCCCCGCTGGGCGCGGGCCCTGCACGTCGACTGGTACGACTTCGAGCACCGGGCTCTTCAGGCCTGCGTACGCGAGGAGCAGCATGAGGGAGCGCGGCTCCTGCGGCACAGCCGTATCGCCGATGCCCTCGGGAAGATCCCGCGCACCGGCGACGAACTGCCTTACGAGGTACGCGTACTGATCGCGGATCAGCTGCGTGCCGCAGGACCCGCGCGCGCCGCCGAGAGCGCCACCGCCTACTACACCCTGGCCCGTTCCGCCGTCGTGGAGGACCTGTCCTTCAGCCAGGCGGAGAGATACTGCCAGTCCGCCCTGGACAGCGTGCGGCAGCTGCCCGAAGGCAGTCCGGAGCGCGACCGCAGGCTCGTGGACGCGATCGAACTCCTGCTCAGCATCACGGAAGTGCGCTGGAAGGGCGGACAGGGCAGCGCGGACACCCCCGGCATCGACACCCTGGCCGCGGAGGCCGAGGCAGCGGCGCGGCGCCTGGACGACCCGTTCCTGATCGCCCGGACGACTCTGCTGCGCGGCAAGACACTGCTGGCGGTGAAGGGACTGAATCCCTCGCTCCTCAAACTGGAGGAAGCGGTGGAGCGCGCCCGCGAGTGCGGGCCCGACGGCAACCGGGCACTCTTCGTGGCCCTGGTCGAATACGGCCGCCAGTTGCCCAAGCGCGACCTCGAGGCCGGTCTCCGCGTGCTGTTCGAAGCCGAGGAGTTGTACGCGTCGGCGCCCGGCCTCGGCGACACCGCCGACCCCGTGCTCCAGCACGCCCGGAATCTGAACGAGATGCAGATCGGGGTGAACCTCTTCGACGCGGGCCGCTTCGGCGAGGCCCTGCAGCGCCTCGAGCGGTGCGTCGACCGGCTGCGCGCCGAGCGTTACCGGGTCGAACTGCCGATCGCGCTGAACTACCTGGCACAGCTGTCCATCGCGCTCGGCTCGGAGGAGCGGGCGGAGTCCCTGCTCATGGAGGCGATGCGATTCGAGGAGGGGCTCGGATACGGCCTCAGCGGATGGCACGCCTACAACAACGCCCTGGTGGCGCTGATCGCGTCCCGCACACCCGCGCGTGCGGAGGAGGCCGTCCGGCGGGCCAGGGACGCGTGGGCCGAGACGGAGCAGACCTGGCTGGTGAACCTGGTGCCGATCGTGCGCAACCTGTACGCCGAAGTGCTCCTGACCGTGGGCAGGGAACGTCGACTGACGCTCCGGCTGATCGACGACACTCTCGCGGAGACGGCGGAGACCGGCATGGACCGGAGCAGGATCGCGGCGCACTGCCTGCGCAGCAGGGGGCGTCTGCTCGAAGGCCGCCCGGAGGAGGCCGCCGAGGACGCACGCCTGGCGCTGGCCATCCTCGAGGAACGCGGCACCATGCCGGCGCTGCGTACGGAGGAGGTCTTCTACGAGGCGCACCGCGCGCTGACCGCCGCGGACGCCCGCGCGGAGGCGGCCGGACTGCTCGAACGGGCGCGGGACGAGGTGCTGCGCAAGGCCGGCGGCATCGATGAACCGGAGGCACGGGAGCGGTTCCTGACGGGGGTGCCGCTCAACCGCGCCCTGCTCGGAGCGATCGGCGAGTACCGGGCCGAAGATCCCGGAGTTACAGTGCCTGATCAGGGCGAATCCCGCATGGGGGAGTAGCGGAGGGCTGGATCGGACGTGTTCACCATCACCAAGGAGTTCCACTTCTCCGCCAGCCATGCGCTCGACCGGCTCCCGGCGTGGCACCCGTGCGCGCGGATGCACGGCCACAACTACATCGTCGTCCTCGAACTGTCCGCCGCCGACGGCGACTTGATCCCACCCGGCTTCGTCCGCGACTACCGCGACCTCGATGCGTTCAAGAAGTGGATGGACGACACCCTCGACCACCGTCACCTGAATGAGGCCATGGGGGGGGTATCTCCCCCACAGCCGAGAACCTGGCGAAATGGGTCTTCGACAGGTGGCGTGAGGACGTGCCTGAACTCTCCGCGGTGAAGGTGTCCGAGACGCCCAAGACCTGGGCCGTCTACCGGCCGCCGTCCTGAGTCGTCGCTCATGGAGCACTGCACAGTGCCGAGTTGCCGAGTTGCCGATGACGGGGTGGGGCCATGCGACCTGAGCATTGTGTGACCAGGAACCACATCGAGGTGTGGCATGACCGTGCGTTGCCGCCGGGACCAGGGCGGATCGGGTTCTGGACAGTGCTGCGCGGCTCACTCCTGCCGATTTTTGTCTGGACCGGCGCGGGCTGCTTCATGTACTTCGTCTACAGCCCGGTCGTGACGATGGTGCTCGGTGGGCTCTTCGCCCTGTCGTTCATCGTGGGGTTCGGACTGCGCCGCAGGGCAACGCACTCGGTTCGCTGCAGCGTTTACGGTGCGCTGGGCGGAGTGTTCGACAAGTTCATGGCCGGGTTCTGAGCCGTTGCCGCGGCTGGCGTTGGCATGGCTACGTGTCCCGGCCGGCCCATGGCGCATGGTCGGTGCCCAGGGTCACCGACTGATCGCACTGGTCTGCTAGCCTCTCGGAGGCCGTGCGAGAGATTGAGGAGGTGGTACCCGTGATCGTTTTGACGTGGGTGCTCTCCTCCGAGGTCACGGTCGGGCGATAGGTCGTCGTCCGGGAGCGCCGTTCTGTGCACTCCTGAAAGGCACGACCATGCGTTTCACTTCCGAACAGCGCCTCGACGACGGTGTCCTCGAGCGCGAATTCATCCTCGGCGAGATCCCCGGCATCCTGTGGACGCCCGACTCCGCATCCGCGTCCGCACCGGCGTCGCCGATCCTGCTCAGCCCCCCTCCTGTCGGGCTGCGCAGGGCGTACCCCCGGCTGGTCGGACGAGCCCGGCACGCCGCGAGGGACGGCTTCGCCACGGCCACCATCGAACTCCCCGGAAACGGGGACCGGCCCCGTCTGCCCGGCACCGAACAGGCCGTCGCCGACCTGCGCCGGGCGATTCAGGCGGGCGAGCGGGTCAGTGACGAGACCATCGACGCCCTGATCCTCCCTTTGGTGGACAGGGCGGTCCCCGAATGGCAGGCCGTCCTGGACGCCCTTCTGGCACTGCCCGAGATCGGCGGCCCGGTCGGGTACTCGGGGGGAGTCATCTCCATCGGCACCCGGCTGGCGGTGGTCGAGCCGCGTATCGCGGCCGCCGTGCTGTTCGCCGGAAGTTTCATTCCTCGCGTCATTTTCGAGGAGGCTCGCCAGGTCACCGTTCCGCTGCACGTCCTGCTGCAGTGGGACGACGAAGGCAATGACCGGCAAGCGGCCCTGGACCTGTTCGACGCCTTCGGCTCCGAGGAGAAGACGCTGAACGCCAACATGGGCGGGCACACCGGCGTTCCGCAGTTCGCCGGGGATGCCGCGGCCCAGTTCTTCGCCCGCCACCTGAGCTAGCCGAGGCCGGCAAGCTGTGCACAACCGCCCCGATCGCGCGACGGTACCGGCCGTCGTCGGTACCACCGGTCGGGGCGGCGCTCGGGGAGCGCCCCACGTGTCGCGAAGCAGCCGTCGCCGAGGTGGGTTCGCCGGATCGCCGCCTTCTCCGCAGAATGGTGCCTGTATCCAACCTGCGACGCGGGCCACACCGCCGTACGGGCGGGCGACCCGCGGACGGACCCGCCTCCGCGAGGCCCGCGGAGCACATCCGCGAGGCCCGCGGAGCGCATCCGGGAGGCACCATGCACCACCGAACGGTCGAGGAGCTCATGAGCCGGGACGTCGTCCGGGCCCGCCGCGACACGCCGTTCAAGGACCTCGTGCGGCTCCTGACGGAGAACGACGTCACCGCGCTGCCCGTGGTCGACGAGCTGGACCGACCCCTGGGCGTGGTGTCCGAGGCCGATCTCCTGCGCAAGAGCGCCGACCGGGCCGACCCGTCCGGCCGGACGCCCCCGCCGCACCTGGAGGCATGGGAGCGCGCCAAGGCCGAGGGCGCCCTCGCCGAGGAACTGATGTCGGCCCCGGCCGTCTGCGCGCACCCGGAGTGGAACGTGGTCGAGGCCGCCCGGCTCATGGAGGCGCGGAACGTCAAACGGCTGCCCGTGGTGGACGAGGCCGACCGGCTCGTGGGCATCGTCAGCCGCGCCGACCTGCTACGGGTCTTCCTGCGCCGCGACGATGCCATCCGCGAGGAGATCACCGGCGACGTCCTCGGCCGCACCCTGGGTTTCGACCCGAGGGACGTGACGGTCGAGGTCCACGAGGGACGGGTCACCCTCCTCGGCACCGTCGCGGACGCGAACCTGATCCCCGTCGTGCGGCAGCTCTGCCGCGGGGTCGACGGCGTCGTGGCGGTCGACTCCCGGCTCACCGGCGGCGCGGGGGGAGCCCGGCGCTCTCCCGAGGCGTACTGAGGTTGCGCTCCCTTCCCACCGCGTCACCTCTTTCACACCGCCTTACCGCACGGGCCGTGTCGCCGAGCCGCCCGGCACCGGCCAGAGGTCCCCTCCATCCGAGCCGAATCGCACCCGTCCACCCGAGCCGAATCGCCCTCGCCGCCCGGCCGACGGACATGCCACCGTGGAAATGGTCCCGACAACCCCCTGTACGAAAGGCGGTGGCCGGCATGACCCTCCCCCTCGTCGTGGGAGTCGACGGCTCGGACTCCTCCCTGCGCGCCGTCGACTGGGCCGTGGACGAGGCCGCGCGCCACGGCATTCCGCTGAAACTCCTCTACGGCTCACTCTGGGAGCGCTATGAAGGCGGCCTGCCCTCACTCAGCGGGGACCGCCCCTCCGAACAGGTGCTGGCCGAGCACGTCGTCGCCTCCGCCGCCGAGCGCGCCGCGCACCGCGACCCCGATGTGAAGGTCACGACCGGGATCGTGCCGCAGGAGGGCGCGGACGCTCTGGTGCGGGCGGGCGACGACGCCTTCGCGGTGGTGACGGGGGCGCGTGGCCGGGGCCCGTTCACGAGCATGTTGCTCGGTTCCGTCGGCCTCGCGGTCGCGGCCCGGGCGTCCTGCCCGGTGATCGTCGTCCGGGGCGACCGCGCGGGCCTCGCGGGCGAGCACGATCGGATTCTGCTGGGTGTCGGCGGGGCCGACACCGGTACGCGGGCCCTGGAGTTCGCGTACCGGGAGGCCGAGACGCGCCGCTGCGGCCTGGACGTCGTACGAGCGTGGCGGCGGCCCGTCCACGACAGGTCGGGCGCCGGGTACGAGGAACGGGCCGCCGCGCTGCTCGCCGCTTCTGTGGAGGGTCCGTCCGCCGAGTTCCCGCGGGTCCGCACATACCCGGCCGTGGTCGAGGGCCCCGCCGCGAAAGTGCTGGTGGACCGCTCGGCCGCCGCCGACCTCGTGATCGTCGGGGCGCGGCGCCGTACGGACCGCTTCGGACTCCAGCTCGGCCGGGTCGGCCACGCCCTGCTGCACCACGCCGAGTGTCCGGTCGCGGTCGTACCGGAGCGGGCGTAGGCACGCGGCAGCGGATCGGGCAGCGGGCCGGGGCGGGGGGAGAGGCGGGCCGGACACGAAGCCCGCGAACTCGGCCTGCCTCACACGAGGTTGACGTCGCCCCGCCTCACGCGATGTCGGCCTCGCCCGCCTCACTCGATGTCGAGCACATCCCCCACAGGACGCCGGGGACTCGGGGGTCCCTGCGGGCCGTAGCCGATGCGCAGCACCATCTGGACCTGGGACATCGCGGAGAGCGGGTCGCGGGTCGCCCAGCGCAGTTCCGGCCACTCGAGCGGCTGGGAGGTCACCGAGGCGACCAGGCCGTCGGCGGTGGCGCGCAGCAGGACCCGTTCCAGCGCCTGACCGGCGCGGAGCCAGTCGGCGGGGTCGTCGTGGGGCGTGCCCAGGAGGGCGATGTTCGGACGCTCCTCGAACGACGCCCACGGGCGGTCCGGCATCGGGCGGCCCACGGCGAAGTCGCGCACGGAGGACGTGCCGTGGCGCGAGCGCGGGCCGAACGCCTCGGCGGGGATGCCGTCGGGCGCGTCCCCCGGGTCGGTGTGCGCCCACCGTGCCATCTCCTCCCGCGCGCCCGCGTCCATCAACTCCCGTTCCTCGGCGTCCCGTACGAGGTCCAGGACCGAGCGCACGTGCCAGGTCCCCGGGAACAGCAACTGCGCTCCCTCCGCGCGGGCCGCCGCGTACAGACGCTCCCGTACGGCGGCGGGGATCTCCTGGTCGCGGTAGGGCAGGCGGCTGGAGTGCCGACGGCGGATCTCGGGGTGCAGCGCGGCGAGCGCCGGGTCGGGGGGCCCGGTGTCGCGCAGGCGGACCTCGGCGAGGAGGTCCGGGTCGGCCGGGTCCGGGAGCAGCCGGACGTCGGGGTCCAGTCCGGCAGCGGCGGCGGACACCCGGAGGTTGAACAGGGCGGCGCCGCAGCCCATGTGCAGTCCCCGGTTCTGCGGATCGCCGTGCGGCAGGACGCGCTCCGGGTCGGCGTACAGCCGCAGCACACCGGGCCCGCGCAGATGGCGGAACCGCCAGGGCTGGGCGTTGTGCAGTGACGGGGCCGTCGTGGCGTCCGCCACGAGTGCGGTGACGGTCCGCTCGTCGAGGGGTTCCTCGGACACGGT
This sequence comes from Streptomyces sp. NPDC026659, assembly GCF_040638245.1. Lineage (NCBI taxonomy): Bacteria > Bacillati > Actinomycetota > Actinomycetes > Kitasatosporales > Streptomycetaceae > Streptomyces > Streptomyces sp. NPDC026659. The sequence goes on along the minus strand of NZ_JBEZXY010000014.1, from coordinate 139,061 downwards.
GACCTCCCTTCCGCAGGCGTCGGCGCCCGGTCCGCCGCCCGGTGTGTGCGTCAGACCGCCGCGGCCGGTACGGCGATGACCGGGCAGCGCGCCCGGCGCAGTACGCCCTGGCTGACCGAGCCCAGCAGCGCGCCCGCGACGCTGCCGTGCCCGCGGGTGCCCACGACCAGGGCCAGCGCGTGCGCGGCGGCCTCGGTGAGTACCTTGACCGGCTCCCCGACGACCAGTTCGTGGCGCAGCACCACGTCGGGGTAGCGCTCGCCGTGCCCGGCCACGATCTCGGAGAGCATGCGGCGGCACTCCTGCCGCGACCCGTGCTCGTCGAAGACGCGGAGCGCGGTGGGCTGCCAGACGAACAGGACGTGCAGCTCGGCGCCGCGCAGGGCCGCCTCCTCGAACGCCACGTCGACCGCGGCGGCGGACTGTTCGCCGCCGTCGATCCCCACGACGAGGTACGCCGGGACCTGGGTGACGTGCTCCGGCTCGGGCACGACCACCACGGGGCAGTGGGCCTGGGCCATGAGCGGCACGGCGACCGACTCGTTGCCGAACACCTCCTGCGCCCGGCTCAGATGCCGTGAGCCCAGGACGACGGCCGTGGCGTCGTGGCTCTGCTCGCCGAGCACCCACACGGGATCGCCCTCCGCGAGCAGCGCGTCCACCTCCAGGCGGGGGTGGTGGGCCGTGGCGAACCCGGCGGCGTCCGCCAGGACGCGTTCACCCTCCTCGTGCAGCGGGTCGTTCCACTCCTCCCAGGACGGCGGGACCCTCCGCTCCCGGTCGCCCCTGGTCGGCACGCCCTCGGCGAGGACCGGCCGCAGCGGCACATGGCGCCGGGCCGCCTCGTCCGCCGCCCAGGCCAGCGCCATGCGGTGCTCGGACTCGGTGTCGATCCCGACCACGACCGGCCTCGGGTCACCGGGCCGCGACACGACCGGCTCCGGGCCCGGGGACGGTCTTCCTCGCCGGCCTTGGTGCCGCGTGAACGGACATCGCCCTCGCCTCCTCCTCCGGGGTGGCGCGCGGGGCCACCGCGGATGCCGACAGCCGTCGACGCCATCGTCCCTTCCTTCGGTCTGCCGGGCCACACGGGAGGAAAAAGGGACCTGCGGCACCCCCGGTACGGGCTGTTCGGCCCCAGTGGCGGAAGAAGGCGCACGCTGGAGTGGAGAGACCGGCGGCCGAGGCACGAGGCGAGGAGACCCGGCGATGGGCACAAGCTCCGGCACGGCGGCGGACCACCGGCCGTCCGATGCCGTGGAACGCACGGTCACCGTCGGGGTCGACGGCTCCGAGGCGAGCCTGGCCGCACTGGACTGGGCCGCCGACGAGGCCGCCCTGCGCGGGGCCGCGCTCCGGGTGGTGCACGCCGGCTGGTGGGAGCCCCACGCGGACACCGCCGACGAGGGGACGGCCGTCGTCGCCGTCGCCGAACGCCGCGCCCGCCACCGGCAGCCGCGTGTGAAGGTCGGCATCGGGCTCATCCTGGAAGCGCCGGAGTACGCGCTCGTACGCGAGAGCCGCACCGCCCTCGTGATGGTGCTGGGCTGCCGGGGCCGGGGCGCCGTGGCCGAGACTCTGCTCGGCTCCGTCAGCGCCATGGTGGCGCGCCACACCCACTGCCCGGTGATCGTCGTGCGCGGCCCACATGTGGAGTCGCCCGCGTCGGGGCGCGTCGTCGTGGGCGTCGGCGAGTACCCGGAGGGCTCGGCGGCCGTACGGTTCGCCGTAGAGGAGGCCCTGCTGCGGGACGTACCCCTGGACGCCGTACGGGCCTGGCGCCGCCCCCGGCACGCGCCCGCCGCGCACCCGCTGCTCATCGGCGCGCCCGCCCATGTGCACGAGCAGCGGGCGGTGGAGACGCTGGAGGCGGCCCTGCACGACGCGCCGGAGAACCTGTGGATACGGCGCCGCGCGGTCGAGGGCCCGGCCCGCGACACCCTGCTCGCCGCCGCCCGCGACGCCGCGCTGCTCGTGGTCGGCACACATAGGGTCGGCGCACACAGGGGCGACGGCCACCTCGGGCGGGTCGCACATGGCGTGCTGCACCATGCGCGCTGTCCTGTCGCCGTCGTACCGGAGCCGGTCTGACCGGGCGAGGGCAGGGAGGGTGACTCCCCGCTGCTCAGCCCGCCGCCCTGGCGACATCCGCACTGAGCGCGGACCGCAGCCACTCGTGCACGGCCCCGAGGGTCGGCTCCGGTGACGGGGTGAGGACGCCGGTCAGTTCCCAGTAGCGATCGATCATCGGATCGGCGGCCCGGGTCAGCAGGGCGTGCAGGCGGCGGCGGAAGGCGGGGCTGTCGGGCAGTTCGCGCGCGGTGGCGTGGGCGGTGACGAAGCACTCCAGGGCCTGCCCCCGGTCGGGGGTACGCCCGGTGCGCAGTTCCGTGGCGACCAGGGTGTAGGCGTCGAAGAGGCCGTCGTAGAGCACATCGGGCCGGCAGTCCGCGTCGGTGCGGTTGCGGGCGGGACGGCGCGGGTCGGCCGCCGGGCAGGGCGCGGTGGCGATGGCGTGCAGCCGGGCGAAGGCCAGCACCTGCGCGGGCGTCGGGTCGGCCGGGGGCCGGGGAACCGCGTGGTCGAGGATCGCCGAGCGCAGCCGGGACGACAGCCGGGCGGGGAGCGCCCCGCGCCAGAAGCGCGCGAGCGCCGCCGTACTGGGCGGCGCGGACACGGCGCCGACCAGACGGAGCCGGTCGGCGCGCTCCTCGGCCGGACAGTCCCGGACGAGCTGAAGGGCGGCCTCCCGCCACCTCAACGCCGTGATCTCCGAGCCGAGTTCACGCAGACGGCCGTCGAGGGCGTCCTCCAGGGCCCCCGTCGCCAGGATTCCTGTCGTACCCGCCGGACCGTCGCCCCCGTCGAGCACCCGGCCCACCTCGGGCACCGGCAGATCGAGCGCGCGCAGCGAGCGGATCAGCCGCAGCCGGTCCAGCGCGCCGGGGCCGTAGCGCCGATGACCGCCGCTGCTGCGGGACGCCTCGGGCAACAGGCCGAGGTCGGAGTAGAAGCGGACCGTCTTCACCGTGACACCCGCGCGCTCCGCCAGCTCGCCGATGCTCAACAGGCCGTCAGGGGCCATGTCTTGAATCTCCCTCAGGGGGAGTTCCTACGGTACCCGCGAGCACGGGCGGCCCGTACGGCCGACCATGCGGACCACCACCCCACCCCGGCGGACCACCACCCCGCAAGGAGACGATCATGACGGCGTTCGTACTGGTCTCCGGCCCCTTCACCGGTGCCTGGATCTGGCGGGAGACCGCCGCACGGCTGCGCGAGGCAGGGGCTCAGGCACATCCGCTGTCCCTCACCGGCCTGGGGGAGAGGCGCGAACCGGGCGGTCCGGTAACCGACTTGGAGACGCACATCGAGGACGTCGTACGACAGATCGACGGCCTCGACGCACCCGGGCTGGTTCTCGTCGGACACGACTACGCCATCCATCCGGTGCTGGGCGCGGCCGACCGCCGCCCCGGGCGGATCTCCCGGATCGTGTACCTCGACGCCGGGATGCCGCAGGACGGTGACGCGGCGCTGGCCCTCGTGCCGGACCAGGAGGCGCGCGAGCGGGTGCTCGCCGAGCCCGACGGGTGCGTCCCGGTGCCGAAGCCGGGGGACTGGGAGCGCTGGGGCAGCACGGTCGGGCTGTCGGAGAGCGCGCTGGAGCGGCTGGACCGCCACGCCGCGCCGCAGCCGTCCGGCACCCTCGTCCAGCCGCTGCGGCTCACCGGGGCGGCAGCCGGGCTGCCCAGCACGGGGATCTTCTGCACCGCCTCCGGAATGACCATCGCCATGGCCGAGACCTTCGTCCGCACCGGGCCACCGCAGTTCCGGGCGCTCGCCGACCCCCGGGTCACCTTCTTCGAACTCCCCACCGGACACTGGCCGATGCTCTCCACGCCCGGCCAACTGGCCGACGTGCTGCTGGCGGCAGCCGCCGGGGAGGGGCACCGGATCACCGTGGACGCCGACGAACAGCCCCTGTATCTACGCCCGTTCGTGCTGGACGTGCCCGAGCGGCCCCGTGAGCGGACCGGCCGGGTCGATTTTCACCTGCCCGACTCCCCGCCGCACCGTCCGACCGGTTCCCCGCCCGACGCGGACGCACCCCGGCCCGCCGTCGTGTTCGTCCACGGCGGCCCTGTTCCCGCCTCCCAGCGGCCCACTCCGCGCGACTGGCCGCTCTACACCGGCCACGCCCGGTACGCGGCGAGCCGAGGAGTGGTCGGCGTGACCGTGGACCACGGCCTGCACGCGCTCACCGACTACGCGCGGGCCGCCGACGACCTCGCCGCGGCCGTCGCCCTGGTCCGGGCGCATCCCCGGGTGGACGCCGACCGGATCGCCCTGTGGTTCTTCTCGGGCGGCGGCCTGCTCATGAGCGACTGGCTCGCCGCGCCGCCGCCCTGGCTGCGCTGCGTCGCCGCGAGCTACCCGGTGCTCGCGCCGCTGCCGGGCTGGAACGCGGTGGACGCGCGCTTCCGTCCCGTCACGGCCGTCCGCTCGGCCGGGGAGCTGCCGGTCGTCCTGACCCGGGTCGGACTGGAGCACGACACGATCGCGGCCACGGTGACGGAGTTCCTGTCCGCCGCGCGGGCGGCGGACGCCCACGTCGTGACGGTCGACGTTCCCTCGGGCCACCACGGCTTCGACGTGGCCGACCCCACGGACGAGTCCCGGCACGCGGTGGCGGCGGCCCACCGCCAGGTGCTGGGCCGGCTGACGGACTGAGCCGCCCGCGCGTACGCACGACGGCCCGGAGACACCAGCCCCCTCCGTGTCCCCGCTCCCGCGAAAAGCGCTCCCACCTCGTTGGTCGTACCGTGGGAGAGGCGGGGGCGCCGAGCCGGAGGAGCAGGATGGGCGGGTTCAGCGCCGGTGCCGAGAGGCATGTGTTCTCGTTCGCCGGAGTGGCGACGGCCGTGCTCGACGACCGGGGCACCGTGGTGCGCTGGTCGCCGGCGGCCGCCGAACTGCTGGGCCGGACCGCCGAGGAGGTCTGCGGACGCCCGCTGCGCGAGCTGCTCGCGCGCGACTGCCCGGACACCGACGGCGACGGGACGTTTCCGGTGGACGGCACGGCCCTGCTGCGGCACAGCTGCGGCGACGCGGTCGCCGTCAGCTTCCGCGTCCTGCGCACCGAGCCCGCCGCCGAGTCCCTGGTGCTGCTCGCCCCCACCCGGCGGGTGAGCCACTGGGAGGCGGACGCCAATGTGCTGCGCGCCCTGCTCTCCCAGGACCGTCTCGGCATCGGCATGCACGACACCGACCTCACTGTGATGTGGACCAATATCACGGCCGACATGTTCGGCGGGTCGGCCCTGCCGCGCGGCAGCAGACTCACGGACGTACCCGCCCTGAAGGACGCCAAGGCGGCCGAGACCGAGCTGCGGCAGGTGCTGGAGACCGGTGAGCCGCTGGTCGGGAAGACGCTGCACATGCGCGCGCCGGACGACCCGGACCGGTACCTCGTCCTGTCGCTGTGCGCCTTCCGGGTGGAGGACGCCGAGGGCACGCCCATCGGTGTCGTCACGATGTTCGCCGACACCCCGGAACAGCAGCGGGTGCGCCGACGCCTTGACGTGCTGCACGCAGCCGCCGACCGCATCGGCGCCTCCCTCGACGTCAGGCGCACCGTGCGGGACCTGATGGACGTCCTGGTCCCGGCCCTCGGGGACGTGGGCTGGGCCGACCTCGCCGAGGCCGTGCTCAACACCGACGAACCGGCCAAACCCGCCGCCGGTGGCGGAGACCTGCATCTGTGCCGGGTCACCGTGACCCCCGACGAGGGCACCGCCGCCCTCTTCCGGCCCGGCGAGGCGATACCCCGGCTGCCGTACTCGCCCGAACTGGGCGACATCCAGCGCGGGCGGCCCGTCGTCCTGGACCCCGAGACGGTCGCCGACGTCCTCGGCGACCCCTCGCTGGTCCACCGCTTCGTCCCCGAGGACGGCCGCTCGGGCCTGTGGGCGCCGCTGTTCGCGCGCGGACTGGTGCTCGGCTCCGTCACGGTCTGGCGCACCGGGGAGCGTGAGCCCTTCGAACCGGAGGACGCCGAACTGCTCGGCGAGATCGCCTCACGGGCCGCTCTCAGCGTCGACAACGCCCGCCGCTACACCCGCGAGCGCCGCACCGCCCTGACCCTCCAGCGACGCCTGCTGCCCCCGGCCACCACCGAGGGCCCGGCCGCCGAGACCGCCGGCATCTACCTGCCCGCGGGCGGCGGCGCCGACATCAGCGGCGACTGGTACGACGTCATCCCGCTGCCCTCCTTCCGGGTCGCCCTGGTCGCCGGGGACGTGGTCGGGCACGGCCTGGACGCCAGCGCCGCGATGAGCGGTCTGCGCACCGCCGTACGCACCCTCGCCGACCTCGAACTCGACCCCTCCGAGCTCCTCACCCACCTCGACGACCTCGTACGACGGCTCGGCCAGGACACCGAGTGGGGCAAGCCCGCGGGCGCCACCTGCCTGTACGCCGTCTACGACCCCATCGCCCGCCGCTGCGTCATCGCCGGGGCCGGACACCCACCGCCCGTCGAGGTACGGCCCGACGGCACCACCCGCATGCTCCGCTTCTCGCCCGGACCGCCGCTCGGGGTGGGCGGGATGCCCTTCGAGACCGTCACCGCCGACGTGGAGCCCGGCAGCGTCCTCGCCCTCTACACCGACGGACTCCTCGACCGGTACGGCGGTGACCTCGACGCGGGCCTGCGCTGGCTCACCCACCGCCTCGCCACCTCGTGCCGCCCCGGCCAGAGCCTCGTCGACGCCAGCCGCCTGCTCCAGGCCGACCTGGGCCAGACCCCGCCCCGCGACGACATCGCCCTGCTCCTCGCCCGCGCCCGCGCCATCCCCGAGGACGCCATCGCGAGCTGGGAGTTCGGCGCGGACGAGTCCGTGGTGGCCGACGCCCGGCAGGCCGTCAGACACCAGCTCGTCGAATGGGGCCTGGACGACCTCGTCTTCACCACCGAACTGATCGTCAGCGAGCTGGTCACCAACGCCGTCCGCTACGCCGGGGCCCCGGTCGGCCTCCGCCTCGTCCGGGACGACGTCCTCGTCTGCGAGGTCACCGACCCCAGCAACACCCAGCCCCGCCTGCGCCGGGCCGGCTGGAGTGACGAGGGCGGCCGCGGCCTCTTCCTCGTCGCCCAGCTCTCCACCCGCTGGGGCAGCCGCTACGGCCGCAACGGCAAGACGATCTGGTCGGAGCAGCGGATGGTGCCGCAGGAGGTGGACTTCGAGGCACTCATGTGAGGTCACGCACCGGGCTGTGTGAGGTCACACACCGGGCCGTGGGAGGTCACGCACCGGCGGCCCAGGAGGCCAGGATGCGCAGCCCGTCCTGGGAACGGCTGCCGGGTTCGGCGGTCAGCGTGACGAGCTGCTGGTCCGGGTCGTCGGAGCAGCAGACGGCGTCCCAGTGCAGGGTGAGTTCGCCGACCACCGGATGCCGGAGCACCTTGGCCCCGATACCCGGGGCGGGGTTGTGCGGTTCGCTCCACCAGCGGCGGAAGTCCTCGTCGCGGATGGAGAGTTCCCCCACCAGCTCGGTCAGCCGCACGTCCCGTGTGTCACGGGCCGCCTCCGCGCGCAGATGGGCGACGGCCGCGCGGGCGGCTTCGGGCCAGTCGGCGTACAGGGCGCGCACGGCGGGGTCGGTGAAGAGCAGCCGTACGTAGTTGCGCCGCTTCGCCGGTGTCCCGGCGAAGTCGGTGACCAGCGCCGCGGCCAGCGGATTCCAGGCCAGGACGTCCATCCGGCGGCCCAGGACGAGTGCCGGGGTGCCGGACAGGCCGTCGAGCAGGCGCCGCAACTGCGGCCGGGTCCGCTGCGGCGGACACCGCCGGGGACCGTCCGCGTCCCGGGCCGCCAGGGCGTACAGACGCTCGCGCTGCCCGTCGTCCAGGTGCAGGACACGGGCGAGGCGGTTCAGGACCACGGACGAGGGCCGGACCCGGCCCTGTTCGATGCGCGCGTAGTAGTCGGTGCCGATGGCGGCCAGCAGGGCCACCTCCTCGCGGCGCAGTCCAGGCACCCGCCGGCGGCCCTCGCCGTCCGGCAGTCCCGCGGCGCGGGCGCTCAGCTCGCGCCGGCGGGCCCGGAGGAACGCCCCTAGCCCGTCCTGGTCAGGGGTGCCGGTCATGTCAGGCCCCGCTCGGCGGGGGCGGCGGCGCGCTCCGCCGCGCTCCGGGCGGCGAGCAGACGCAGAGCGTCGTGCGCGGGTGTGCCGGGCTCGGCGGTCCAGACGGTGAGCTGCTGGTCGGGGTCGCCCGCCGAGGCCAGGCTCTCCCAGTCCAGGGTGAGATCACCGGCCAGCGGGTGCCGGATCGTCTTGGTGCCGAAGGCCCGGCGGGCCACATGATGACCCGCCCACCAGCGGCGGAAATCCGCGTCGCGCACGGACAGTTCCCCGACGAGCGCGGCCAGCCGCGGATCGTCCGGATTCCGCGCCGCCTCCATACGGAGAAAGGCGACACAGTCCCGGCCCACCGATTCCCAGTCCGTGTAACGCGCGCGCACCGTGAAGTCGGTGAAGACGAGCCGTACGTAATTCCGCTCCTCCGGCGGTATCCGGGAGAAATCCGTGAGGAGGTCGGCCGCGAGGGAATTCCAGCCGAGCACGTCCATACGGCGGCCCAGCACCATGGCGGGAACGTCGGTGAGTGAATCCAGCAGCCGCCGGACCGCAGGCCGCATTCGCTGCCCCTGGTGCCTGCGGGGCAGCGCGCTCTCCTTGCCGGCCAGTTCGAGGAGGTAGTCGCGCTGGTCCTCGTTTAGCCGCAGCACCGTCGCGAGAGTGAGCAGCACCGGGGCGGACGCCTGGAGACGGCCCTGTTCCAGCCGGGTGTAGTACTGCGTGCTGATCGACGCCAGCCGCGCCACCTCCTCCCGGCGCAGCCCGGGCACCCGGCGCGTGCCCACCTCGGGCAGACCCAGGGCGGCGGGGCTCAGTTCGGCGCGCCGGGCCCTGAGGAAATTCCCCAGCTCGCTCCGATGGACATCCGTGCTCATGGCAGTCAGCGTACTGCCGGCGACACAGCGAAATGACCGCCGTGGGGGGTAGGGATTTCTACCCTGCACACCTCTGTCCCGGTGTGCCACTCTTTCCGTTGTGGGGGACGAAAACGCCTTCGGCGTGCGCCTGGAAGGTCGCCCCGCGATGCCTGGCGATGCCTGGCGATGAAATTCGACCCGTCGAACGGAATGTCGTCATTCGTGCCGCTCACGGTACACGCCACCCCTCGCTCATTTCCATACTGAGAACGGAACGCATTCTCATGAAGCACGTTTCCCTCGGTGGACTCGACGTCTCCCGCATCGGTCTGGGCGCCATGTCGATGTCCGCCTATTACACCGGCGCGGGCAGCGACGACGCGGAGTCCGTCCGCACCGTCCACCGGGCTCTGGACCTCGGTGTCACCCACATCGACACCGCCGAGGTGTACGGCCCGTACACCAACGAGGAGCTGGTCGGCAGAGCGATCAGGGGACGCCGTGACCAGGTCGTCCTCGCCACGAAGTTCGGCGGCGGCATCTCCCACAGCGGCCGCGCGGGTGTGGCGCTGGACAGCAGCCCGGCCAGCGTCCGTGTCGCCGTCGAGGGCTCCCTGAGGCGGCTGGGCACCGACCACATCGACCTGTACTACCAGCACCGCGTCGACCCCGGCACGCCCATCGAGGAGACGGTCGGCGCCCTCGCCGAGCTGGTCGCGCAGGGCAAGGTCCGCCACATCGGCCTCTCCGAGGCGAGCCCGGCGACCATCCGCCGCGCTCACGCCGTGCACCCCGTCGCGGCCCTCCAGACCGAGTACTCGCTCTGGACGCGCGACGTGGAGGCGGAACTGCTGCCGCTGCTGCGCGAACTGGGCATCGGCCTCGTGCCGTACTCCCCGCTCGGCCACGGCTTCCTCACCGGGCGGATCCGCTCGCTGGACGGGCTCGCCGCCGACGACTGGCGCCGCGGCAACCCGCGCTTCACCGGTGAGAACCTCCAGCGCAACCTGCGCATCGTCGACGAGGTCGAGGCCGTCGCCGCCGAGGCGGACGCCACTCCGGCGCAGATCGCCCTGGCCTGGCTGCTCGCCCAGGGCGACGACATCGCCCCCATCCCCGGCACCAAGCGTGTCTCCCGCGTGGAGGAGAACAGCGCGGCCGACGCCGTCGAGCTGACCGCCGCGCAGATCGACCGCCTGAACCGTCTCACCCCGGCGGCGGGCGACCGCCACGACGAGATCGGCATGGCCGTCATCGACCGCTGATCCACCCCCGACCACCCCACAGGAGCCCCCACCATGACCTCCGTACCGGCCTACGCCGCCCCCGCCCCCGGTGCGCCGCTGGAGCGCACCACCATCGAGCGCCGTCCCGTCGGTGAGCACGACGTGCTGATCGAGATCAAGTACGTCGGCATCTGCCACACCGACATCCACCACGTCCGTGACGAATGGGGCCGCGGCGGCTTCCCGCTCGTCCCCGGCCACGAGATCGCCGGTGTGGTCACCGAGACCGGCCCGGCCGTCACCAGGTACAGGGCCGGCGACCACGTCGGCGTCGGCTGCATGGTCGACTCGTGCCGCGAGTGCGAGAACTGCCGTGCCGGTCTGGAGGTGTACTGCACCGGCGGCGGCCTCGTCGCCACCTACGCCGACACCATGCGGTACACGGACGGCGCGCCCACGCAGGGCGGCTACTCCACCCACATCGTCGTCGACGAGCGCTTCGTGCTCCGCATCCCCGACGGGCTGCCCCTGGAGCAGGCCGCCCCGCTGCTGTGCGCGGGCATCACCACCTACTCCCCGCTGCGGCACTGGAACGCCGGACCCGGCAAGAAGGTCGCCGTCATCGGACTCGGCGGCCTCGGCCACCTCGCGGTGAAGTTCGCCCACGCCCTGGGCGCCGAGGTCACCGTGCTCTCGCAGTCCCTGCGCAAGAAGGACGACGGCCTGCGTCTGGGCGCCGACCACTACTACGCCACCAGCGACCCGAAGACCTTCGAGGAGCTGGCCGGCACCTTCGACCTCATCCTGAACACGGTCTCCGCCTCGCTGGACGGGGACGCGTACCTCTCCCTGCTGCGCACCGACGGCACCATGGTCTACCTCGGCATCCCGGAGAAGCCGGTCTCGGCGAACGTCGGCTCCCTGATGATGGGCCGCAAGTCCATCGCCGGCTCCGGCATCGGCGGCATCCCGGAGACCCAGGAGATGCTCGACTTCAGCGCCGCGAACGGCATCGGCGCCGACGTGGAGGTCATCGGCGCCGACCGCATCGAGGAGGCGTACGACCGGGTGCTGCGCAGCGACGTGCGCTACCGCTTCGTGATCGACAACTCCACCATCTGACCCTCACCCCACCAGCCGGACGGCCGCGCCGGGTCTCCCCTCACCCGGCGCGGCCGTCCCTGCCTCTTCCCTCCTCCTGAACGGATCCTCCCTTGCGTTACGCCGTACTGGGCACCGGCACCGCCGGTCTGACCATCGCCGCCCGACTCGACGGACTCGGACACTCCGTGGTCGTCGGCACCCGGAACCCGCAGGACACGCCGGCCCGCACCGAACCGGACGCGATCGGCAACCCGCCGTTCGCCCAGTGGCAGGCCGCCCGGAGTCAGGTGGGTCTCGCCACCTTCGCCGAGGCGGCCGCCTTCGGTGAGGTGGTCGTCAACGCGACCGCCGGACCGGTCAGCCTGGTGGCCCTCGAAGCCGCGGGCGCCGAGAACCTGGCCGGAAAGATCCTGCTCGACATCTCCGACCCGATCGACCCGCGTCAGGGGCCGGTGCTGAACCCGGGCAACACCGACAGCCTCGGCGAGCAGATCCAGCGCGCCTTCCCGGACCTGAAGGTCGTCAAGGCCCTCAACACCATGAACTGCCGGGTGATGGTCGACCCGGCACGGGTGCCCGGCCCGCACAACGTCTTCGTCTGCGGCGACGACGCCGACGCCAAGAAGCGCGTGACCGAGCTGCTGTGGTCCTTCGGCTGGCCCGCGGGCAGCGTCCTCGACCTGGGCGGCATCGTCTCCGCCCGCTACACCGAGATGCCGGCCCCCATGTGGCTGCGCCTGCTGGGCGACATCGGCCACCCCGACTTCAACTTCCACATCCAGGTCGCCTGAGAGACGTGGGAAGGCGCGGGGGCCGCCGGTCGGGGGTACTGGCAGCCTCTCCATCAGGACCCGCAGCTGACTTAGCCTCGAAGGCATGGAGACCGCCAAGGAGATCAAGGACTTCCTCACCACCCGCCGAGCGAAGATCACCCCCGACCAGGTGGGGCTTCCCTCGCTGGGACGGCGCCGGGTGCCCGGACTGCGCCGCGAGGAGGTCGCCCTGCTGGCCGGGGTGAGCGCCGAGTACTACATCCAGATCGAGCGCGGCCAGGTCGCCGGGGTCTCCGACGAGGTGCTGCACGCCGTCGCCACCGCACTGCGACTGGACGACGTCGAGACGGCCCACCTGTTCGACCTCGCCCGCGCCGCCGGGAAGGCGGGCCGCAGGCAGACCCGCGCCCGCACCCCCCGCCGCCAGGTCCCCGACACCCTCCAGGCGCTCATCGACACCATGGTCACCGCCCCGGCCATCGTCCAGAACGGCCACCTCGACATCGTGGCGGCCAATCCGCTCGGCCGCGCCCTGTACGGCGCCGTCTACGCCCACCAGCCCGAGCCGCCGAACCTGGCCCGTTTCATCTTCCTGGACGACGCCGCCGACGACACCTTCCCGCACTGGGAGAAGGCCGCCGACGACGCCGTGGCCCTGCTGCGCGTCGAGGCCACCAGAACGCCGTACGCGAAGGCGGTCACCAACCTGGTGGGCGAACTCGCCACCCGCAGCGCCGCGTTCCGCACCCGCTGGGCCGCGCACGACGTACGGGCGCACCGCAGCGGCACCAAGGACTTCCGCCACCCCGCGGTCGGCGACCTGACCCTGCGCTTCGAGGCCCTCGACGTGGCCAGCGCGGGCGGGCTCAGCCTCATCGGCTACACCGCCGAACCCGGCTCACCCTCGCACGAGGCCCTGATGCTGCTGGCCAGCTGGTCCGCGACCGAGCAGGCGGAGCCGCACCCCGAGGCCGCGCGGGAGACACCTCGGCGCGAGGTCGGCTGACCCTTCCCGGCGATGGCACAGGGCCCGGCCGGAGCACCCCGGCCCCGCCGGTCCGCGCTCACGAGGCCGCCTCGTCCTCCTGGTGCTTCCACACACCGCGTTCCTCACGGAGCGCAGGAGCAGGGAGAGGCGGTGCGAGGCGGCGGCGAGGTTGATCTGCCGGTGGAAGGCATGGCCGTACTCGACCATGCCGTCCTCGTCGTTGGCCTCGATCGCCGCTTCCTGCTGCTTGACGATCGCTTCGAGCCCGTCGAGCTGCTCGGGCGTGATCTTCTTCGCCGCACGGGCGGCCAGTTCGCCGCCCAGTTGGGCCTGCACCCAGAACAGGTCGCGCACGTCCTGCTGGGTGAAGGGGGCGACGACGAATCCGCGGCGGGGTCCGCACCGGCTGGAGCCGGCGCTGGTCGCCGCCTCCCGGCGCGGCCGTCTGCTCGACGCGATGGCCGAGTCCGTCGCCAGGATCGGCTACACGGCCACGACGGTCGCCGACGTGCTGCGGTTGGCCGGGGTCTCCCGCAAGACGTTCTACGAGCAGTTCGCCGACAAGCAGGCCTGTTTCCTCGCCGCTTTCGACCACGCCGCGCAGGCGCTCGCCACCTCGGTGAACGGGCAGCCGCCGCCCACCGGAGACGTCGATGAGCAGTTGCGGGCCGGGTACGCCGCGCTCTGCTCGACGCCGGCGTCCATGCCGAACCACGTCCGGGCCTTCGCCGCGGGGGTGCCGGAGGCCGGCGCCGCCGTGCAGGACTGCCAGGCCGTCCGGCGCGAGGCGTCGATGTCCCGCCTGAGGCTGGTGTGTACGAGGCGACCGCCGCGGACGCCGGGGCGGGCGATCTCCCGGCCCGGCTGCCGGACCCTGTGGCCCGCGCGATCGTCGGTGCGGGCGACGCGCTGATCCTGGACCACCTCGCGACCAGGGGACCCGAGAAGCTCGTCCCCGCCATGAACGGCCTCGTGCTCAGTAGCGCTGAGCGTCGGTCTCCGGGGCGAAGTAGATCGGCTCCGTGGCGCGGCCGTTCACGGTCGCTCCCGCGTGCGCGAGGTTCGCGGCCGACTGCCCGTTGATGTGGGCGGGGAAGTTGAGCGTCGGCGTGGAGAGCCGGTCGAGCGCGGCGACCTGCTCCGGGGTCAGCCGGAGGTCGAGCGCCTTGAGGTTGGCGTCCAACTGGTCCAGCCTGCGCGCGCCGATGATGGTGGAGGTGACGCCGGGGCGGCCCTGCACCCAGGCCAGGGCGACGGCGGCGGGCGTGGTGTCCAGCTCGGCCGCGATCCGGCGCAGCTCGTCCACGATGTCGAAGGTCTTGTCGGCCAGGTAGCCGGAGACCATCCAGCCCCGGTCGGCGTCGGTTTTGCCCACGTCCTCGCGGGTGTACTTGCCGGACAGGGCGCCTCCGGCCAGCGGGCTCCAGGGGGTGACGCCCATGCCGAGACGCTGCGCCATCGGGATCAGCTCGCCCTCGACGGTGCGCTCCAGCAGCGAGTAGCCGAGCTGGAGGGCGACGAGCGGGGCCCAGCCCCGGAACTGGGCGATGGTGTGCGCCTGGGCGGTGGCCCAGGCCGGAGTGTCGGAGAAGCCGATGTAGCGGACCTTGCCCGCGGTCACGAGGTCGTCGAGCGCCCGCATGGTCTCCTCGACGGGCGTGTACTCGTCGAAGTTGTGCAGCCAGTACAGGTCGATGTAGTCGGTGTTCAGCCGCCGCAGGGACTGCTCGGCCTGCGCCATGATCGCCTTGCGGCTCGCACCGCCGCCGTTGGGGTCGTTGCGGTACAGGTTGGAGTAGAACTTGGTGGCGATCACCAGCCGGTCGCGCAGCCCGCCCCGGCCGGCGACGTAGTCACCGATGATCTTCTCGGAGTGGCCGTAGGTGTACACGTTGGCCGTGTCGATGAAATTGCCGCCGCGCTCGATGTAGCGGGCGAGGATCGCCTCGGCGTCGGGGACCGGCGTCCCCCACCCCCAGTCCTCCCCGAAGGTCATGGTGCCGAGGGAGAAGGGGCTGACTCGCAGCCCCGAGTTCCCGAGAGTGATGTACGAGTCCAAGGACATGGATGCGCGTTCCCGTCGGTGAAGAGAGGTGGGGGGCCACTCGCACGCGAGTGGTGCGGTACGGCCGGAGGTCCGCCGGTCCGGGACCGGCGGACCTCCGGGTGTGCCATGGGGGGTGGGGTCAGTCCTGCGCGGCGGCCAGGTGCTCGGTGAAGAACGGCACGGCCTCGGCGACGGCCTGGTCGACGTACTTGGGCACGTCGTAGAAGTCCATGTGGGCGCCGCCCTCGACGACGACCAGCTTCTTCGGGCTGCGGGCGCGGCCGTGCAGCTCGGTGGACATCCACAGCGAGCCCGCCTCGCTGCCCGCCACCACCAGCACCGGCTGGGTGAGCAGGTCCTCGACCATGTGGAAGGCGTCGAAGGTGAAGATCCGCGAGACGCTCTTGGTGAAGAGGAACTTGTTCTTGGCGTTGGGGTGCTGGGCGCGCGGGGTCAGGTAGTAGTCGTGCGCCTCGACCAGGTCGCGCGGGGTGTTCTCGTCCGGCTCGACCGGGACGTACGGCAGGAAGGCGGGCTCGGCACCCTGCGCGGACTCGGCCGTGCGCTGCTGGGCCAGGGCCTGGAGGGTGGGCACGGCGGCGGCGTCGGAGTCGGTGCCGTACCAGCCGCGCCGGAAGGAGGTGCCGATGTTGACCGCGCTCACGGTCGTGAGGGCCTTGATGCGGTAGTCGGTCATCGCGGCGTTGACCGTGTAGCCGCCGCCGGCGCAGACGCCGAGGGCACCGATGCGCTCGGGGTCGACGTAGGGGAGCGACTGAAGGTGGTCCACGGCGGCGCGTACGTCCTCGACGCGGGCGTAGGGGTCCTCCAGGTGGTGCGGCTCGCCGCCGCTGTCGCCCTGGAAGGAGGCGTCGTAGGCGAGGGCGACGAAGCCCTGCTCGGCCAGCTTGCTCGCGTACAGGCCCGCGGTCTGCTCCTTGACGCCGCCGCCGGGGTGGACGGTGACGACCGCCGGGTAGCTGCCCTCGGGGTCGAAGTCCGCCGGGAGGTAGAGGTTGCCCGACATCGTGATCGGGCCGTTCGGGAAGGTGATCGCTTCCACGGGTCACTCCAAGTGCTTGCTGTGCTGATACCCGACCGGTGGGTTCGGGCGACGTTTCAAGACTGCGGGCACGTGCGCGGGCGTGACAGACGCTGCTTGTGGGGGGTACTGGCAGCCTCTCCCTCCACCGGCGGAAGGGACGCGGCCCGAAGGAGCCGCACCGGGCGAGCCCAGGCAGGGGCTGCCGGTCCCCCCTGAAGAGCGCACCCCGCTCAGGCGCTGCGGAACCGTTTCTCCCACGGCAGCATGAAGGAGCCGGGGCTACCCGGTCGCGGGTCCTCCTCAGGATCTGCCGACTGCCCGTCACCCGGTCTCACCCCCACGATCCATCTCATCGAGGAGCAGTTCCTCTCATGACCGAGAACATCGAGCACGTCTCCGTCAAGGCACTCGCCTGGGACCTGGCCGCCGACGTCCGCTTCCCGCCGGGCTTCGACGCGAGCACGTCCTATCCCGCCATCGTCAGCGTCCACCCCATCGGCTCGTGCAAGGAGCAGACCTCGGGCAACGTCTACGGCGCGGCGCTGGCGGACGCGGGCTTCGTCGTCATCGCCTTCGACGCCGGCTTCCAGGGTGCGAGTGGCGGGGAGCCGCGGTCCATCGAGGACCCGACGTTCCGGGTCGAGGACATCAGCTACGTCATCGACTATCTGGTGACCCTGCCGTACGTCGACGCCGACCGCATCGGCGTCATCGGGGTGTGCGGCGGCGGCGCCTACGCCATCAACGCCACCATGACCGACCGCCGTATCAAGGCCGTCGGCAGCGTGACCGGCGTCAACTTCGGACGCCTGATGCAGGAGGCGTTCAGCGGCTACGACCCCATCGCCACCCTGGACGCCATCGCCGAGCAGCGCACGGCCGAGGCACGCGGGGCGCAGCCGCGGATCAACCAGTACCTCCCCGCCTCTCCCGAGGTCGCCAAGGAGCAGGGGCTCACCGAACTGGACCTGTTCGAGGCCACCGAGTACTACCGCACCGACCGCGGCGAGAAGCCCGGCGGCCGCACCGAGGCGCTGTTCTCCCGCCAGGCCAACGCGGTCGGCTGGGACGCCTTCAACCGCGCCGAGGTCCTCCTCACCCGCCCCCTCTGCGTCGTGGTCGGTGACAAGCCCGGTGCCTTCGGCGCCTACCGCGACGGCCTGGAGATCTACCGGCGCGCGGCGTCCAAGGACAAGGAGCTGGTCGTGGCGGAGGGCTTCTCCCACTACGACCTGTACGACCAGCCCGAGCCGGTCAAGATCGCGCTGGACCACCTGATCCCGTTCTACAAGAAGTACCTCTGACCTTCCGCGAGTAGTACCTCGGAGGGGCGCGGCCAGTACCTCGGAGGGGCGCGGCGTCGTCCGTCAGGCAGCCGGTTCGATCGTGACGTCCAGCTGCTTCATCAGCGGCTGGTCGCTCTGGGCGCTGTAGTCGCTGATCGAGATCAGCCGGTTCAGCTCCGGCATGTAGCCTGCGGCGACGCCGCGCGGGATGTCGTGTTCGACCGCGAGGAATCCCGCCAGGGTGCGTTCGGTGCCGTCCTTGGCGTGGGCCGTGATCAGGGTCGGCTGGAATTCCTCCAGGCCGCGTTCGCGCATGTCGTCGGGGTTCATGAAGACGAGGGTGCGCAGGTTGTGGATGCCCCGGTAGCGGTCGTTGTCGGTGTAGATCGTGGTGTTCCACTGGTCGTGGGAGCGCATCGCGCCCAGGACGAGCCGTCCGGTGCGGGGCACCACGTCGGGCAGCGGGGCGTGCGAGAACTCGGCGCGCCCGGACGGGGTGAGGAAGACCAGCTCGCGGGCGGGCTGCTTGATCCGGAAGCCCATCGGCAACCGGACGCGCCGGTTGAAGTCCTCGAAGCCGTACAGGACGTCCGCCATGGTGTCGCGGATGCGGTCGTAGTCCTCGGCGTACCACTCCCACGGGGTCTTCGAGTCCGGCAGCGCGGCCCGGGCGAGACCGGCGATGATCGCGGGCTCGGAGAGGAGTTGCGGCGAGGCCGGATGCTGGTTGCCCTGCGAGAGGTGGACCATCGAGTCGCCGTCCTCGACGGAGATCCGCTGCGGTGTGCCGCGCTGGACGTCCTTCTCGGTGCGGCCCAGGCACGGCAGGATCAGCGCCCGCCTGCCGTGGACGAGATGGCTGCGGTTGAGCTTGGTGCTGACGTAGACGGTCAGGTCCACCTTCCGCAGACTCGCGTAGGTGAAGCGGGTGTCGGGCGAGGCCAGCGCGAAGTTGCCCGCCATCCCGACGAAGACCTTGATGTCGCCCCGGTCCATCGCCTCGATGGTGCCGACGACGTCCAGCCCCTCCATGCGCGGCGGGTCGATCCCGCAGACCTCGGCGAGCTTGTCGAGGAACTCCGGGGTGGGGGTGTTGGTGATGCCGCAGGTGCGGTTGC
Organism: Streptomyces sp. NPDC026659; assembly: GCF_040638245.1. NCBI lineage: Bacteria > Bacillati > Actinomycetota > Actinomycetes > Kitasatosporales > Streptomycetaceae > Streptomyces > Streptomyces sp. NPDC026659. The sequence continues at coordinate 120,472 of NZ_JBEZXY010000014.1, read as the reverse complement.
CCTGCACGTTGCTGTGGCCCCGGTTGGGGGCGGCGCCCGCGCCCTCGCGGCCGAGGTTGCCACGCAGCAGCAGGACGTTGACGATCTCGCGGATCGTGTCGACGGCGTGCTCGTGCTGGTTGACGCCGAGACCCCAGGTGATGATCGACCGGTCGGCCTCGCGGTAGATCGCGGCGGCCTTGAGGATGTCCTCCTTGGCCACGCCCGACTGGTGGACGATCTCGTCCCAGGAGGTCTCCTCGACCGCCCTGCGGTACGCCTCGAACCCCTCGGTGTGGCGCTCCAGGAACTGCCGGTCGATCGCGTGCTCGTCGCTCTCGGCCCGCTCCAGGGTGGCCTTGGCGATGCCGCGCATCAGCGCCATGTCGCCCGCGGAGCGGGGCTGGATGTTGAGGTTGCTGGTCGGGGTGGCGTGGAAGGTCGCCATCGCCAGGATCTCGTGCGGGATGATCGTACGGGTGGCACCCGCCTCCACCTGCGGGTTGATGTGGACGACCTTCTTGCCCTTGCGGTAGAGCTGCGCCAGCGGGGTGAGCATGCGGGGCGCGTTGGACGCGGCGTTGATGCCGATGACGAAGACGGCGTCCGCGGCCTCCCAGTCCTTGAGATCGACGGTGCCCTTGCCGGTGCCGAGCGAGGCGAGCATCGCGCGGCTGCCGGCCTCCGTGCACATGTTGGCGCAGTCCGGCTGGTTGTTTGTGCCCAGCTCGCGGGCCATGAGCTGGTAGAGGAAGGACGCCTCGTTGCCCAGCCGTCCCGAGGTGTAGTACGCGGCCTGGTCCGGACTCTCCAGGGCCCGGACGCTGTCGCCGAACAGCTTGAAGGCGTCCGCCCAGCCGATCGGCACGTAATGGTCGGTCTTCGGGTCGTAGACCATCGGCTCGGTCAGCCGGCCCTCCGCCTCCAGGTCGTGGTCGTTCCAGTCGAACAGCGACGTGACGGAGTGGCTCGCGAAGAACTCGCGGGTGACCCGCTTGCGCGTCATCTCCCACGTGGTGTGCTTGATGCCGTTCTCGCACAGGTCCAGCGCCAGGCCCTTGGTGTCGGGCCACGCGCAGCCCGGGCAGTCGAAGCCGCCGCTGTCCTCCTGGTTCATCTTCAGCATCTCGAGCGAGCCCAGCACGACCTCGCGCTCGTCGACCAGGACCTCGGTGACGGCCTTGGCCGCGCCCCAGCCGGCCGCCGGATGCGTGTACGGCTTCGAGACCGGCGGTCCCTTCGGCACCGGGCCCACCCGCGGCTCCAGCGGCTGGTCGACGGCCGCCTGCTCCTGCCGTCGGATCTCGGCGTCGTCCTCGAACAGTCCCTGATCGCTCACGGCTATCCCCTTCGTGCCGATTGCCACTCATTCGAGGCTATATCTCCACCGGGATCTCCGTCGGGTGAGGGACGCGGGCGCCGCCGGGCCCTCCGGCGAAGGGGGCTGCGTAGCATGAACATCCGTACCCCCAGGGAAAGTGAGTGGCATGAACATCCTCGGTAGACTCGGCGGCGCGCTGCTCGGCGGAAGCTTCGCGGTGTTCGGTTCCGGCGCCGTGCGCGAGCCCGCCGGACTGGCGAAGCTCGCCGGTCCGGCACTGGAAGAGATCCGCAAGGTCGTTCCGCTCCCCAAGGACGACGAACTGCTCGTACGCGTCAACGGCGCCGTCCAGACCGGCGCCGGCGCGGCGCTGGCCATCGGCCTGTTCCCGCGCATCTCCGCCCTCGCGCTGGCCGGGTCCCTGATCCCGACCACCTACGCCGGTCACGCCTTCTGGACCGTCGAGGACCCCGCCCAGCGCAAGGCGCAGCGCACCCAGTTCCTGAAGAACGCCGTGATGCTCGGCGGACTGCTGGTCGTCGCGGGCACGCCCCGCAAGACGGACACGCCGTCCGGCACGGGGATCTCGGCCGGCTGAACACCGGCCACGCGGGGAAGGCCCTGGCAGCGCCCGTAGGAACGGCGCGCTTGTCGGGGCGTCTCCGCCGGGCCGGAGTGATGGCGCGGCGGAACCGCTCGGCCGCTGCCGCGCCCCCCGTCCGGCCCACTCCGACGCGCCCCCCACCACCCCACCCGCTCCAATGGACAGGTGACCGCGCCCCCCGACGACTGTCTCGCGCGTAACGAGTGGATCTGTGGTGCCTATCTGAGCAGTCGGCGGCAGATTCTGGTCGACGCGGTCGTGCAGCATCTTGAGCTGACCGTGTTGTCCGTGGTGATCGGGCTGGTGATCGCCGTGCCGCTGGCGGTGGTGGCGCGGCGGTGGGGGTGGGCGGCCGGGCCGATGCTCGCCGTGACGACGGTGTTGTACACGATTCCGTCGCTGGCGATGTTCTCCTTGTTGCTGCCCGTGTACGGGCTCTCGGCGACGCTCGTCGTGGCGGGGCTGGTGCTGTACTCGCTGACTCTGCTGGTGCGGAACATCCTCGCCGGGCTGCGGGCCGTGCCGGAGGAGACGCGGGAGGCGGCGCGGGGGCTCGGGTATGGGCCCGTACGGCTGCTGCTCACCGTGGAGCTGCCGCTCGCGCTGCCCGCCGCGATGGCCGGGCTGCGGATCGCGACCGTTTCGGCGGTCTCGCTGGTCACGGTGGGGGCGATCGTCGGGTTCGGGGGGCTCGGGAATCTCATCTACTCCGGGATGAACACCTTCTTCAAGGCGCAGGTGCTCACCGCGTCCGTGCTGTGCGTGCTCATCGCCGTCGCGGCCGACCTGCTGCTGCTCGGTGTGCAGTGGCTGATCACGCCCTGGGTGCGCAAGGGACGGGCGTGAGAGCGCCGGGCGGCGGGGAGCGCCCCGCGTGAGCACCCTCGCCGCCACCTGGGACTGGCTCGCCGACCCCGCGCACTGGAGCGGGGAGGACGGGGTGTGGCACCGGCTGCTCCAGCACCTCGTCCTCACCGTCGTCTGCCTCGTCGTCAGCTGTCTGATCGCGCTGCCCGTCGCGCTCGTCCTCGGCCACATCGGCAAGGGCGGAGCGCTCGCCGTCAACATCTCCAACGTCGGCCGGGCCGTCCCCACCTTCGCGGTCCTGGTGCTGCTTCTGCTGACCCCGGTCGGCAAGTGGGGCGAGGGCCCCACCGTGGTCGCGCTGGTGCTGTTCGCCGTACCGCCGCTGCTCACCAATGCCTACGTCGGGATGCGCGAGGTCGACCGGGGAGTGGTCCGGGCGGCGAAGGGCATGGGGATGACCGGACGGCAGGTCCTCGTGCGGGCGGAGCTGCCCCTCGCGCTGCCGATGATCCTCAACGGGGTGCGGATCGCCGCCGTGCAGCTCGTCGCCACCGCCACCATCGCCGCGCTCGCGGGCGGCGGCGGGCTCGGCCGGATCATCACCGCGGGCTTCAACCTGGCCAGCACCCCGCAGGTGGTCGCGGGCGCGCTCCTCGTGGCGGTGTTCGCGCTGCTTGTGGAGGCCGTGTTCGAGGTCGTGGAGCGGCTGGCGCCCACCTGGGCCCGGGCCGGACGATGAGATTCCGTACGGCGGCGGCCGCCACCGCCCTGCTGTGCACGCTCGCGGGAGGTGTCCTCACCGGCTGTGCCTCCGGTCCCTCCCTGGAGAACCGCAGCCAGGTCACCGCCTCACCCGGCGACAGCCACCACCTCACCATCGGCTCGGCCGGCTTCACCGAGAGCGATCTGCTCGCCCAGCTGTACGCCCAACTGCTCGACCACGCCGGGTACACGACCTCGATGCTCACCGTCGCCAACCGCGAACTGTACGAACCGGCCCTGGAATCGGGGCAGATCGACGTCGTACCCGAGTACGCCGCCACCCTCGCCGACTGGCTCAACGCCAAGAAGCACGGCGTCGACGCGCCCCCGGCCGGATCGCCCGACCTCGACGCCACCATGAAGTCCCTGCGCGCCCTCGCCGCCCCGCGCGGACTCACCGTCCTGCCGCCGGGCCGCGCCGTGGACCAGAACGCCTTCGCCGTACGCGCCTCCTACGCACGCGAGCACCACCTCAAGACCCTCAGCGACCTCGGCGCCTCCGGACTGAAGGTGCGTCTGGCCGCCGGGGACGAGTGTGTGCGGCGCCCATACTGCGCCCCCGGGCTGAAGAAGGTATATGGCATCCACATCACCGGCGTCGATCCCAAGGGTGTCGGCACCACACAGGCCAAGCGTGCCGTGCAGTCGGGCCGGGACCACATGGTGCTGACCACCACCACGGACGCCACTCTCGACTCCTTCGGCCTGGTCCTGCTCGCCGACGACAAGCACCTCCAGAACGCGGACTACATCGTCCCGGTCGTCAACCGCGCCCGTGCGGGCAGCCCCCGCGTCGCCGAGGCCCTCGACAAGCTCAACGACGTCCTCACCACCCAGGACCTGGCCGACATGAACCGGCAGGTGGACAGCTGGCGGCGGCTCCCCGCCCAGGTGGCCCGCACCTACCTCGAAAACAAGGGCCTGCTCAAGTGACCGCCCGCGCCCGCCGAAACACCCCTCACGCATCCGCCACCGAATCGAACCGCACCTGCCCCCGCGCCACCCCCAGCGCGTCCGCGTCCACCGACCGCCGCAGCGCCTCGTGCAGCTTGGCCGGGGTCAGCACGCCCAGGAAGCGCGCCCCGTCAAGGACCGCGACCCACCCGGCGTCGTACTGGAGCATCACGCCGAACGCCTGCTTCAGCGGCGCGCCCACCGGCACCCACGCGGTCATCCGGTGGGCGAGGGCGCCGACCGTGCCCCCGGCCACCAGCTCGTCGATGCCCACCCAGCCGTGCAGATCACCGTCCCGGTCCAGCACCACCGCCCAGCGCGACCCCTCGGCACGCAGCCGGGCCAGAGCACGTTCGGCGGGCTCGTCGGGGCGGGCCACCGGCGGCTGTTCGAGGTCGTCCGGCTCGATCTCGGTGACGGAGAGCCGCTTCAGGCCCCGGTCGGCGCCGACGAACCCGGCGACGTACGAGGTGGCGGGCGTGCCGAGCACCGCGCCGGGCGTGTCGAACTGCTCGATCCGGCCCGCCCCGTAGACCGCGATCCGGTCCCCGAGCCGTACCGCCTCCTCGATGTCGTGGGTGACCAGCAGCACGGTCTTGCGCACCGCCTCCTGCATCCGCAGGAACTCGTCCTGCAACTGCTCGCGCACCACCGGGTCCACCGCGCCGAACGGCTCGTCCATCAGCAGCACCGGTGGATCGGCCGCTAGCGCCCGCGCCACCCCGACCCGCTGCCGCTGGCCGCCGGAGAGCTGCTCCGGGTAGCGGGAGCCGTACGTCTTCGGGTCGAGCCCGACCAGGTCGAGGAGTTCGGCGGCGCGTGCCCGGGCGCGGGCCCGCTTCCAGCCGAGCAGGGTGGGCACGGTGGCGGTGTTGTCGAGGACCGTGCGGTGCGGGAAGAGGCCGACCTGCTGGATGACATAGCCGATACGGCGGCGCAGCCGCACCGGGTCGACCCGGGCGATGTCCTCGCCGCCCACCGTGATCCGCCCCGAGGTGGGCTCGATGAGCCGGTTCACCATCATCATGGTCGTCGTCTTGCCGCAGCCGGACGGGCCGACCAGGGTGACCAGTTCGCCCTCGGCCACCTCGAACGACAGCCCGTCCACGGCCGTCGTGCCGTCCGGGTAGCGCTTGGTGACCTGCTCGAACCGGATCATTCCCCCACGCTAGCCGCGCTCCCCTCCGCCCGCCCGGCTCCGCCGACCGAAGGGATGACCCCGGCGAGGACGACCTCCAGTGTGCGCGGCCCGTGCACGCCCTCCACCCGGTCCAGTTCGATGTCGCTGGTGGCCGAGGGGCCGGAGATCCAGGTGGACGGGCGGGTGGGGGAGAGGCGTTCGAGGGCCTGCGGCACGGACGCCACGACCTGTGCGGGGACGCGGACGACGCAGATGTGGTGGTCGGGGATCAGGGTGATCCGGCGACGGCCCTGCCCCGGGCCGCCGTCCAGGACGATCGTGCCCGTCTCCGCGACGGCGACCGCGCAGCCGGTGACCACGCTGTCCACCGTGTCCAGTTCGTGCGGTGTACTCGTGGCCCGGTCCGGGACGGGGTTCGCGTCAGTGGCGGACAGCCACTCCGGCGGCAGCCCGTCCGGTACGAGCACGGACCGGGAGCCCCGCTCGGTCAGCAACCGGCCGACGAGTGACGGCAGTTCGTCCTCCGTGCAGCGGTGCACGACGGCCCGGTAGTCCGCCAGGTTCTCCGCCAGCAGCTCCACCGTCTCCTCGGCGGTGCGCTCGCCGTGCTCGCGCAGATAGGGGCGGGGGATCGCGCGGTCGTAGGGGGTGTCGTCACGGGGTACGTCCGCCAGCGCACGGCGCACCCGGCCGAGGACCCGGTCCCTGGAGCTCATCGGGCGTCGTCCTTTCCGCCGCGCGTGCGCAGCCACCAGTCCCGGAAGGGTTCGGCCGGTACGGCCGGCAGATCGCGGGTCGCCGTCCAGGCCCGGCCGGGTCCTGGCAGGGTGCGCGGGCGGAAGCCGCGGGTGCGCGAGGCCAGCCGCTGCCCGGTCCGCAGGACACCGGGCCGGGCCAGTGCCCAGCCCGCCGCGCGCATGGCGGCCCGCTCGGCGGCGTGCCCCTTGGCGGGCCTGAGCAGCACGCGGTTGCCGTTCCGTACCGCCGGGCCGCCCTCGACGACCCGCTCGCGCAGCCGGACCAGCACCTCGGGGATGTCGATGGCGACCGGGCACACCTCGTAGCAGGCCCCGCACAGCGAGGACGCGTACGGCAGGGAGGCGTCGATCTCGCTTGCGGTACCCCGGAGTTGGGGGCTGAGGACGGCGCCGATGGGGCCCGGGTAGACCGAGCCGTAGGCGTGGCCGCCCGCGCGCTCGTACACCGGGCACACGTTGAGGCAGGCCGAGCAGCGGATGCAGCGCAGCGCCTGGCGGCCCACCTCGTCGGCGAGGGTGTCGGTACGGCCGTTGTCCAGCAGGACCAGATGGAAGGCGCGCGGGCCGTCGCCGTCGGTGGTGCCGGTCCACATGCTGGTGTACGGGTTCATGCGCTCGGCGGTGGAGGAGCGGGGGAGGAGCTGCAGGAACACCTCCAGGTCCCGCCAGGTGGGGACGACCTTCTCGATGCCCACGACCGAGATCAGCGTCTCGGGCAGGGTCAGGCACATCCGCCCGTTGCCCTCGGACTCCACGACCACGAGGGTGCCGGTCTCCGCGACCATGAAGTTGGCCCCGGAGACGCCCACTTCGGCCCGCAGGAACTTCTCCCGCAGATGCAGCCGGGCCGCCTCCGCCAGCTCGGCGGGGTCGTCGGACAGGCCCTCGGGCGCGGGGCGTCCCCAACTCGCCATCTTCGTGCGGAAGATGTCGCGGATCTCGCCCCGGTTGCGGTGGATGGCCGGGACCAGGATGTGCGAGGGGCGGTCCTCGCCCAACTGCACGATCAGCTCGGCCAGATCGGTCTCGTAGGCCCGGATGCCCGCCGCCTCCAGCGCCTCGTTGAGCTCGATCTCCTGTGTGGCCATGGACTTGACCTTCACGACCTCCGACTCGCCGGTGGCGCGCACGAGTTCGGTGACGATCCGGTTGGCCTCGGCCGCGTCCGCCGCCCAGTGGACGGTGCCGCCCGCCGCCGTGACCGTCTCCTCCAACTGCTCCAGGTAGCGGTCGAGATGGGCCAGCGTGTGGTCCTTGATCCGCTTGCCCGCCTCGCGCAGCTCGGCCCAGTCGGACACCTCCGCGACGGCCCTGGCCCGCTTGGCGCGGATGGTGTGGGTGGCGTGGCGCAGATTCCCGCGCAGGGTACGGTTGTTGAGCGCTTCCCGTGCCGCCTCCGGGAAGGCGGGCATTCCGATGGACGTCGTGTTCATACGGCCGGGTCCTCCTCCGTGCTTGCCAGGATCTCCGCGATGTGCACCGGCCGCAGCTCCGAACCGGACCGGCTCAGCGTGCCGCCCAGGTGCATCAGACAGGAGTTGTCGGCCGCGCACAGCACCTCGGCGCCGGTCGACTCGGCGTTGCGCACCTTGTCCGCGCCCATCGCCGCCGACACGTCAGCGTTCTTGACCGAGAAGGTGCCACCGAACCCGCAGCACTCCTCGGCGCCCGGCAGCTCGATCAACTCCAACCCCTTGACCGCCTGGAGAAGCCTGCGCGGCCGGTCGCCGAGTCCGAGGGAGCGCAGGCCGTGACAGGTGGGGTGATAGGTCACGGTGTGCGGGTACCAGGCGCCCACGTCGGTCACCCCCAGCACGTCCACCAGGAACTCCGTCAGCTCGTACGTCTTCGGGATCACCGGGGCCAGCGTGGCCGCCAGCCCGCCGCCGCGCCCCTCGGCGCTCGCCCGCTCGCCCAGACGCGGATACAGCTCGCGGACCATCGCCGCGCAGGAGCCGGACGGGGTCACGATCGCGTCGTACTCCCCGAAGACCTCGGCGTAGTGCCGGGCCAGCGGCTCCGTCCCGTGCCGGTAGCCGGTGTTGTAGTGCGCCTGGCCGCAACAGGTCTGCGCCATGGGGAAGTCCACGTCGACCCCCAGTCTGGCCAGCAGTCTCACCACGGCACGGCCGGTGTCCGGATAGAGCGTGTCGTTGACACAGGTCAGGAACAGGGCGACACGCATCGCGGCTCCTCGGGACTCGGCTCCCACTCGGCAGGCGGACATCCGCAGCCTAGGGCCTGTCTTTCGGATCAGCCCGAGTCGCGGGGGCTGGCACGCACATCTGCGGCGTTGTCGTCGGTCGCCGACTCCCCCACGCTCGGCTTCGCTCGCGCGGGGGCACCCCCATCGCGTCGACTCCCTCCTCCGCCTTGCAGCTGCACGCACCAGCCCCCGCTCGGGTCGGCCGGAAAGCTCGCTCGGCTGGAGCGGCCTGATCCGAAAGACAGGCCCTAGCCCGGCAGGCCCTGAGAAAAACAGAACCCCGCAGGTCAGCAGGCCAGTAAGCTTGCCGCTATGCCGGATCACGAACATACGAGCGACCGCTCCGCCCTGCGCGCCGACTGCACGCGCTGCTTCGCCCTGTGCTGTGTCGCGCTGCCGTTCGCCGCCTCCTCCGGTTTCGCCCTGGACAAGCCCGCCGGGAAGCCCTGCCCCAACCTGCGCGGCGACCACCGCTGCGGCATCCACACCGGCCTGCGCGAGCGGGGCTTCACCGGCTGCACGGTCTACGACTGCTTCGGCGCGGGCCAGCGCGTCTCCCAGGTCACCTTCGGCGGCCGGGACTGGCGCGGTGGCGAACGGGCCGAGGCCCGGCTGATGTTCGACGTGTTCCCCGTGGTCCGCCGGCTGCACGAACTGCTCTGGTACCTCGCCGAGGCACTGGAACTGGAAGCCGCCCGGCCGTTCCACCCCGAACTGCGGCAAGCACGGGAGCGGACCGAGGAGTTGGCCGGGCGGGACGCCGAGGCGCTGGCCGCGCTGGACCTCGACGCCCACTGGCACGAGGTGGCTCAACTCCTGTTGCGGGTCAGTGAGTCGGCCCGGCGCGGGGTCGGCCGCAAGAAGGGAAAGGACCGCAGGGGTGCCGACCTGATCGGCGCCCGCCTCAAGGACGCCGACCTGCGCGGGGTCAGTCTGCGCGGTGCCTGTCTGATAGCGGCCGACCTCACCGGCGCCGATCTGCGGGGCGCGGACCTGATAGGCGCCGACCTGCGCGACGCCGATCTGACCGACGCCGACCTCACCGGCGCCCTCTTCGTCACCCAGCCGCAGGTCAACGCGGCAAAGGGCGGCCCGGGTACGCGGCTGCCGGGGTCACTGGTCCGCCCGGTGCACTGGACAACGGCCGGCTGAACCGGATGCGGGCGCGGCGGACCCGGACCCGGAACCCGCCCCCTCCGCACGTCCCGCAGCGACGCCCGCCGCCACAGCCCCCCGCCGCTCCAGTCCCAGCCGCAGCCCCTCCGGCATCAGCGTCAGCCGCTCGGTGACCTCCAGCCGGTAGCCGGGGTCGGCCCGCAGTTCGTAGCGGCGCAGCAGCAGGCCGAGCACGAGCGTCGCCTCGTGCAGGGCGAACTGGCGGCCGATGCAGGCCCGCGCGCCGGTGCCGAACGGCTTGAAGGTGTGCGGCGCCCGGCCGCGTACCGCCTTGGCGTCGAAACGGTCCGGGTCGAAGCGCCCGGCGTCCGCGCCCCACACCTCGGGGTCGCGGTGCAGCAGCGGCAGCAGCACCAGCGCCCACGCGCCCCGGCGCATCGGGTGTTCCCCGGCCAGCACGGTGTCCCGCGTGGCCTCCCGCGCGTAGGCGGGCGCGGTCGGCCACAGCCGCAGCGACTCGTCCAGGACCCGGCGTACGTACCGCAGCTTGGCGACCTGGTCGTAGCCCGGCTCCGGTGTGTCGCCCCAGACGCGGTCCACCTCGGCGCGGGCGCGGGCGGCGATCTCCGGGTGCCGGGCCAGGTAGTGGAGGGCGAAGGAGAGCGCGCCGGAGGTCGTCTCGTGGCCCGCGACCAGGAAGGTGATGACCTGCTTGCGGACGTTCTCCGCAGACAGGCGTTCCCCGGTGACGGGGTGGGAGGTCTCCAGCATCCGGTCGAGGAGGTCCCCGGTGCCACCGCCGGAGCCGCTGCCGCCGTCCGATCCGCGCCGCGCGGCCACCAGCGCGTCGACCGTGCGGTTGAGGTGGGCGATGTCGGCCGCGTTGCGCCGGGCGGCGGTGCGCAGCAGCAGCGGGGCCAGCGGTCCTGGCACGCTGTTCAGGCGCTGGGCGTAGGTGAGGGTGCCGATCATCGCCCGGACGAAGGGGTGCGGCCGGTCCCGTTCGAAGGAGCCGAAGTCGTGCCCGAAGCCGGTGCGCGCGATGGTCTCCAGGGTCAGCTTGGTCATGTCCCCGGGCACGTCCACGGTGCGCCCGGCCGCCAGCTCGCCGTCCCAGTGCGCGGTCAGCCGTGCGGCGACCGACAGCATCATGCCGTGGTAGGTCTCCATCGCCTCGCGGCTGAAGCCGGGGGCCAGGACGTCGTGCGCGAGCTGCCAGTTGGGCTCGTGGTTGTACGCCGTGAACAGCCCGTCCCCGACGACCGGCCGCAGATTGGCGACCCCGAGGCCGACGTGCTTGGCGAAGCGCGACTCGTCGGCGAGATCCGCGGCGAGCCGTGCGCCCCACACGAACACGAACTCCCTGCCGAACGCCCGCCGCCGGAAGATCGGTCCCAGTTCCCGTCCGAAGCGCATCGAGTCCTGGAGCGGGCGGCGCCGGTCCACGCCCACCACGTCACCGACCAGTGGCAGCCGGCGTGAAGGATGCGGGATGCGGCCCAGCTCCGGCCAGCCGTGCTCGGCGCTGCGGAAACCCTTCGGCAGCCCGCTCCCCGTCGTCTCCGCCATGGCGTGATCTCCCTTGATCCAGCGGACGGTTGTGCCTGCGATCCCAGCGTGTTGTACGCGAGTTCAATAGCCCGGTTCAGTCTGGTCCGCTTGTTGAACCGGCGTCAAGTAAGGTGGCCGCATGGCCGCGAACGAGGGGGAACGCGCCCGGCGCAGACTCAGCACCGAGGAGCGTCGCGAGCAACTGCTCTCGGTCGGCGCCCGGCTGTTCTCCGAGAGTCCGTACGACGACGTGTGGATCGAGCGGGTCGCCGAGATCGCCGGGGTCTCGCGCGGGCTGCTCTACCACTACTTCCCGAACAAACGGGACTTCTTCGCTGCGGTCGTCGAGCGCGAGAGCGAGCGGATGCTGCGCATGACCGCGCCCGTGCCCGGGGTTCCGGTGCGCGAGCAGCTCGCCGCAGGTCTGGACACCTATCTGACCTACGTCGAGACCCACGCGCACGGCTTCCGCGCCTTCCACCGTGCCGACGCGGCCGGCGACCAGGCCGTACGCCGGGTCTATCGGCGAGCCCTCGCCGCGCAGGAGCGGCAGATCCTCGCCGCGCTCGCCGCCGACCCCGAGTTCGGGCCCGGCTTTGAGAAGGCGGCGCCCGCCCGGCTCGCGGTGCGCGGCTGGCTGGCGTTCACCACCGCCGTCTGCCTGGAGTGGCTGCGCGAGGGCACCCCGGACCGCGACGAGGTCCGCGAGCTGTGCGCGCGGGCGCTGCTCGGCGTCATCTCGTAGCACCCGCGGTCATCTCGTAGCACCCGCGGTCATTTCGCAGCATCCGCGGTCATTTCGCAGTCCCCACAGTCCCCGCAGTCATTTCGCAGCCCCGCACGGCCGCCGAAGTCCGGTAGGGCGGCGGCCCGTTGACGCTTCCCCGGGAACTCTCCCGTCACCCGTTCGGCGCGGCGTGGTTGGCGTGCGCCCGGATCTTCGATAAGTTAGGCAAGGCTTACCTAAGGAGGACTCGGGATGGGTGACACGCAGGACTGGGCGGCCGGACCCGGAGCGGCGGAGCGGGCGAGGTCGGTCCTCGCGGCCGCGTGGTCGTGCGCGGTGACCGCCGAGGGCGCCCGGGAGGAGTACGTCGGCGCGCACTCCGTGACCGAGGACGGCGGGGTGCTGCTCGACGTGCCCGAGGACAGCGCCCTGCACACGGCGGCCCTGTGCGCGCCGCGCGGTGAGCCCAGCGCCGTGCTGGAGTTCGCCGACGTGGCCCCGGTGCCGGTGCGCCGGCGCATCCGGGCCCGGCTCTGGATCGCCGGCTGGCTCTCGCAGGGCAGTCAGGGCAGCGGTGCACTGCATTTCCGGCCCACCCGCGTGGTCCTCCGGCTGCCCTCCGGCGCCCAGGTCGTCGGCCTCGACGAGTTCGCCGCCGCCCGGCCCGACCCGCTGGCCCTCGCCGAGGCCCAGCTGCTCACCCATCTGGCCGATTCCCACCCGGACGCGGTGGAGCGGCTGACCCGCCTGGTGCGGCCCGAGAGCCTGCACGCCGCGACCCGGGTCGCGCCCGTCGCCGTGGACCGGCACGGCCTCACCCTGCGCATCGAACGCACCCGCGCCCACGGCGACGTACGCCTGGCGTTCCACACCCCTGCCGACGACGTCTCGCAGCTCACCGAGCGGATGCACGCCCTGCTCACCCAGGCGGCCGCCGCCTGCCCGCGCGCCCTACAGCGGCACCCCGCAGACGGCGACGGGTGACGCGAACGGCTCGCCCGCGAGCCGCAGTTCCCCGCCGTCCACGTGGAACACGCTGACCGTGCCGGAGCGCTGGTTCGCCGCGAACAGCAGCCGGCCGTCCGGGGACAGCGCGATCTGCCGCGGGAAGTCACCCTCCACCGGCACCGTGCCGAGCAGCCGCAGCCGGGCGCCGTCGGCCTCGACGGCATACCGGGCGATGCTGTTGTCACCCCGGTTGGCGAGGAACGCGTGCGCGCCGTCGGCGCTCACCACGAACTGGGCCGGATAGTTGGTCACCCCGTCCCGTGAGCCGGTGGGCTGCGGGTCACCGATCGTCAGCCGGCCGCTCCCGGCGTCGTACGCGCAGACGGCGGCCGTGTCGTCCACCTCGTTGGCCAGATAGGCGTACCGGCCGCCCGGGTGGAAGGTCAGATGGCGCGGCCCCGCGCCGGGCCGGGCGGCCGCCCGGGACACCTCGGCGAGCGTGCCGTGCGCCGTGTCGAGGCGGTACGTGTAGACCGTGTCGGTGCCGAGATCGACCGCGAGGACGTGCGTCCCGTCCGGCGCGGTGAGGAACTGGTGTGCGTGCGGGCCCTGTTGACCCGGTCCCGGGGACGGGGCCGAGTGGGTGACCAGCGCGGTGCGCTCACCGGGGACGCCCGAGGCGTCCAGCGGATGCACGGCGACGCTGCCCGAGCCGTAGTTCGCGCTCAGCAGCCAGCGCCCGCCCGGATGCACCGACACATGACAGGGGGCCGAACCGCCCGTGCTCCGGCTGCCGAGGACCGTGCCGTCCGCCAGCCGTACGGCGGTCACCGCGCCGTCCTCGCGCTCGTCCACCGCGTACAGCGTGCGGCCGTCCGGGTGCGCGGCGAGATACGACGGGTCGGGAACCTCCGCCAGGACGCCTGCCTCGGTGACCATGCCGGTCGCCGGGTCGTACGAGGCGCTGCCGATGCCCTTGCCGCCGTTCTCGCCCGAGGTGTAGGTGCCGAGGTAGAGGGGGCGGGGGCCGGTGGCGGCGGGGGGCGCCGGGCGGTTCTCGGGGGCCGGTTTCCCGGCGCCTGCCGGAGTGTCGTTCGGTGGGGTGCCGTTCGGCGGCGTGCCGTCCGCGTGGGGCTCGGGCGGAGGTGCCGGGGAGGGCACCGCCACCACGGCCGCCGCGCCCGCCAGGGCGCCGACGAACCGGCGCCTGTTCCAGCCGCCGTGCGCCCGTGCGCCCGCTTTCCTGTTCCCGGCGTCGTCCGTGCCGTACATCCGTGCCCTCAGCCGCCCCTCGGTCCTCTCCGCCCCGTACGTCACGGCCACCTTGGCGCGGCGCGGCCCACGAAAGCAAGGTGGACCGGTCAGCGCCCGGCTCCCGTACGGTTGCGCCACAAGTCATCCTGGACGCCCAGCCGTTCGCGCAGGCGGTTCATCCTGGGCAGCCGCGCCCGCTGCTGCCGGGACACCCGGTCCAGCTCCTCCAGGAGGCGGCGGCTGCGGTGCTCGGTGTCCATCTCGTCGATGATGCGGCTCACCTCGGCCAGCACCGCCCCCATCAGCTGCCAGTTGGCCCAGTCCGAGCCGACCTCGTCCTTGATCAGCTCCGCGAGCCGGTCGCGGGTGGCGGCCGCCGTGTGCAGCTCGGCCGTGAGCCGGGCCTCCGCCGACTCGGCGTTCGCGCTGAGGTCGGTGGTGACCAGCACCGCGAAGCTCACCACCGCGTCCGCGATCTCGGACAGCACCTGCTGCACGGTCGCCCCGATCGGCGGCGGGAACAGCTCCCGGCCGCCCCGCGCCTTCGCCAGGTCGGTGAAGGAACGGGCCAGGACGCGCAGGACGACCGTGCAGATCTCCAGTGTGTCCAGACCGGTGCGCAGCACCACCCGGTGCAGCAGCCCCTCCTTGACGCGCGGGTTGAGCCGCAGACTGTCCTCGGCCTGCCTGAGCGAGGCGTCCACCTCGACGATCTCGTGGTCCATGCGGCGGGCCTCGTGCAGCCGCTCGGCCGCCTGCTGCCAGGGGACGGCGCCCGCGGCCTCCTCACCCATCCGGAGCATCAACTGCCGTACCCGGCGGGCCAGACCGTCGATCGAGCGGCCCGCCTCGTCCACCCACACCGGCGGCGGCAGCAGCAGATTGCAGGCCATGCCCGTGATGGCGCCGATCAGTGTCTCCACGATCCGCGCCCACGCCGTGAAGCCGACGGTGGTGACCCCGAGCACCAGCATGGCGCTGATCGCCACCTCGACCACGTACTCGTGCACGCGCACCAGGTGGCCCACCGTCAGCGCGGACACGATCAGCAGGGCCAGACTCCACCAGGTCAGCCCGACGAGCAGGCTGAAGATGATGGCGACCACGACCCCCGCGACCACCGCGTTCACCCGGCGGATGCCGTTGGTGAGCGTCGCGTAGAACGTGACCTGGACGACCAGCAGCGCGGTCAGGGGTGAGGTCAGCGGGGCGGGCTCGGGGCTGAGCCGGAGCGCGATGACGTAGGCGATCGTCGCCGCGAAGGCCGACCGCAGCGTCTGCACGACCACCGGTTCGCGGCGGCGCGCGATCAGGCGCCGCAGCTCGGCTGTCCACTTCCGTACGTCTGGCATCCCTTGCCCTGTTCCCGTTCCGGGCGGGCGGTGAACGGGGCCGAAAGAGGACCGTTCGTGTGACGTGTGCGACTCACGTGTACAGCTTGTCCACGAACGCCGCCAGGTTGGCGCACGCCCGGTCGATCTGCTCCTGGACGGTGAGGCTCTCCTCGAAGCGGGTGCCGGAGTCGGGCACCTTCCGGCCGCGCACGTACAGGGAACACGCCAGGTCCGCGCACATGTACACACCGACCGAGTTGCCCTCGCGCCCGGCCGCGCCCGCCTTGCGGGCCGTCATCAGGGAGACCCCGCCGCCGCGATGGGTCGTCAGGCACACCGAGCACATGCTGCGGTGCAGGAAGCCGTGGCGCGCGGGCGGGAAGCGCAGGGCCACCCCGGCCGGTCGGCCCGCGCGCTCCACGACCAGATAGCTGCGGTCGGGCGCCCCGGGATCACGCCAGCCGAGGAAGTCGAGGTCGTCCCAGGGGCGTTCGGCCAGATCGCGCGGGACCGTCAGCCGTTTGGCCTCGCCCTTGGAGCAGTTGACGAACGAGGCGCGGATGTCCTGCTCGGTGAGCGGTCGCATGAGGGGTCCTTCGGGTACGGCTCGGGGAACCTAGGGGGTCTAGGTGCAGGGTGAGCATATGTAGGCGAGGGGGGAGTGGCGAATGGTTTTGGAGGCGGCTTCCAGCGGCGCCCCGGTCACCGGTCCTACGGTGTCCCGTCCCGCCCGGTCCCGTCCCGCCCGGTTCCGTCCCGCCCGGTCCCGGGCTGCTCCGGCCCGGAACCTCGCGCCTCCGGCGGCCACACCCCCGGCACCAGCACCCCCAGCGCATAGGCGCGGGCGATCAGCTCCGTGCGGTTGGCCGCGCTCCAGCGGGCCGACAGACGGCGCAGATGGTAGGCGACGCCGTCCCGGCTCAGGCCCAGCTCGCGGGCGGCGCGGTCCGTCGTGGCGCCCCCGGCCAGCAGGGCGAGCACCCGGCCCTCGGTCTCCGTGACCCGCACGGGCTCCGGGCCCCGCCGGACACCCCGCTCCCCGCGCACCCGCAGCATCACCAGGAGTGCCTGGGCCGCGTCCACGCTGTCGCTCACCGGGTCCGCCGTCAGCTCGCCGAACCGCTCCGCGCCGCCCGGTGCGGTCCAGCTCACCGCGACCTCGTAGCGCGAGCGGTGCCGCAGCCGGAGCGCCTGGGCGATCCGCTCCACCTGACCGGCCTCGCGGGGCCGGAACACGCTCAGCACGTCCCGGCCGCGCAGCTGCCCCGGTGTCGTACCGCACTCGGCCGCCATCGCCGGGTTCGCCAGCATCACCGTGCCGTACACATCGCAGACGGCGACGGGTATCGGCACCCGGTCGAAGAGGGTGAGGGCGCGGTTGCGCCACACCACTCCGTCCGTCCGCCCCAGGTCCATCCGGTGCCTCCCGCTGTGCAAAGCCAGTCCCATCCAAGACGAAAGCACAGGTCAGCGGCAACTTACGGGCCTCATGGGCGCCCTCGGCGCAAGTACTTCCGGGAACTTTCGGCTACACGATCATGTAGTGCCGTGGCGCGGGCGCGTCCCGCCGGGCGGCCAGTCTGGAAGGCAGGACTCCCGCCCCGCGAAAGGCAGTTGCCGCGCCATGCCCCCCACAGCATCGCTTCCCGAGCCCACCGACCAGCCCGGCGTCCCCATCGTGGACATCAGCGACATCGGTCCAGGCCGCACTCCCATCCAGCAGGTCATGGGCCTGATGCGCGAGCACGGCCCGGCGCTGGTGCGCCGGCTGCACGGGCGGGACGCGCTGTTCGTCGCCGACGCCGACCTGGTCGCCGAGCTGGCCGACGAGGACCGGTTCGCCAAGCACATCGGGCCCGCGCTGGAGAACGTGCGCGCCTTCGCCGCCGACGGCCTCTTCACCGCCTACAACGACGAACCCAACTGGGCCAAGGCGCACGACATCCTCATGCCCGCCTTCGCGCTCGGCTCCATGCGCGCCTACCACCCGGTGATGCTGAAGGTCGCCCGTCGCCTGATCGAGTCCTGGGACCGCTCCGCCGGTGCCGGGCGCCCGGTGAACGTCCCCGACGACATGACCCGGATGACGCTGGACACCATCGGCCTGGCCGGGTTCGACTACGACTTCGGCTCCTTCGACCGGGACGAGCCGCACCCCTTCGTCGAGGCGATGGTGCGCTGCCTGGAGTGGAGCATGATCCGCCTCGCCCGCGTCCCGGGTGGCGACTACGCGGCGGCCGACGCGGCCTTCAAGGCGGACGCCGACTACCTCGCGGGCGTCGTCGACGAGGTGATCGCCGCCCGCACCGGCACCGACCAGAGCGACGCCCAGGACCTCCTCGGCCTGATGCTCACCGCTCAGCACCCCGCCGACGGCACCACCCTGGACACCGCGAACATCCGCAACCAGGTCATCACCTTCCTGATCGCCGGGCACGAGACCACCTCCGGGGCGATGTCCTTCGCCCTCTACTACCTGGCCAAGCACCCCAGCGCGCTCCGGCTCGTCCAGCGCGAGGCCGACGCCCTGTGGGGCGACACCGCCGACCCCGAGCCGACGTACGACGAGGTCGGAAGGCTCACCTACACCCGCCAGGTGCTCAACGAGGCGCTGCGGCTGTGGCCCACCGCCGCCGCCTTCAGCCGCGAGGCCCGCGAGGACACCCTGCTCGGCGGCCGCATACCGCTGCGCGCCGGGCAGGCCGTCAGCGTGCTCGTGCCGATGCTGCACCGGCAGGACGTGTGGGGCGACAACCCCGAGCTGTTCGACCCCGAGCGGTTCACCGCCGAGGCCGAGGCAGCCCGCCCGGTGCACGCCTTCAAGCCCTTCGGAACCGGCGAACGCGCCTGCATCGGACGGCAGTTCGCGCTGCACGAGGCCACCATGCTGCTGGCCATGCTGGTCCACCGCTACCGGCTGCACGACCACGCCGACTACGCGCTCGACATCAAGGAGACGCTGACCCTCAAGCCCGAGGGCTTCACGCTCGCCCTGACCCCGCGCACCCCCGCCGACCGCGCCCACGCCCCGCTCCCCGGTGCCGCCCCGGCCACGGCCGCCCAGGACAGCGCCACCGGCACCCTCCCGGCCCGCGTCCGCCCCGGCACCGCCGCGCTCTTCCTGCACGGCAGCAACTACGGCACCTGCCGCGAGTTCGCCGCCCAGCTCGCGGACGAGGCCGCCGCCGTCGGCTGCGCCACCGAGGTCGCCGCGCTGGACGCCTACGCCGACGGCCTGCCCACCGACCGGCCCGTCGTCATCACCGCCGCCTCCTACAACGGCCGCCCCACCGACGACGCCACCGCCTTCCACGCCTGGCTGGACGGCGAGCACGACCTCACCGGCGTCACCTACGCCGTCCTCGGCGTCGGCGACCGCAACTGGGCCGCCACCTACCAGCACGTGCCCACCCGGATCGACGGCCGCCTCGCCGAACTCGGCGCCACCCGCCTCACCGAGCGCGCCGCCGCCGACGCCTCCGGCGACCTGACCGGCACCGTCCGCGACTTCACCGCCGGCCTGCGCACCGCGCTGCTCCAGGAGTACGGCGACCCGGACGCCATCGCGTCCGCCTCCGGCGACGAGCCCGAGAGCGCCTACGAGGTCCGCGCCCTCACCGGCGGCCCCCTCGACGCCGCCGCCGAGCGCCACGGCCTGGTCCCGATGACCGTCACCGAGGCCCACGACCTCACCGCGCCCGGCCACCCGCGCGTCAAGCGCTTCCTGCGCGTCGCCCTCCCCGAGGGCGTCACCTACCGCACCGCCGACCATCTGACCGTGCTCCCCGCGAACGACCCGGACCTCGTGGACCGCGCCGTCGCCGCACTCGGCGTCGACCCCGAGGCGATCCTCGACATCCGCGCCACCCGCCCGCGCCGCGACGGCCTCGCCGTCGACCGCCCGGTGACGGTACGTCAACTGCTGACGCACCACGTCGAGTTGCAGGAGAAGCCGAACCGCCGCCAGCTCGATCTGCTCGCCGGGGCCAACCCCTGCCCGCCCGAGCGCGCCGCCCTCGCCGCCCTGCCCGGCGACGACCCGCGCACGCTGCTGGAGATCACCGAGGACCACCCCGCCCTACGCGGCGCGCTCGGCTGGCCCCTGTTGCTCGACCTGCTCACCCCGTTGCGGCCGCGCCACTACTCCGTCTCCTCTTCCCCGGCGGCCGACCCGCACCACGCCGACCTCATGGTCTCCGTGCTCGACGCCCCCGCCCGCTCCGGCAACGGCCGCTACCGGGGCACCGGTTCGAACCACCTGGCCTCCCTCAAGCCCGGCGACACGGTGTACGCCCGCGTCCAGCCCTGCCGCGAGGTGTTCCGCGTCGACGGCGCGGCCCCGGTCGTGATGATCGGTGCCGGAACCGGCCTCGCCCCCTTCCGGGGCGCCGTCGCCGACCGCGCCGCGGCCCGCGCCCAGGGCGCCGAACTGCCCGACGCGCTCCTCTACTTCGGCTGCGACGCCCCCGACGCCGACTACCTCCACGCCGACGAACTGCGCGCCGCCGAGGCCGCCGGAGCCGTCTCGCTGCGCCCCGCCTTCAGCGCGGCCCCCGAGAACGGCGCCCTCTTCGTCCAGCACCGCATCGCGGCCGAGGCGGACGAAGTCTGGGACCTGCTGAACGCCGGGGCCCGGGTGTACGTCTGCGGCGACGGCTCCCGGATGGCCCCCGGAGTACGGGAAGCCTTCCGTGCCCTGTACCGGGAGCGCGTCCCCGGTGCCGAGGAGGCCGACGCCGTCCGCTGGCTCGACTCGCTGGTGGCGGACGGGCGTTACGTCGAGGACGTGTACGCGGCCGGCTGATCCAGAGCCCCTCGCGCCGCAGCTCATGGCTCCACGCCTTAGCTCACAGCATGAGATAAGGGCGCCCCGACATCGTGCCCGGCCTGCCAGGAGAGGTATGTTGCAGGTCGGGCACGGTTCGGAAGGGGCCACATGGCGGGGCGGAACGGGCGCACGGTACGCGATCTGAGGCGGGGCAACCGCACGGCCGTGCTCCAACGGCTGTACTTCGACGGGCCGTTGAGCCGATTCGAGCTCGGCCCGGCCACCGGACTCAGCTCCGGCTCGGTGAGCAACGTGGTCGCCGACCTCGTCGCGGACGGCCTGGTCGAGGAGGCGGGCAGCGTCGACTCCGACGGCGGCCGCCCGCGCACCCTCCTCCGCGTGGCCCCGCACAGCGGCCAGATGATCGGCGTCGACGTGGGCGAGACCCGCGTCCGCGTCGAGCTGTTCGACCTCGCCCTCACCGAACTCGCCCGCGTGGAACACCCGTTGGCCCCGCAGAGCTACGACGTCGACGTGATCACCGGCCATATCCGCGACGGCATCGCCGAGGTCCTCGCGTCCGAGGCGGCCGTACCCGCCCGGCTGCTCGGCGTCGGGGTCGGCGTCCCCGGCATCATCGAGCACACCGCCGACCGGGGCGCCGTGGTGCACGGGCAGACCATCGGCTGGGACGCGGTACCGCTGGAGCGGCTGCTCCGCTCGACCTCCCAACTCCCGGACGACGTGCCGTACTTCATCGACAACGGCGCCAAGACGCTCGGCCAGGCCGAGATGTGGTTCGGCGCGGGACGCGGCGCGCGCAACGCCCTGGTCGTCCTCTTCGGCTCCGGCGTCGGCGCCTGTCTGGTCGCCCCCGACGTGGAGCAGGGGCGGGCCGTGGAGTGGGGGCATCTGACCGTACGGGTGCGCGGACGCCGGTGCCGCTGCGGGGCGCCGGGGTGCCTGGAGGCGTACGCGGGCGCCGAGTCGCTGCTCGCCCGCTGGCGCGAGGAGGGCGGACGCCCGCCGGGGGACACCGACGAGGAGACCGCGCTGACCGCGATGCTCGCCGCCGCCTACCCGGCCGACGGTGCCGAGCCCGACCCGGTGGCCCTCGCGGTCCTCGAGGAGACCGCCGAGTACCTGGGTGCCGGGCTCTCCGACCTGATCAACCTCTTCCAGCCCGAGCGCATCCTGATCGGCGGCTGGGCCGGACTCCAGCTCGGCACCCGCTTCCTGCCCGCCGTACGCCGCCACGCGGCCACCTACGCGCTGCGCCACCCGGCCGACCGGGTGACCATCGAGCTCGGCCGTCTCGGGCCGGACGCGGTGACCGTGGGCGCGGCGATCCTGCCGCTGGCCGACTTCTTCGCGCGCGGCGGCCGACGGGCCGACCCCGCTCCCGGTGACCGGCTGCCCGCCTGGCACACGGCACTGGAGGAACGGTCGCCGCGCTGAACGCGCGGAAAAAGACCGTAAACCGAGGCAAAAGGGCTGTAAAAGCCTGAAAAAAAAGAGGAGCCCCGGCCGTGACGGGGGGACGCACGGCCGGGGCGGGGTGGGACACGGCCGGTCGGTCGACCGCGTCCCACACCTCCTACAACGGTTCACGCCGCCCGGTCGTTCCTGCGGGGGCGGTGACCCGTGTCACGTCCATGAGTGCAGGTCAGCGCGTTGCCGCCCGCTCGGGAACCCGGTCCTCGCGGGTCCAGCCCAGCAACTCGTCGGCCGTCCAGGCGGTCACCACCCGCTCCGGGGGCACCTCGCACTCCTCGGCGCGGGCGCAGCCCAGGACCTGCCAGTCCAGCTGGCCGGGCGCGTGCGCGTCGGTGTCGATGGAGAACAGCGTGCCCGCCGCCACCGCCTCCCGCAGCAGCCGCCCGGGCGGGTCGAGGCGCTCGGGGCGGCTGTTGATCTCCACGGCGGTGCCCGACTCGGCGCAGGCGGCGAACACCTCGGCCGCGTCGAACGTGGACTCGGGCCGCTTCTTCCCGGCGAGCAGCCGGCCGGTGCAGTGGCCCAGGATGTCGGCGTGCGGGTTCCGTACGGCCTTCACCATCCGGCGGGTCATCGCGCGGGCGTCCATCCGCAGCTTGGAGTGCACCGAGACCACCACCACGTCGAGCCGGTCGAGCAGCTCGGGCTCCTGGTCCAGCGAACCGTCGTCCAGGATGTCGCACTCGATGCCGGTGAGCAGCCGGAACGGAGCCCAGCGGGCGTTCAGCGCCTCGACCACGTCAAGCTGCTCGCGCAGCCGCTCCGGGGACAGCCCGCGGGCCACGGTGAGCCTGGGGGAGTGGTCGGTCAGCGCGGTCCACTCGTGGCCGAGCGCGGCCGCCGCCAGGCCCGTCTCCTCGATGGTGCTGCCGCCGTCCGACCAGTCCGAGTGGGTGTGGCAGTCGCCGCGCAGCAGCGCCCGCAGGTCCTCGCCCGAGCCGTCGGTGAGCGGCGCCCCGGCCTCCTCCTCAAGCGCGCTCAGATAGCCGGGCACCTCACCGGCCAGCGCCTCCCGGACCACCTGCGCGGTCTTCGGGCCGATGCCCTTCAGCGACTCCAGCGAACCGGCCGACGCCCGCCGGGCGACCTCCTCCTCGGGCAGCGCCGAGAGGACCCGGGAGGCGGTGCGGAAGGCCTTCACCCGGTAGGTGGGTGCCAGCGAGCGCTCCAGCAGGAAGGCGATCCGGTCCAGGGCCGCGACGGGATTCATGGGTCACCTCCGGCTTCGGGCACCCCGGCCGCACGGGGACCTCCAGCGTTCCCCAGCCCCGCGCCCCGCGCACGGCGGGCGCCGCCGGTCCGGCTCATCTGGACGAGTCGTCCAGGTCCGTGGCGATTTAGGCTCTAGAACATGACCGAACAATCAGCTCCGTACATGTCGAAGCCGCGGGTCATGGTGCTCGGTGTGTGTCCGGGCAAGCCGGGACGGCCGCCCTTCCGGATCATGGAGATCGACGGTGAGGTGATCGGCGAGGTCACGTCCATCACCGAGGTACTGGAGGTCGCCGCCGCCCGGGGGATCGTCATCCACGACCTGGACGATCCGGACGCGATCCGCTGGGTCGGCGGCGACAAGTTCACCTGGAGGCTGCGCTGAGCCCGGGGCGGGTCATGCGACCGTGAGCCCGGGGCGGCGGCTCGGCCGACGGTGACGCCCCGTCCGGGTCACCCGACCGTCCACTTCTGGTTGGCGCCCCCGCCGCAGGTCCAGATCTGGAGCCGGGTGCCGTTGGCCGGGTTGTTGTCGGTCACGTCCAGACACTTGTTGGCCTGCGGATTGACGATGTCGTTGGCCGACGACACCACCCACTTCTGGTTGGGGCCGCCCGTGCAGTCCCACAACTGGACCTTCGCGCCGTCCGCCGTGCTGTTGTCCACGACGTCCAGGCACTTGCCGAGCGCCCGGATCGTGCCGTCCGAGCCGACCGTCCACTGCTGGGCGGCGGTGCCGTTGCAGTCGTAGAGCTGGACCGGGGTGCCGTTCGCGGAGTTCGCGGCGGCCACGTCCACGCACTTGCCGGCCAGGCCCCGGATGGCCTTGCCCGCGGCGCCGTCGGACGTCGTCACCGACACCGAGTCGACCACCAGCTGCGCCGGGAACTGCGTCGAGCCGTCCGGGTCGCCCGGCCAGTAGCCGCCGACCGCGAGGTTCAGGATCAGGAAGAACGGCTTGTTGAACACCCAGGTCCTGCCGCCCAGGTCGGCCGGGGTGCGCCGCTGGTAGACAGTGCCGTCCACCGACCAGGTGATCGAGTCGGGCGCCCAGTCGACCGCGAAGGTGTGGAAGGCGTCCGCGAAGGCCTGCCCGTTCGGCAGCGAGTAGCCCGCGCCGATGCCGCCCGAGCCTGAGTAGCCGGGGCCGTGGATCGTGCCGTGCACCGTGGAGGGCTCGAAGCCGACGTTCTCCATCACGTCGATCTCACCGGAGTCCGGCCAGTTCACCGGAGTGCCGAGCATCCAGAACGCGGGCCACATGCCCTGCCCGCGCGGGATCTTCATCCGCGCCTCGACATGGCCGTACTGCGCGTTGAACTTGCCCGAGGTGTTCAGCCGGGCCGAGGTGTACTGGCAGGTGCCGTACCAGCACTGGTAGCCCGCCGGGTTCTCCCGCTTGGCGGTGATCACCAGATGGCCCTGGCCGTCCAGGGCCGCGTTGTTGGTGCCCGAGGTGTAGTACTGCCGCTCGTGGTTGTTGACGTTGTCACCCGTCTCCTGCGTCCACTTCGAGGAGTTGACCGCGGAGCCCGCGGGTCCGTCGAAGGTGTCGGAGAACGTGGTGACGGCCGCCGCGGTGGGCGCCGCCGACTTGGCGTGCGCCGGCGCGACGGCCGCCGTACCGATCAACGCGGCGGACAGGGCCGCGAGCAGGCATCTGCGGAGCAGGCGTGGGGTGGCCATGGCTCTCCGTTTCACGTGGGGGGTCTGCTGCACCTCGATTCAAGGAGTGAACTGATGACACGTCAATAGCTTGGTACGTACCAATAGTTGGAGAGTCGTCATGTGTCAGACGTCGGCGGGCTCACGCACCCGTCGCGCGTGCACCGCCCGGCCGAGGCGACGACCCAGCAACGCCCAACCCAGCAGCGCGCCAGTGGTGTTGAGGATCACGTCGTCGATGTCGAAGGCGCGCCCGGTGATCAGCGCGCCCTGCGTCAGCTCGACCATCAGCATCACCAGCGCCGTGAGCGCGAGGACCTGGAGGACACCCCGGGCGCGCGGCGCGAGAACCGGCACCAGCACGCCGAACGGCACGCCGAGCAGGATGTTCCCGCCGAGCTGCCGGACCACGTCGCGCACGGACGCGTAGTCGAGGTACGCCCGCAGGGAGCGGCCCGGATGCAGATTGCTGTGGGTCAGCGCCACCGAGGCCGGGGAGGGCTCCAGGGTGACCCGCGCGAGGAGGATGGCGAAGGCCACCATGAAGACGAAGGCCAGCAGCATGATCGGCAGCCGCAGGGGGAGCGGGAGCGGCCGGGGGCCCGGGGACGGCGCCGCCTTCTCGGGAGCGCTGGTCCGCCGGAGCTTCCCGAGGAAGCCCGCTCGTCCGGCCTGCGCGGGAGCGGCGGCCTTCCCGGGAGCGCTCGCCCGGCCTGTCTTCGCCTTCCGTTCGGGCCGCTCACCTCGCCTCGGCAGGCGCAGCGCGGCGGGCAGGCGGGGGGCGGTACGGGCCATGCGGTCCTCCGGTCGGGGATGCGGGTGTGTGTTCAGGGGCTGTACGGGCGCCTGTCCTCGGCGGCGCCCTACGGGTACGTGCGTTCAGGAGCCGTAGGTGACGCTCACCTTGTCGAAGCCGAGGGAGTGCAGCAGGCCCTGGAGCATGTCGGTGGTGTTGGTCTCGGCGCGCGCGGTCAGCTCACTGTCCTTCGCGGCCTCGCCGATGTGCTTGACGGCGAGTTTCTGCACCGCCTGCTCGCCGTTGGGGTTGTCCGAGAAGAAGTCGCCGAGGCGGTCGAGGAGTCCGCGCTGCTTGGAGACGGCGTAGGAGCGGTCCGGATCGAGGGTGGCCTTGCCGAGCCGGGCGTGCGGGAGGCGCAGGGTGGCGGACGTGCGGTCCTTGTCGACCTGCACGTCCTGCTTGCCCAGCTTCCCGAGGTCCACATAGGCGTCCACGGTGCCCGCGCCGACGTACAGCGTGCGGGTGCCCCGGAGCGCGTCGGGGAGGAACTTGGCGTCCTTCTCCAGGTCCACCACCACCTGGAAGTTGCCGGAGGCGGCGTCGTAACGGCTCATGTCCTGGATGGACTTGAGAAGCGCCGGGCCGGAACGGTCGTGCGTCTCGGTGCCGAACAGGTCCTTGATGCCCGGGAGTACGGCCAGCCGTATCCCCGCCAGCAGCAGCACCAGGACGACGGCGATCGCGGTCACCACCCTGGCCCAGCCGGGCAGGCGGCGGGGCAGGTCTCTGACGGAACTGGTCTTGTCCACGGGTCCTCCTTCCCCCGAACAGATGCCCGCCAAATCCCTTCACAGACCGGGGAGTTGACCGGACGTCCGGATCACGTGCGGGGCCGGTGGCGCGGGGGAGGCGCGGGGCGCCGCTAGCATGGCCGCCGCAGCCCGTACGGATCATGCGAGGAGCGGATCGTGCGAGACATCGCCGTCTTCAGTGGCAGTGCCCATCCCCGGCTGGCCGAGGAGGTCTGCGCGCATCTCGGGGTGCCGCTCAGCCCGACCCGGGTGAGCCGCTTCGCCAACGACTGCCTGGAGGTGCAGCTCGAGGCCAACTGCCGGGAACGGGACGTGTTCCTGATCCAGCCGCTGGTCAAGCCGGTGCAGGAGCATCTGGTCGAGCTGCTGCTGATGTGCGACGCGGCGCGGGGTGCCTCGGCCGCCCGGATCACCGTCGTGATGCCCCACTACTCCTACGCCCGCTCCGACAAGAAGGACGCGCCCCGCATCTCGCTGGGCGGCCGCCTCGTCGCCGACCTGCTGGTGGCGGCCGGGGCGAGCCGGGTGCTCGCCATGACCCTGCACGCCCCGCAGGTGCACGGCTTCTTCTCCGTCCCGGTGGACCATCTGCACGCGCTGCGCGAACTGGCCGCGCACTTCTCGCGGTACGACCTCTCCCGCACCACCGTCGTCTCCCCGGACCTCGGCAACGCCAAGGAGGCGGCCGCCTTCGCACGGCTCATCGGGGCGCAGGTGGCGGCGGGCGCCAAGCAGCGGTTCGCGGACGACCGGGTGAGCATCAGCTCCGTCATCGGCGAGGTGGCTGGGCGTGACGTCATCGTGCTGGACGACGAGATCGCCAAGGGCAGCACCGTGCTCGAACTCCTGGGCAAACTAAGGGAATTGGGTCCACGCTCGATCCGGGTCGCCTGCACCCACGGGTTGTTCGCCGCCGGCGCGCTGAAGCGGCTCAGCGAACAGCCGGACGTCCTGGAGATCGTCTGCACGAACACCGTCCCGGTCCCCCTCGACGACCACCCCGAGAAACTCCGCGTCCTCTCCATCGCCCCGGCCCTCGCCGAGGCCGTACGCCGCATCCACAACGGGGAATCGGTGAGCGCGCTGTTCGAGGAACCGAAGAGCGAGTGAAGCGAAGAACGCGTGAACCGAGCGCGCCGTGCACGCTCGGTGTGCCGTGACGGCCGTACTCCGCTCAGCGGGGCTTCCCGCTCCCGTCCGACTCGTTGATCACCGACTCCAGGGTGGGGTGCGGAGGCACGAGGCGGGTCAGGCCGGTGACGCGGAAGACGCGGAGGGTCAGGGGGTGGGTGCAGACCAGATGGAGACGTCCGCCGCGCTCCAGGAGGCGGCCGCGGGCGCGGTGGACCAGGCGCAGCCCCGAGCAGTCGAAGAACTCCACGGGGCGCAGATCGAGGACGAGCCGGACGCCGGGGCGGCCGGTGAGGCGGTCGAGCAGCGGGGCGATCTCGGCGGCCGTGGCGATGTCGATCTCGCCGCGTAACTCCAGGACCGTGTGGCCCCGGTCCTCGTGCACCCGCAGATGCCGGGTGGGCGGGGTGGGGTCCTGTCGCACGACGACATCACCTCCCACCCGCGCCCGTGACGGACTCCGCGCCCGCCTACTCGCCTTCGACAGGAGGAATTTGAGCATGTTCGATTGACATATGTCTTCGACTTTGACGCATGTCGTTCGAACATGATCGAGCTGCGGATACGTAAGCGATTGCGTGGCTCGATCATGGCGCCCGGCGGTGCTTCGTCCGGTGTCGCCGTCGCTCAGTGCCGCTTCGCCGCGTGCGGCTGCGGCCAGCTCCCCGTCGAGCGGGCGACCGCCTTTGCCCGGGTACGGTCCACCGCACTGCGCGCCACCGCGAAGATCGCGCCCTGCACCGCCGCCGCGAGCAGGATCTCGCCCCAGCCCCGGTCCGGGTCCAGGGGGTCGGGCGCGTGCTCCTCGTGCCGGACGACCGTCCACACCTTGCGGAACGCCAGCCCCGCGAGCGCGCCGCCCGCCCAGCTGAGCAGGAAGCCGACCGGCTGGTAGTGGAGGGGAAGCTTGGTCCTGTTCTTCGCCATGGGTCACTCCTTCCTCGCGTCACGGACCTCTTGTCGGCCGAGCGGGACGCGCCACCCGTTTCGCCCTCCCCGGCGTCGTATGAACCGCCCGGTCCGGGGCCTGCGGTGACGGATGAGCGGGACATTCCCGAAGCGGAAGAAGCAGACCCGGCAGACCAGGGCCGTCCGGCCGATCCGCGCCACCCGTCCGGGTAAGGCAAGGAGCGGTATTTCTGGCCCCTGCTCGCGGCCGTCGGGATCTTCCTCGACGTCACCGACCGCGACGGGGCCACCGGGACACGGGAGAGCCCCGCCGCGACGGGGGAGCGCGGCGGGGCCTGACCGGCGAGTGCCCGGCCCGGGGGCGGTTCATGCGCACCGCCCCCGAAAAAATCACCGCGGACCCGGACCGCGATGCCTCACCGCGGACCCGGACCGCGCCGGACTCAGCCCGCGTCCACCGGCTCCAGCACGAACACCGGGATCTCCCGGTCCGTCTTCTCCTGGTACTCGGCGTACGGCGGGAAGGCGGCCACCGCCCGCTCCCACCACTCGGCCTTCTCCGCGCCGGTCACCTCGCGGGCCCGCATGTCCTGCTTGACCGGGCCGTCCTGAAGCTCGACCGCCGGGTCCGACGTGACGTTGAAGTACCAGACCGGGTGCTTGGGCGCGCCGCCGACGGAGGCGACCGCCGCGTACTTCCCGTCGTGCTCCACCCGCATCAGCGGCGTCTTGCGGATCTTGCCGCTGCGCGCGCCCCGGGTGGTCAGGACGATCACCGGCAGCCCGGTGTCCCGCAGCGTCGTCCCCTTGGTCCCGCCGGACCCCTCGTACAGCTCGACCTGCTCGCGCACCCACTGGGTCGGGCTGGGCTCGTACTCGCCCTCAAGCGGCATTGCCTGGTCCTCTTCTCGTTCAGACGGCTTCTTGCTCGTACGGCTGTCTTCTGCGACCTGCCACAACAGCGGCGGGCGCCGCAATCATCCGTACCGCGCAGCGGTGGCCGGAACACCCCCGGGGCCACGAGACTGAAAGTGGCCGAAAGCAACCGAGTAACCTGGCCGGGAAGAAGCGAAGTGCGCTCCGGAACGGCCGGAACCGGTGCTTCCGTGCCCATGACGGCCACGCTCTTCGGCCAGACCCGGGGGACCGCCGATCTGGCCGAACTTGCCGTCGCCCCATGGGTGCCGCAGGCATCTAATGAAGATCGGCACGACGCACCTTCTCGTCTGCGAGGTCTTTCCATGACGGAACTGACGGACATCACCGAGCCGGACACCCCGGCCGCCCCCGTCGCCTTCCCGCAGGACCGCACCTGTCCCTACCACCCGCCCACCGGGTACGGCCCCTTGCGCGAGGCGCGGCCGCTGTCCCGGGTCACGCTGTTCGACGGCCGCGAGGTCTGGGCCGTCACCGGGCACCCCGCCGCCCGCGCGCTGCTGGCCGACCCCCGCCTGTCCAGCGACCGCACCAGGCCCGGCTTCCCCATCCCCTCGGCCCGCTTCGCCGGGGTGCGGGACCGCCGGGTCGCGCTGCTCGGCCTGGACGACCCCGAGCACAAGGTCCAGCGGCGGATGATGATCCCGTCGTTCACCGTCAAGCGCGCCGCCGCGCTGCGGCCGGCCATCCAGCGCATCGTGGACGACCTCCTCGACGCGATGATCGAGCAGGGCCCGCCCGCCGAGCTGGTCTCCGCCTTCGCGCTGCCCGTGCCGTCCATGGTGATCTGCGGCCTGCTCGGGGTGCCGTACGACGACCACGAGTTCTTCGAGGAACAGTCCCGCAGACTGCTGCGCGGCCCGACCGCCGAGGACACCCAGGCCGCCCGCGTGGAGCTGGAGAAATACCTCGGCGCTCTCGTCGACCGCAAGGCCGCCGCGTCCGGGCCCGGCGACGGCGTGCTCGACGACCTCGTGCACCAGCAGTTGCTCGAGGGCGCCCTGGACCGCGCGGAGACCGTCTCGCTCGGGCTCATCCTGCTCGTCGCCGGGCACGAGACGACCGCCAACATGATCTCGCTGGGCACCTTCACCCTGCTCCGGCACCCCGAGCGGCTGGCCGAGCTGCGCGCCGACCCCGCGCTGCTGCCCGGCGCGGTCGAGGAACTGATGCGGATGCTGTCCATCGCGGACGGCCTGGTGCGGATCGCCCTGGAGGACATCGAGGTCGAGGGGCAGACCATCCGGGCCGGGGAGGGCGTGCTCTTCTCCACCTCGGTCATCAACCGCGACACGTCCGTGTACGAGGACCCCGACAGCCTGGACTGGCACCGCTCCGCCCGCCACCACGTGGCCTTCGGCTTCGGCATCCACCAGTGCCTGGGGCAGAACCTCGCGCGGGCCGAGCTGGAGATCGCCCTCGGCTCGCTGCTGACCCGGCTGCCCGGGCTGCGGCTTGCCGTCCCGGCGGAGGAGATTCCCTTCAAACCCGGCGACACGATCCAGGGGATGCTGGACCTCCCCGTGACCTGGTAAGAGGCTCAGGCCATGCACATCGACATCGACACGGACACCTGTATCGGCGCGGGACAGTGCGCGCTGGCCGCCCCGGCGGTCTTCACCCAGGACGACGACGGCTACAGCTCGTTGATCCCGGGCCGCGAGGACGCCACCGACAACCCGATGGTGCGGGAGGCGGCGCGGGCCTGCCCCGTCGGCGCGATCACCGTCACGGAGGACTCGTCCCGGGCGGCGGTGACCGTCACGGACGACTGAGTACGACTGAGTACGGCTGCCGGTGCGGGCCGACGGTCCCGGTAGGGTGCCCGGATGACCGACCGCACCGGCAAGCCGTTCCTCTACGTCGTCGTCTGCGCGGCCGGGATCGCCGACGGGGTCGGCACCCTCATCGCGGCCGCGCGGGGCCGGGGCTGGGAGGTCGGCGTCATCGCCACCCCGGCGGCCACCAACGGCTTCTTCGAC
The DNA here is from genome assembly GCF_040638245.1 of Streptomyces sp. NPDC026659. NCBI lineage: Bacteria > Bacillati > Actinomycetota > Actinomycetes > Kitasatosporales > Streptomycetaceae > Streptomyces > Streptomyces sp. NPDC026659. The sequence continues at coordinate 89,359 of NZ_JBEZXY010000014.1, read as the reverse complement.
CTGGCCGCCGCCGAACGGCTGACGGGCCGTACCGTGCGCTCCGCCTGGCGCACCCCGGCCGACCCGCGCCCCTTCCCGCCGCCGGACGCGGTCGTCGTGGCGCCCGCGACCTTCAACACCGTCAACAAGTGGGCCGCCGGGATCGCCGACACCCTCGCCGTCGGCACCCTGTGCGAGGCACTGGGTCTCGGCGTGCCGATCGTGGTGCTGCCCCGCGTCGGCGAGGCGCTGGCCGCCCACCCCGCCTACGGGGAGAGCGTGGCGCGGCTGACCGGGCTCGGCGTGCGGTTCGGGGCGGGCGGCGGGGACGGCGGCTTCCCCTGGGAGTCGGCCCTCGACCTGCTGGAGCCGCCCCGCTGAGCCGTCGGGTTCAGCGGGTCCGGCGGACGTACCCCGGATCGCCGGGCGTGGCGACCTCCAGGTCCCGGCGGACGATGCTCAGCCGGCCGCCCCAGCGCGCCAGCGCCCTGCGCAGGCCCGTGTCGGTGTACTCGACGTCCAGCACCCGGTCGTCGTACGCCTTCGCGTACACCCCGCACTCGTCGTACTGCCCGCACTCCTCCGTCACCGCGAAGTCCAGCCCGGCGGCGGTGCGGCGGTCGGTCAGTTCCGCCGTGTTCTTCTGGCCGACGGCGAGGTGGCGGGCGTGTGCGTGGCGGGTCAGCAGGCGCATGTACGCGACCGCGTCGGCGGCGGAGAGCAGCCGGTGGGAGCGGGTGTAGCTGTCGTAGTTGTCGGGCTCGACGGCGTCGAAGCCCTTGCGGGCGCAGCCGTCGATCCAGCCGTTCACCCGGCGCGCGACCCGCTCCCGCTTGGCGGGGGTGCGCAGGTCGAGGAGGGGTTCGTCCCAGTCCTGGTCGATCACCGTGCGGCCGTCCGTGTCGCGCAGGAGCAGGTCGGCGGGCCAGTCGGCGCGTTCGTCGGGCTGGGCCTGGAAGGCGTTGACGTAGCAGACGTTGTAGTGGCCGGGGGCGGGGGAGCCGGAGCGGTCGCGGGTGACGATCCGGACCCCGGCGGGCGGTGGGTAGGCGCCGCCGATCTGGTAGTCGAACCCGGCGTGGCGCGGCGGGAGTCGCACCCCCTCCGCTTCCCGACCCGGTCCGCAGCCGGTCAGGGCGACGGCGAGGGCGAGCAGCGCGGCGGCGGCACGCGGGACAGCCTGGCGGGCCACGTCCGCTCCCTCGGTTCTGGGGTGGGGCGGTGGGACCGCCGTACGGCACTGTCGTGATCCAACCGGCCGCGCGCCGCGTGCGTCAACTCGCCCTGACCAGGCGCGCGTACCCTCGCGGTGACGGCACCTCCCCGACGGCAGGAGCGGCAACGATGCGGTATGTGAAGCTGGGTTCCACGGGCCTGGACGTCTCGCGGATCTGTCTGGGCTGCATGACCTACGGCGAGCCCGACCGGGGCGTCCACGAGTGGACGCTCGACGAGGAGGCGGCCCGGCCGCTGATCCGGCAGGCGCTGGAGGCGGGGATCAACTTCTTCGACACCGCCAACGTCTACTCCGACGGCACCAGCGAGGAGATCGTCGGCCAGGCCCTGCGGGACTACGGGCACCGCGACGAGATCGTGCTCGCCACGAAGGTGCACGGCCGGATGCGCCCCGGGCCCAACGGCGGGGGCCTGTCCCGCAAGGCGATCATGTCCGAGATCGACCACAGCCTGCGCAGGCTCGGCACCGACTACGTGGACCTCTACCAGATCCATCGCTACGACCATGAGACTCCCGTCGAGGAGACGATGGAGGCCCTGCACGACCTGGTGAAGGCGGGCAAGGTCCGCTATCTCGGGGCGAGTTCGATGTACGCGTGGGAGTTCGCCAAGGCGCAGTACACGGCCGAACTGAACGGCTGGACCCGGTTCGTGTCCATGCAGAACCACTACAACCTCCTCTACCGCGAGGAGGAGCGGGAGATGCTGCCGCTCTGCGCGGACCAGGGGGTCGGCGTGCTGCCGTGGAGCCCGCTGGCGCGCGGGCGGCTCACCCGTGACTGGGGCACCGTCACCGGACGCAGCGCGGGCGACGACTTCGGCAGCCGGCTGTATCTGGAGAGCGACCGGGAGATCGTGGAGGCGGTGACCCGGGTCGCCGGGGCGCGGGGCGTGCCGCGTGCCCAGGTGGCGCTGGCCTGGCTGCTGCGTCAGGACACGGTGGCGGCGCCGATCGTCGGGGTGTCGCGGCCCGGGCATCTGCAGGACGCGGTGGCCGCCGTGCGGCTGGAGCTGACCGACGAGGAGATCGAGGAGCTGGAGCGGCCGTACACCCCGCGCGCGGTGAGCGGGCACTGATTTCCACCGCTTTCCACCGCCTAATTTTTCCTTGAGTGATCAACAGGATTCCCGGGATTGAATCCCGGTCAATGATCATCTTCCTTCTCGCTCCGTTCCGTTTTCCGTGCCCGCGAGCGGGAGATCTCTTGTTCCGTGCCGCCGGCCTGTGCGAAAGTGTGCGCTGCCGGCGTCCGGACAATTATTTTTCCGCCGCGAGCGCCGGTCCGCTCCGGTGCGTCCCCCCTGTCTCAAATGAGCTTCCCCAGGCGGGCGTTGGGGCTGTCGCGTCCGGGGTCCTGCCGTCGGTATGGGCCGATTCCGTGTCGGGTCTGGAGGAATGCGGTAGTGAAAGGCGAAGGACCGGAGAATTTCCCTGATTTCCCCCAGTCCCCGGATTCCGTCGATTATGCCGAGCACGGCAGGCGGGCTCCGGTATCGGACCGGGAACTCAGTGCCGAGCTGAAGAACTGGACGGGAGCGGCGCCCGCGCTGCACCCCGTCGGTGAACTCCTCGACCGGCACTGGGCCGCGGGCTACGCCTACGCCCGGCTGTGCACCGCCGGACCGCGCGCGGCCGGGATGCTCACCACCGCCGCCTTCACCCGGCTCTTCGGCGAGACCCTGCGCCAGACCGGACCGTCCGCCGCCTGGCGCCCCCATCTGCTGGTCACCGTGCGCCGCGTCGCCGCCGAGTGGGACGGCGACGGCCGCCAGGACCTGCTGCACCCCGCGCTGCGCCCGGTCCCCGGCAGTACGGAGCGCGCCGCCGCCCGGCTGCTCCCGCCCTCCGGCAGGCGGCTGCTGTCCCGCGCCTTTCAGCGGCTGCCCCAGTCCTACCGCGCCGTGCTCTGGCACGCCGAGGTCGAGGGCGAGCCCCTCTCCGTCCCCGCCGAACTGCTCGGCCTGGACGAGGAGAACACCCTCATCGAACTGCGCCGCGCCCGCGAGCGGCTGCGCGAGGAATGCCTCCAGACCCACCGCGAGCTGGCCGCCGACCCCGAGTGCGGGCGCTATCTGCGGATGCTGGACGTGACCTTCCGGCGCGGCGCGATGGACATGGACCCCGATCTGCGGACCCATCTCGAGGGCTGCCGCCACTGCATGGAGACCGCCGAGCAACTCGCCCGCTTCAAGCAGGGGCTCGGGCTCGCCCTCGCGGAGTCGGTCCTCGGCTGGGGCGCCGCCGAGTACCGCGAGGCCCGGACGAACCGCGCCGAGGAGGCGCCCGCCGTCCCCGCGCTCACGGGCGGCGAGGACTTCGGCCCGTCGCTCGCCGCCGCCCCGGGCCTCCCGCCCGCGCAGCGCGACATCACGCCCCACGGAGCGACCGTCCGCTCCGCGCACCGGGCCGCGCGCCGCGCCCGCCGCCGCAACCTCGGCATGGCCGTCGCCACCGTCGGCGGGCTGGTCGTCCTCCCGCTGGTGCTCTGGTCGGCGTTCGGTTCCGGCGACGAGTCCGCCCGCGCCCACGGCGCCACCCCCTCCGAGGCACCGGACACCCAGCCGCCCTCGTCGGGCCCTTCCTGGGCCGGGGCGAGCACCCGCGAGGGCGCCCTGCACGGCAGGCTGCACAACGTGGCCTCCGGCGACTGCATCGGTGTCGTCGGCGACGCGGTCCAGGGCGCCGAGACCGAACTGGCCGCCTGCTCCGCGGCGCCGTCACAGCGCTGGACGTACGAGACCGACGGGCTGCTGCGCAGCGATGCCGCCCCCGACCTCTGCCTCGACTCCCACCTCGGCTACTCGGTCCGCCTCGCCCCCTGCTCGGCCACCGGACGTACCGCGAAGAACCTCCGCTACGACTTCACCCTCCAGGGCGTCCTCGTCCCGCGCTGGGACCAGGACCTCGCCCTCACCCCGGCCGCCACCGACGGCTCGGGCGCGCTGGTCGTCAAGAACCGCGAGGACACCGGGGCGCAGCGCTGGGTGATGGACACGAGCCGTACCGACCCGCAGATGCAGACCGTCAACTGGGACGGCAGCACCCCGCCCGCCCAGGGCACCGGCAGCGCGCCCGCCGCTCCCGCCCGGACCGCCGCGCCGGCTCCCACCCGGAGCGCGCGGCCCGCCCCCAGCGCCACCCCCACCGAGCAGCCGGGGCCCACCCGGGAGGGCTTCCCCGTCTCCTACCGCTGCGCCGACCACCAGGACGCCTGTCTCCGGGACGGCCAGTACGGCGACTGGGACCACGGCGGCTCCTACGGCTCCTACGGGGGTTCGTACGGGGGTTCCTACGGAGGTCACCGCCGCTGACCGGTCGTCAGTGGGGCGGTGGTGGCGGCAGGGTCCGCAGGGAAGGCGCCCGGTCCGGCCAGACCAGCAGGACCGGGCAGGGCGCGTGGTCCACGGTGAAGCGGGAGGCGGGGCCCAGGCTGTGCGGGCCGAGCCGGGTGTGGTCGCCGTCGCGGGCGAGGACCAGCAGATCGGCGCCCTCGGCCGCCGCGACGACCTCGCGCTCGACCCGGCCGGAACGCTCCTCGCGGACGCAGGGGCGGCCGAGCCGTTCGGCGGCCGCCGCGAGCAGCTCCGCCGCCGAGCCGTCGTTCAGCGCCTCCATCAGATCGCCCGGATCGCCCCGGCGCCCCCGGCCGAGCAGGCCCGCGAACGCCCCGTGCGCCACCCCGGGCACCTCGGGCCCGCTCACGTGCAGCAGCACCACCTCAGCACCGGCCGGGGTGTGCTCCCGTACGGCGTCCACACAGGCGGGCCAGGTGCCCTCGACGAGCCAGGCGATCACACGCATCCGGTCGGGCCCCTCTCGACGTACGGCGGTCGGTGCCCCGGACCACCGCGGCTTCGGAACAAGTGCTTCAGAACAGGTGCAGCGCACCCCACAGTGCCACCACCGACACGGCCAGCGCCGAGGGCACGGCGATCAGACCCAGCCGGGTGAACTCCCCGAGGTCCACCCCGTGGTCGTGCTGGTGCACGATCCGCCGCCACAGCAGGGTCGCGAGCGAACCGGCGTAGGTGAGGTTCGGGCCGATGTTCACCCCGAGCAGCACCGCGAGCACCGCGCCCGCGCCCGCCGGGGCCGCCAGCGGCAGCAGGACTAGGACGGCGGGCAGGTTGTTGATCAGGTTCGCCAGGACGGCGGCCAGCGCGGCGGTGCCCAGCAGCGCGAGCAGGCCCGTACCGCCGGGCAGTACGTGCTTCAGCGCGTCCGCGAGCCCGTTGTCCACCACCGCGCGCACCACCACCCCGAGTGCAAGGACGAACGCCAGGAAGGAGGGCGCCGCCGCCCGCAGAACCGTCAGCGGGGTCGCCTGCCGCCGGATCAGCGCCCGCCCGGCCAGCACCAGCGCGCCCGCCGCCGCGACCCACGCCGGGTCCACACCGAAGCCCGACGCCACCACGAACCCGGCCAGCGTGCAGCCCACCGTCACCAGCGCGAACAGCGGCAGCGGCGGCTCCTCGCCCGTCTCCCGGGCACCCGGCGCCGAGACCGCCAGATCCCCGGCGAAGAACCGCCGGAACACCACGTACTCCACCCCGATCGCGGCCAGCCACGGCAGCGCCATCAGCGCCGCGAACCGGGTGAAGCTCAGCCCGCTCGCCGCGAAGGCCAGCAGGTTCGTCAGATTGGACACCGGCAGCAGCAGCGAGGCGGTGTTGGACAGATGCGTACAGGCGTACACCTGCGGTTTCGGTCGTACGCCGGTCCGCGCGGCCGTCGCGAACACCACCGGGGTCAGCAGCACGATCGTCGCGTCCAGGCTGAGCACGGCCGTGATCACCGAGGCCAGCGCGAACACCGCCGTGAGCAGTCGCACCGGGCGCCCCCGCGACCAGCGCGCCATCCACGCCCCGCACGCCCGGAACAGCCCCTCCACGTCGCAGAAATGGGCCAGCACCAGCACCGCCGCGAGGAACCCCACCACCGGGCCGAGCCGCGCCACCTCCTCGCGGGCGTGCTCCGGCGAGATGACGCCGAGGGCGATGGCGAGCCCGGCGGCGGGGACCGCGAGGACGGCCTCGGAGCGGCCGAAGGGCCGTACGACCGCCCAGGCCAGCACCGCCACGAGCAGGACGGCGGACAGGGTCTCGGCGAGCGCGGTGTTCAGGACGTTCCTCCGGGGCGGACGCGGTCGGTGCCCGCCCATGAAAACAGATCAAGGGCGGGGCACCGCGCGTCCGTCGGGGCCGACTTCGCCGGTCAGGGCTGGGTGCCCGGCCGGAACACGCTCAGGAACACGGAGGAGGAGTTGCCGCCGACCGGCACCGCCCCGGCCGACCACGCCACCTTCAGCGAGTCGCGCTCGTCCGGCGGGGTGACCACCAGCGCGGCGGGCTGGGCCTTGGAGGCGCCGCTGATCTCCGGGTTGGAGAAGGTCAGGCCCGCCCAGGCGCTCGCCCCCGGCCGCAGCGTGACTGTCACCGCGGAGCCGGAGGAGCGCTTCGGGTCGGGCCCGAGCTGCTTGCCCGAGGCGTCGACGAAGGCCGCGCCCGGATAGCCGTGCACCGTGCAGGTGCGGGCGGACTTGTTGGTGAGCACGACGGGGAAGTTCTCCTGCCCGGCCCCCGGGTCGTTGCGGCCGACCGATGCACGCAGCTCGGAGGTGTGGCAGCGGGAGCTCGCGGCGGGCCGCGTGCCCGGCTTCGTCGCGTCGCCCTTGGTGCCGTCGTCGTCCTTCGTGCCGTCGCCGCGCCGGGACTCGTGGGCCGAGGCGGATGCGGTGCCCGGCTGTGTGGCCGTCGCCGCCGACGCGGGCGGGGAGGCACCCGGGGAGCGCTCGGTCGCGGGCGCGGCCGTGCCCGACTCCGTCTTCACCGGTTCGGCCCGGACGCCCTGGCCGCCGCCGCAGGCGGTCAGCAGACCCAGTACGGCGACCGACCCCGCGATGAGGGCCCCGCGCCGCGCGGAGGGAGATGAGTTCGCCATGTCGCTCGACACTCCTGGTAGTCGCGGCACGCGCCGTACGCGTGCCTCCGGCGCCGGGTGCGCCGTCACCACACTCCGATGCGCGGACCGGGGGAAAAGTTCGGAGCGCGCGAAGAGTATTTTCCCGCCGCGCGCCTTTTCGTGCCCCGTCGGCCGATCCGCCCCGCGCCCGTCAGCCGACCCGCAGGGAGCGCAGGATGCCGTCGGTGGCGTCCCCGCCGCCCCGGCGGCGCACCTGGACGTACACCTGCGGCTCGTCCGCGCCATTCGCCGGGCGCAGCGCCGACTCGGTCACCGAGCCGCCGTCCGGGCAGTCCGCCCAGGTGTGCACCGTGCCCCGCCGGCCGCCGCCCGTGAAGGCCCGGTCACCCGCGTCACGGCACCCCGCGTGGGTGAGCGCGGCCACCCGCGCCGCCGTGTCCCCGTGGTCGGACACGCCGACGAACACGCCGTCCACCGGTGTGTCCAGGTCCGGCCAGCGCGCCAGGTCGCCCGCCACCACCAGCCCCGGTTCCTGGCCGGACGGCAGCCCGATCGCCGCCGGGTTCCAGCCCGAGTCGCGGACCTCGCGCGCCCATCCGGCGGGCACCTGGACGCTGATCCGGCCCGAGGCGTCCCGCACCCGGACCGGCCCGGCGTCTCCGGCGGCGGGCCGGTGCAGCACCAGAGCCACCGCTCCGGCGGCCACCCCCAGCGCCACCGCCCCGGCCACGACGGCGTACCCGGCCCGCATCCGGCGGGGCCGCCATCGGCGCCCGGGGCCGCCGCCGTCCGCCAGCCGCTCCAGCTCGTCCGCGAACGCCGCCGCGTCCGGCCAGCGCCGCTCCCGGTCCGGCTCCAGCGCCCGCAGCAGCGCCCGCTCCACGTCCGCGCCGAGCCCGGTACGCAGCCGCCCCGGCGGCACCACGCGGCCCGGCGGCCCCGGCACGGTGCCGGTGACCAGCTCGTAGCCCACCGCGCCCAGGCTGTAGACGTCGGCGCGCGCGTCGATCCCCGCCCCCGGCTCGGCCTGCTCCGGCGGCTGATATCCCGCCGAACCCGTCGCCATCGTGAGCACGGACGCCTGCGCGAGGCTCTTGGCGAGCCCGAGGTCGGCGAGCAGCAGCCGCCGCTCGCCGTCGGGCGCGGTGTGCAGCAGCACGTTGGTCGGCTTGATGTCGCGGTGCACGATCCCCGCCTCGTGCAGCGCGGCCGCCCCTCGCGCTGCCTGCGCGGTCAGCCGCAGCGCCTCCTCGACGGGCGGCGGACCGTCCGTCAGCAGGTCGGCGAGCGTGCCGCCGTCGGCGTACTCCATGACGAAGTACGGCCTGCCGTCCGGGAGTTCACCGATGTCGTAGACCTGCACCAGACGGCTGGAGGAAGCCTTGCGCAGCAGCTTGGCCTCGGACAGGAACCGCTCGCGCACATCGAGCCGGTGCGCCCAGTTGTCCGCGAGGACCTTGACCGCCACCGGCGCGTCCAGCTCGTCGTCGTGGGCGAGCCACACCGTGGCGAAGGCACCGGTGCCCAGGACCCGTTCCATGCGGTGACGGCCGATCCGCTCCGGGGGATGCATACGACTATCATGCCTGCCCTGAGATCGACTTCGAGGGGGCAGCGGTGGGGGACGAGCCGACGGCCGAGGACCTCGCCCGGCTGGCCGCGGCCGGGGACACAGCCGCGCTCGACCGGCTCCTGGCCGAGCTGCGTCCGGAGGTGGTGCGCCGCTGCGGGCGCTTCCTGCCGTGCCGCGAGGACGCCGAGGAGGCCGCGCAGGACGTGCTGCTCCAGGTGGCCCGGCACATCACCGGCTTCGAGGGCCGCAGCCGCTTCAGCACCTGGCTCTACACCGTCGTCGCCAACTGCTGCCGCCAGAAGTACCGCGAGCTGCGCCGCCGCGCCGCCGAACGGCCCGCCCCGCCCACGCGCCCCGAACCCGTCGACCCGCGCACCACCAGCGTCATCGCGGGCTCCCGGGTCGACCTCCTGGAGGCGCTCGACCGGCTGGAGCGCGAGTACCCGCACCTGGTCGCGCCGCTCGTCTACCGGGACATCTGCCATCTGGACTACGCCGAGGCCGCCGAACGCGCCGGTATCCCGCTCGGCACCCTCAAGTCACGCCTGCACGAGGCCCGCAAGCGAGTACGACCCTGGCTCAGCGGCTACTGAACGCTTCCTGAACGCCCACTGGCCGCCTACCGAGCGTCCCGCTCGGGCCGCCGCTCCTCCTTCGGCAGGGCCAGCTCCGCCCAGATGGTCTTGCCCTCGGCGGTGTGCCGGCTGCCCCACCGCTCGGTGAGCTGGGCGACCAGGAGCAGACCCCGGCCGCCCTCGTCGAAGGTCTTGGCCCGCCTGAGGTGCGGGGCGGTGTGGCTGGCGTCGGACACCTCGCAGATCAGCCGGTCCGCGTCGTGGATGAGCCGCAGCCGCACCGGCTGGGAGCCGTACCGGATCGCGTTGGTGACCAGCTCGCTCACCACCAGCTCCGCCGTGAACGCCGCCTCGCTCAGCGCCCAGCGCTCCAGCTGCTCCCCGACCTCCCGGCGGACCGGCGCCACCAGCGCCGGGTCGTCCGGCACGTCCCAGGCCGCCACTTGGTCGGCGGGCAGGGCGTGGGTACGGGCCAGCAGCAGCGCCACGTCGTCCGCCGCGTCGCCGCGCGGCAGCAGGGCGTCCAGGACCCGGTCGCAGGTGGCGTCCAGCGCGTGGCCCCAGCGTTCGCCGAGGCGCCGCGTCTCGTCGCCGAGCACCTCGAACAGCAGCTGTCTGCCCCCGTCCCCGGCGCGGTCCCGCGAGGCCACCAGACCGTCGGTGTACAGGGCGATCACCGTCCCCTCGGGCAGCTCCACCTCGGCCGACTCGAAGGGGAGCCCGCCGAGGCCCAGCGGGGTCCCGGAGGGCAGGTCGAGCTCGCGGGGCGGCTTGCCCGGCTCCAGGACCACGGGCGGGGGATGGCCCGCGCGGGCCAGCGAACAGCGCCGGGACACCGGGTCGTAGACCACGTAGAGGCAGGTCGCGCCCACCTCGCCGCCGCCGTCGCCGCCGGACTCCTCGTAGAGCCGGACCACCAGGTCGTCCAGATGGGTGAGCAGCTCGTCCGGGGCCAGGTCGAGGTCGGCCAGCGTGCGCACGGCGGTGCGCAGCCGACCCATCGCCGCCGACGCCTGCACCCCGTGCCCCACCACGTCCCCGACGACCATCGCGACCCGCGTCCCGGACAGCGGGATCACGTCGAACCAGTCGCCGCCCACCCCGGCCCGGGCCGCCGGGAGATAGCGGGAGGTGGCCTCCAGGGCGGCCGTGGGCGGCAGCCGCCGGGGCAGCAGACTGCGCTGGAGGGCCAGGGCGGTGTCGCGCTCGCGGGAGTAGCGGCGGGCGTTGTCGAGACAGACGGCGGCGCGCGCGGTGATCTCCTCGGCCAGCAGCACGTCGTCCGCCGTGAACGGATCGCGGCGCCGGTGCCGGGCCAGCACCACCACCCCGAGCGTCGTGCCCCGGGCATGGATCGGTACCGCCATCGAGGAATGGATGCCGAACTCGCGCACCCGCTCGCCCCGCTCCGCGCTCCAGGCCAGCCACTTGTCCAGATCGCCCGCGGCCACCGTGGCGGACACGGTACGGCCGGTCAGCAGCGCGGCCGCCTGCGGCGAGAACTCCGGGTACACCTCGGACCCGCCCGGCTCCGCCACCGCCTCCGGCGCGCCCTCCAGCACCGACCGGTGGGCGGCCCGGCGCAGCGGCACGGGCGCCACCACCCGGTACGGGGGCTCGCCGCCGTGCTCGGCCGGGTCCAGCAGGTCGACGGTGACGAAGTCCGCGAGCACGGGCACGCACACGTCCGCCAGCTCCTGCGCCGTACGGGGCACGTCCAGGGAAGTGCCGATGCCGATGCTCGCCTCGTTCACCAGGCGCAGCCGCTGCCGCGCCCGGTCGCCCTCGGTGACGTCGTGCGCGGCGACGACGACACCCCGTACCCGGCCCGCCGGACCCGTCACCGGCGCCATCCGTACGAGCCAGGACCGGCCCGCCGCGCCGGTGACCACGCGCACGTCCAGACACCGGCCGGTGGTGAGCACCCGGAGCATGCCGCGCTCCAGCTCCTCGGGCTGCGGCAGGCCGCCCGTCTCCGTGATCCGCAGCCCGCGCACCCGGTCCTCGGGCAGCGCGGTGACCCGCGCCATCGCGTCGTTCATCCGGCACAGCCGCAGCCGGTCGTCGTACACGGCGACGGCACAGGGGGACTGGAGCAGACCCGCCTCGGCCAGCGCGTCGTCGGCCGACGCGGGTGCGGCACCGGGCGGCGGGGCGAGTACGAGCCAGTCGCCGCCGCGCGTGCCGTCGGCCGGGCGGTGCCGGGCGATCAGTCGGACCGTGACCGTACGGCCGTCCAGGTGGCGCAGGTCGAGCGTGCCGTCCCAGCGGCCGCCGGAGGGGACCGGAGCGCTGCCGTCGGACGCGAGCAGGCGGGCGGCCGGGCGGCCCACGACCGCGTCGGCCGGGTGGCCGAGCAGACGCCGGGCGCCCTCGTTCCACTCCAGCAGTGTTCCGTCGTCGGCGATCACGGCCCGGGCCGTCGCCGCCTCGTCGAACGGATAGCCCCGGCTCATCGTCGCCACTCCCAAGCGCGTGCGCGCAGAGTCGACAGGCGCACCTCCGTCATCCAGCCTAGGGGGTGTCTCCCCGATCTGCGCGGGCCCGCGGCGAGACACCCCCTGGGCCCTGTCGGCGAGCCCCCGCCCGCTGTGCGGGTTCGGGCGGGACGCGGGTCGCCCGGCGACCGGGCGCAGGCGAACGGCCCCGCCGTGCCGCCGCCTCGTCAGATGCGGGTCGTACCGGCACCTTTGCGCCCCGCTCAGGTGCGGTAGCCGAGGATCGTCATCATGCCGCTCTCCGAGTGGTACTGGTTGTGGCAGTGCAGCATCCACAGGCCCGGGTTGTCGGCGTCGAAGTCGAAGACCAGCTTGCGGTGCGGCAGGACGATCGCGGTGTCCTTGCGGGCGCCCACCGCGTCGAGGCCGGTCATCGCGAAGGTGTGGCCGTGCAGATGCATGGGGTGCCACATGTCGGTGGCGTTGATGAGGGTGACCCTGACCCGCTCACCGGCGCGCACGGGGTGGCGCTGGCGCACGTCGTACGGCTTGTGGTCGAAGCTCCAGTCGTACTTGCCCATGTTGCCCGTGGCCCTGATCCGGAACTGGCGGTCGGGCTCGCGCTCGGGCAGGGCCGCCGAGTCGGCGGGGCGCAGCCGGTTCGCGAGGACGATGTTCCCGTCCAGCTCGTCGGGGTGCACATCGGGGAGCGGAACGGTTCTGCTCTTGTCGGTGCGCAGCACCGCGATCGCCTGTCCGTTCTTGCCCTCGGCCTTCGCCACGAGCGGGAAGACGCCGTCCTTCGCGGTGAACAGCACGTCGTAGCGCTCGGCCATGCCCACGAGCAGTGCGTCCGTGTCGCAGTGCTGCACGGGGTAGCCGTCGGTGTGCGTGACCGTCATGGTGTGACCGCCGAGCGCGACCCGGAAGGCCGTCTCGGAGCCCGCGTTGATGATGCGCAGCCGGACGCGCTCGCCGGGACGGCAGCGGAAGCTGGTGGGCTCGCCCGGGCGGCGGCCGTTGACGAGGTAGACGGGGAAGTCGACGCTGCCGCCCATGCTGTGCAGCATGCGGCTGTAGGAGTGGTGCAGCCTGCGGTCGGGGCCGTTGTCCACGTGCGTGGCCGTGGGGTGGGCCGACGGGTGCTGCGGGCCCATCCCCATCCCCATGTCCATGCTCATGCTGTCGAGCATCGCCGAGTCCGGGACGAGCTGACGGAGCACCTTGTCGGGGGTGGAGCCGTTCACCCCGTCGAGCCAGTCGTCCAGGACGACGATCCACTCCTGGTCGTAGGAGAGCGGCTCGCGCGGGTCGTCGATGATGAGCGGCGCGTACAGCGCGCGGTCCGGCTGCATCCCGACGTGCGAATGGATGAAGTAGGTCCCCGGATCGGCGGCCGTGAAGCGGTAGGTGAAGTCGCTTCCGGAAGCGACGGCCCGCTGGGTCAGCCCCGGCACGCCGTCCATGTCGCAGCGCAACCGGATGCCGTGGAAATGCAGGGTGGAGAACTCCGGCAGCCGGTTGGAGAAGGTGAAGCTCAGCACGTCACCCGCGGTGGCGCGCACCAGCGGCCCCGGGAGCTGGTCGTGGTAGGCCCAGGTCCGCACACTGCGGCCGCCGAGGTCCAGCGTGGTCTCCCGGGCGGTCAGCCCGACCATGCGCACCCGCCCCGAGCCGCGTCTGCGCTCGGCGGCACGGACCTCCGGACCCGACGGGTCGACATATCCCTGGGGTCCCGGGGGGACGAAGGCCTTCTCCGCCGCCGACGCGCCGCTCGGCCCCGGACCCGGCCTGGGGCGGGAGCCGGAGTCCGTGCAGGCAGCCAGGAGACCCGCGCCGGCGGCAGCGAACGGGGCTCGGAGCAGGGTACGCCGCGAAGGTGTATGCATGAAGGAAATAAGACACTTTTTGTGCTGATATGTGATGGATCTGCGGCGGCGCGTCCGCTGGTGTCGGGCCCGCACCGCCCCCGGTACCGGCGGGAAAGGCCCGTCAACTGGCGGAATTTACGGCCAAGTACCCGCGCTGTACCGTGAGGTCATGCCAGCTCTGAATGTGGAGTTCAGCGAACGCGAACTGGCCGACCTGCGCCAGATCGCCAAGGAGCGCGGTACGTCGATGAAGGCCCTCGTGCGCGAGGCCGCCGCCGCGGACATCGCCCGGCACCGGGCACTGAAGGAGGGCGCGGAGACCTTCCGCGGCTTCTTCGCCGCCCACGCGGGGGAGTTCGCGGCGGCCTTCCCGGACGACGAACCGGCCGTACGGAGCGCACCCGCACCGGCACCCGCTTCGGCCCCCGTACCGGCACCCGCCTCCCCCTCCCCCTCCGCTTCCGCCGACGGCGAGGCCGCCTGAGCGATGCCGTCGCCCGTCATCCACATCGACGTTCCCTGGCTGCTGCGGCGGTACGAGGAGGTGCTGCCCGGCGCGGCGGCGGTGGGAGACCTCTCCGTACTGGTCGCCGCCGTGGCCCGGCACCGGGTGCAGCCCCCGGGGCCCGGGGTGGAGGCCGACGCCGCGTGGCGGGCGGCCGCCCTGCTGCACACCCTCGCCGTGCTCCGGCCGCTGCCCTCGGCCAACGCGCGGTTCGCGTGCGCCACCGCCGTCGCCTATCTGGCGGTCAGCGGCGTGCGCGTCGAACCGCCGCCCGGCGCCCTCACCGGGCTCGTGCGCGACCTGCGCTCCGGGGCGGCCGACGTGAACCGCGTGGCCGGCCGGCTCCGTTCCTGGCAGATCTGACACCGCCCGGCGGACGGGGGAAGCCGTCGTACCGCCGGCCGAGGCGGTGGGAACGGACCGGCCGGCCTGCCCCGTACGCGGAACCGCCGTTCCGCCGGGGCCTCCCGGGGAAGGACCGGGACCAAGTCCACACCGCCGGTCCCCGCGGCGACACCGTGCGCGGCGGGGCGATGGGTGCGCGTGTTTCACACGGGGCGCGAGAGAACACACCGCCGGGGGTTTCGAAGACTTCCTTTCAAAACCGGTGATGTGGGACGGGCGCCTTGTTGCTTGTGCAGAAGTTGTGCGAGGGTTGACACACCCGCGCGGGGGGTAAGGTCCGGGACCGCTTCGGCAGTTGAGGAACCGGGGCGGGGGACGACGCCGGTGACTTCCCGCTCCCCGTGCGCACCCCGGAGGTTCGCTCCCGGCTCCCACGCACCGCACGCGCCAAAGGAAACCGCTCAAGTGACCACCCCCCGACCTCCCCGTCCCCCGTACCCGCAAGGCGGCGACCCGGGTGAGTCCGACGAGTCGCTCGCCGCGCCCCTGCGCGCCGGTTCCGACGCGGAGTCGTCCCGCTCCGCCGCCCTGCTGATGGCCCGTCACTGGCAGCCCGCCACCGACTACGCGGTCATCTGCCTGGCGACGTCCGGCCCCGTCGCCCAGATGGTCACCGCGGCCGCCTTCCACCAGGTCCTCGACCGGCTCCGCTTCGGCGAGCCCGCCGTCGCCCTGCGCCCCCGGCTGCTGCTCACCGTCCGCGACACCATCGTGGACTGGGCCGCCGCCGACCGGATCACCGCCGCGCTGCCCGGCCTCGGCAAACCGGCGGGCGGACGCGGGATGCGCGCCGCCAAGTCGCTGACGCCGGAGAACCGCGCCCTCGCCGAGCGCTCCTTCCACGCCCTGGCCCCGCTGGAGCAGGCCCTGTTGTGGCACACCGCCGTCGAGGCGGAGCCGCTCGGTGTCCCGGCCGTCCTGCTCGGCCTGGACGAGGGAAGCGCCGCCGCCGCGCTGGAGCAGGCCCGGGAGCGCTTCCGCGAGGGCTGCGTGCGCGCCCACCGCGAACTGGCGCCCAGCGCCGAGTGCCGCCACTACAACCGCCTCTTCGACGTGCCGATCCGCCGGGGCGGCGACCTGCTGCCCGACGTGCGCAGGCACCTGGCCGCCTGCACCTACTGCCGGCACGCCGCCGAACAGCTCGGCCAGATCGACACGGCGCCCGGTGCCCTGCTCGCCGAGGCCGTCCTCGGCTGGGGCGCCCGCCGCTACCTCGACTCCCGCCCCGGCCGCTCCGGGTCCGCCGCCACGCACGGCACCTCCCGCCGCCCGGGCGGCCGCAGGCGCGGCGGCGGCAGGCGCGGGGCAGCGGCCGGGGGCGCCGAGGGCACGAGCCGCCGCCGGGGCGGCGAGGGCCCGCTCGCCCGCGTCGCCGGGGCCTGGTCGGCCAAGGTGGTGCTCACCGGCGTCGGCGTCGCCTCCGCCGGGCTCCTCGGGACCGTGTACGCCGTCGGCGCCTGGCCGGGCGGCGGTGACGGCACCTCCCAGATCGCCTCCACCGGTGCCGAGCCCGCCGCCGACCCCCGCTCCGCGCAGCCGTCCGACGGCACGTCACCGTCCGCGTCCGCCGGGACGCCCACCGCCGTGGCGGTCCCCACGGCCGGGCACCCCTTCCGGCTGCGCAACGTCGGCGCCGACCTCTGTCTGAGCGTCAAGGGCGAACCCCGGGACGGCGGCGCGACCACGCTGGCGCTGTGCTCCGGCGACGAGGTCCAGCGCTGGACCTACGACGCCGACGGGATGCTGCACAGCGCCGCCGACCCCCAGCTGTGCCTGGACTCGCACGCCGACCCCGGCGTGGTCATCCTGGGCACCTGCACCGATGCCGGTACGGACCGCGCGGACGACGTGCGCTACGACCTCACGGTGCGCGGCGAGCTGCTGCCCCGCTGGGACCGGACACTCGCCCTCGCGGCGGCGGACACCCGGCCCGGCTCCGACATCGTGGCCGCCTTCCGGGACCGCTCGGCCGGCCAGCTCTGGCTGACCGACACGCCGTCGGCGAAGCCCGACTCGCTGTCCATAGCGGGGGCTTCGGAGCCGCCGCGCCAAGGGGCGTAGTGCCTGCGGCGCTTCGGCCGGGGAACAGGGGTTCTCGCCTTTGTCGGGTGCGGGTGCGTGGTGGCTGGTCGCGCAGTTCCCCGCGCCCCTGGGGAGTTGTCGTGGCCCCCGGTTCAGTCCTTCGCGAAGTGGTCGATCAGGCGAGCGAGTCCGGGCCCAGTGTCGCCACGGAGGCGTGGCCGGAGAGGGCCATCGTCAGGTCCAGTTCCGCGAGCAGGCAGCGGATCACGTGGTCCACGCCCGCCTGCCCGTCCAGGCCGAGCCCGTACACGTAGGGGCGGCCGAGCAGCACCGCGCGGGCGCCCAGGGCTAGGGCCTTGAACACGTCGTCGCCGGTGCGTATGCCGCTGTCGAACAGGACGGTGAGCCGGTCGCCGACGGCCTCGGCGATCCGGGGCAGCGCGTCGGCCGCCGCGACGGAACCGGCGACCTGGCGGCCGCCGTGGTTGGAGACCACCACCCCGTCCATCCCGGCGTCGGCGGCGAGGCGGGCGTCGTCCGGGTGCAGTACGCCCTTCAGCACGATCGGGCCGGCCCAGTGCTCCCGCAGGAACGCGAGGTCCGGCCAGGTGTGCCCGGCGTCCCCGAACAGCCCGAGGAAGCGCAGCACGGCCGCGTTCGGGTCCTCGTGCACCGGTTTCGCCAGCCCCGCTTGGAACGCCGGGTCGGTGAAGTAGTTGGCGGTGCCGACGCCGTGCAGGAACGGCAGATACGCCCGGTCCAGATCGCGCGGCCGCCAGGACAGCAGCGGGGTGTCCAGCGTGACCACCAGCACCGAGTACCCGGACGCCTTCGCGCGGGCGAGGAAACGGGCCGTCACCTCCCGGTCGCTGCCCCAGTACAGCTGGAACCAGCGCTCGGCGTCCCCCATCGCCCCCGCGACCTCCTCCATCGGCGTGCTCGACGCCGACGACAGGATGTACGGCACGCCCCGCGCGGCGGCGGCCCGCGCCGCCCCGGACTCCGCCTCCGGGTGCATGATCGACAGCACCCCGACCGGCGCCAGGGCCAGCGGCGCGGGCAGCGTGCGCCCCAACACCTCGACGGACAGGTCCCGTTCGCGCACGTCCCGCAGCATCCGGGGCACGATCCGGCGCCGCTCCAGCGCGTCCCGGTTGGCCCGCGCCGTGCTGCCGTCCCCGGCGCTCCCCGCGACGTACCCCACGGGACCCGGGCCGAGCCGGTGTTCGGCCAGCTCCTCCAGCCGGGTCAGATCGGTGGGCAGCCGGGGCACCGCGCCGGTCATCCCGTTCAAGTAGATCTCGTACTGGAAATCCGCCCACTGCCCGACCATGATCCGGCTCCCTCCACTCCGTTGTGGACCTACGGTCCCCATGAGGACCGGCGTCGATCCTAGGCGGGCCGGAGCCGCTGGTCAGGAGTCGGGGCGAGATCCGGAGAACCCGATGACGATAGGCGTCACCGGCCCGGAGACGCCCGCCCGCGCCCGTGGCAAAATCGGCGCGTGCAGATCGGGATACTGGGGCCGTTGACGGCGCGCGCGGACGACGGTGGCCCGGTCGACGTGCCGGGGGCGCGGCTGCGGGGGCTGCTGGCCGCGCTGGCGCTCAGGGCGGGGCAGGTGGTCCCGAAGGCGACGCTCGTGGACTGGATCTGGGGCGAACTGCCGCCCGCCGACGCCGCGAACGCGCTGCAGCGGCTGGTGTCCCGGCTGCGGAAACTGCTGCCGGACGGCGCGATCGAGGGGCGCACGGAGGGGTACCGGCTGCGGGTGGAGCCGGACGCCGTGGACGCCGTACGGTTCGAGCGGCTCGTCGGGGAGGCCCAGGGGCGGGACGCGTTCGGGCGGGTGCGGCTGCTGCGCGAGGCGCTTGAACTGTGGCGGGGGGCGGCTCTTCAGGATGTCGGGCTGGGCGGCAGTGAGGCGTTCGACGCCGTCGTCGTACGGCTGGAGGGGCTGCGGCTGACCGCCACCGAGGAGCGGGCCGAGGCGGATCTCGCGCTCGGGCGCGGGGCGGAGACGGTCACGGAGCTGACCGATCTGGTGGCCGCGCATCCGCTGCGCGAACGGCTCGTGGCCGCGCTGATGCGTGCCCTCGTCGCGGCCGGGCGGGACAGCGAGGCGCTGCTGGTGTACCAGCGGGCGCGGGAGGCCCTGTCCGAGGCGCTGGGCGTCGATCCCTCGCCGGAGCTGGCCGCACTCCATGTCGCGCTGCTGCGGGGCGAGTTGGGGCGCCCGCAGGAGAGCCGGAAGACCAACCTGCGCGCCGAGCTGACCACGTTCGTGGGCCGGGACCCCGATGTCGACGCGGTGCGCGGGCTCGTCACCGAGCACCGGCTCACCACCGTGATCGGGCCGGGCGGCGCCGGGAAGACCAGGCTCGCCACCGAGACCGCGCGTACCCTGCTCGGTGAACTCCCGGACGGCGCCTGGCTGGTGGAGCTGGCCGGGGTCGGCGCGGACGGCGACGTGGCACAGGCGGCCCTCTCCGGGCTCGGGCTGCGGGACACCCTGCTCGGGGGCGCCCCGCACGCGGAGCCGGTGGACCGTCTCGTCGCCGCGATCCGCGAGCGCGAGGCGCTGCTGATCCTGGACAACTGCGAGCATGTGATCGAGTCCGCCGCGGTGTTCGCCCACCGGCTCCTCGGGGAGTGCCGGCGGCTGCGCATCCTGGCGACGAGCCGGGAACCGCTCGGCATCACCGGCGAGGCGCTGTGGCCCGTCGAGCCGCTGGCGCTCCCGTCGGCGGACGCCGCCCCGGGCGAGATCGCGTCCGCACCGGCCGTACGGCTGTTGCGGGACCGGGCCCTCGCGGTGCGCCGGGACCTGGCCGGAGACACCGGCACGCTGGCCACCATGGTGCGGGTCTGCCGGGCCCTGGACGGACTGCCGCTGGCCATCGAACTGGCCGCCGCCCGGCTGCGCACCATGTCCGTCGACCAGCTCGCGGGCGGCCTCGACGACCGCTTCCGCCTGCTGACCGGCGGCAGCCGCACCGCCCTGCCCCGGCACAAGACCCTGCGCGCGGCCGTCGACTGGAGCTGGGAACTGCTCACCGACGCCGAACGGGCCGTGCTGCGCAGGCTCGCGGTGTT
Source organism: Streptomyces sp. NPDC026659 (assembly GCF_040638245.1). Taxonomy (NCBI): domain Bacteria; kingdom Bacillati; phylum Actinomycetota; class Actinomycetes; order Kitasatosporales; family Streptomycetaceae; genus Streptomyces; species Streptomyces sp. NPDC026659. The sequence goes on along the minus strand of NZ_JBEZXY010000014.1, from coordinate 69,736 downwards.
CTCCGGCGGGGCGAGCCTGGAGGCGGCCGAACGGGTCTGCGCGGGCGAGGAGTTCGCACGGGAGGACGTCGCGCCGGAGGAGGTCTTCGAGCTGCTCACCGCGCTGACCGAGAAGTCGCTGCTGCGCACCGAGGGCGACGGCACCCCGCGCTACCGCATGACCGGCACGATCAAGGAGTACGCCGGGCACCGCCTAGCGGAGGCCGGAGAGGCGGACCTCGCCCGCCGGGCCCACCTCGCGCACCTCACCGAACTCGCCGAGACCGCCGAGCCGCAGCTGCGCCGCGCGAGTCAACTCCACTGGCTGGCACGGCTGGAGGCCGAGCACGACGACATCGCGGCGGCCATGCGCGGGGCGCTCGCGGCGGGCGACGCCCAGGCGGCGATGCGGCTGGCGGCGGCCGTGGGCTGGTACTGGTGGCTCGGCGGACACCGCACCGAGGGCATGGAGCTGATCACCGCCGCGACGAAGGTGCCCGGCGTGGTCGCCGACGAGGTCCGGGCCACGGTGTACGCCCTGTACTCGATGTTCGCCACCTCCGGGCGGGGCGACGCGCAGCAGGCCGCGGAGTGGATCCACGAGGCGCACCGGATCAACGAGGGCCTGCCGGGCGGCGGTCATCCGGCGCTGGGCCTCGTGGGCGCGCTGGTGCGTCTGCTGCGGAGGCCCGAGGAGGCCCTGACCGCGTTCGAGCCGCTGCTCGCCGACGAGGACCCCTGGGTGCGCGCCCTGGCCCGGCTGCACATGGGCAAGATGCGGATCGTGCTCGGCTGGAGTGGGCAGGACGCGGACGCCCATCTGGAGGCGGCGCTCGCGGAGTTCAGGGCGCTCGGCGAGCGGTTCGGGATCTCCTTCGCGCAGAGCGAGCTGGCCGACCGGATCGCCGCGCGCGGCGAGTTCGCCGCCGCCTGCGCGCACTACGAGCAGGCCGTCGCGGTCGTCACCGAGGTCGGCGCCGCCGAGGACGTCATCCGCATGCGCTCGCGGCAGGCCCAGTTGTACTGGCTGCTCGGCGACCGGGAGGCGAGCGCCGCCGCCGTGGCCGAGGCGCGGCGGTGGGCGGAGCGGGTCACCTGGCCGGACGCGCTGGCCGAACTGGGCTTCGCCCAGGCCGCACTTGCCCGCTGGGACGGCGACGCCGACGAGGCGCGCGCACAACTCGACCTCGCCACCGACCTGTTGCGCGACGAGGCCGAGCTGCCGCACATCCGCGCGATCAGGCACGACCTGCTGGGCCACCTCGCCGACGACCTGGACGAGGCCCGCACCCACCACGCGGCGGCCTGCGCCGCGGCGGCCGAGTCGGGATACGCGCTGGCGATCGCACAGGTCCTCGTCGGCGTCGCGGACCTCGCGCTGCGCCGCGGCGAGCCCGGGCAGGCCGCCCGGCTGCTCGCGGCGAGCGCGGACGTGGGCGGTCTGCGGGACCGCTCGAACCCGGACACGGACCGGATCGAGCGGGAGGCCCGCGACCGCCTCGGCGACGCGCGGTACGCCGAGGCGGCCCGGGAGGGGACCCGGGCCGCCTGGCCCCGCCTCGCCGAGGCCGTGCTCGCCGCGCCCCGGGTCACGCCCGCTTCTTGAACGTGGAGACCGCCCAGACGTAGCCGACGACCGCGAACCCGGCGCACCAGGCGAGAGCCGCCCAGGTGTCGCCGCTCGACGGGTGACCCGCCAGCAGGCCGCGCAGCGTCTCGACGATCGGGGTGAAGGGCTGGTACTCCGCGAACTGCCGTACGCCCGTGCCCATCGTGTCGGCGGGTACGAACGCGCTGCTGAGGAACGGCAGCATGATCAGCGGAACGGTGGCCAGGCCCGCGGACTCCACGGTCTTCGCGGCCAGCCCGAGGGCGACCGTGAGCCAGCTGACGGCGAACCCGAGCAGCAGCATCACGCCGATCGCGCCGAGCCACTGGAGGAGGTCCGCGTGCGGACGGAACCCCATGGCGAAGCCGACCCCGATGATGACCGCGTCCGCGATCAGACCGCGCACCGTCGTGGAGACGACATGCCCGATGAGCACGGCGCCGTGCGAGACGTCCATGACCTTGAACCGGTTGATGATGCCCTTGGTCATGTCCTGGTTCACGGCCGCCGCCGTCGGACCGAGCCCGTAGGTGAGGGCCATCACGATCAGGCCCGGCACCGCGTAGTCGATGTACTCGCCCCGGACCTCGAAGGCGCCGCCGAAGACGTAGACGAACATCGCCATCATCACGAGCGGGAACAGGACCGCCTGGAACACGGTGACCGGATTGCGGAGCGTGTGCCTGAAGTTGCGGCGCAGCATGACCGCCGCGTCGGCCAACGGCATCGTGGAGGTGCTCACTTGGCGGTCACCTCCGTGTGCGCGCGGCCGGTGAGGGCGAGGAAGACGTCGTCGAGGTCGGGTGTGTGCACGGAGAACTCCTTGGCGTCCAGCATGTGTTCGTCGAGGCGGTCCAGCAGGGCGCGCAGCGACCGCGAGTCGCCCTCGCTCGGCACCCGCAGGGTCAGTTCCTGGTCGTCGCGCACGGACCCGGGCAATACCCGTGCCGCCGCGTCGAGGTCGGCGGGGCCGGCGAAGCGCAGCCGGACATGGGTGCCGGGGACCTGGCGCTTCAGCTCCTCGGGGGTGCCCTGGGCGACCAGGCGGCCGTGGTCCAGCACCGCGATCCGGTCGGCCAGTTGGTCGGCCTCCTCCAGGTACTGGGTGGTGAGGAGGATCGTGGTGCCGTCGGCCACCAGCTCGCGCACGATGTCCCACATCGTGCGGCGGCTGCGCGGGTCCAGACCCGTCGTCGGCTCGTCCAGGAAGATGATGCCCGGGTCGCCGACCAGGGTCATCGCCAGGTCCAGCTTCCGGCGCATGCCGCCGGAGTAGGACGACGCCAACTCGTCGGCGGATTCCGTGAGATCGAACCGCTCCAGGAGCCCGGCGACCACCTCGCCGGCCGGGCGCACCCGCTTGAGGTCGGCCATCAGCCGCAGGTTCTCCCGGCCGGTCAGCAGCTCGTCCACCGCCGCGAACTGGCCGGTCACACCGATGACCGCGCGCACCTCCCGGGTCGCGGTCGTCACGTCGTGCCCGGCGACGCGCACCGTCCCGGCGTCGGCCCTCAGCAGGGTGGTGAGGATGTTGACGGTCGTCGTCTTGCCCGCGCCGTTCGGGCCGAGCAGGGCGAACACGGAGCCCGCCGGGACGTCGAAGTCGACGCCGTCGAGGACGACTCTGTCGCCGTATGCCTTGCGCAGCCCCGAGACCGCGATCGCTGAATTCCGCATGACCCCAAGGTGGCGGCCGCCCCTGACACGGCGCCGCCACGCCCCTGACACGCGTGCGGGGCCCGTGTCACCACGGGCCCCGCGCCGTCATTTCGTGTGCCGTCACTCCCCGCCGAGCCGCGCCACCGCGCGCACCGGCGCCCCGTCCGCCCCCGGCAGACGCAGCGGGAAGAGGAACACCTCGGCGTCGTCCACGCCCACCAGCCGGTCGAGGTGCCTGAGGTTCTCCGCGATCACCCCGCCCGCGCCGCACAGCACGCGGTGGGCCGGGAGGGCCGGGTCGGCGTCCGGGCCGCTCGGGTCCACGCTGAGGGCGTCCACCGCCACCGTGCGGACCCCGGCCGCCACGACGGCCTCGGCGGCGGCCGGGGTCAGCCAGGGATGGTCCGCGTAGGCGTCCGTGCCCCAGTGCGCCGACCAGCCGGTGGCCAGCAGCAGGACCGCGTCCGGCGCCGCCGCCTCCAGGGCCGGGGCCAGCAGCTCCGGGGTGACGGGGGAGCGGGGCGCCAGCCCGCGTACGTCGGCCACCACCGCGCGGCCCGTGAACCGGGACAGCGGCAGCTCGTCCAGCCGGGGCCAGGCGTCGTCGATGTGGTACGGCGCGTCCACATGGGTACCGGACTGCGAACCCAGGTGCAGGGCAAGGACGTTGACGCCGTCGGCCGGGGCGCGCAGCGCGGGGGAGACCGTGACCTCCGGGTCACCGGGATACACGGGCATCCCGGTCACCACGGGGACAGACAGGTCCAGCCAGCGCGTCATACGGCGGGCTCCGTCGCCGCGACCGGCTGGGCGGGCGCGTCCGGGCCCGTGATCGGCGGGACCGGGGTGTCCGCCGTGCGGGCAAGGCGCGGGCCCTCGGGGCCGTAGACCGCGCGGGGCTCGGGGAACAGCCGGAGCAGGGCCAGGAAGAGCAGCGCGGCCACCGCAAGCGAGAGCGGCAGGCTGATGTCCACGCCGCCCGCCACGTCGCCCAGCGGGCCCACGAACTGGCCCGGGATGTCGGTGAACAGCACACCGAGCACCGCCGAGACCCACCAGGCGGTCATGCCGCGCCAGTTCCAGCCGTGCGCGAACCAGTAACGGCCGCCGCGCTGACGGCGGTTGAAGACCTGGAGGGCGTCCGGGTCGTACCAGCCCCGCCGGGTCCAGAAGCCGAGCATCATCACGACCATCCACGGCGTGGTGCAGGTGATGATCATCGTGGCGAAGGTGGAGATGGACTGCACGAGGTCCAGGCCGAAGCGGCCGATGAAGATGAACGCGATGGACAGGACGCCGACCAGCAGGGTCGCCTGGACCCGGGACAGCCTCGGGAAGACCGAGGAGAAGTCCAGGCCCGTGCCGTAGAGCGAGGTCGTGCCCGTGGACATGCCGCCGATCAGGGCGAGCAGGCACACCGGCAGGAAGAACCAGCTCGGGGAGATCGCCAGCAGACCGCCCACGAAGTCCGGCGCCTTCGGGTCCACGTACGCCGGTGCCTTCGTCGCGATGATGCTCGCGGTCGCCAGGCCGAACACGAACGGCAGCAGCGTGGCCAGCTGGGAGAGGAACGCGGCCCCGATCACCTTGCGGTGCGGGGTGGACGCGGGGATGTAGCGCGACCAGTCGCCGAGGAACGCGCCGAACGACACCGGGTTGGACAGCACGATCAGGGCCGCGCCGATGAACGACGGCCAGAACATCGACTGGGTCGCCGCGTCCGCGTGGGCCGTGAAGACACCGGCGTACGACGGGTCGAAGTCACCGGCGAAGGCGATGGCGCCGAGCAGGAACAGCACGGTCGCCGACATCACCGCGATCTTGTTGACGAAGAGCATGAACCGGAAGCCGTACACGCACACCGCGAGGACCAGGCCCGCGAACAGCGCGTACGCCACGACGTACGACAGCGTGCCGCGCTCCAGGCCGAACAGCCGGTGCGCGCCGCCCACCAGGGCGTCGCCCGAGCTCCACACCGAGATGGAGAAGAAGGCGATCGCGGTGAGCAGGGAGAGGAAGGAGCCGACGATCCGGCCGTGCACACCGAGGTGCGCGGAGGACGCCACCGCGTTGTTGGTGCCGTTCACCGGGCCGAACACGGCCATCGGACACAGGATCAGGGCGCCCACGACCACGCCGAGGACGGTCGCGGCGAGGCCCTGCCAGAAGGAGAGTCCGAACAGGATCGGGAACGCGCCGAGGACACAGGTGGAGAAGGTGTTCGCGCCGCCGAAGGCGACCCGGAAGAGGTCGAGCGGGGTCGCGGTGCGCTCGGAGTCGGGGATGCGTTCGACGCCGTAGGGCTCGACCTCGGTGAGGGCGGGCGGCGGCGTGGCCGGGGATTCGGCGGGCTGTGAGGTCAACGGGGGCTCCTGCGCCGCGTGGTGGGCGGATGTCCGGATCGGGATCTGCCGACGGTACGGCCGGGCGGCGGAATCGGGCCAGGTGATGTTTCGTCCATATTCCGGGGCCGCCGATGGAGGGTTCGGCCATGCCGGTGCGCCGGAAACCCGGGCGAACGCGAGGAAGCGTGAAGGTGTCACGAACGGGACGTGAAGGCGGTCGGGGCGCGCGCGGCCGGAATGTTTCAGGCCGATTGCGCAGGCGGTGGTTTTCGGCCATCGAGTCGTCACATCCGATCAAGAACCGTGGGGTTGAGCGGCCGACGTGTTCGATTTCCGTGACTTCTCGCCACTGATTCAACACGCAAGGTTACTGAAAGTCATGGGTGGGATGTGTGTTCCGGCGGCGGACTCGGCAGAGTGGCGGCCGCCGCCCCGGCACCCGAACGGAGCCGGGCCGGCACCCCCCGACTGTTCGAGCGGAAGGATGCACACGATGCGGAACACCGCGCGCTGGACCGCGGCCCTCGGGCTCACCGCCGCCGCCGTCTGCGGCCCCCTGACCGGGACCGCCGCAGCCGCCCCGGCCTCGCTGTACGCGCCCTCGGCGCTGGTGCTCACCACCGGGCACGGCGACAGCGCCGCCACGCTCGCCCCCGAGCGCGCCGTCACCCTGAGCTGCGCCCCGACCCCGTCCGGCACCCACCCGGACCCCGTCCGGGCCTGTGCCGAACTGCGCGGTCTCCAGGGCGACTTCACGGCCCTGAAGGCCCGAGACGACGTGTGGTGCACCCGGCTCTACGACCCGGTGACCGTGACCGTCCAGGGCGTCTGGCAGGGCCAACGGGTCTCCTACGAGCGCACGTTCGGCAACGCTTGCGCGAAGGACGCGCTGGACAGCAGCGTCTTCGCGTTCTAGGACCGGGATCGCGCGGACTCCAGGACGCCGGATCGGGCTCGTGACTGGGGAGTGCGGCCCCTGGCCGGAGCGACCGCGATTCCGTTGCCGGAGCAGGCGGACGGTGTGGGGCCGACCGCCCGTCTCCGGAAGCACAACCGTGTCCCGGCCGGGCCCGTGGGGGGCCTTGGCCGGGACACGGCGTTTTCGCCGCCGAGGACGCCCGCGACGGCTCTACGTCAGCTGCCTGCGCACCAGTTCGTGCAGCCGGCCCCCGGTGTCCGCGAGGAGTTCGGCGGGCGGCCCTTGCTGGACGACCTTGCCGTCCTCCATCACCACCACCCGGTCCGCGTCCATGACGGTCGAAAGGCGGTGGGCGATGACGATCCGGGAGGCGTTCAGCTTGCGAGTGCTCTCCATGACCGTGCGCTGGGTCTCGTTGTCCAGGGCGCTGGTCGCCTCGTCGAAGAACAGCACGCGCGGGCGGCGGATCAGCGCCTGGGCGATCATCAGCCGCTGCCGCTGGCCGCCGGAGACCGCGCCGCTGCCGGAGACGATCGTGTGCAGCCCCATCGGCATCCGCTGGATGTCCTCCGCGAGCCCGGCCAGTTCGGCCGCCGCCATCGCCTCCTCCGGGGTGTACGGCTCGGCGCCGCAGATGACGTCCAGGATCGAGCCGGTGAACGGCTGCGCGTGCTGGAGCACCACCCCGCACTGGCGCCGTACCGCCGACTGGTCCAGCGCCGCCAGGTCCTGGCCGTCGTAGAGCACGCTGCCGGAGACCGGCTTGTCGAAGCCGATGAGCAGGCGCAGCAGCGTGGACTTGCCACAGCCGCTCGGGCCCACCACCGCGACGAACTCGCCGGGGCGCACCGAGAAGGACACGTCGTCCAGGACCAGCGGGCCGTCGTCGGCGTACCGGAAGGACAGCCGCCGGGCCTCCAGCGCACCCGTGAGCGGGCCGGGCCGGGTGCTCGCCGAGCGCACCTCCGGGGTGGCGTCGAGGACCGGGCGGATCTCCTCGAACAGCGGCAGCGCCGCCACCGCCGAGACGAACGCGCCGGTCAACTGGGTCACCGAGGTCAGCACCATCGTCACCGAGGTGCTGAAGGTGAGGAACGCCGCCGCCGACATCGCCCCCTTCGCCGGACCCGCGAGGAGCATGAACATCACCAGCGTGCAGACGGGCAGATAGACCGCGCCGAGCACCGAACTGAGGTTCTTGATCCGGCCGACCTTCTGCTGGAGCTCCCGGCTGCGCGCGAACTCCCGCGCCCAGGCGGCGTAGGCGTAGTTCTCCGCCGCCGCGACCCGCAGCTTGGGCAGGCCCCGCAGGGTCTGGAACGCCTGGTTGTTCAGCTTGTTGCCGAGCGTCACCAGGCGCCGCTGCCAGCGCACCTGCCACAGCCCGAGCCCCAGGAACACCGCGCCGATCACGATCAGCAGTCCGATCGCGGCGAGCGCCATCGGCACGCTGTACCAGAGCAGCAGCCCGACGTTCATCGCGCCGACCGTCACCGACTGGGCCACCACCGGTCCCACGCCCGCCAGTAGCCGCCGGATCGAGCTGATCCCCATGGCGGCGCTGGCCAGTTCACCGGTCGAACGGCTCGCGAAGAAGCGGGTGGGCAGTCTCAACAGCCGGTCCCACACGGCCGGTTGGAGCGCGGCCTCGATACGGCCCTCCAGGCGCAGGATGGTCAGGTTCTCCAGCAGGGTGAAGGCGGCCGAGACGATCCCGCTCAGCATCACCGCGAGACACACCTGGGCGATCAGGTTCTCCCGCGCCTGCGGGACGTACTCGCCGAGCACCTTGCCCGTGGCCACCGGCACCAGCGCGCCGATCGCCACCGTCACCAGACCGGCCAGCATCAGGTTCGTCAGATCGCCGCGTGTGCCGCGCAGGCTGAAGCGGAGCAGACCCAGCGGGCCGAGGCGCCGTTCGGGCAGCGGACGGTAGAACATCACCGCGCGCGGCTCGAACTCCTCCGCGTTCGCCTTCTCCACCGGCGTCTCGCGCCCGGTCGCGGGCTGTACGGCCACATAGCCGCCGCGCCGCCACAGCAGCGCGACCGGCGCCCCGGACAGCGCCCGGTGGCCCACCAGCGGGCCCACGTTCTCGCGCCACCAGTGCCCGTCGAGACGGACCGCGCGAGTACGCACCCGGGAGGCCAGCGCCACGCGCTCCACCGGGTCCAGGCGCTCGCTCTCGGTGCCGCTGTGCGCGGGCTCGGCCAGCGTGATCCCGGCCGCCTCCGCGACCAGCCTGCAGGCCGCGTATCCGGCGTCCGCGTCCGCCGCCGTGGTCCGCCGCGCCGAACGCTTGCCGATGGAGGCGAGCAGCGTCCGGTCGGCCTCGGCGCGCACCGCCTCACCGGCCTTGATCCCGGCCGCCGTACGCGTCTCGTGGCTGCGCTCCAGCTGCTCGATCCACCGGTCCAGGGCGGTCAGCAGCCGGTACTGCTGGTCCACCAGGGTCTGCCACAGCGCCGGGTCCATCAGCAGATCGGCGGCGGCCTCCGCGCCGTACACCGAGCCGTACTGCACGCTGCCCGGCGGCACCTGGGTCCAGAACACGTCGTCGTCCGAGGGCGCGGTGGAGCGGTCCTCGGCGAGCGGCGTCTGGAACAGCACCGCGAGTCCGCGTCCGACGCCCAGCGCGAGCGCGTACTCCAGGGGGCTGGTGGCGGGCGGTACGTACTGCGGGTTGCCGTACGCGTCGTACGACCAGGTCTCGGTCTGCGCGCTCTGGTACAGCTCGCGCAGGTTCACCCGGTGCACCACGCAGTCCCGTACGGGGCGGGCGACCAGCGTGTGCTGGGGGCCGGCGACCGGGCCGAGCAGCAGCGCGCCCGCCTCAAGGCGGCCCAGGTGGTGCCAGTGGCCCTGCTGGGCGGCGTCCACCGCGAACAGGTCGAGCGCGCCGGACGCCACCAGCCACAGCACCTGCGGGCCTTCGAGGTCCAGGCGGCTGAAGCCCGCGCAGTCCACCCGGGAGCCGAGCGCGCCCAGGGCGCCGAGGACCAGGTCCCCTTCGTGTGTCCGCGTCATCTCACCGCTCCCTGACCAGCGCCGCGTAGGCGCCGCCGTGGGCCACCAGTTCCTCGTGGCGGCCGCGTTCGACCACCGTGCCGTGCTGGAGCACCACGATCTCGTCGCTGTCGCGGACCGTGCTCAGCCGGTGCGCGATCACCACGCAGGCACAGCCGCGCCTGCGCAGGTTGTCCATCACGGTCAGTTCCGTCTCCGCGTCGAGCGCACTGGTCACCTCGTCGAGGACGAGGATGCTGGGACGGCGGACCAACGCCCGCGCGATCTCCAGGCGTTGGCGCTGGCCGCCGGAGAAGTTCCGGCCGTCCTGCTCGACCCGGCTGTGGATGCCGCCGGGCCTGCGCGTCACCACGTCGTACAGCGCCGCGTCCCGCAGCGCCTCCACCACGGCCTCGTCCGGGATCGAGCGGTCCCACAGCGCCACGTTGTCGCGGATCGTGCCCTCGAAGAGGAACACGTCCTGGTCCACGAAGGAGACCGAGGAGGCGAGCGCGCCGCGCGGGATGTCCTCCAGGCGTGTGTCGTCGATGCGGATCGCGCCGTCCCACGGGGAGTACAGCCCCGAGATCAGCCGGGACACCGTGGACTTGCCGCTGCCCGAGCCGCCGACGAGCGCGACCTGCCGGCCCGGGCCCACCGTGAGGTCGAAACCGGTGAGCAGAGGCTTGTCCAGCGGGCTGTAGCCGAAGGTGACGTTCTCCAGCTCGACGTGCCCGCGCAGCCTGCGCGTGGACTCGCCCGCGCCGCCGGGGCGGTCGTAGAGCGGGTCGGCCTGGAAGTTCTCCACGTCCTTCAGCCGGGCCACGTCGGCGGCGAAGTCCTGGATGCGGCCCGCCACGCCGTTGAGCCGGGTCAGCGGGGCCGTGAAGCGGGCCACCAGCGCCTGGAAGGCGACCAGCAGACCCACCGAGATGTGCCCCTCGATCGCGCGGACGCCGCCGATCCACAGGATCAGCGCGCTGTTGAGCGTGGCCAGCGTCGGCGCGACCACCCCGAGCCACGCGCTCGGCACCCCGAGCTTCTGCTGCTCCTCCAGTGTCGCCGCGTGCTGCCCGGCCCACTTGCGGAAGTAGCCGTCCTCGCCGCCGGTCGCCTTCATCGTCTCGATCAGCTGAAGGCCGGTGTACGAGGTGTTGGTGAGCCGCGCGGAGTCCGCGCGCAGCTTCGCCGTACGGGTCGCGCGCAGCCGTACGACCAGCCGCATCGCCACGATGTTCAGCAGGGCCACGCCGATGCCGACGAAGGTGAGCTGCGGGTCGTAGGTGTAGAGGAGCAGCGCGTACAGCACGACCACGATCGCGTCCACGCCCGCCGCCGCGAGGTCGCGGGCCAGGGTCTCGGCGACCTGGTCGTTGGACTGGAGGCGCTGGACCAGGTCGGCGGGGGAGCGCTGGGAGAAGAAGGTGACCGGCAGCCGGAGCAGATGGCGCAGGAAGCGGGCGCTGGAGAGGGTGGAGGAGATGATCCGGCCGTGCAGCAGGTTGGTCTGCTGGAGCCAGGTCAGCACCAGCGTCAGCGCGACACACGTGCCCATCGAGGCGAACAGCACGCCGAGCAGCGAGGTCTGGCCGCCGATGAGGAACATGTCGATGTAGGTGCGGCTCAGCGCGGGCAGCGCCGCGCCGACCGCGACCAGCAGCAGGCTCGCGAGGACGGCGGCGGGCAGGGTGCCCGCGGTGCCGCGCAGCCGGGCGGGCATCGCGCCGAGCACGCCCGGCTTGCGGCCGCCCTTGGCGAAGTCGTCACCGGGTTCGAGGACGAGCACGACACCGGTGAAGCTGCCGTCGAACTCCTCCATGGGCACGAACCGGCGGCCCTTGGCGGGGTCGTTGATGTACACCCCGCGCCGGCCGAAGCGGCGGCCCATGCCGTCGTAGACGACGTAGTGGTTGAACTCCCAGAACAGCACGGCCGGTGCGCGCACCTCGGCGAGGGCGGCCAGGTCCATCTGCATGCCCTTGGCGGTCAGCCCGTAACTACGCGCCGCCTTCAGAAGGTTGCTCGCACGCGAGCCGTCGCGGGAGACACCGCACGCGATGCGCAGCTCCTCCAGCGGGACATGGCGGCCGTAGTGGCCGAGCACCATCGCGAGGGAGGCGGCGCCGCACTCGACGGCCTCCATCTGGAGCACGGTGGGGGTACGGACCGTGCCGCCACGGCCCTTGGGGACCGGGCGCCGGGGCGGGGCGGCGCGTCTGCGGCTACGGGTGTCGGGGTCCTGCCCCGTCTGCACGGTCACGGGAGCAGCCAATCGAGGGGACGCTGGTCGGCCAGCCGGACCGAACCGGTGGCCAGGGTCATGGAGTCGAGCCGGAACGGCGGTCCGTCGGCGGAGGACCAGCGGTAACCGCTCTTCGCCGAGGCCGACTTCTCCAGCTTCACGGTCACGGCGACCGGGCGTTCCTCGCGGGTGAACTGCTCGCCGAGCTGGCTGTCGCCGAGGAACGCGGCGATCGACTGCGCCGACTGGGCGGTGCGGTCCACCGACTTCACCCGGCCGCGCAGCACGCCGTAGCGCTCGGCGGGCACGGAGGAGACGGTCAGGTCGACCTCCGCGTGCGCCGGGATCGAGGCGGCGTTCCCGGCGGGCACGTACACCGTCGCGTACAGCGGGTCGTCCGCGTGCGCGACCTTCTCCACGGCGGCCACGTTGGCGCCGGTCCGGATGATCTGCCCGATCGTCGCGGCGAGCGCGGTGATCCGTCCGGCGGCGACCGTGCGGATAAGTGAATCGCCTTGCGCGGTATGGACCTTGAGGACGGGCGCGTTCGCGTCGAGGCGGTCGCCCTGCTGCGCGAGCACGGCCGTCACCTGCCCGGCGACGGGGCTCTGGAGCAGATAACTGCCCTGCGCGTGCGTGAGGATGGCGGGGGCGCTCACCGTGGAGGTGACCGAACCGGTCACCGCCCACACGGAGGCGGCCGCCATCACGACGACGGTGACACCCAGCGCGAGCCAGCCCTGCGGACGCGCGAGCCGCACCGGGAGGTCGAGTTCCTCCGGCGACTGGAGCTTGGCGAGGGCCTGTTGGCGGAACTGCACGGAACTTCCCTCACCCGAGGAGAGACGACATCACGGAAGCCGCGGCGGAGACCTGTGCGGAAACCGCGGCGGAACGCCCGAGAGTCCCGGAGCCGGCGGACGGCTCCGGGACTTCGGTGAAACCAGGTGCGATCAGAGACCGGCGACCAGGTTGGTGACCGGCTGGGTGTTCAGGCCGGTGACGCCCTCGACGGTGCCGATGGCGGTGTCCACCAGGCCGGAAACCGGGGCGATGCCGTTGACGGCGCCGGTCACGGTGTTGAGGGCGTTCACGGACAGGCCGCCGGAGACGTTGTCCAGCTCGGCGTCCGAGATCTCGACGGTCTCAACCTGGGGGGTGGAGTTCATGGTGGAACTTCCCTTCATATGGATATCTCACAAGGGGGAGAGCGGCCCCCTCTGGGGACAGATGGACCGCCGCGTCCGCGAGCACCCGGGGGTCGCCGTCTCCGGCGGCCCCTGAGCGGTCCCCGCGGTGCGATGGATCAAAGCACGCACGCCGCGCCCGCTTCCACCTGAACAAGCCCCTCACCAGGCGTTTCTGTCGGTAATGGGGGGCGATGGTGCAGGCGCGCGCACCGGGCCGTGGCTACTCCTTCACATGCCGGGCGCCCGGCGCGCGCCGACTCGTGCGATCCTCCGGCGGCGAATCCGGCACTCCTCTCCAAAGGTGCGTTGCGGGAGCGCGCGGATGTGCAGATCCGGCCTCTCCGGTGACCCGCTTGGGCAGTCGGTGTGCAGATTCCCTGAAGCAACGATTCCGGTACGCGTTCTGGACGGACCGTCACCTGACGGAGCCCCAGCGTGACGATCCGGATCCGTCGTCCGTGGGGTACGGCCCCACCGCAGGTGCGGACACCCCTTGTGTGGTGGCCGATTCGCTTTGCTCCGAAGGAAGTTGGCGAACGGAGTTGAACGCTGCGCGCACCCCGCCCGTACTTGTGGCCGTCCGGGCGCCCCCGATCCAACTGCCCTAGCGGCAGACCCCCGTCCCCCACTGGAGGTCGAGAAGGTTGAGTCACAAGCGAATGCCCAAGCGCAAGGCCGCGATAGCGGTGGGCGGCGTCGCGGCGCTCGGAGCCGCGGCCCTCCTGCTGCCCAACGCCATGGCGTCCCAGGACAAGGACGCGACCGCCGCCGCAGGCACCGCCAAGACGCTGAAGGCCACCGACGCCTCCACGCTCAGCGCCCAGATCCAGAAGCAGCTCGGCGCCGCGTTCGCCGGTTCCTACTACGAGAACGGCAAGCAGCAGCTCGTCGTCAACGTGGCCCGCGGCGACCAGAACGCCATGGCGCAGGCCCAGCAGGCCGGTGCCACCGTCCGCGAGGTCGACAACAGCACCACCGAACTCAAGGCCGCCGCACAGACGTTGAAGACCAAGGCGACCATCCCCGGCACCGCCTGGGCGGTGGACCCGCGCACCAACAAGGTCGTCGTCAGCGCCGACAGCACGGTCACCGGCGCCCAGTGGGACCGCCTGGAGTCCACCGTGGCCGGTCTCGGCCCGGACATGGCCACCCTCAGAAAGTCCTCCGGCACCTTCAAGACCTTCGTCTCGGGCGGCGACGCCATCTTCTCCCAGGTCGAGGGCGGCAACGTGCGCTGCTCCCTCGGCTTCAACGTCACGGCCTCCGACGGCAGCCCCGCCTTCCTGACGGCCGGTCACTGCGGAGTCGCCGCCAAGGAGTGGTCCGACTCGCAGACCGGTCAGCCCATCGCCACGGTGGACCAGGCGACCTTCCCCGGCGAGGGCGACTTCTCACTCGTGAAGTACGACGACCCGGCGACCCAGGCCCCCAGCGAGGTCAACGCGGGCAACGGCCAGACCGTGCCGATCGCCCAGGCCGTGGAGGCCACCGTCGGCTCCACCGTATTCCGCATGGGCTCCACCACCGGGCTGCACAACGGCCAGGTGACCGGCCTGGACGCCACCGTCAACTTCCAGAGCGAGACCGACCCCAACGGCGTGGACACCGTCACCGGTCTCATCCAGACCAACGTGTGCGCCGAGCCCGGCGACTCCGGCGGCTCCCTGTTCACCCAGGACGGCGGCGCGGTCGGTCTGACCTCCGGCGGCAGCGGCGACTGCACCAGCGGCGGTGAGACCTTCTTCCAGCCGGTCACCACCGCCCTCGCGGCCACCGGCGCCACCCTCGGCGACGGCGGCCAGGCGGGCGCGGGCGACCAGGCCGGCGCGGGTGACGAGGCCGGTGCGGGCGCCGGTGACCAGGCGGGTGCCGGTGAGCAGGTCGGCGGCGACGAGCTCGGCGGCTCCGCCGACCCGTCCGCCGCGGCGGACGACCAGGCCGCTGATGACCAGGCCGCCGGTGACCAGGGTGCCGCCCAGAACGGCACCGGCCAGCACCACAAGTCGCGCCACCACAGCGGCGGCAACTGAGCCGCCCCCCCTCCGGCACCCCGCGCGGGTGCCGGAACCAGACGCCCCGGCCGGCCGTTCGCACGCGGTTCCGGTCGGCCGGGGACGGTCCGGCCCTCCGGCGGGAGGGCCGGACCACCTCTTTCCGGCGGAAGCCGCCCGTGAGACCCGGGAGTGCCCTCACCCGCCCCCGCTCGCCCGCAGCAGCAGCACCGCCACGTCGTCCACCCGCTCCCGCCCCGACGCCCCGTGCCGGATCAGCTCGTCGGCGACGCTCTCCAGCGGCCCCCCACCCGCCTCGGCGAACACCGCGCCCAGCTCGACCAGCGCGTCCTCGATGTCCACGCCCGGCGACTCCACCAGCCCGTCCGTGTAGAGGGCCAGCACCGAACCCGGGGCGAGAGTCACCTCGGTCGTCGGATACACCGCCTCCGCGTCGATCCCGAGCAGCGGGCCCCCGGCCAGGTCCAGTACCCGTACCCGGCCGTCCGGGCTGCGCAGCAGCGGCGGCGGATGCCCGGCCCGCGCCATCACGGCCTGCCCGCGCGCCGGGTCCAGCCGCAGATACAGACAGCTGGCGAACAGATCGGCGCCGAGGTCCAGCAGCAGCCGGTTGATGCTGTCCATCACCTCCTCCGGCGCCTGCCCCACCGCCGTGTACGCCCGTACCCCGGTGCGGATCTGCCCCATCAGCGCGGCCGCCGTCACGTTGTGCCCCTGCACGTCGCCGATCACCGCCGCCGCGAGCGGGCCGGTCGGCACCAGGTCGTAGAAGTCGCCGCCGATGTCCATGCCCCGGGTCGCGGGCAGATAGCGCGCCGCCGCCTCGATGCCCGGCGGCGGGACCAGGCTGTGCGGCAGCAGCGCCGACTGGAGGCCGTGCGCGAGCCGGTGCTTGGCGTCGTAGAGGAGGGCGCGTTCCAGGGCCTGCGCGATCATCCCGCCGAGGCTGGTGAGGACGGCGCGTTCCTCCGCCGGGAAGACGTGCGGGTGCGCGTACGCCAGTACGCACATGCCCACCGGGCGCCCGGAGGCGACCAGCGGCAGATACGCCCAGGCGGCGAAGCCGTCCCGGGTCCGGTGCTCCGAGGGATAGAGCCGTTCCAGATGCTCGACCGACTCGAAGAAGCCGGGCACTCCGCTGTCCAGGGCCCGGGTGCCGGGGGTGTGCGCGCTCAGCGGCAGCCCGTCGTAGTGGTCCACGGCGTGCGCGTCCGGATAGCCGTGGTGGCCCAGCACGCGCAGCCGCCCCTCCTGCGAGCCGAGCAGCACCAGCGCCCGGCTGCCGACGGCGGGCCCCAGCTCGTCGGCGACCAGCCGCACCACGTCCCGTACGGCCACCGCCTCGGTCAACGCGCCGGTCAGGCTGAGCAGTTGGGAGATGGTCACCAGGCGGGGCGGGGGCGCGCCCGACCGCGCGGTCTCGCGCGCCCGCTCCGTGAGCACCTTGACCCGGGTGATGCGCACGCTCAGCCCGGTCGTGCTCGGATACAGCCGGAAGGACAGCCACTCGTCCGGCGGCCGCAGCGCCACGAACGAGGTCGGCCGCTGGCTGAGCAGCGCGGCCCGGTACCGGTCCTCGTACCCCGGATCGTTCAGCCAGGGGACCGACACCCACGGCGGGGTGCCGAGCAGTTCCCCGGCGGGGCGGCCGAGGAGTTCGGCGGCGGCCTCGTTCAGGAAGCCGATGCGGCCCCGCAGGTCCATCGAGACCAGCCCGTACGGCAGCCTGGCCAGCAGCCGGGCCGCCTCCGCCGGGTCCGGGGCGGCGGCCTCCGGCGCGGGCGCCGCCAGCAGATCGGGCTCGGGACCGGGCGGCCGGGCCTCGGCGGCGGCCTGCTCCAGTTGCCCGGACAGCCGCGCGCAGGCCGCCGTCAGCCGCGTCTGCTTCTCGCCGGACAGCTCCGCCGGGTGCGTGCCGGGCCAGGTCACGAACACCACGCCGTGCACCCGCTCCGCCGTCGCCAGCGGCACCGCGGCGAGCGCGAAGGGGTACGGCAGCACCACCGCGATCCTCGGGAAGCGGCGCGCCATCTCGTCGGCGCCGCCCACCCACACCATGCGCCGTTCCCGGACCGCCTGGGCCACCGGGATCCGCGCGCTCAGCCCGACCCGCTCCCAGGGCGCCGCGAACGCGCGCGGCAGCCCCGCCATCACCGCCATCTCCAGGACCGGCGCGTCGGACCGCAGCAGATACACCGCACCGGAGTGCGCCCCGACCTCCTCCATCATCGAGGTGAGCGCGGCCGACAGCAGCGGTCGTCCGGCCGCCGGGGACTGGGCTGCGGGCCCCGGTGTGTCGGACACCCCGACCACCTCCTCGTACGGTCGCGCGCCCGGCCCGGGCGGAGCGGGGCGCCCGCCCGGGGTCGCCCCGCGCGCGGCGGATGCCGCCACCGGGCGGCGTCCCTGACCTGCGAAGCGGCCCGGCCGGCAGCTGGGCCGACCGAGTACCCCGTGAGGGCGGGGCCCATGCCCGTGGTGGTGGAGCACGCGATGGCACACGGGCGCCGCGTGTGCGCCCCCGCGCCTCCTGATGGCCGGATCTCCGCGCACGAGATGGGCCGACACACCCAACAATGGGCACGCGGTCGACTTCCGAGGGTGACAGCACGGCCGCACAGAGCGACACAGAGCGAAACCGAGGGGGCGGGAGTGATCCGGGTGCTTCTGGTGCACGACGCGTGTCTGGTACGGGCGGTCCTGGCGGAGTGGCTGCGGCGGGAACCGGGCCTCCACGTGGACGACACGCCGTGGCGCGGCGCCTCCGACCAGGTGCGCACACTGTCCCCGGACGTGTGCGCGGCCGATCTCGAGTACGGCGACGGCCACGCGGCGCCCCCACTGGCCGAGTTGTGTCCCCCGGGCACGGGAGGACGCCCACCCGCTCTCGTGGTCCTAGCCAGTGCCCATCGCCCCGGCCTCCTCAAGCGCGCCGCCGAGGCGGGCGCGCTCGGCTTCGTCGACAAGGCGGGCTCCCCGGAACGTCTGGTCCGCGCGATACGGCACGTGGCCGCGCGGGAACGTTTCATCGACGCCTCGCTCGGCTTCGGCTTCCTCCGCGCCACGCAGATCCCCCTGACACGCCGCGAACTGAGCGTCCTGGACCTCGCGGCGGGGGGTGCCTCGATCGCCGAGATCGCCCGCAGCCTGCACCTGTCCCACGGGACGGTCCGCAACTACATGGCGGCGATCACCCGGAAGACGGGGGCGCGGAACCGGATCGACGCGATCCGGATATCGCGGGGTGAGGGGTGGCTGTGACACGGCCCCTGACGCGGGCTGTGACGCGGCTCCCGGGGCCGCTCAGCCCACCCGCGTGTCCGACGCCCCGGCCCAGTCGCCCATGAGGTCCCGGTACAGCGGCGAGCACGCCAGCAGCTCGACGTGCGTCCCGCACACCGTGCGCGCGCCGTCCAGCACCAGCACGAGATCCGCCCGCCGGGCCGAGCTCATCCGGTGCGCGACGACGACCAGGGTGCCCCCGGGGCGCGCCGCGAACGCGCGCTCCGCGCGTTCCTCGGCCGCCGCGTCGAGGTGGCAGGTCGCCTCGTCGAGCAGCGCGAGCGGGGCGGGGGAGAGGTAGGCGCGGGTGAGCGCGACGAGCTGGCGTTCGCCCGCGGAGAGCGCCGAGGGGTCGAGTCGCGCGGCCGGGCCGCCGAGGGCGTTCAGCAAGGGGGCCAGGCCCACCGCGTCGGCGGCGGCCAGCAGTTCGCCCTCGGGTACGGGGTCCGGGCGGTGCAGGGTCAGGTTCTCGGCGAGGGTGCCGCCGTGGACGTACGCCTCCTGCGGGATGAGCGTGCGGAGGGCGGTCGCGTCCGGCGCCGGGTGTCCGTGGAGGTGGAGGGTGCCCGCGTCGGGTGTGAGCAGCCCGGCGACGAGGGCGGTCAGCGTGGACTTGCCGGTGCCGCTCGGGCCGACGACGGCGAGGTGGGTGCCGGGCGGCAGCGCCAAGTCCAGCCCGTGGAGCACCGGTTCACTGGCGGGGCCGTAGGCGAAACGGAGGCCGGAGAGGGCCAGGGCGGGCGTCTTCGGCTCCGGGGACGGTTCGGAGGCTCGGGGTGCCCTTTCGGCGGCGGGCTTCCCCGGAGGGATCAGGCGGCGCAGTACGACCGTGAGCCGCGCCCCGCTCGTGCCCAGCCCGTGGACCAGGTTCTGCAGGGCCGGGTACAGGGACTGGCCGACGTACGTGAGCGCGCCGAGGAGCGCGCCCGGCGTGACGCCCCGGCGCAGCAGCCAGGGGGCCGACACCAGGAGCAGGATCACCGGGACCTCGCCGCCCAGGGTGAGCGCGGCCACGCGGGCCGGGCTCCAGCGGGCCAGGGAGCGGGCCGTCCGCAGCTCGGCCCGGACGCGGCGGCCGAGGTGCTCCGCGACCTGGGCCTCGGCTCCGGTGGCGGTGATGTCCCGGAGGCCGGGGCCCACCGCGTTCAGGTCCTCGGCCAGCGCCTCGTCGGCCGTCAGGAACGCCTCCTGGCGGCGCGCCAGGGGACGCAGGGTCACGGCGAAGAGGGCCACTCCGGCCAGCAACGGGGGCAGCACCACCGCCAGGAGCAGGGGGTCGAGGGAGAACAGCCCGATCAGCGCGCCCGCCGCCGTGAAGAGGAAGGAGCGGGAGACCAGGACCAGCCCCGCGAGGGTGTCCCGGGCTATCTCCACCTGCTGGGTCAGCCCCGAGAGCGCGCCCGGGTCGGCCTCGCGGACCCCGCGCCGGACCACTCGCGTCACCAGCCGGTCCCGCACCGGTTCGACCAGTGCGGCCACCACGCCGTACACCCGCCCGGTGCCGACCGCGCCCACGACCACCGCCGCCCCGGCCGCCCCGAGCCAGAGCAGTCCGGTGCGTACGTCCCCGGCGAGGAAGCCCGCGTCCAGGGCGCGCGCGAGGGCGTACCCGGCCAGGAAGGTCTGCCCGGCCTCCAGGAGGGACCAGGCGCCCAGGCGTACCAGCACCCGCCCCTTCGTCCGCGCGTACCGGGCCGCCCGCTGCCGCAGCTTCATCGGAGCCCAACTCCCTTGTCGTGAAGAGCTATTTGGTCACGGCCTCGGCGTCCCCGAACACCGCCCGGTACTCCTCCTCCCGCCACAGCTCCGCGTGCGGCCCCACCGCTCGCAGGCGCCCCTCGTCCAGCCACGCCACGGCGTCGGCCGCCGCGGCGGTCGCGGCCCGGTGGGCGACCAGGAGACGGGTCGGGCCGCCCGGGGTCAGCAGGGAGCGGGAGATCTGGCGTTCGGTGACGGTGTCCAGGCTGGAGAGGGCGTCGTCCAGGATCAGCAGCCGGCCGTCGTGGGCGAACGCGCGTGCCAGACCCAGGCGTTGGGACTCGCCGCCGGAGCGGGGCGCGTCCGCGAGCGGTGTGTCGTAGCCCCGGGGCAGCCTGCGGACGAACGCGTCGGCGCGTGCCGTGCGGGCGGCCTCGCGGACCCGGTGCGCGGGCGGCCGGTCGAGGCCGAAGGCGAGGGCGTCCTCGACGGTCGTCCCGAACAGCGCCGGGCGTTCGAAGGCGTAGGAGACGGCCCGGCGCAGCGCGTCATGGGTGAGATCGCGCAGCGGTACGCCGTCCAGCAGCACCTCGCCCGCGTCCGGGTCGGCGAGCCGCCCGGCGACCTCGGCGAGCAGCGACTTGCCGGTGCCCGAGCGGCCCACGACGGCGAGGGTCGTGCCGCCGGGCACGGTGAGGTCCACCCCGTCGAGCACGGTACGGCCGCCGCGCCGGGCCGTGACGCCCCGCAGCTCCAACCTGCCGGGACCGGAGGGGAGTTCACGCGCGCCGTACGCACTCGCCGGTTCCGCCAGCACCTCGGCCAGCCGCGCCGTGCCCGCCCGTGCCCGGCTCAGTGCCGCCAGCCGGCCGACCAGGACGCCGACACCGGTCGCCAGCGCCGCGTACCGGGACGCCGCCAGCAACTCGCCCACCGTGAACCGCTGGTGGGCCAGCAACAGTCCCGCCACGGCCACCACGCCCAGGTTCAGCAGCGGGCCCACGGTGAGAGCTTGGGCGGCGGCCCGCCCCTGCACCCGCCACATCGCGTGGCCCGCGCGGGAGAGCCGGGGGAGCGGGGCCAGCACCCGGGCCGCCTCCCGCTCCTCGGCGCCCGCCGCGCGGATCGTACGGTGCCCCCCGACCGCCTCCGACAGCGCGGCCGCGATCGTGCCCTGCTCCCGCTGGTACTCGGCCGCGCATGCCGAGGTGTCCCGGGCCAGGGCCCGCAGCAGCAGCGCGAGCACCGGCGCGCCGGTGAGGAACACGGCCGCGAGCAGCCAGTCGATCAGCCCGAGCGCGACCAACGCGCCCAGTGGCAGCGCGAGTTCGGCGAGCAGCGCGGCCAGTGCCGCCGGGGCCGTGCCCGCCTGCGCGGCGCCTCCGACGAGCCGCGCCACCAGGTCCCCGCCGCCGAACCGGGCCGCGGCGCGCGGCCCCAACGCCAGTACTTGCCCGGTGACTTGGCGGCGCAGCCACGCTGCCGACCCGGCGTCCAGGGTGCCGCTGACGACACCCACGCAGGCTTCCAGCACCCCCGACAGCAGGACGAGCCCCGCGCACCAGAGCACCCAGCGGGTCGCGTCCTCGCGGGCCAGCAGGAGATCGAGGGCCCGCCCCAGCGCGGCCGGCAGCAGCAGCCCGGCGGCGGTCGCGGCGGTGCTCAGGGCGAACAGGGCGGTGGCGCGCAGGCCCCCATGGCGGAGTACGGCGCGGGACAGGGCGCGGGTGGCGTCGGCGTCGGGACTGGGCGTCATCGGCTGCGGCCTCGCCTCGGTTCGAGCGGGTGGGTCGGATCAGGGGGCGGCAAAAGGCAATCACTCGGCGGGCGTTGAGAACCGGAAGACCGCCGGGAAACCGGAACGCCGCCGGGAACGGGAACGCCGCCGGGAACGGGAAGGCCCCGGACGCCCCCTCCCCGCGAGGGGAGAGGCCGCCCGGAGCCGAGTGGTGCCGGTCAGGTCACAGGCAGAGCAGAACGCTGGCCGCCGAGACGCAGGAGAGCAGGCTCACCGTGCTCGCGACGGTGAGGGTGTGGTCGTCGGACTCGAGAACCTGGAGGTCGAGCAGTGCCATGGTGGTGTCCTCTCCCTATTCATGGGGACGGGGTTGTGTCACGACTCCGGGTCGGAGCCGCGTGTGAGGGCCGCCTTCGGCGGCGGGAGGAAGGGCAGGTGGGCGCGCTCGCCCGAGCGTTCGTCCGCGCCGTCGCCCGCGGCCCTGCCGGCGTCGAGCGCCGAGGCGAGGGCGAGCAGACAGCCTGCCGTTCCGGTGGCGAGGTCCATCGAGAGCCGCATCATCTGGTGCCCGGGAAAGGCGAGTTGGCCCTGGTAGGCCATCGCGAACCAGCCGAGCCCGGAGATCTGCCGCTCCAGCCGCTCCCGGGTGGCACCCGGCGCCGAACTGCGCGCGAGATGCAGCACCATTCCGGCGCGGCCCTGGAAGAGACCGGGTTGTGCGTAGAAGCGGGAGGTCGCGGCGGCGAGGATGCCGTCCCGGGCGCGCTCGAACTCCTCTGCCGCGCCCGCCGCGTGGGCGAGGAGGGTCTGCTCCCGGCTGCCGGGAGCCGCCGCGCGGGCCTGTGCGGCGAAGCCGTCGGCGCCCGTGTGCGCGAGGTAGTCGTCGAGGACGAGTCCGATACCCACGCTGCCGTCCCCGAGGTAGGGCAGCGTGCGCCAGCCCTCGTCGACCTCCAGGCCGCCGCTCGCCTTCTGGAGGACGCAGCAGGCCAGGTCGCGGCGGAGCGCCTCGGCCGCCGCCGCTGCCGCGCGGGGGTCGCCGGTCTCCTCGTACCGGCGCAGCAGGAACAGCGCCGGGCCGCTCGCGCCGCGCATCAGTCCCGCCCGTCGCCGGGGCGTGTCGGGGACCGGTTCGGCGAGTCGTCGTACGAGGATGTCGGCGGCCTCGGCGGCGTGTTCCGCGAGGGCCTTCTCCCCAGTGGCGGCCGCGAGGTGCCCGAGGACCAGGCCGAGCCCGGCCAGGCCGCCGTGCAGGTCGGAGGACAGATTGCGCCAGTTCTCGCGCAGGATGCCGTCGACCAGGTCCAACGCCTGTTGCCGGTAGCCCAGTTGGTCGAGGACCAGGGCGACGCCCGCGAGTCCGTCGTACAGGCCGAGCGGGGTGCCGGGCGGTGGGGGCGCGGTGTGCCGGAGCAGCCAGCGCTCACCCTCCTCGTACCGGTCGGCCCCGCAGGCCGCGAGCGCGTACAGCACTCCGGCCGCGCCGTGCGCGAGTCCGAGACCGCCGCCGTCCGCGAACTGGGTGATGTCGCCCGGGAAGAGGCGGTCGGAGCGCTCCGGGGTCGCGGAGGCGAGGAGCGCCTTCACCATCGAGTCCCGGCTGTGCGGCCAGTCGCCCGGCATCACCAGCGGGGTCGCCGGACGGGCCTCGCCGCCCCGGGTGTTACGGGTGATCTCGGCGACCGCCTCGTCCAGGAAGGCGCGCGGCACGTCCGGGAACTGTTCCGCGATCACCTCGGCCAGATGCGCGGCCTTGCCCCGGTCCACCACGAACAGCGAGGTCACCGGCAGGAACAGGGCGATCCGCAGACAGGCGAGCGCGTAGCGGTCCACGTCCTTGCCCCGGCGGTCCGGCGGGGCGAAGAAGCCGGGGTGGGCGACCGTCTGTCGGCCGTTCTCCGCGGCCGGCGCCGCCGCCTCGAAGTCGATGAGATGGACCGTCTCCTCGTCCGGCGCGACCATGATGTTGAAGACGTGCAGGTCGTTGAAGACGAGGCCGCGCTCGTGCACCGCCGCGACCGCCCGCTCCACCGCCGCGTGCACCCGCAGCGCCCAGGCCGTGTACGCGGCCGTCTTCTCCGGGTCGGGGTCGGGTATCAGCAGCGGATGGCGCTCCGCGAAGAAGGAGTTGAGCGGGCGGCCCTCCAGGAACTCCATGACCAGGAAGCGGTGTTCGCCGAGAGTCAGCCAGTCGAGGACCTCGGGGACCACCCCGGTCCCGGCGACCAGCTCCAGCGCCTCCTTCTCCCGCTCCAGGCGGGTCACCGCGTCCGCGCCGTCGGCCGCGAGCCCCGCATGCGGCCGGGCCTCCTTCAGCACCACGCGGCTGCCGTCCCGGATGTCCGAACCGGCGTACACGCCACCGCCGTTGGAGAAGTGCAGCGCCTTCTCGACGCGGTAGGGCAGCTCGCCCACCGTCGTGGTGTTGCGGGCCTCCAGATGCGGCCGCAGGAACTCCGGCAGCGTGATCCACTCGGGCACCTGGAAGGAGGGATCGCGCCGGTCCGGCACGAGGTTCCCCTCGCCGTCGGCCACCGCGAGTACCAGCGAGCCGCGCTCGTCGACGACGTACCGGCGGGCGAACGCGCCGTGGCGGACGTAGAGCGGGCCCGCGCCCCAGCGCAGGTCGGTCAGGATGTACGGTCCCTCGACACCGTCGAGCAGCTCGCCCAACTCGATGAGTATTCGGTGCAGTTGCTCCTCGTCGGCCGGGTAGACGGTGACGAACTTGCCGCTGGTGTCGCGGCCGGCGTACTTGGCGTTGCGCAAGTGCAGCAGATGCGGTCCCGGCACGAACTTGAAGGGGATGCGGCGCGGCACGCAGTAGTCCCACACGATCTCCGCGACCCGGCCGGCGTTCGCGGCGGTGGCCGAGGAGTGGATCTTCCAGCCCTGGGCCGGTCCCGGCTCCGGCGCGCCGTCCTCGCCGAGCGGGGTCAGCGTCAGCCAGTCCCCGGAGCGGGCCGCGTGCCAGCCGTCCGGCACCGGGCGGCGTGCCGCCGCGTACTGCGGTGCCGCCTCGCCCGTCTCCGCCGAGAGCCGGTCGGGCGTGTCGTAGAAGTGTCCATCGGCGAGCGCGTACACCTCGTACCGCTTGTCCATGGCCTTGTCGCCCCTCCCGCCCCTGCGTTCGCCGCTCCGGAGGTCCCGGTCGGCACGAGAAGACACTCTCAGGAGTCGCATGGTCGCGGACAGTCATACACGTCATCAGATCGTCATGCGAAACGCACAGGTAAAGGTGTGTTCGAACCGCTACGCGCGGAATGCTCGTACCACTTGGGGCGTGCACAGGGGCTGCGCACACGCCCCACAGGCGCTGTAATGGCCAACGTGGCGAGCGAGGGTGCTGCGGTACGCAGATCGAGAACCGAGCGTGCCGAGCGTGTCCTCGCCACGCTCATGGCCATGCCGTCCACGGACCGGCCCCGCCGGATCCTGGAACAGGCACTGGTGCTGGCGGGCGCCGCCTTCGCGGGGATCTACGCCCCCGGCGACGACCCCGCGACACTCCGGCTCGTGGAGTCCGCGGGCCTCTCGCGCGCGCGGTACGGCCTGCGCGACGGCTGCCCGGCCACGGCGCGCTCACCCGTCGCCGAGGCCCACCGCACCGGGCGGCCGGTCTGGTCGGGCCCCGGCGAACCACCCGCCCGGGACGCCGACTTCGCGCTCGCCGCGCTACCGCTCGGGGCACCGGGCAGCGGCTGCCTGGTCGCCGTCACCGAACAGCCCGGCGGCTTCGGCGCCGACGACCGGGCCTGCCTGGAACTGCTCGCCGGGGCGGTCACCGCGCCGGTCCCCGTACCGCCCGCCCCGCCCCGCGAACTGGCCGACGACGCGTTCCGGCTCGCCATGGACACCGGCCGGGTCGAGGTCGGCGACGACATCCTGCGGCTCTTCGGCCTCTCCCGCGAGGCGTTCGACGGCAAGGTCGAGACGCTGCTCGGCCGCACCGTGCCCGAGGACCTGCCCGCGCTGATGTCCGTCGTCGAGGCCGACCACATGCCCGTCGGCGACCGCGAACTGGAGTTCCGCGCCCTCCAGCCCTCGGGCGCGCCCCGCTGGCTGCGGCTGCGCGGCCGGCTGCTGCCCGGCGGCGGGGGACACCCCGCCCGGCTCGTCGGCACCGTCGCCGAGGCGTCCGCCTTCCGCTCCGACGTCACCGACGTGGCCCGCGTCCAGCGTCTGGCCGCCGCCCTCGCCACCGCGGGCACCGTCAAGGACGTCGGCCAGGCCGTCGTCGCCGCCCTGCGTGCACCCCTGCGTGCCGACCGCATCGCGCTCGCCGAACTGGAGAACGACCGTCTGGTCGTCACCGTCCTCGACCCGCCGGAACCCAGCGCCTGGCCCGAACTCTGGCGCGCCGAATGGCGCGGCGAGTGGCCCGACGCCCCCGTACGCGCCATGCCCGCCCTCGCTGCCGCCCTGCGCAAGGGCCGCGCCCGCATCTGGCCCGCGGGCTCCCGGCTGGAGCCCGGCCTCGCCGGAGTCGGCCCCGGTGGCCTCGCCGTACTGCCCCTGCCCGCCGGGGGCCGCACCGCCGGGGTCTGCCTGATCGGCTGGGACCGGCCGCACGAGTTCGGCCCCGACGAACGCGCCCTGCTCACCGCCTGCGCGGGCCTCACCGGCCAGGCCCTGCTGCGCGCCCACGCCTTCGACGCCGAACACGAACTCGTCGGCATGCTCCAGCGCACCCTGCTGCCCCGCAGACTGCCCCGGCTGCCCGGCGTCGAGGCCGTCGCCCGGTACCTCCCCGCGACGGCCGGCCTGGAGGTGGGCGGCGACTGGTACGACGTGATCCCGCTCGCCGACAACCACGTCGCCCTCGTCATCGGCGACGTCCAGGGCCACAACGCGGGCGCCGCCACCCTCATGGGCCAGCTCCGCACCGCCCTGCGCGCCTACGCCGCCGAGGGCCACCCCCCGGACGTCGTGGTCGCCCTCGCCAACCGGCTGCTCCTCGACATGGAGACCGACCTCTTCGCCACCTGCGCCTACGTCGACGTCGACATGGAGAGCGGCTCCGCGCTGTGCGTGCGCGCCGGGCATCCGCAACCGGTTCTGCGCCACCCGGACGGCACCACCGACATCGTCGCGGCCGAGGGCGGACCGCCCCTCGGGGTGCTGGTCCAGGCCGAGTTCCCGATGACCCCGCTGCGCCTGAGACCCGGCACCGTCCTCGCGCTCACCACCGACGGCCTGGTGGAGTCCGCCGACTCCGACCTCGACCGGGGCATGGCCCGGCTCGCCCGCGACCTCGCCGCCGTCGACCCCGCCGGTCTCGGCGCCGCCGCCGACGCCCTGCTCGGCGGCGCCCACCGGGGCGACGACGTGGCCCTGCTGCTCACCCGCTACGACGGCATGGCCGTATGCCCGCTGCGCGAGAGCTGGAGCGTGTGGCGCGTCCCCGAGGCGGTCCGGCACGCGCGCCGCTTCACCCGGCGGGTGCTGCGCGGCTGGGACGTGCCCGAGGACACCCAGGACGCGGCGCTGCTGATCGTCTCCGAGCTGGTCACCAACGCCCTCGTGCACACCGAGGGCCAGGTCCGCCTCGACCTGGGCCTGGTCGGCCACCGCCTGCGCCTCGCGGTCGCCGACGCCTCTCCGCGCGGCCCCCTCAAGCCCACCAGCGTCGGCTGGGAAGCCACCGGCGGCCGGGGCATCCTCCTGGTCGAGGCGGTCTCCTCGACCTGGGGCACGGTGCCGGTCAGCGGCGGGAAACAGGTGTGGGCGGATCTGGTGACGGACGAGAACACCTGAGCGGTCCGGCCCTTTCGAGTGGCGCGTTCACCGCGTCGGCCTAGGGTCGGTTGGTGTGGCTCACACCTTTGAAGAACTCGTGCAGAAACAGCGTGCGGCCGACGCGGCGCACGCCACCGTGACGGACCTGCGCGACACCTACGGCCCGCCCGCCGAGCGCGGGATGACCGGCGCCCAGTCCGGCACCTACGAGACCGCCCTGCGCGCCTGGCGCGACCTGGCCCGCGACGCCCAGACCGCGGTCAGCGAGTACGCCCGCGAGACCGGCCGCCCACGCGGCGAGGTGGAGGCCGAGGTGGAGCGGGCGGCGACCGGGGGCTGACCCCGCGAGGGGTGTCGTACGCGCGTGCCCGGCATCCGGTGAACCGCACCGGATGCCGGGCACGCCGTCGCGCCGTCGGTCGTGGACCCGTCAGGCGTGGGTCTTGGCCAGCAGCTCCAGGATCTCTGCCGTCGTGCCGTTCTCGCCGAGGCGCGGGAAGACGCGCTCGACGCTGTTCGCGTGCGCCTCGGCGTCCGCGTCGGCCATGGCGTCGGTGGCCAGGGTGACGTTGTAGCCCGCCGCGTAGGCGTCACGGGCGGTGGACTCCACGCCGATGCTGGTGGCGATGCCGGTCAGCACGATCTGCGTGATGCCCCGGCGGCGCAGCTGCACGTCCAGGTCGGTTCCGAACAGGGCGCTCCAGTTGTGCTTGGTGACCAGGATGTCGCCGTCGTGACCGGAGAGTTCGTCCACGAGGACGTCCCAGCCCTCGGGGAAGGCGAGACCGCGCGGCTGCCGCTCGGTGCGGCCGGGCACCGCATCGGCGCCGTCGGCGGCGAAGGAGACGCGGACCAGCACCACCGGCAGCTCGCGTGCGCGGAAGGCGTCCGCCAGCTCCACGGAACGGGCCACCACGTCGGCGGCGGCGTACGGCTGGGTCTGCATCCCCACGATGCCGCGCTGGAGATCGATCACGACGAGGGCGGTACGGGGGTCGAGCGTGGTGACGGACATGAGGGTTCAGACCTTTCGGGGGGTGAGCCAGCCGCGCGAACGGTCCGGCGGGGTCGTCGCCGGCGGACCGGCGAGCGTGAACGGGGCCGGGCGGCACGGCCCGGCGGGGGTGCTCGGTGTCACGGCCGCGAGAGCCGTTCCAGCAGGGTCAGCGCCGTGAGCACGGTCTGCCGCTCCTCCTCGGAGAACCGGTCCTCCAGGGCGCGCGCCAGCCACTCCTCGCGCACCTGCCGGTTGCCCTCCACCCGCGCCTGCCCCGCCTCGGTCAGGGTGACCAGCTGACGGCGGCCGTCCGCCGGGTCGGGCGTACGGCGGATCAGCCCGTGCCGGTCGAGCGCGGCCAGCGTGGCCGCCATCGACTGCGGCCGTACGCCCTCGGCGGCGGCCAGCGCGCTCGCCGTGGCCGCGCCGTGCTTGCCGACCAGGGAGAGCGCCGACTCCTGCGGCGGGGTGAGGTCGGAGTCCCGCGCCACCTCGCGGATACGGCGCCGCAGTCGGCTGAACATCACGCGCAGCTCGCGCGCGGCCAGGGCGGCGGAGTCCGAGATGTGGGCCATGCCGTCACCGTAGACACCGGCAGGGCGAACTGTCCAGCTCAGACTGTTCAGTTTTACCTGTCCAAAAGGATGCCCGGCGGACGCGCCCGGCCCGGCCGCCGCTCTCGGCGCGCGTGATCCCGGGCGAGCTGGTCTGCTGGAACGGCAGGATCCCCACCCCCCCCGAGCCGTACTCCGGAGACACGCATGAGCACGTACCGAGTCGCGCAGGTCACCGCCCCCGGCGGGACGTTCGAGCTGGTCGAGCGGGAGGTGCCGCATCCGGGGCCCGGCGAGGTGCGGATCGCCGTGGAGGCGTGCGGGATCTGCCACAGCGACGCCCTGTTCGTGGACGCCGCCGCGCCCGGCATCACCTTCCCGGAGGTCCCCGGACACGAGATCGCCGGACGCGTCGAGGAGCTCGGCGAGGGCGCCCTCGGCCGGGGCTGGAAGGTCGGCGACCGGGTGGCGGTCGGCTGGTTCGGCGGCAGCTGCGGCTACTGCACGCCCTGCCGCCGGGGCGACTTCATCGCGTGCGTGCGCCTGAAGGTGCCCGGCTGGGCCTACGACGGCGGCTTCGCGGAGAAGGTGATCGTGCCCGTCGACGCGCTGGCCCGCGTTCCCGACGGCCTCGACGCCTCCGCCGCCGGACCCATGGCCTGCGCGGGCGTGACCACCTTCAACGGGCTGCGGCGCAGCGCCGCCCGCGCCGGTGACCGGGTCGCCGTCCTCGGCCTCGGCGGGCTCGGCCATCTCGGCGTGCAGTTCGCGGCCGCCATGGGCTTCGAGACCGTCGCCATCGCCCGGGGCGCCGAAAAGGCCGGATTCGCCAAGGAGTTGGGCGCCCACCACTACATCGACAGCACGGCGGGCACCCCGGTCGCCGAGGCCCTGCAGAACCTCGGCGGCGCCAAGGTCGTCCTCGCCACCGCCGGGAACTCCGCCGCGATGTCCGCCACGGTGGACGGCCTCACCCCGCGCGGCGAACTCGTCATCATCGGGGTCTCGCCCGAACCGCTGGACATCACCCCGCTCCAGCTCATCAGCGGCGGCCGCGACGTCAAGGGCCACCCCTCCGGGACCTCCCAGGACGTGCAGGACACCATGGACTTCGCCGTCCTGCACGGCATCCGCCCGATGACCGAGGTCGTCCCGCTGGACGACGTGGAGGCGGCGTACCAGAAGATGCTGGCCGGACGGGCACGGTTCCGGATGGTGCTGGAGACGGCGGCCGGGTCCGGCTGACCGGTGGAGGCCCGGCGTACGCCACGGCGGGGCGCCGGTGCGGGTCACGCGGTGTGGCGCCGCCGCCCCGGCCGGTGCCGGGCCGCGAACCTGGCCGCGTGTCCTGCCGTCCGCAGCACCGAGCGGAGCGCCCCCGCCCCGGGTACGTGGCCCGGCCCGGCCACCTCGTGCCGGGCCGGGCGGGGGCCGTAGGACGCGCGGGCCGAGAACGACCACGACAGCCGGGAGCCGACCTGGGCGTGCGCGCCCCGCGTGCCTACTCGTCCCATGCCTGGATCAGGATCTGCTCGGAGATCCTGCCGTCCCGCAGGGTGATCATCGACTCGGCGTAGACCCGGTCGCCGTTGGCGTACTCGCAGGACTCGGTGAACGCCGCGTGATCGCCGTCGATGACGCACTGGCCGAGCCGGTGGATCATGTCGCGGCTGTAGATGTCGTCGAGCATCTCCCTGATCTCGCCCCGGCCGCGCAGCACCTTGGGGTGGCTCGGCTGGGCGTCGCGGTCGATGACGCGTATCTCGGCGTCGTCCTCGTACAGGTTCAGGAGCGAGTCGCCGGTGTCGGACTCGATGCTCTCGCGCAGTGTGTCGGTGGTGAACGCGGGGTTTTTCGTGCTGCCCATGGTGGCCTCCTTCGGACGCTCGCGGCCCGGCGGGGAGCGGGACCGCACGGGTCCACCTTTCGAGGCTCCCCCGCCCCGGCGGCCACGGCAAGCGCAGACGACGCGCTCCACCTGTCGGGTGAGGGGCGGCCGGTGCCCGTGTCCGGGGCGGGCGACGGGCGTTGCAGAGGACATGATCTCAACACGACGTATCGTCGCCGCGGTCGGTCTCGCCGTCGGCGTCACGGGCCTGGCCGCACCGCTCGCGAGCGCGGCCGATGCGAGCGCCGCGGGCACCGGGCAGATCAACCCGATGACCACGCTGGACAACCTCGCCGTCAGCGACATCCCCGCCGAGCACCGCGCCGAGGTCCCCGGCGTCGGCGAGCAGCTGCGC
Source organism: Streptomyces sp. NPDC026659 (assembly GCF_040638245.1). Classification (NCBI taxonomy): domain Bacteria; kingdom Bacillati; phylum Actinomycetota; class Actinomycetes; order Kitasatosporales; family Streptomycetaceae; genus Streptomyces; species Streptomyces sp. NPDC026659. The sequence goes on along the minus strand of NZ_JBEZXY010000014.1, from coordinate 38,524 downwards.
GGCCTGAATCAGCTCAGCGACATGAACCGCCTCAACGAACTCCACCAGGTGACCGACCTGGCCGCCCCGGCGCTGGGCCTCCTCCCGGGCCTCGGCGGCTGACCGTACGACCGACGCTCCCCGGACCGGGCCCGCAAGGCCCGGTCCGACGCATTTCCGTGGCGTAGGGTCGGCGGCGAAGGTACGTACAAGGGAAGAGGGGCCAGGTCATGGCGCAGGAAGTACGCGGCGTAGTCGCACCGGGCAAGGACCAACCGGTGCGCGTCGAGACGATCGTGATTCCCGATCCCGGGCCCGGCGAAGCCGTCGTACGCATCCAGGCCTGCGGGGTCTGTCACACCGATCTGCACTACAAGCAGGGCGGCATCAACGACGACTTCCCCTTCCTGCTGGGCCACGAGGCCGCCGGTGTGGTCGAGTTGGTCGGCGAAGGCGTCACCGATGTGGCGCCGGGTGACTTCGTGATCCTCAACTGGCGTGCGGTGTGCGGCAATTGCCGGGCCTGTCTGCGCGGGCGCCCGCAGTACTGCTTCAACACCCACAACGCCAAGCAGAAGATGACCCTCGCCTCCACCGGGCAGGAGCTGACCCCGGCCCTGGGCATCGGCGCCTTCGCGGAGAAGACGCTCGTCGCCGCCGGACAGTGCACCAAGGTCGACCCGGCCGTCTCCCCGGCGGTCGCCGGACTGCTCGGCTGCGGTGTGATGGCGGGCATCGGCGCCGCGATCAACACCGGCAACGTCGGCCGGGGCGACTCCGTCGCCGTCATCGGCTGCGGCGGCGTGGGCGACGCGGCCATCGCGGGCGCCCGGCTGGCCGGGGCGGGGAAGATCATCGCCGTCGACATCGACGACCGCAAGCTGGCCAAGGCCCGCGAGCTCGGCGCCACCGACACCGTCAACTCCCGCGAGACGGACGCGGTCGAGGCGATCCGGTCGCTGACCGGCGGCTTCGGCGCCGATGTCGTCATCGACGCGGTCGGCCGCCCCGAGACCTACCAGCAGGCCTTCTACGCCCGCGACTTGGCGGGCACCGTCGTCCTCGTCGGCGTCCCCACCCCCGAGATGAAGCTCGAACTGCCCCTGCTGGACGTGTTCGGCCGCGGCGGCGCCCTCAAGTCGTCCTGGTACGGCGACTGTCTGCCCTCGCGTGACTTCCCGATGCTCATCGACCTGCACCTCCAGGGCCGGCTGCCGCTGGACGCGTTCGTCACCGAGACGATCCAGATCGACGAGGTGGAGAAGGCGTTCGAGCGGATGCACGAGGGCGACGTGCTGCGTTCGGTGGTGGTGCTCTGATGACCGCCCGTATCGAACGCCTCGTCACCTCCGGCCAGTTCACCCTCGACGGCGGCACGTGGGACGTCGAGAACAACGTCTGGATCGTCGGCGACGACCACGAGGCCATCGTGATCGACCCGGCCCACGACGCCGAGGCCATCGCCCGCGCGGTCGGCGACCGCCGCCTGACCGCCATCATCTGCACCCACGCGCACAACGACCACGTCAACGCGGCCCCCGCCCTCGCGGACCTCACCGGCGCCGTCATCTGGCTGCACCCGGACGACCTGCCGCTGTGGAAGCTCACCCACCCCGACCGCGACCCCGACGCCCACCTCACCGACGGCCTGGTCATGGAGGCCGCCGGCGCCGACCTGACCGTCCTGCACACCCCGGGCCACGCCCCCGGCGCCGTCTGCCTCTACGACCCCGGCCTCGGCACCGTCTTCACCGGCGACACCCTGTTCCAGGGCGGCCCCGGCGCCACCGGCCGCTCCTACTCCCACTTCCCCACCATCATCGACTCCGTCCGGGACAAGCTCCTCACCCTCCCCCCGGAGACCAAGGTCCTCACCGGCCACGGCGAACCCACCACCATCGGCGCGGAGGCCCCGCACCTGGAGGAGTGGATCGCACGCGGGCACTGATCCCGCCGGGACACGGACAGGGGCGGCCGGTAGCGAGACCGGCCGCCCCTGTCCACGTCCACGTCCGTGTCCTACGACCGCCTGGCCGCGACCAGTGCCCTCCAGGACCTGTTCCGCTTGAAGGGCAGCTCGAAGACCCGGGCGAACAGCCAGGCCCCCAGCACCGAAACCGGCAGGGCCACGCCGAGCGTGAACAGGAAGGTGGGCAGTCCGCGACCCACGACATGCGGGGCCACGCGGTGGATCACGGCCATGACGATCGGCAGATGGATCAGATACAGGCTGTACGAGAGGTCACCGAGACTCCGCATCGGCCGCGCGGTCAGGAACCGTACGATCACGGCGGACCTGCCGGTGGCCACCGCGACGATCAGCATCGTCATGGCGGGAGCGACGGCCAGATCCACCCAGAAGTAGTGGTTCACCGTCCACACGAAACCCCGGGCGACGCCGACGACGGCAACGGGCGCGGCTGCCAGTACGGCGAGCCATCCCCACGGCAGGCGTCGTACCCGCTCCGACGCGACGACGACCCCCGCGCCCGCCATACCCGCGACGAACACGGGCGCGAGATGCGGAGTGAGTCCGTTGGCACCCTCGACGGGGTTCGCGCCGGGCGCCCACATCCCCCAGGCGATCACCGGAAGGGTCACGGCCGCGACCAGCACCGCCGCCCCGAACTTCCGCCGGACCAACAGGAGAAGGGGAAACAGGAGATACAGCTCGCTCTCCACGCCGATCGACCAGAACGCGCCGTTCGGCGTGGGTGCGGTGAACACGTCCTGGGCGACGAGGCCGTACACCAGGACCGACTTCGCGGTGGGCAGCCCGTAGTGGGAGGGCGACACCACGAACCAGGCGATGACCAGACTCATGACCAGCGCCGCCCAGTACGGAGGCAGAATCCGCCACGCCCGCCGCCGCAGAAACCGGCCGGCACCGGCCGTCCGCCAGCCGTGCCGCGCCGGAGCGATCGCGAGCGAGAAGCCGGACAGCACCAGGAAGAACACCACGGCCAGGCGCCCGAACGAGAGCGGGTCCAGCCAACCCGGCGCCGAACTGCGTGGGTAACCCGGGAAGGTGTACAACCAGCAGTGGAACAACACCACGTACAGGGCCGCCAGCCCCCGCAGCCCGTCGAGCCCCAAGACCTGCTGGGGAGCGGGGACTTCACGCTTCGGCTGTTCCGCCGGGGCGACCACGGCGAGAGTTCCGCTGCCGCCCGGGCGGCTCGCATCCACTAAAATCGCTCGACTCCTTCTCGAAACGCCGAGCGGCACGGCGCCGCTCCGCAGCGACTGGTACGTCATGCCCGGCCGGTCAGTTCAACGGTCGAGGCCGGGTACGGCCTCTGTCGCGGCGCGTCCCGCTGCCCTACCGTCGCCCCATGACCGATCCAACTCGCTTTGCGGGGTACGGAGTTCTCGTCACCGGTGCGGCCCGGGGCATCGGTGCGGCTGTCGCGCGGCGGATCGCGGAGGAGGGCGGGCGGGTTCTCGTCACCGACCGGGACGCCGACGAGGCCGGGCGGACGGCCGCGGGCCTGCGGGAAAAGGGGCTGGACGCACGGGAGTTGGCGTGCGACGTGAGGGATCGGGAATCGGTCGAGGCGGCTGTCGCGTATGCCGTGGACGCGTTCGGGGCGCTGGACGTGCTGGTGAACTGTGCCGCCCGGTCGTCGCCGGACGAGGTGTTGTTCGAGGACGGCTCCGACGACGTGTGGGAGCGGGATCTCGACACCACACTGACCGGGGTGTACCGCTGCTGCCGTGCGGCGCTGCCGCATCTCGCCGCCTCGGGGCGAGGGGCCGTCGTCAGCATCGGGTCGGTCAACGGGCTTCAGGACTTCGGGGGTCATGCCTACAGCGCCGCCAAGGCGGGCCTGGCCTCGCTCACCCGTACCCTCGCCGGGCACGCGGCGGCGCGGGGGGTGCGGGTGAACCTCGTCGTGCCGGGGACGGTGCGCACCTCGGCCTGGGAGGGGCGCGACGAGGATCTGGAGGCGGTGCGCGGGCTCTATCCGCTCGGGCGGATCGGGGAGCCGGAGGACGTCGCCGCGGCCGTGGCGTTCCTCGCCTCCCGTGACGCCGCCTGGATCACCGGTACCGCCCTCGTGGTGGACGGCGGACTCACCGCCGTGCACACCGGGTTCCACACGGCGCTGCACGGGAGATGACCGACAGAAGATGACCGACAGACGGTGAAGTTCACCGTTTCGTCACAGCGCGACCGGAACCACAACCGTCCGGCCCGGGGGCGGGTCTAGTAGGCGACGGATGCCTTCGGGCAGCAGAGTGGGAGAGGGGTCAGGATCATGGGGGACACACGCAGACGAGGTGCCGCGCTGCTCGGCGTCACCGCACTGGCGGCGCCGCTGGCGCTCGTCGTCACCGCCGCACCGGCGCAGGCCGCGAGCTGCAGCACGAAGGCCGGGCCGTACCAGAAGCAGGTGGAGAGGTTCCTCGGCCGGCCGGTCGACGGCAAGCAGTCGAGCGCGGACTGCACGGCCATCCGCGCCTTCCAGAAGAAGCACGGCATCACCCCCACCATCGGCTACGCGGGTCCGGTGACCTGGGGCGTGATGGACCTCATGAACAAGCAGAAGGCCGTGGGGAAGAACCCCAACAAGGCCGGCAAGTGCCCGGTGAACAAGGGCCGTATCGCCTGTGTGAACCTCACGCTCCAGCTCAGCTGGATCCAGGACGGCAAGAAGCTGGTCTACGGCCCCGTGCCGGTGCGCACCGGTCGCGACCGCTACGAGACCCGCACCGGTCTGAAGAAGATCTACTGGCGGCACATCGACCACTACTCCACGCTGTACAACGTGCCGATGCCGTACAGCCAGTTCTTCGACGGCGGCCAGGCCTTCCACTCCGTCGGCGTGAGCGTGTGGAACCCGCCGGGCTCCCACGGGTGTGTGAACATGACCACGAAGGACGCCAAGAAGTACTGGTCGCTGCTCAGGAACGGCGACGACGTGTTCGTGTACGGCCGCAAGCCGGGCACCTGAGAAGCGGGGCGGGGGCGCCCGTTCGCCCCCGAACTCCGCCCGGGTCACGCCCCATTGACGTGATGAGTAACACGGTCCGAAATGTCCGTATCGCGCGCACTTGCTCACGTCGTCTTCACGGGGACCGGCATATGCTTCACATCATGTCCACCACTGCTGACACCGCCTGCCAGCGGTCGGCCGCGGAGGTCAACGAGGAGATCCGGGCCCTGTGGCGCCGCTCGGGCGGGATACTCACCACCGAGCAGCGCGCGGAGTACCAGCGTCTCGTCCTGGAGTGGGCCTCCGCGACACCGCAGCCGCGCCGCCCGTCCTGAACCGGCCGCCGCGCGACCACCGACATACCCCTCAACGCCCATCCGTGACCGGATGGGCGTTTCGAGTGACCGATTCCTTCCGGAACGGCACGCGGCTCCCGGTCACCCCCAGGTCGCCGAGTACTGCCGCTGGTAGGCCCGGCGCTCCTGCTCCGAGCGGATGTAGCGGGCCGCGACCAGGGCGATGAGACTGCCCGCCATGATGAGCAGACCCGGTCCCACGTTCCGGGTGTCCGTGAGGCGCGCCAGCAGCGTACGGCCCTCGGCGATGCCGCTCACCGGGGCCGAGGAGCCCGGCGCGGCAGCGCTCGGGGCCAGGGTGCTCTGCGGAGCGGGGGTGGAGGACGGCGCTGGGTTCTGGGCGGCGCCCCCGGCCTGTGCGCCGGAGGTGATCAGGCGGACGTTCAGCGCCGACATCGCCTTGGTCAGGGGCTGGAAGAACGTCGTACCGCCCGACGTGCAGTCGCCGCTGCCGCCCGAGGTGACACCGAGCGCCTGCCCCTCGGAGAACAACGGCCCGCCGCTGTCGCCGGGTTCGGCGCACACGTTCGTCTCGATCAGCCCGCTGACGCTGCCCTCGGGGTAGTTCACGGTCGCGTTGAGCGCGGTCACCTGGCCGTCGTGGAGCCCGCTGGTGCTGCCGCTGCGGAACACCCGCTGTCCCACCGTGGCGTCGGCCGCCCCGGTGATCCGGATGCCCTTGCCGCCGCCGATCGCGACCACGTCGGCCCCCGGTCCCGCCTTGCCGGAGTCGTACTGCACGAGCGAGAAGTCGGCGCCCGGGAAGTTGCTGTTCACCGTGGAACCGAGCTGCTGGTTGCCCTGGTTGTCGGCGAACCAGATGGAGCCGGTCGGGCCGCAGTGGCCCGCCGTGAGGATGAAGTCCCGTTGCCCGTTGGTCACGTTGAACCCGGCCGAGCAGCGGCCGCTCGTGGAGAGGATCGGCTGCGCGCCGTTCAGTCGCGTGGTGAAGGTGCCCTTCGACCGCTCCATGGTGACGAAGTTCCCGATGCGCGAGGCGACTTTGGTCAGCGAGGTCCAGTCGCCGGACGACACGGTGCTGTCCGCCTGGACCACGACCCGGTTGGTGCGGTAGTCCACCGACCACGCGGTGCCCGCCACGCGCGGTGCCGAACGCAGCGTCTCCGTGGCCGACTTCAGCTCGTTCATGCTGTGGCTCACCATCTTGGGCTCGGCGCCCGCCCGCCGGACCTCCGTAGCGGCGTTCGCGTCCGTCACCGCGACGACCGGCTTCCCGTCGGCGCCGATCCAGCTTCCCGCGGAGCGCGCGGTGCCCAGCTTCGCCGTCAGCGCGGAACCCGTCACCCCGGCGGTGCCCGCCGTGCTCAGCGGGGTCGCGGGGGAGCTCGGGGGCTCGCTCGCCATGGCCGCCTGCGTCACCATCGCGCCTCCCAGAAGGAGTCCGCCGACGGCCGCCAGCCGTGTCACTCGCCGGACGACCCGCCGTCGTGCGTGCCTCATGCCAGACTCCCGAAAACCCCGAGCGCGCGATGCCCCTGCCGGCACCACGGGGCCCTCCGGTCGATGAGCGCCCGCCCCTGAGTACGTGGGGCGGGGCGGGCGCGTTCAGCGACCGCGGCGATCTTCCGCTCGGGTTCGCGGATTCCGTTTTCCCTTGCGCGCGGGGCGAGTTCGCGCGGGCCGGGTCAGCGCTTGCGGGCCACTCCGCCGAACATCGCGACCTCCTCCGGTTCGCCCTCGTCACCCGGCTCCGGGCGCCAGCGCGAGCAGGAGAGCACGCCCGGCTCCAGCAGTTCGAGACCGTCGAAGAAACGGGTCACGTCCTCGGGCGTGCGCTGGGTGAGCTTCGGGGTGCCGTGCTCGTTCCAGAACGCGACCGCCTCGTCCACGTCCGGCATCGACGGGCTGGTGATGGTGTGCGAGAGCACGAGATGGCTCCCGGCGGGCAGCCGCTCGGTGAGCCGCCGCACCAGGCCGTACGGGTCCTCGTCGTCGCCGATGAAGATGACCACGCCGAGCAGGATCAGACCGATGGGCTCGCTGAAGTCCAGTGTCTTCGCGGCGTGTTCGAAGATCGCGTCGATGTTGCGCAGATCCTCGTCCAGGTAGTCGGTACGCCCCTCGGGGGTGCTGGTGAGCAGGGCGCGGGCGTGCGCGAGGACCAGCGGGTCGTTGTCGACGTAGACGATCCGGGCGTCAGGCGCGAGCCGCTGGGCGACCTCGTGCGTGTTGTCGGCGGTGGGCAGCCCGGTGCCGATGTCCAGGAACTGCCGTATGCCCTCCTCCTGCACCAGATGGCGCACGGCGCGGCCGAGGAAGAGACGGTCGGCGCGGGCGTACTCCCCGATGCCCGGGTGCAGTTGGCGGATCTGGTCGCCGGCCGCGCGGTCCACCTCGTAGTTGTCCTTGCCGCCGAGCCAGTAGTTCCAGATCCGGGCGGTGTGCGGCTGGCCGGTGTTGATACGGGCGCGCAGCGACTCGGCGACATCGTTGGCGGCGGCCGGGTTGTCGGTCACGTGGGTCAGCTCCTGAGGGCCTTGGGGCAGTGGTGTCTTGAGCGGTACACGGGTCAAGACGCAATCTAGACGCAGGAGTTGATCCCCGTCGCTGGTCCCGGGTATTCCGCCGGGCGCGTCCGTGCGGAGCGGGCGCCGGTACCGGGCCCCGCCGTGCTGCCGGGTGCGGGGCAGCCTCCTAGACTGCGGACATGGACGACACGCTCCTGACCCGGCTCGGCACGGGCAAGTACCTGCTGGTCACCAGCTACCGCAAGGACGGCACGCCCGTTCCCACCCCGGTCTGGGTGGTGCGCGACGGCGACACCCTCGGAGTGTGGACAACCGCCGACAGCTGGAAGGTCAAGCGCATCCGCCGCCGCGCCGACGTCCTCGTGGGCCCCTGTGACGTGCGCGGCCGTCCGACCGGCGAGCCGGTCCCGGCCACCGCCGGGATCACCGACGCGGACACCACGGCCCGCTACCGCTCCCTGATCGCCCGCAAGTACGGCATCGTCGGCCGCCTCACCCTGCTGGGCAGCCGACTGCGCCGAGGCGTGGAGGGCACGGTCGGCATCCGGATCGCCCTCAAGGACTGAGCCGAGCGAGGACTGGGCCGAGCGAGGGCCGAGTCGCGCGAGGGCGGAGCCGCAGAGCGCGTGCGGCTCAGCTCCAGGCCCGGTACGCCTCGTCGACCAGCTGGAACACCGGCTCGCCCCGGACCGGGTCCTTGGCCGTGGACAGCCGTACCCGGTCCCCGCTGTGGATGCCGATGGCCGGGCCCATGACCCGGCCGCGCACCACGAAGCCCTCGGCCATTTCGACCAGCGACACATTGCGCGCCATCGGGGTGTTGCGGTGCATGACGGTGGAGTGGCGGACCGTGCCGGCACCCTGACTGCGCTCGGTGCGCAGGTCGCTGCCCTGACACACCGGGCACAGCAGCCGGTGGTACATCGCCGTGCCGCACCAGGCACAGCGCTGGTAGGTCAGGGCGTCCTTGTCCTCGGTGGAGCGCTGGGGTGTGACGGAACCGGTGGTGGGGGACGTGGCGGGGGCGTCGGACGCCGTCGCGGCGGACCGGGGTTCGAGTACACCCGCCGTCGAGCCGCCCGCCGGGTGCGTGGCGCTTGCTGAGTGGTGGTACACGCTGGTCAACTCCCTGCGCTGGGCCGGAAATCCCGAACGCGCGGTGCGAACCGCGCACACGTGTGCCCGGTCGTCGTGCCACCGTGCACACCGCCAGCGTATGGCACTCAGTGTCAGTCGTAAAGGCACTCCGTACCCTCAATGTGCGGGCGCGACCGCCCGATTGCCCCCTCAGGGCCGCCCGAGCGCCGCCTCGACCTCCCGCACCACGCGCCACAGCGGGGCATCGCGCCGGGCGACGACCACGACCACGTCCTCGCCCCGGGCGGGCGTGGCAGGGGGCCGAACCGCCGCATCGCCGCCCGGTTCCGCGAACGCCGCCCGCACGCACCCCAGCGCATGGTCCACGGCCGCGTCCGCGTCCCCCGCCCCGTCCGAACGCAGCCAGGACCGCAGGGCGTTGTTGTGCGCCGCGACCACCGCCGCCGCGATCACGTCCGCGCGCAGCGTGCCGTCGGGACGCCCCGCGAACCGCTCCCGCAGATATCCGGCGAGCGCCCGCTCGTAGCGCCGCACCACCGACAGTTCGTACGCGCGCAGCCCCGGCACCTGCTTGGTCAGCCGGTAACGGCGCACCGAGAAGGCCGGGTTCTCCGCGTACATGCGCAGCACGAGACGGGCCGCGTCGCACACCCGCGCCACCGGCTCCCCGGTGCCGTCGCCCGCCGCGAGGAACGCCGTCATGTCGGCGAGACAGCGCTCGTGGTCGGGGAAGACCACGTCCTCCTTGGAGGGGAAGTAGCGGAAGAACGAGCGCCGTCCGACCCCGGCCAGCGCCACGATGTCGTCCACGGTGGTGCGGTCGTACCCCCGCTCCAGGAAGAGCCGGAAGGCGGCCTCGACCAGGGCGTCACGCATCGGCGGCTTCACGGCCGGGGCCGCGCTGCTGGTGCTCATGAGCGGGAACGTAGCACCCCGCGGACCCGCGTGGCACTGGGTGCACCATGGGCCGCCCGCGAGGGAACCGAGTGCTGTACGGCAAGGCCGGGACGTGCGTCTCCACGCGATCCCCCCACGCCCGTCGATCATGGCTCCCGGCCTGCGGCGTAACCTTTCTCCACCCTGTCGCCACCGGTCCGCCCGAGGAGAAACCCATGCGCCGCCCCCGCCTGCTCTACGTGACCGACCTGGCGTTCCCGGCCCGTGGGCGCCGCTACGGCGACGAGGACGTGTTCCTCACCTCCCGGCTGCGCGCCCATTTCGACCTCGCCCTGTGCCACCCGCTGGACGCGGCCGCCCTGATGGACGGCTACGACGCCGTGGTGGTCCGCAACAGCGGCCCGGTGCTCGGTTACCTGGCGGAGTACGAGAAGTTCCGGGCGCACGCGCTGGAGACCGGGGCCCGGGTGTACAACCCGCTCACCGGCAAGGCGGACATGGCGGGCAAGGGCTATCTGATCGAGCTCACCTCGGCGGGCTTCCCGGTCATCCCCACCGTCGACCGCGCCGAGGACCTGGACCGGCTGCCGCGGGCCGACCGCTACATGGTCAAGCCGCGCTTCGGCGCCGACTCCCTGGGCCTGCGCCTGGTGCCCGCGAGCCGGGTCGCCGAGGCGCCCGTCGCCGACGGCAGCGTCCTGGTGCAGCCGCACGTCGACTTCACCCACGAGATCTCCTTCTACTTCGTGGACGACGACTTCGAGTACGCCCTCTATGCCCCCGACCCTCGGCGCCGCTGGGAGCTGAAGCCGTACCAGGCCACCGCCGCCGACCTGGAGTTCGCCCGCCGGTTCATCGACTGGAACGCGCTCGGCCACGGCATCCAGCGCGTCGATGCCTGCCGCACCGTCGCCGGTGACCTGCTCCTGGTCGAGCTGGAGGACCTCAACCCCTACCTCTCCCTGGACGCGCTGTCCGAGGAGGACCGCGACGCCTTCGTGGCCACCCTGACCACCTCCCTGAACCGCTTCGCCCAGGAGGCGTCCTAGGGGGTGTCTCGTCGATCAAGCCGGGCTCGCGACGCCTGGCACCGCACCTCGCCGCGTTGTCGTCGGTCGCCGATGCTCCGCATCGACTCCCTCCTCCGCCTTGCGATGCACGGCACCAGACGACGCTCCCTGATCCGGCCTGATCGACGAGACACCCCCTAGGGGGAGACATCCCCAGGGGCTGATCTCCGCCGCCGGGGCGCGGTCCTGAACGCCCGTGCCCCGCGCGCCGTATCCCCCGTCGGGACCGCGCACTCCCGGACCCGAGGGACGGAAAGGAGAGCAGCGTGCCGACACCCCCTGATCCCCAGCCGCCGCGACCCGGGCGGATCGTGGAGCCCGTCCGCGTCGTACGGGCCCGCCGTCAGGACGCCCTCGCGGAGCTGATGCGCGAGCTGCTGCCGGAGGACGGCCCGGGCCCGCGCGAGAGCGCCGGTGCGCGGCCTCCCGGGCCCCCTGTCACGCCACCGCCACCGCCGCCCTTCGCGCCCGCCGGGGCCGAGGACGACACCCAGGAGCTGACCCCGGTGCCCGAGGCGCCCCCGGCGCGGGCCGGGCACCGCCGGGCCGCCGCGGTCCTCGCCCTCGGCGCCGCCGCGCTCGTCGGCTTCGGCTGTGCCCTGCTGCTCCCCGCCCGGCAGAACGCCACCGCGGCCGCCCGCCCCGCGCACTCCGCCGCTCCGCGCCCCGTGACCATCACCCCGGCCACCACCGGACCCGCCGACCCGGACGGCCCCGGCACCCTGCGCGAGGGCGACTCCGGGCCCGGCGTCACCGAACTGCGCGAGCGCCTGCTGCGCATCCCCGACGTGTTCCGGGACGGCTCCCCGAGCGGCGGCTACGACGCCGTACTCGCCGAGGCCGTCGCCCGGTTCCAGGTCTGGTACGGCGTCAGCGGCGACGAGCGCGGCGTCTACGGCGACGACACCCGCCGCGCTCTGGAGTCGCGTACGTGAGCGGCCCGGCTACTCCTCGGCCGAGGGCACCCGGATGTCCACCACGCACACGTCGTCGCGCCGCTCGTCCGCCAGCAGCGAGGCGAGCAGCGCGTCCAGCGAGCCGACGCCCTTCCGGCCCTGCGCGCGGACCGTGTCGGCCAGGCGCGACAGAGCCGTGTCCAGGCTCTCGCCGGGCCGCTCCACCAGGCCGTCGGTGTACAGCAGCAGCCGGTCGCCCGGTTCGAGGCGCAGCTCCGCCGACTCGAAGACCGGTTCCGCGCTCGCGCCGAGCAGCATGCCCCGGGGCCGCGACACGTAACGCACCTCCGTGCCGCGCACCAGCAGCGGCGGCGGATGCCCGGCCTGGGTCCAGGTCAGCACGTGGGTACGGGGGTCGTAGCGGGCGAGGATCATGGTCGCGGTGGTCAGCGCGTCCCGGGAGTGCAGCAGCAGCTGGTTGAGCCGGGCCAGCGCCCCGGCCGGCGAGGAGCCCGTGCTGACCATGCCCTTGGCGGTGAACCTCAGCTGCGCCATCGTGGCCACCGCGTCGATCCCGTGACCGGCCACGTCACCGACCACGAACAGGGCCTGGTCGTCGGGGAGTTCGATCGCGCTGAACCAGTCGCCGCCGACCTGGATGCCCGACTGCGCGGGCAGATAGGCGACTTCGACCCGCAGTCCGGCCAGCCGCACCGGTTTGCGGGGCAGCGGCAGCAGCGCGTGCTGGAGCCGGTCCCCGATGGCCCGCTCGGCCTGGAGCACACCGCGCTGGAGCAGCATCGCGCGTTCGCTCTCCACCAGGGCCAGTTCGGCGCTGCGCTGCGCGGTGAGGTCCTGCACGAACCCGTGCACCTCCACCGGGGTGCCGTCCGGCTCGGTCACCGCCTCCGCGACGATCCGCAGATGCCGTACGCCGCGCTCGGTGTGGACGCGGAACGGGAGGTCGAACGGCGTTGCCGTCGTGGTGAGTTCGGTGATCGCGCGGGTGAGGGTGTCGGTGTCGTCCGCCGCGACCAGCCGGGGCAGACGGTCCAGCGGCACCGGTCCGGCGGCGGGGTCCAGGCCGAGCACGGCGTACGTCTGCGCGGACCAGGCCGTCTCGCCGGTGGCCAGGTTCCAGTTGGCCCAGCCCAGATTGCCGAGCCGCTGCACGTCGGCCAGGCGCTGCTCCTGGAGTTCGGCCGGGTCGTGCCGCAGCCAGGTCACCAGCAGACCGCCGTCCAGCGGGGCGGCCCGCACCGAGTAGGTCGCGGTCACGGGCACGCCGTCCACGGTGTCGTGGTAGGCGAACGGCTCGCTCTCGAAGGGGACCTTGGTGGTGAGCGCCTGGAGGTAGCCGTCCCACAGCGCCTCGCCCGCGACGGACGGATAGCTCTCCAGGATGCGGCTGCCGACCATGTCCTGCCCGGTACGGCCGAACACGTCGACCGCCTCGGGCGCCGCGGCCTCGATGCGGTAGTCCTCCACCTCGCCGGAGGCGGAGCGCAGCGGGCACAGCAGGATGGCAGCACCGGGCAGCGCGTCGAGCACGCTCTGCACGGGCCGTGACCCGTCGTCATGGCCGTCCGGGCGCGCGTCGAAGGCGCGCAGCCGTCCCGCGCACAGCCGGGCCACGGCGGGCAGCAGCCGCCGCTCGCGCGAGGTGAACGGCCGCTCCTCGCCGCGCAGGACACCGAGCGCGACCTTCGAGGCCGACCCGCCGGGCACCGGCAGCCAGGCCCGGGACCGCCACCGGTCCGGCGGATCGTCGACGAGCAGATAGTGCTCCCGGTCCTTGGCCAGGTCCTCCAGCCAGCGCGGCTCGCCCGCCGCCAGCGCCTCCAGCGGGGCGACACCGGTCAGGGGCGGTATCCGGTGCCACTGCGCGGCGAAGGTGGGGGCGATCCCGGCGTGCCCCATCAATTCGAGGCCGCCCTCGGGCAGCCGCTCGTACAGCATCACGGCGTCGGCACCGGCCTCGGGTGTCAGATGCCGCAGCAGGCACGCGGCCAGCTCCTGCGGGGAGCCGACCCGCACCAGGTCCCGGCCCACCGCGCCGAGCACGTCCGCGATGTCGCCGGTGCCGGGGGCCGCCGCGGAGCGCCGCGTGGCCCGGTCGGGGCTTCCCGCTGCCTCCCGGCGGGGCTGTTCCAGGGCGCCCAGGGTCAGCCAGCACTCCTCCAGGAGGGTGCGGTCGCCCGCCCGGGCGCGCCGCACCAGTTCGTGGTGGGCCGCGTCGGCGGAACGGCCGTCCACCGCCATCAGGGCGCCCTTGGCGCGCTCCACCACCGCTGTGATCGCGGCCTCGTTGCGCAGCCGCTCCAGTTCCGCGCGCTGCCGGGCCATGGCCCGGGCCGGCGCCGTGGGGTCGGCGCCCGTGTCCGGGTCCAGGGGAAGTGCCGGGTCGCTCGTCACGCGTCGAGCATGGCACAGCCGAGCCCGCTCGATCACGTGTCCGGCCGGTACGTGTGCTGCTCACGCGGTACGCGCGCCGCTCAGCGGGTGGTGCCGCGTCCGCCGAGCGCCTCGGAGACCACGCGCACGCTGCGCGCGATGTGCTGGAGCTGGAGCAGCTCGGCCGCGTAGAGCTTGATCGTGTGCTCGATGACCGACTCGGGCAGGCCGAGGACGGGCAGCTCGGTCCGGGCGGTCTGCAGTGCGGTGCGCGCGACCCGGATCTCCTGCTGGACCTGGAGCCGGGCGTGCCGGGCGAGCAGGACGGGGTGCCGGATCAGCGCCGGGTAACCGGCGTAGCGGGCGGGGATCAGCTCGCGCAGCCAGCGGGTCGCCGAGCGCTCCCAGTCGTAGCTGCCCGGGGGCTTGACCTGGCATGGCCAGTCGGGGCTGATGCGCGTGGTGGTCATGGGCATGATCGTCGTCGCTTCCGGGTGTGCCGCGTGGGGGGCGCCGGGAGCAGTATTTATATATGCCGTCGGGTTTTCAAGACGCATGAAAACATTCATGCGTGCCTGGTCACGTGGAGCGTTTCAGGGGTTTTGGCTCATTCCGGCAGGAAGAACCGCCGCTCCTCGGCTCCCCGCTCGTACTTCTCCAGCCGGGCCTGGGTGCGCTCGGGGTCCGCGTCCGTCATGGCCTGGAGCAGCGCGGCGGCCATCACGCCGGGCGCCGCGTACGAGTCGAAGACCAGCCGGGAGCCGGTGCCCGTGGCGAAGGTGACGTCGGCCTCGTCGGGCAGCGGACCGAGCGCGAGATCGGTGACCAGGGCGACCTTCAGTCCCGCCTCGCGCGCCACCCGCAGCGCGGTCAGCGTCTCCCGCGCGTGCCGGGGCATCCCGAACGCCAGCACCCAGCTGCCGCCCGCCTCCCGCGCCTGGAGCAGCGCGTCGTACGCCACGCTCCCGCCCCGGGTCACCAGCCGGACGTCGGGGTGGATGCGCCGGGCCGCGTACCCGAAGTACTCCGCCAGCGAGGCCGAGATGCGCAGGCCGAGGACGGTCAGCGGGGCCGAGCGGGACAGCGCGCGGCCCACCCGGACCACCTTGCCGGGGTCCGCGAGGTCGCGGCGCAGGTTCTCCAGGTTCTGGATCTCGGCGTCCACGGCGGCCTGGAGCTCGTTCGCCCGGTCCGCCTCGTGCGGGCCCGGCAGCGTGCTCAGCGCGATCGACTGGAGCCGCTCGCGCAGCGCCGGGTAGCCGCTGAAGCCGACGGCGGCCGCGAACCGGGTCACCGACGGCTGGCTGACCCCCGCCCGGTCGGCCAGCTCGGTGATCGACAGGAACGCGGCCTCGGTGATGTGCTCGATCAGATACTGCGCGATCCGCCGCTGCCCCGGGGACAGCCGGGGCCCGTCGAAAAGCGCGCGCAGCCGGGAGGTTGGGGAGGCGTCGTCCCGGGAGACGGAGCCGCGCGAGGTGATCGCTGACGCCTGGGCGCGTGCCGCTTGCGGAGAGGGCACCGGCCCGTCGACTTTTTCTCCCACGATCAGTCAACATAGCTCACCGGCCTGGGCGGCCCGCCGGGTCGTGGCGGGCCGGAGTACCCGGATCAGCGCCGGTACAGCGTGATCGAGTACCCCACCTGACCGACGGGACGGCTGGTCCGGATCAGCCGGGCGAGATCCCCGCGCGCCTTCGCGGCCGACGAGTCCGACACCACGAGCAGCCCGTGCACCTCGGACACGGGCACCTTGCGCGGATCACCGGCGCGGATGCCGTACGCCGACGGCACCCCGGCGCCCTTGTAGACCAGCCACACCCGCTCGCCGGGGTACCGCTCCCGCAGCCGGTCCGCGAGCCTGCCGAGGTCCTGCCCCCAGTCCACGTTGGAGTCGTGCAGCAGCCGGTGCGTGGCCGCCGGGCCCCCGAACGCCTCGTTGGAGTACGGCAGGTAGTACGGGAACACGCGCAGCGAACTCACCGCCGCCCAGGCCACAAGGAGGCCGGTCAGCGGCACCGCCCACCGGTACCGGGCCCGGACCCGCGTCACGCACCCCGCCGCCACCGCCAGGAACACCGGCACGAACAGCGCGTACCGGGTGCCGAAGCCCCGCGAGCCCGTCATCGCCACGGCCAGCAGCAGCGCCGGAGGCAGCAGCAGATAGGGCGCGGCGGGGCGCAGGGGGCGCAGCGCCAGGACGGCCGCGGTTCCGGCGGCGCCCAGCGCGAGGAGCGCGAGCGGGGTCTTCACCAGCAGGGCGACGGGGAGGTAGTACCAGAGCGGGCCGGTGTACAGCCGCCCGAACAGGAAGCCCTCCCAGGCGTGGTTCTCGAAGGCGAACTGCACCAGCATCCCGGCCCGGTAGGCGGGCGGCAGCGGGAGCAGCGAGGTCAGCCGGCCGCGCAGCCCGCCGATGACGGGCACCGGCTCGGCGGGGGAGAAGCGCAGGAGGGGATCGACCGCCGCGTACACCGCCCACACCACGACGACCGCCAGCACGGCCACCGCCGCCGCGGCCCCGGCGCTCAGCAGCGCCCGGCGCCGCCGGTCCGCGCCGGGCAGCGCGTGCCACACGGACAGCGCGGCGAGCAGCATCAGCAGCGGGATCGCGGGCAGCGCGCTCATCTTCGTCGCGAGCGCCGCGCCGAGTGCCAGGCCCGCGAGCGGTACGTAGAGACGGGGGCGCCGTCGCGCGCGCCAGGCCAGCCACGCGGCCGTCACGAGGAAGCCCGTCACGGGCATGTCCAGCGTGGCCAGCGAGCCGTGCGCGATCACGTCGGGCGAGAAGGCGTACAGCGCGAGCGCCACCAGGCCGCCCGCCGTACCCGCCACGTCACGGGCGAACGCGAACACCACCAGGCCGGTCAGCAGCGTCAGCACGATCACCGGGAGCCGCGCCCACAGCATCAGCCGCCCGGGGTCGTTGCCCGACTCGTACAGCAGATGCCGGCCGACATCGCCCTGGGTGCCGGGGGTGGACGGGTCGTAGCGCGGGTCGGCGACCGCGAGCCCGGCGGCGATCAGGAGCTTGCCGAGCGGGGGGTGCTCGGGGTTGTAGCGCAGGCGGTGCTCGCGGAGGTAGTCGGTGGCCGTGGCGACGTACACCGGCTCGTCTATGGTGGGCGTCTGCTGGACGGCGGTGGTCACCATGGCGACGGCCATCTGGCCGAGCAGCAGGGCGATCAGCAGCAGGAGGAGGGGCCGGCGGCGGCCCTCCGGGGGCAGCCGGAGCCGTGCCGGGGAGAGGCGGAGCCATGCCGGGGAGAGGACGGGTCCCGGGGCTTCGGATGCCCGCTCGTCCCGAAGTGCCGTCCGCTGTTCGCTTGCCATCGCCTGCCCCGCGACGGCACCGGCGGGTCCCGGGGCGACGGCAAGCGTCACCCTTACCCGGCGGCGCCACCGCCTCGTGAGTCGTACCGGCGGACTCTCCGCCGTGCCCTGGGGTACGGCCCCGGGGCGGCCGGGGTTCACCCCGACGCCGGGGAGGGGACGGGCGGCGTCCCCTGCGGTGACGGCAGTGCGGCGCAGGGCACGACCAGGTCGGCGGCGTCGCGCGTCGTCGCGATCAGGTCGGCGTTGCGCTGGTCCGGGCCGAGCACCCAGGCCATCGCGTCCGCGTGCGGCTTGCCGAACTCCTCGTGCCGCGCCACCAGGCGCCGCACCCGCTCCGCCTCGTCCACCTCGCAGTACCAGACCTCGTCCAGCAGCGGCCGCACCCGCGCCCACGAACCCTCGCGCAGCAGAAGGTAGTTGCCCTCCGTCACCACGAGCCGGGCGGTCGGCGGCACGGGGACGACCCCGGCGAGCGGCTGCTCGAGGACGCGCTCGAACCCGGGCGCGTACACCACGTCGTCCGTCTCCTCCCGCAGCCGCCGCAGCAGCGCCGCGTACCCGCCCGCGTCGAACGTGTCCGGCGCCCCCTTCCGCTCCCGCCTGCCCAGCCGCTCCAGCTCGGCATCGGCCAGATGGAACCCGTCCATCGGCACATGCGCCACCCACGGCGGCCCCTCGGCGTTCAGCGCCCGCGTCAACGACTCCGCGAGCGTCGTCTTACCCGCCCCGGGGCCGCCCGCGATACCCAGAATCGCCCGCTCCCCGTCCCGGACGAGGCCACGCGCACGGACCAGAAGGTCTTCGAAGATCGACTGCATGGGGCCGAGTGTGCCACCGGGGCTCCGCCGGTGGAACGGGTGACGCGGGGTGAGGTCGGGGGTGCGCGGCGGGAGAGACACGCGGCCCCGCGTCCGGCGGCGCGGCGCCCCCCACACGGCCGTACCCCCGTAAAGCCCCGGGAATCCGCCCCCGCTTCCGGGGAAGGCTGCCTGTTATGACTCAGCTCGGACTGCCCGACACCATCCTGGCCTGCCTGTTCGACCTCGATGGAGTCGTCACGAAGACGGCCGTTGTGCACGCGGCCGCGTGGAAGGAGACCTTCGACGCGTTCCTGCGCGGGTACGAGGGGGAGCGGGGGCGGCCGTTCGACGCGGTCGCCGACTACGACGAGTACGTGGACGGGCGGCCCCGCGCGGACGGGGTGCGGGCCTTCCTGGAATCGCGGGACATCCGCCTGCCCGACGGCGGCCCGGACGACCCGCCCGGCGCCGACACCGTCAACGGCCTCGGCAACCGGAAGAACGAGCTGCTGCTCGCGAAGATCCGCAGCGGGGGTGTGGAGGCGTACGAGGGGACGCTGCGGTACATCGAGGCGGTGCGGGCGCGGGGGCTGCCGACGGCCATCGTGTCGTCCAGTGCCAACTGCCGCGACGTGCTGCGCGCGGTCGGCGCCGAGGACCTCTTCGACGTACGGATCGACGGGATGGTGGCGGCGGAACGGCACCTGCCGGGCAAGCCGCACCCCGACACCTTCCTGGCCGCCGCGCACGACCTCGGCATCGAGCCGGGGCGCGCCGCCGTCTTCGAGGACGCGCTCGCCGGGATGGACGCGGGCCGCGCGGGCGGCTTCGGATACGTCGTCGGACTCGACCGGACCGGACAGGCCGACGCGCTCTACGCGCACGGCGCGCATATCGTCGTGAAAGACCTCGCCGAGCTGGGAGGAAAGCCGTGATCACGGAGCGCGCCTACACCGTCGAACCGTGGACCGTCCGCGAGACGGCACTCGACCTGGACATCCTCGCCCAGAGCGAGTCGGTCTTCGCCCTGTCCAACGGCCACGTCGGCTGGCGCGGCAACCTCGACGAGGGCGAGCCGCACGGCCTGCCCGGCAGCTACCTCAACGGCGTGCACGAGCTGCACCCGCTGCCGTACGCCGAGGCCGGGTACGGCTACCCGGAGTCCGGCCAGAGCGTCATCGACGTCACCAACGGCAAGATCCTGCGGCTGCTCGTCGACGACGAGCCCTTCGACCTGCGCTACGGCCGCCTCGTCTCCCACGAACGCGTCCTCGACATGCGGCGCGGCGTCCTGGAGCGCACCTGCGAGTGGACCTCGCCCGCCGGGTCCACGGTCCGGGTCCGCTCCACCCGCCTGGTCTCGCTCACCCAGCGCGCCGTGGCCGCCATCGCCTACGAGGTGGAGGCCGTCGGCCGCCGCAGCCGGGTCGTCATCCAGTCGGAGCTGGTCGCCAACGAGAGCCTGCCCGGACCCAACGGCGACCCGCGCGCCGCGATGACCCCGCACTCCCCGCTGGAACAGGAGGACGGCTTCGCCTCCGGCGAGCGGCTGCGCCTGGTCCACCGCACCAAGCGCAGCGGACTGCGGGTCGCCGTCGCCGCCGACCACGTCGTCTCCGGGCCCGGCCGCACCACCAGCCGCAGCGAGAGCGGCACCGACGTGGCCCGGCTCACCGTCACCTCCGTCCTGGAGCCCGGCCAGACCCTGCGGGTGGAGAAACTGGTCGCGCACGGCTGGTCCGGCACCCGCTCGCTGCCCGCGATGGCCGACCAGGTGGACGCCGCCCTCGCCGCCGCCTCGCACGACGGCTGGCAGGGCCTGCTCGCCGACCAGCGGGAGTGCCTGGACGACTTCTGGGCCCGCGCCGACGTCGAGGTGCACGGCGACGAGGAGATCCAGCAGGCCGTACGCTTCGGCCTCTTCCACGTCTTCCAGGCGGGCGCCCGCGCCGAGCAGCGCGCGATCCCCGCCAAGGGCCTCACCGGCTCCGGCTACGACGGGCACGCCTTCTGGGACACGGAGATGTTCGTGCTCCCCGTCCTCACCCACACCTCCCCGCGCGCCGTCGCCGAGGCGCTGCGCTGGCGGCACAACACCCTGGACGCCGCCCGCGAACGCGCCGCCCAACTCGGGCTCGGCGGGGCCGCGTTCCCCTGGCGCACCATCGAGGGCTCGGAGGGCTCCGCGTACTGGCCGGCAGGCACCGCCGCCTTCCATGTGAACGCGGCCATCGCGGACGCGGTCGTCCGCTACGTCGAGGCCACCGGCGACGTCCGCTTCGAGCGCGAGGTCGGCGTCGAACTGCTCGTGGAGACCGCCCGGTTGTGGCGCTCGCTGGGCCACCACGACCACCACGGCGCCTTCCACATCGACGGCGTCACCGGCCCCGACGAGTACAGCGCCATCGCCGACGACAACGCGTACACCAACCTGATGGCCCGTCAGAACCTGCTCGCGGCGGCCGACGCGGTCGAACGCCACCCCAAGGAGGCGCAGTTGCTCGGCGCCGACGAGGAGGAGAGCGCGGCCTGGCGCGACGCCGCCGAGGCGATGAACATCCCGTACAACGACGAACTCGGCGTCCACGAACAGAGCGCGGGCTTCACCCGCTACCAGCGCTGGGACTTCGCGGGCACCCGCCCCGACCAGTACCCCCTGATGCTGAACTTCCCGTACTTCGACCTCTACCGCAAACAGGTCGTCAAACAGGCCGACCTGATCCTCGCGCTCTACACCTGCGACACCTGCTTCGACGACGAGCAGATCGCCCGCGACTTCGCCTACTACGAGCCCCTGACCGTCCGCGACTCCTCCCTGTCCGCCTGCTGCCAGGCCGTCATCGCCGCCCAGACCGGGCACCTCAGGCTCGCCTACGCCTACACCACCGAGGCGGCCCTGATGGACCTGCACGACCTGGAGCACAACACCCGCGACGGACTGCACATCGCCTCGCTGGCCGGGACCTGGATGGCACTCGTCGTGGGCTTCGGCGGGATGCGGCGCCCCGTCGGCCGCTCCGGGCTGCGGTTCGCGCCGCGCCTGCCCGAGCATCTGCGCCGCCTCGCCTTCCACCTCCAGTACCGGGGGCGCAGGCTGCGGGTGGAGATCAGCGCGGACAAGGCGACGTACTCCCTGCTGGACGGCCCGCCGCTGCTCCTCAGCCACCACGGGGAGTCCTTCACCCTGCACACCGGCGAGCCCGCCGTACGACCCCTGCCGCCGGTGCCGCTGCGGCCGGCTCCGGAGCAGCCGCCGCACCGGGAGCCGCGGAACGTCTGAGCGCGGAACGTCTGAGGGGGCACGGGTTTTGAGCGGTCACGGATTCCCGGGGGCGCGGGTCAGGGGTGCGGCTGGGGTGCCGGGGCGGTGGAATCCGCCGGGCTCGGGGCCCCGTCGCCCCCCGCGCTCCCGTCGCACCCCTGACCCGCACCTCCGTCGCACCCCGCGCCCCCGTCCGGCTCCGCCGCCAGGAAGCCGCGCAGCGCCCGCGCCTCCTCCGGCCGCAGCAGCGGCACCAGGCGGGCGAGCGCGCCGATGGGGTCGGGCCCCTGGTCCAGGGCGCGGCGCAGGGCCTCGGCGGTCAACTGGGCCGGGTGCTTCGCCGGGCGGTACGCGCCCCGGCGGCCGTCCGCGTCGCGCAGCACCAGCCCCTTGTCGTAGAGGCGCTTGAGGATGGTGTGCACGGTGTTGTAGGCGAGACCGCCGATCCCGGCCTGGATCTCGGCAGGGGTCAGCGCCCGCTCGGTGGCCCAGAGCGTGGTCAGCACCTCGTTCTCCAGCGCCCCGGCGCAGCGCCGCATCACCCTGCCGGTCATGGCCGAGCCCACGGCGCGCGGAGCCGCCGGCTCCGCGCGCCGCACCCGTTCTAGGGCAGCAGCTTCTCGACCGCCACCGAGCCCTCGCTCTCCAGCTTGCGGCGGGCCCAGTCCAGGTTCTTCGGCGTGACGTCCCTGCCCGCCGCCATCACCAGGTCCTCCGGTGTGACGTCCCGGGAGGGAGCGGTGTGGAGCAGGGCGTCCGGGGTGCAGTAATCGTCGGACGACCGGGACTCTTCGGATGTTGAGCTCGACATGATGCCTCCTCGTCGGTCCGGATGGGCGCATCCGTGCCGGTGCCCGCAGAACGGGGCACCCTTTCACCATTGCCCGCCGGGCCACGCCCCGCATCCCGGGGCGGCCCGTGCGGCCGGTGCCGGAGCGCCTGCCCGGCCTCGGCGGCCCCACACATCCCCCTGGCCCGGAGTGCACCCTCGGAGTGCACGCGCACCACCCCGCCCTAAGCTGGAAGCACCCCGTACCCCCACCGGGAGGCAGCGGCGATGGACGGCACCTCCTTCCAGCAGGACATTCCCAGGGGTGGCCCGCGCCATCTGCCCATCGCCGAGCACGGCCTCGTCGGGGATCTGCGCAGTGTGGCCCTGGTCGGCAGCGACGGCACCATCGACTGGTACTGCTGCCCCTCCTTCGACGCCCCCAGCGTCTTCGCGGCCCTGCTCGACCCCGAGCGCGGTGGCCGTTTCGCGCTGTCCGCCGCCGTACCCGCCCGCACCAAGCAGTTCTACTTCCCCGACACCAACGTGCTCATCACCCGCTTCTTCACCGAGGAGGGCGTCGGGGAGGTCCAGGACTTCATGCCGGTCACCGGCGACGACCAGGCGGCACAGGGCCGCCACCGGCTGATCCGGCGCGTGGTCTGCGTCCGGGGCACCGTCCCGTTCCGCGTCCTGGTCGCCCCGCGCTTCGGCTACGGCGCCGACCCGCACACCCTGCGCGACGACGAAGGGCGGCTGCTCTTCGAGTCGCCGGAACTGTCCCTCGCGCTCACCACCACCGTCGCCCTGGAGCGCGACGGCCACGACGCCCGGGGCGATTTCAAGCTCGGCGAGGGCGAGACCGCCGTGTTCGCCCTCGACCAGGCGGGCGACGAGATCGCCCCGCGCGGCTGCGCCCACGCCGAGGCCGAGCACCAGTTCAACGCGACCGTCGCCTACTGGCGCCGCTGGCTCTCCCAGTCCCGTTACCGGGGGCGCTGGCGCGAGATGGTCCACCGCTCGGCCCTGACCCTCAAGCTGCTCACCTACGCCCCCACCGGCGCGATCGTCGCCGCCCCCACCACCAGCCTGCCCGAACAGCTCGGCGGCGAGCGCAACTGGGACTACCGCTACGTCTGGGTGCGCGACGCCGCCTTCGCCGTGTACGCCCTGCTCCGGCTCGGCTTCAGCGGCGAGGCCGAGGCGTTCATGCGCTTCCTGACCACCCACATCAGCCCCGGCGACGGCGAGTCCGGCGGCCCGCTCCAGATCATGTACGGCATCGACGGCCGCACCCGGCTGCCCGAGCGCGAACTGCCCCACCTGGAGGGCTACCGGGGCTCCGCACCGGTCCGCGTCGGCAACGCAGCCGCCGGACAGCTCCAACTCGACATCTACGGCGCCCTGGTGGACTCCATCTACCTCTACGACAAGTGGGCCCAGCCCATCTCCAGCGCCCAGTGGGACGACGTGTGCCGCCTGGTCGACTGGGTCTGCGACCACTGGGACCAGCCCGACGAGGGCGTGTGGGAGACCCGGGGCGGCCGCAAGAACTTCCTCTACTCCCGGCTGATGTGCTGGGTCGCCATCGAACGCGCCATCCGGCTCGCCAACCGCCGCGGCCTGCCCGCCGACCACCGCCGCTGGCGCCAGGCCCGCGACGACATCTACCGCCGCATCATGGACCGGGGCTGGTCGGAGCGGCGCCACGCCTTCGTGCAGCACGAGGCGAGCGACGTCCTGGACGCCTCCGTGCTGATGATGCCGCTCGCCAAGTTCATCGCCCCCACCGACCCCAAGTGGCTCTCCACCCTGGACGCGCTCACCGAGGAACTGGTCTCCGACTCCCTCGTCTACCGCTACGACCCCGGCGCCAGCCCCGACGGCCTGCGCGGGGACGAAGGCACCTTCTCCATCTGCTCGTTCTGGTACGTCGAGGCACTGGTCCGCGCGGGCCGCCTGGACGAAGCCCGCCTCGCCTTCGAGAAGATGCTCACCTACGCCAACCATCTCGGCCTGTACGCCGAGGAGATCGGCCGCACCGGAGAGCAACAGGGCAATTTCCCGCAGGCGTTCACCCACCTCTCCCTGATCAGCGCGGCCTTCAACCTGGACCGGGCGCTGGGGTGAACTAGTGCTCTTCGGGGGCGAGTTGGCTGTGCACCGCCACCGTGACGCGCGCGGTGTCACCCGTCGCCAGCAGGTCCAGCAGTCCGCCCCGCAGCACCGCGAGCACGAGCGTGCGCTCGGCGCGGGCCGCCTCGCTGTCGCGCACTTCGGCGGGCTGCGCGCCCGCGAGCAGCGTCAGCCAGTCCTCGACCGTGGCCCGCGCGAAGCCGCCCCACGGGCCGTCCGGGTCGGTGAGGGAGCGGGCGTAGCTCTCCACCCACAGGGTCAGCAGACCCCGGTGGGCGTCGTCGGACAGCCACCGCCACAGCTCCAGCGCGACCGGCCGCAGCCCGCCGGGCTCCTCCGGCGACTCCCGCGTGTCCATGATCCGCCGCAGCGCGGTCAGTTCGTCGGCCCGTGCCCGGGCGAGCAGGGCGCGGATCAGCCCGTCCTTGCTGCCGAACAGATAGAGCAGCACGCGCGGGCTGGACCCGATCGCCTCCGCGAGCGGCCGCAGGGACAGCTCGGCGAGGCCACCGCGCAGCGCGTAGGCGTAGGCCGCCTCCAGCAGTTCCCGGCGGCGGGGGGAGGGGTCTGGCTCGGAGGGGCTCACAGGAGTTAGTCTACTGAAACAGTCGTTTCAGTGACGCGGAAGGGTACCGGGAGGACGCGATGACGGAGCGTGAGGCGGTCGTACGGCCCCTGGGCAGGCCCGGCGACCTGGGCTGGGTGGTCATGGCCCACGGCGAGTTCTACGACCGGGAGTTCGGCTGGGACACCGACTTCGAGGCACTGGTCTGCCGGATCGTCGCCGACTACGCCGACGGCAAGGAACCCGGACCGCAGGCCGCCTGGATCGCCGAGGTGGACGGGCGGCGGGCGGGCTGCGTCTTCTGCGTGCGCGCGGACGACCGGACCGCCAAACTGCGCCTGCTCCTCGTCGACCCGGCGGCCCGCGGCCTCGGCGTCGGCGCCCGGCTGATCGAGGAGTGCCTGGGCTTCGCCCGCGAGGCCGGATACGAGGCGATCATCCTGTGGACCAACGACGTCCTCGGCTCCGCCCGCCGCCTCTACCGGCGCCACGGCTTCGAACTCACCGCCGAGGACCCCCACCACAGCTTCGGCCAGGATCTGATCGGCCAGACCTGGCAGCGCCGCCTCTAGTCCGACTCCAGCCCGGCCGCTCTCCGGCCGAGCCTCACGGCAGCGGCTGCTCCGCCCAGATGATCTTGCCGGTCGGCGTGTAGCGGGTGCCCCAGCGGTCCGCGATCTGGGCCACCAGGAACAGACCCCGGCCGCCCTCGTCGGTGCTCGCCGCGTACCGCAGGTGCGGGGAGGTCGTCGTACCGTCCGAGACCTCGCAGATCAGCGAGCGGGCGAGCAGCAGCCGTACCCCGATGGGGCCACGTCCGTAGCGGATGGCGTTGGTGACCAGCTCGCTCAGGATCAGCTCGGTGGTGAAGGTCAGCTCGTCCAGGTTCCACTCCGCGAGCTGCCGGGTCACCTTGGCCCGGATCTCCGAGACCGCCGCCGGATCGGAGGGCACCTCCCACTCGGCCACCCGGTCGGTGCCCAGCACCCGCGTCTCGGCCACGATCAGCGCCACGTCGTCGGCGGGTCGCAGCGGCAGCCGGTCCAGTACGACCCGGCAGGTGTCCTCCGGCGAGGCGTCCGGGGCATGGCGGAGCGCGTCGCGCAGCAGATCGAGGCCCACGTCGATGTCCCGGTCCCGGTCCTCCACCAGGCCGTCGGTGTACAGCACCAGACGGCTGCCCTCCGGCAGCTCCAGCTCCGCCGTCTCGAACGGCAGCCCGCCCAGGCCCAGCGGGGGGCCGGCGGGCACGTCCGGGAACTCCACCCGGCCGTCCGGGTACACCACCGCGGGCGGTAGATGACCGGCGCGCGCGATGGTGCAGCGCCGGGACACCGGGTCGTACACCGCGTACAGACAGGTCGCCCCGGTCACCGCTGCCGCGCCGTCCGCCGGGGTCTCGTCCTGGTCGATCCGGCCCACCAACTCGTCCAGGAGACCGAGGAGTTCGTCGGGCGGCAGGTCGAGCGAGGAGAAGTTGTGCACCGCCGTGCGCAGCCGGCCCATCGTCGCCGCCGCGTGCAGCCCGTGCCCGACCACGTCACCGACCACGAGCGCGACCCGGGCGCCCGGCAGCGGCAGTACGTCGAACCAGTCGCCGCCCACGCCGGACTGCGCGGGCAGATAGCGGTAGGCGATCTCCAGGGCGTCCTGCGCGGGCAGCGAGCGGGGCAGCAGACTCCGCTGGAGCGTCACCGCCATGCTGTGCTCCCGCGTGTAGCGGCGGGCGTTGTCGATGGACACCGCCGCCCGCGTCACCAGCTCCTCGGCGAGCGTGACGTCCTCGGCGTCGAAGGGCTGCGGCTTCTCCGAGCGCCAGAAGTTGGCCACCCCGAGGATCAGGTTGCCCGTCCTGAGCGGCACCGTGATCAGCGAGTGGATGCCGTACTCCACGACCTCCCCGGTGCGCTCCAGGTCCTGCGCGTGCCAGCCCGGCGCCTCCCGCAGGTCCGGCTCCACCACCGACTGTCCCGTGGCGAGGCTGCGGGCCTGCGGCGAGGTCGGCACGAACCGGATGCGCTCGCCCAGCGGATACAGCGGGGCGTCCTTGCGGATGCCGCTGTACGCCGCCCGGCGCAGGTCGGTGCCCGGGTTGGGCTCCTCGCCGCCGAGCACCGCGTCGAACAGGTCCACCGTCACGAAGTCCGCGAACCGGGGCACCGCCAGCTCGGCCAGCTCCTGCGCCGTACGGCTCACGTCCAGGCTGGTGCCGATGCCCACCCCGGCGTCGTACAGCATGTTCAGCCGCTCGCGCGCCACCTCCGCCCGGCCCGACAGGGCGCGCAGCTCCGTGGAGTCGCGCAGGGTGGTGACGCTGCCGGGCGGGCCGCCCTGCAGATCGGTGGGGCGCTGGTTGATCGCGACCAGCTTGTCCTTGACCAGGTGCACCTCGTCCGTCGCGACCCGCCCGGAGGCGAGGAGACCGGCCGTCTCGTCGTCCAGGCCCAGGTCGAGGACGCTGCGCATCTCGGCGTCGTCGGGCAGGTCGAGGAGCCGGTGCGCCTCGTCGTTGGCGAGCAGCAGTTTGCCGTCGCCGCCGACGATCAGCACACCCTCCCGGACGGCGTGCAGCACCGCGTCGTGGTGCTCGTACATCCGGGTCATCTCGTAGGGGCCGAGCCCGTGCGTCTGCCGCAGCAGCCGCCTGCTGACCAGCGCCGTGCCCGCCGTGGCCAGCACGAGCGCCGCCGCGGCCGCCGCGAGCAGCAGCGGCACCTGCTGGTCGGCCGCCCCGCCGACGTGCGCGGTGGTGATGCCCGCGGACACCAGCCCGACCACCTTGCCGCCGGAGTCGTGCACCGGCACCACGACCTGGACCAGCGGCCCTATCGTCCCGTTCAGATGCTCGACGACCGTGGCGCCGTGCACCGCGGGCCCGATGGTGCCGACGAACTTCTTGCCGATGCGGTCCCGGTTGGGATGGGTGTAGCGGATGCCGTCGGTGTTCATGACGACGATGAAGTCCACGTCGGACGCCTTGCGGGCCGCCTCCGCGCTCGGCTGGAGGATCGCCGTCGGGTCCGGGGCGCGCAGCGCCGCCGCCGTGCCGGGCGCGTTGGCGAACGTCCCGGCGGCGGCCAGGGAGCGGTTGCGTGCCTCCAGATCGCTGTCGTGCCGTACCTGGAGCACCTGTGCCACCACGGCCGCGACGACCAGCAGCAGCACGATCACGACCTGGAGGATGAACACCTGCCCCGCGAGACTGCGCGCGGACACCGCCGCCCGCAGCACACCGGGGTGCGAGCCGTTCCCGGGCGTACCGTCCGGTCGGTGCGCACCGAAGGGCGCACGCGGATGCCCGAACGAACGGGGCGTCCGCGTGTCGGGCCGGCCGGGCAGTCGCACCATGTGCCCATGTCTACACTGCCCGGCCCCATCAGGCGAGACCGTCACAGCCGGTGGCGGACGGCGCACTACGAGGACCGCCGCGCCGCCTTACCCGGACGCCCCCGCCTCACCCCGGCGGCGGGAGCCCGTACGGGTTCCTCCGGAAGGGCGCGCGGGGCGCGCATGGAGCGCAGGGCGAGGAGCAGCACGCCGATGTCGTCCAGATAGACGGGATCGGGCAGCAGGTCGGTCGGCAGCAGCAGATAGACGACCGCGCCCCAGAACACCCAGCGCGGCCCCGTGGGCAGTCCGGCCCGCCGCAGCCCCTGCCGGGTCCGCACCAGCCGCACCAGCACCGCGACCGCGACGGCCAGCACCCCGGCCGCCACGACGGCGGCCACCAGCAACAGGATCGTGGTGGAATCCATACGGTCTCCCCTCCCCTTTCGCCGTGAGCTCCTCGCGGGCCCCGCGCGGGAGCCCCGGAACCGTACGTCTTTCCTCTGCCCGCCGTACGGCGCCCTACGGCACCGGCGGCCCGCTCACTCCGGCCGGTCCGCCCCCTCGTCGTCGGACGGCGCGTCCGGGGCGGGCCCGGACTTCGCGCCCTTGGGCAGAAACCTCAGCCGCTCGAAGGTCCGTGTGAGCTGCTGCAACGGCGAGCCCGTCCGGGCGTCGGCCCGCTGCTGGGGCAGCGCGGCGGGCGCCAGTTCACGGTAGGCGGCCAGCGCCTCGTGGGCCTCCTCGGCGGCCTGCCGGTACAGGTCCCGCGACTTGGTCATCGCCTCCAGCGCCTCGGCGTACCGCGTGACGCGCTGCCGCTCGCGCTCCAGCTCCTCCTGGGCCGTCATCAGCGTCCAGTGGTCCCTCAGCTCCGTCAGGGCCTCCCCGAGGCTCCGGGACAGCGGCCGGGGCAGCGCCACGAAACGCCGCAGCGCCGCGAGGAGTTCGGTGGGCTCGGAGCCGTCCAGGAACACGCTGCGCACGCTGAAGTCGCGGCTGTCGTAGTCCTTCGGCGCCGGGTCCGGGGACAGGAGTACGGCACCGCCGCGCGGCACCTCGACCCCGAGGTCCTTCAGGGCCCAGTTGACCCCGCGGAACTGCTGCGGGGTGGCCCGGTGCTCGACGACGCGATGGCGCAGGCCCGGCGGGAGGAGTCCGGCCAGCGGCAGGCGGCCGCGCTCGTCCGGGGTCATCGCCTCGTGCACGACCAGGTTGACGCACCAGGCGTCCTTGGCCGCGTCGCGCAGCCTGCGCCGCATCTCCTTGTCGTCCGCCGGAAGCGGGTTGACCTGCCGGAAGCGCAGGCCAGTGACCGTGGGGTGGTGGTCCCAGCCGCTGTCCTGCGGGGCGCCGCCCTCGGGCCAGAACAGGGTGGCGGGCGACGGCCACGACTCGTCCCAGGGCCGCTCCGCCTCCGCGACCAGCCGCCACTCGTGCCCCTCCGGGCGTCCCGTACGGGGCAGGAGGGTCATCCGGGCCCGTACGGTGACGGCGCCCCCGGCCCGCCAGCGGGCCTCGAAGACGTGCTTCCCGGACCGGTCGTCCCCGTCACCGGGTACGGCGGGTTCGGCGAAGTCGTCTATGTCCCCGCTCTCCTTGCGCCGTCGCAGGGTGCGGCGCACGACCTCCTCGGGGGCGGGGCCGGTGTGCCGGCCCCGCGCCGCCCAGAGGGTCCGGGGGACGGTGTCGCGTTCGGTGGCGGAGTTCGACATGGGCCAATTCTGCTGATGGAGGCGGGTGCGTCCTCCAGTATCACCGTTCGGGTCCGTGCGACGGCGGCCGGTCCCCCCGGCGGCGCGTCGCCCGTTCGGACGCCCCCGCCGTCGCGTCCCTCCCGCTTCCACGTGGGAGAACGCCGTACGACGCGCCTGTGACGCGCCGAGACCCCTGCGGGACCGGCGCGGTCCCGCAGGGGTCTCGGTCTTCAGTTCGTACGCGGCTCAGGTCGCCTTCCGCGTGTCTCAGGCGCCGCTCTCGCGGAGCATGTCCTCGCGCTCGACGAGCTTCACGCGCGCGCGGCCCTGCGGCTCACCGAGGGCGCGCTCGGCGGCGTCCAGCTTGTACCAGCCCTCCCAGGTGGTGAAGCGGACGTTCCGCTCGGCCAGGAAGGCGTCGACGGCCTCCGGCTCGGGCGCGGCCGGGGTCTGCAGACGGCCGCCCGCGAAGTCGTCCAGCAGGTTGGCCACCGTCTCGTTGGCGTCGCCCTTGGTGTGGCCGATCAGGCCGACCGGGCCGCGCCGGATCCAGCCGGTGACGTACGTGGACTGCAGGTGGTTGCCGCTCTCCTCGATGACGCGGCCGCCCTCGTCCGGGACGGTGCCCGTCTCCAGGTCCCAGGGCAGCTTGGGCAGCTTCTCGGAGAGGTAGCCGACGGCGCGGTAGACCGCGGTGACGTCCCAGTCCTTGAACTCGCCGGTGCCCTTGACGTTGCCGGTGCCGTCGAGGGCGGTGCGCTCGGTGCGCAGGCCCACGACCTTGCCGTCCTCGCCGAGGATCTCCGCCGGGGACTCGAAGAAGTGCAGGAAGAGCTTGTGCGGACGGTCGCCGGCGTCGCGGATCGCCCAGTTCTCCAGCGTCTTGGCGACCATGTCGGCCTGCTTGTTGCCGCGCCGGGTCTCGATGGAGCCCTTGTCGTAGTCGATGTCCTCGGGGTCGACGATGACCTCGATGTTCGGGGAGTGGTCCAGCTCGCGCAGCTCCATGGGGCTGAACTTCGCCTGCGCCGGGCCGCGACGGCCGAAGACGTGGACCTCCAGGGCCTTGTTGGCCTTCAGACCGTCGTAGACGTTCTGCGGGATCTCCGTCGGCAGCAGCTCGTCCGCCGTCTTGGCGAGGATGCGGGCCACGTCCAGGGCCACGTTGCCGACGCCCAGGACGGCGACCTTCTCGGCCTCCAGCGGCCAGGTGCGCGGGACGTCCGGGTGACCGTCGTACCAGGACACGAAGTCGGCCGCGCCGTACGAGCCGTCCAGGTCGATGCCGGGGACCGACATCTCGCGGTCGGCCATCGCGCCGGTGGAGAAGATCACCGCGTCGTAGAAGGCGCGGAGGTCGTCCAGGCTGATGTCGGCGGGGTAGTCGACGTTGCCGAAGAGACGGATCTGCGGCTTGTCGAGCACCTGGTGCAGGGCCGTGATGATGCCCTTGATACGCGGGTGGTCGGGGGCGACGCCGTACCGGATCAGGCCGAACGGGGCGGGCATCCGCTCGAAGATGTCGATGGACACGCCCGGGTCGGCGGCCGTCTCGGACTTCAGCAGGGCGTCGGCGGCGTAGATCCCGGCGGGGCCGGCTCCGACGATGGCTACCCGCAGGGGGCGCGGCATGATCAGGTTCCCTTCGAGCGTGGACAGGCGACTCGATCAGGAAGCCTAAGCTAAGGCAGCCCTAAGTTAGTACGCGGGTCCGATCTATGGACTCATAAGGCTGTCTTATGGGGCGATAGGTCGGGTTATGGGGCCAGATGTGGTGTCTGACCCCATGTGTGGCCGAGTGCTCGCGGCCGAGAGGTTTCCGCTGCTCCCGGCCGCGCGGGACCGGTCGGTCATGCGCGGCGGATCATGCGGGGCGGATCACGCGGTGGATCGCGGCCTCTCCCGCGCCGTAGATCGACTCCTCGCGGATGAGTGCGCCGGGGCCCGGGGCGTGGATCATCGTGCCGTTGCCGACGTAGAGGCCCACGTGCCGGTCGTCCTCGAAGAACAGGACGAGGTCGCCGGGCTGGATCGCGGCCAGGGTGACGGAGCTGCCCCCGAGCGCCTGCTCGGCCGCGGTACGCGGCAGCGCGACCCCGGCCGCCCGCCACGCGCCCTGGGTGAGGCTGGAGCAGTCGTACGAGTCCGGCCCGGTCGCCCCCCAGACGCACGGCCTCCCGAGCTGCGCCCGCGCGAACTCGATGGCCTTGGCGGCACGGACCGCGTGCGCGGACTCGCTGGCGGCGGGCGCGATGGGGGCGGCGAGGGGGAAGCTGCCGGTGGCCTGGGCGGGCGGGGGAGTGGGGACGGCTTGCTGGGGCGGGGTCGTTGGGGCCGGCGGAGCGGGAGCGGCGGCCGGGGGCTGCTGGGGGTAGGCGGGGGGTGCGGCGGCTGCCGGGGGCATGGGGGCGGCGGGGGGCTGCTGGGGCTGGGGCGCGAACTGAGGGGGAGTGGTCTGGGGCTGCGGCGCGGCCTGAGGGGGAGTGGCCTGAGCCTGGGCGGGCGGGAACGTGAACGAGCCCGTCTGGTACGCGGCGGCGGGTGCGGTCGGGGCTGTCCCGGGGGTGCCCGGCTGCGCCATGGCCGGGTCGACCACAGGCATCGCACCGGTATTCGGCGCCTGGTACGTGCCGGTGGCTCCCGCCTGGAGCATCGCTGGATCGACGGCCGGGAACTGACCCGGTGCCTCCGCCTGCGCCATTGCCGGATCGACGGTCGGGTACGCGCCCGTGCCACCGGCCTGCTGCATCCCCGGGGCGGTGGTGGGGAACGCGCTCGGGTCGGCGGCCGGGAACTGGCCCGGTGCCCCCGCCTGCGCCATCGCCGGGTCGACGGCCGGGTACGCGCCCGTGCCATCGGCCTGGAGCATCCCCGGGTCAACTGCCTTGGCGACACCCGCGTTTACCGCCTGGAACGAGCCGGTGTCGGCCGTCGGGTACGCCCCCATGCCGCCGCCCTGCTGGGGCATCGCGGCGCCAACTCCCGGGAACGAACCCGTGTTTCCCGCCTGGGGAGCGGCGGTTCCGGCCGCCGGGTACGCACCCGCGTTGCCCTGCTGGAGCATCCCGGGGTCGACCCCCGGAAAGGCTCCCGTGCTCGCGGCCTGCATCGAGCCGGTGTCCGCTGCCGGGTATGCCCCGGGGGCGCCCTGCTGGGGCGGGGCAGTGCCAACTCCCGCGAAAGCCACCGCGTTTGCGGCCTGCATGGAGCCCGTGTCGGCCATCGGGTAGGTGCCGGTGCCGCCCTGCTGGGGCATCGCGGCGCCGACTCCCGGGAACGATCCCGTGTTTGTCGCTTGCGGAGCAGGAGCACCCGTGGCGGCCCCCGGGAAAGTCCCCGTGTTCCCCGCCTGGGCCATCGCCGGGTCGACGACCGGGAACGCGCCCGTGCCACCGGCCTGGAGCATCCCCGGGTCAACCGCCGGGAAGCCGCCCGTACTTGCCGCCTGGAACGCACCGGCGTCCCCGCCGGGGAACGTCCCCGTACCGCCGGGAGCCGCCGCAGGTGACGGAGTCGGCGAAGTCGGCGGGAAGTACGCGAGCGACCCCGTGTCCGTCACCGCGTCCGGGATGGCCGCGTAGGCCGCGTAGGCGGCCCAGGTACCGGCACCGGTGTCGGTGAGCGGCGCGGCGGCCGGAGGCGTCGCCGCCCACTGCTGGGGCTGCTGCCACTGACCCGTGGCCTGCGACGGGCCCCCGGCCTGCTGCTGACCCATGGGCTGAGCCTGGCCCATGGGCTGGGCCTGGGCCGGAGACGGCGCGGCCTGGGCCGGCGGCTGTGCGGGCTGGACGGGCGGCTGCGCGGGCTGCGCGGAGGGGGTCGTCGGCGGTACGGGGTGCCGGGTGAGGAGCTGGTTGGCGGAGGCGAGCTTGTCCTGGTACTCCGCCTTGGCCTCCGTGCCGGTCGGCGAGGCGGGCAGCCCGCTGGACGCGCGCACCGCCGTCTCCTGGGCGACGGCCGGGGCGGGACCGGCGGGCGGCGCGGCGAGCGCGGCACCGGCGGCGGGCGCGCCGTACCCCATCGGCTCCGGCGGTCCCGCCGTCATGGCCGGAAGCGGGATCAGACCGCTCGTCTCGGTCATGCCCGGCCCGGCGTAGCCCGGCGGGGTCGGGGCGGGGAAAGCGGCTTGTGTGGGCGGGAGTTGAGGTTGAGCGGGACCCGGTCCGGCCTCCAGCGCCGCCGGAGGCCGCGCACCTGGGAGAGCCGCCGCGGGGCCGCCGCCGCCCATCAGTTCCGCCGCCGCGCGCTGCCCGGAGGGCCCGGCGCCGAGCGCGGGCGCGGAGGGGGCGGTGAGTTCGGCGGCGTAGTCGGTACGGCCGCCCGGGGCGATCTCCGGCATCCGGTCCGGCGGCAGCGCGGCGGGGACCGTCGGGCCCAGCTTGGCGCGGGCCACGTCGAACCACTGCTGGGCGAGGGCGTCCAGGGCCGGGTCGGAACCGCCGCCCCGCTGCTTGGCCAGCGGCACACCCCTGCGGGTGGCGGCCGCCATCGCGCGGGTCGCGTTGAAGTTTCCGGTGTCGTTCTCGGCCCGGGCGTAGAGGGAGTCGATCCGCTGCCGCACCTCTTCGGGGTTCTCCGATGCCATGCGAGACGCGCTCCTTCCTCGCCCCGCGGGGCAATCGGGCCGGCGCGCCCGCGAGTCGGTCGAGCCCCCGCTCCGGGCGCCGCGGAGGGCTCTCGGGGTGGGGAGCCGGGCGGCCTTGGCGTCAACCTAGCCAACTTGTGTCACTCGTGTGAAGGTCGACGGGTGGAATGTCCGATACGTATTTGTGATGTTCACAGCAGCGTTCGAGCGGGAAATGGAGTACGCCCGTGACAGGCCCGGTCCTGCGCCCCCTGAACGCGCCGAACGCGTCACGCCTGTAGGGCGTCACCCGTCATGTGGCCGGTTTTTCTTATGAGTTCGGCCTGAATCCCTGATGTCGTTGAACACATCTGCGTCACCCCGCGTATGGGGTCCGGGGCACCTCATGCCCCGGACCGAGCACGCCCCGACCGACCACGACACGCAGGGGAACGACCTTGGAACCCAACAGGCGCAGACGCCCGACCGGCGCACGACGTGTGACCTTCGCCGCCATGGCCCTGATGCTCGGCGGCGGTGGCCTCGTCGTGGCGAACGTCTACGCCTCGGCCTCCGAAGGCGGCTGGGGCGGGCAGGGCGCGGAGGCGACCGGACAGGTCAAGGCCGCCGGCATGGCCACGATCGACTGCCCCGACGTGGGCACCCAGTTGACGCAGGTGCCGGAGGCGGCCCGCGCCGACGTGGACCGCGAACTCGCCCAGCTGGACCAGCAGATCGCCGCCGCCTACCAGCAACTCCAGCAGGCGGCACCGGAGATACGGCAGGACCCGGTCGCCGCAGACGGCCCGATCATGAACCCGCTGAAGGACAAGCGGAAGGCGACCCTGGACCGCGTGGCCGACGCCATCGGCCGGGCCGGGAACCGCCCCGAGGGTCTCGACGCGCTCGCCGCCTGCACCATGCGCCCCGCCGAGAGCGCCCCTGGTGACAGTGCCTCGGCCGAGAGCACGCCTCCCGCCGCCACACAGGCCCCCGCCGACAACGGCCAGGCCCCCGCCCCGGGCCAGGGCGGCAACGGACCCGTCGCGGCGGACTACGTCGACATCAACTCCGTACAGCCCAACGTGCCCGACCCGGCCAAGGGTTCGGACGCCTCCGGCGGCACCTTCACCTCCGAGTGCGGCGTCAACGAGAACGGCCTGCGCAACTCCGACAACGTCATCGTGGCCCCCGGCGTCTCCAACGGCGCCCACCACTTCCACGACTACGTCGGCAACCAGTCCAACACCGCCTTCGCCAGCGACGACGACCTCGCCAAGGCCGCCACCTCCTGCGTGGACCAGGGCGACAAGTCCACGTACTACTGGCCGGTGCTGCGTCTGCAGAACGGCAAGCAGGAGAAGGACGCGGGCGCCCCGGGCGGCGGAACCGAGGGCAACGCGGGCGAGATCGTCACGCCCAAGCAGGTCACGATCACCTTCGAGGGCAACCCGCGCGGCAAGGTCACCGCCATGCCGCGGCTGCTGCGCATCATCACCGGCGACGCCAAGTCCTTCGTCAACGGCCCCGCCAACGCCAACGCGTCCTGGAGCTGCACCGGGTTCGAGGACCGGCAGCTGAATGACAAGTACCCGATCTGCCCGTCCGGTTCGGACGTGGTGCGCACCTTCCGCTTCCAGAGCTGCTGGGACGGCCGCAACACCGACAGCGCCAACCACCGTACGCACGTGGCCTTCGCGGGCCAGGACGGCGCCTGCGCCGCGGGCTTCGAGCCCATCCCGCAGCTGGTGCAGCGGATCGTCTACGACGTGGACGCGCCGAGCCTGAACGACGGTGGGAAGACGGTGCCGTTGTTCGCGGTGGACTCCTTCCCTGAGCAGCAGCACAAGCCCGTCACCGACCACGGCGACTTCATCAACGTCTTCGACGACGGCCTGATGAACGAGATGGTCGACTGCATCAACTCCGGCCGCACGTGCGGCCCGCGCGGTGACGGCGGCGGCAACAACGGCGGCGACAACGGCAACAACAACGGCGGTGACGACGGCGGCGCCACGGCGAACCCGGGCGGCGACGGCAACGGCGACAACCCGGGCGACGGCGGCAAGAACGAGGGCGGCCAGAACGGCGGCGGCCAGAACGGCGACGACAAGGGCACCGCCGCGCCGTCCGAGGGCGGCAACCCCGACGACACCGCCACCGCGAGCAGCCCCGCCGAGGCGCCGAGGACCGACGCGACCGTCACCCCGACCGGCGGCACCAAGAACGACGGTCGCGGCAGCGGAGTCAAGCAGGACGACCCCGCCGAGCCCGGCGCGACCCGGCCGGCCCAGGCCCCGAAGGCGGACCGCACCACCGTCCCCGCCGGCACCACCGCCCCCACCGCACAGGCCACCGAGACCGCCGGGGCCAACCCCTCCGTCTCGGCCACCGACAGCACGGGCGCGGCCGTCGTTCCGCAGACCACCACGCCTCCGCCCGCCACCGGCACCGAGCCGCAGACGTCCGGCGGCAGCCTCGCGGAGACCGGCGCACAGCTCTGGCCCGCCGCGATCGGCGTCCTCCTGGCCCTCTCCGGCCTGGTGATGTTCCTGCGGGCCCGGCGCCTGCGCTACTGACCCGGAACGAACAGCCGTAGCGACAGGACAGCGGCGGTGCGAGGGCGACGAGCCCCGCACCGCCGCTGTCGTCGTCTCAGCCCGCCTTCCGTCGGCAGTACAGGAACAACTGCGGCTCGGGCCCGCCGTCCGGATGCGCCGGAGTGAACAGCACGTTCTCCTCCGCCAGCACCGACAGCCCCGCGTCCGCCGCCAGCCGGGCGAAGTCCGCCGCCGCGAAGCTCGTCACCCGCACCGGCTGCCCCATGAACGTCACGTCCACGCCCTCCACGTCGACCGGCACCGTCGCCAGCACGGCGAGCCCGCCCGGCCGCAGTGCGGCGGCCAACTTGCCGACGACGGCGACCTGTTCGGCGCGCGTCATCTGGAGCAGCGAGAAGTACGCGCACACCGCGTCGAACGACCCCTCGCCGAGCGGCAGTTCACGGACGTCCGCGAGCCGGAACTCCGCCTCGGGCACCTGGCGCGCGGCCAACTCGACCATCACCGGCGAGACATCGACGCCGAGCACCGTGTGCCCCGCGTCCACCAGGACCCGCGCGGTCGGCCGTCCCGTCCCGCTGCCCACGTCCAGCACCCGGCTGCCCGGCTTCAGCCGCTCCACCAGCCAGCCCAGCGAGGCGAGGTGGGGTGCGGAGGCGGCGAACGCCTCCTCGTAGGCGAGACCCAGCGCGTCGAACACCACGGCTGCCGGTGCCCGCTGTTCGTCCTCGGCCAAGACGGCTCCTCCCGTATCCCGTTCAGCTGCCCGGCATCGTCGCATCCCGGCCGGTGCGCCACAACGACACCATTTGCGGCCCCCGGTGTCCGCAGGGCACGCTGCCAGGCGTGCCTACCTTGCTGATCGTCCACCACACCCCCTCGCCGAACTGCCAGGAACTCTTCGAGGCCGTGGTCTCGGGCGCGGAGACCCCCGAGATCGAGGGCGTCCGCGTGGTACGCCGGGCCGCCCTCGCCGCCACCGCCTCCGACGTGCTGGAGGCCGACGGCTACCTCGTCGGCACCCCCGCGAACCTCGGCTACATGTCGGGCGCCCTCAAGCATTTCTTCGACCAGATCTACTACCCCTGCCTGGACGCGACCCGGGGCCGCCCCTTCGGCAGCTGGGTCCACGGCGGCAGTGACGTGACCGGCGCCCTGCGCGGCCTCGACGCCATCACCACCGGCCTGGGCTGGCGCCGCGTCGCCGAGACCGTGACCGTCACCGGCACCCCCGCGAAGACCGACACGGAGGCGTGCTGGGAACTGGGCGCCACGGTGGCCGCCTCCCTGTCCGCCTAGGGGGTGTCTCGTCGATCAGGCCGGATCAGGGAGCGGCGTCTGGTGCCGTGCATCGCAAGGCGGAGGAGGGAGTCGATGCGGAGCATCGG